>NZ_VFNO01000001.1:0-1017032 GCF_006715575.1 Brevibacillus sp. AG162
AGTCGTCCTGACTATCGCGGGATGGAGCAGCTCGGTAGCTCGTCGGGCTCATAACCCGAAGGTCGCAGGTTCAAATCCTGCTCCCGCAACCAAATTTTCTACTTGCTCTACGTTGAGTAATCATTGTGATCAAGTAGGATCGAAGTGCCCATTGGGTGCAACCAAACATGGAGCTGTGGTGAAGTTGGAGTTCACGCCGGTCTGTCACACCGGAGGTCGCGGGTTCGAGTCCCGTCAGCTCCGCCATCTTTCTTAACGAGATGGCATAGTTCATAAACATGAAAAAGGTTTAACGGAATAAAAAAACGTTGATTTTTCATGAAAGATATGCCATAATTAAAGATATGCCGGTATAGCTCAATTGGTAGAGCACCTGACTTGTAATCAGGGGGTTGTGGGTTCAAGTCCTATTGCCGGCACCATGAAATTGGGGAGATAGTGAAGTGGCTAAACACGGCAGACTGTAAATCTGCTCCCTCCGGGTTCGGCGGTTCGAATCCGTCTCTCCCCACCATTTTTCATGAGCCATTAGCTCAGTTGGTAGAGCATCTGACTTTTAATCAGAGGGTCGAAGGTTCGAGTCCTTCATGGCTCACCAGTTTTTATAAACCCGAAAAGTGAAAGTCAGCTTATCAACAGCTCTGGCTACTTGGATGGGAAAATGCGGTCGTGGCGGAATTGGCAGACGCGCTAGATTCAGGTTCTAGTGGTGGCAACACCGTGGAGGTTCAAGTCCTCTCGACCGCACCAATCAACTTTTTCTTACAATGCGGACGTAGCTCAATTGGTAGAGCGTCGCCTTGCCAAGGCGAAGGTCGAGGGTTCGAGACCCTTCGTCCGCTCCATAACATGTGCCCTTAGCTCAGCTGGATAGAGCGTTTGACTACGAATCAAAAGGTCGGGAGTTCGAATCTCTCAGGGCACGCTTCTTTACTACAAAAGTGAAGATGATAAAATGTCGGGAAGTAGCTCAGCTTGGTAGAGTACTTGGCTTGGGACCAAGGGGTCGCAGGTTCGAATCCTGTCTTCCCGACCATGATTTGCCCACGTTTTCAGGTTTGCCGGGGTGGCGGAATGGGCAGACGCAACAGACTTAAAATCTGTCGGGAGTTTCTCCCGTACCGGTTCAAGTCCGGTCCTCGGCACCAGCATCTATTTTGATGCGGGTGTAGTTCAATGGTAGAACTCCAGCCTTCCAAGCTGGTCGCGTGGGTTCGATTCCCATCACCCGCTCCATACATAAAGCAGAGAGCCAATAGGTTCTCTGCTTTTTTGCGTCTAGGAAAGCAGGCCTATTTTTACTTGAGGCAAAAGTATGAAGGCTTATCCAAACGTTGAATAGATAAGCCTTTGTTCAATACAGGTATAAATTTTTGTCGAAAGCTGTCTGACGTTTTCTATGGTAGAAACATATGTTTTCGTGTACAGTAAAACTAAGGTCGCTTACCGATGAAATTGGTAACGGATCTCTTGCCTTGCCTCCTGCATTGTCAGGGGGCTTTTTTGCGTGATTCAAAAGAGGGTGACCCCTAGAGAGCCTCCATTCGCGGACCAACCTCCTGGGCATTCGCAATCGGCAGAGAAACGATAAAGCGTGTGCGTTTTTCGTTGGAATCACAATGGATCGTGCCTTGATGCTTTTCGATAATATTTTTGCAGATGGATAAACCGATACCCGTCCCATTTTGTTTAGTCGTAAAGAATGGCTGGAAAAGATTTTCCACGATCTCGGGTGGAATCCTTTCGCCGTTGTTTTCCACACTCAAATAGAGCCATCCATCTGAAGAAGTGGAAATAACATGAATATACTTGTCTGTACGATTTTGCACGGCGTCAATGGCATTGTTTAAGAGATTAACGACAACTTGCTTCAAGCCTTCTTCATAACATGCGAGTAAGCAGGGGTGGATTTGTTTTTCAAAACGTATGTTTTCTCCCACGAGGCGAGGCGTAATCAGCATTTCTACTTCTTCAAGCAGTTCTTCTACTTGAACGGTTTTAAAAATTTCATCGAGAATTGGTTTTTTGGAAAAGCTGAGGAATCCGGTCAGTTGCCGATGTAAATTCTCAAATTCATGCATGACGACTTGGATATAAGTCTGAAGCTGGGCCTGTTCCTGTGTAGACTCGCCGATCAGCTTCAGGAACCCTTCAATAGCGCACAACGGATTGCGCAGCTCATGAGCCATATTGGCAGCAATTTTTCCGAGCATGGTCAGTTTGTCGTTATGCAAATAGGAGATCGTTTCTTCCTTCTGGACCAGCTCTTTATTCATCATTTGTTCAAAATGATAAACAGCCCAGAAAACACTTTCATCCATGGCCTTGCCCAGTTGGCTTTCCAAATAGTGCATTTCTTGTGAGGAGAGGGACCATCTCTGTAATTCCGGTTGGAGAACCCGCCAGAATACATTCCGGTACAATTGGTATGTGCGCAAAATGGAGGAGAAGGGGAATTCCTGAGAACGAAGCCACTCTCCCATATCTAATGCCCAAGTCTGCATGTCATGATCTACATCCTCAACCAGATAGCGAGCCAAGAGCACTGTTCGTTTTTCTGCAAAATCGCGAGGAATGGTTACAGGAATTTCCATGCTGCGAACAATTTCTTGCAGCCATATTGTGGTGATGCTTGGTGTTAAGTCTATAATCTTCTTTGAAACATCATAAAGGTTTAGCGTCACAGTCTCCACCATCTCTTATCCACCCCACTAAAATCGTAAGGGAAAATGCCTAATTTAGACAAGGTATAATTAGCCTGATTTCGCAATAAAATGTATTTTTTTCGGAAGTTTTTATCTACAAAATCCGCTGAAAACCGCCTTTTTTCGGAAAAATATTCAATCATGAGTCCGATTCCAGTCGCATAAAGTAGAATGGACGAACTTTATTGGACCAGGGAGGCAGAGATGGGCGAGTATTTTTGGCTGGGTCTTGTACACATCTTCATGATCGATCTGGTATTAAGCAGTGACAATGCTGTGGTCATAGGTATGGCTTGCCGCGGACTCCCTCAAAAAGAGAGAAAACGGGCAATTTTATATGGGACATTGGGTGCAATCCTCTTGCGAATTGTACTAACGGGAATGACTACCTGGATGTTGGATATTCCTCTTGTGAAGGCAATCGGGGGATTATTATTGCTATGGATAGCGTGTAAGCTGATGCTGGGTGAGAATGAAGAGCTCGCAGACGTATCGCATAATCAGACAATTGGTCAGGCAGTCAGGACCATCATAGTAGCAGATTTTGTCATGAGTTTGGACAATGTTTTGGCAGTGGGTGGAGCAGCACATGGCGATTTATGGTTAGTTTTGCTGGGGTTAGTCATGAGTATCCCATTATTAATGTGGGGAAGTGTGTGGATTGCCCGCATGATGAATCGTTTTCCCAGTATGGTCATCATTGGCGGAGGGATTCTTACCTTTACAGCAGTTGATATGTGTCTTCAGGATCCGTATGTCTGGAAGTGGGTGAATCCTTTGCTTCTCAATCATATGTGGCTGCCCGTATTTGCTGCCGTAGTGGTCATGTTTTGGGGACGGATGAAAAGGACGTGAAAAAGTGATGAAGATCGTACATTCTGGGGCATACTACGACAAAGATCAGGACCGTTTTAACGGACTGTAAGTGGTCACATCGAGTTGCAAGAAAACATAGCGGGAAAGGAACTATTTCGAAATGAATACAAGCCTCTTGATGCTATGGGGATACTGGGATGAGATCTACCAGCGCTGCACCAGACTTACCTATATTGAGAAAGGGAAAAATATATTTCGGGTTGTCGTTTTACGCTATCGGGGAGAGCCACTCGTTACTACTGATAATTACATCATTCATGAAGGGGATTTGATCTTAAAGCTACATATACACAATTATTACTTTGCTACGCTGTGCAAAGAAGTAAAGGATGAACTGCGCGTGGCACTTCTCTTGCGTAGACATATCCTCCAGTCACTGCCGCAGCTAGCTAGGTTCCTGAATTCCATGGAAAATAAAGACCAAATAAAAGGGATAGTGGGAACTACTATGCTTGATAAAGGGGTAAAACCTTTGGGATTCTCGATTTCTGATGTACCCATGTCCTGGTTTTTTCGATACAAGCGATGGTACTTGCGTCTCATGCTCAGATTCGTGCATCCCAATGGAAAGCAACGATTGCAATCATGGAATCATGAAATGCCCTTAAAGCGCGTCTATATGTCCAAGGAATTATTACTCAATCGATATGCTGAGGGCAAGCAGCCTCTAGGAGAGTCCTACTAATGGCAAAGCGGTTTCTGTTAGTGACAGAGGAATGGGCAGGGAGTGGCCATCGGATGGCTGCCGAAGCTTTGCAAGAAGCTTTAATGGAAAAGGAGGGGGCACGATCGGCGCGAGTGGTGGGAGGGCTGAAAACCGCCAGTCCAAGCTTACGTGTGCTCTCTCATTTTTTTTATCGCAATATGCTGCGCTACGGTCAACCAGTATGGCAACGCATCTATGAACAGGAAGAATTGCTGGGCAGAGTATTGACCAAAGCACTGGGATGGTGGCTATCCCCAAGATTAACCAACCAACTGTTGCAAGAAGAGAAACCAGATGTCGTCATCGCTACGCATGCATACTGCTTGTCCGCATTGGCAGAAGCAAAGAGAAGGGTGTCCAAGCCTTTCCAGCTCGTTTGTGTGCCCACAGACTTCCATATTAATCGGTTTTGGGTTCATCCAGAAATTGATGCGTACATGGTAGCACATGAGCAAATTGCGCAAACTCTAATCGAGCGCTATGGGATTGCACCGGAAAAAATCCATGTTTATGGCATTCCAGTTCGTCCTGCTTTTACTACAGCGCTGCATACCGACAAAGCGGCTTTGAAAAAACAGCTTGGCCTCGTGGCAGATCAATTCACCGTGCTGATTGGTGGGGGAGAAGGCGGTTATGGTGGAGTGGAGCAGGTCGTACGAGAGTTGCTGTTGGAAGAGCAACCATTGCAGATCGTAGTCGTAACAGGGAAGAATGCAAGCCTGTACAGACGACTGGCGGACTTGCTAGGTACGGATGCCACCTGTCATCGTTTTATATTGAAAGGGTTTGAACCGCAAATGTGGCAGTGGATTGGAGCAGCAGACGCCTATATAACGAAGCCAGGTGGTATTTCGTGCGCGGAGTCACTTGCCCTTAAGACACCGCTCATTTTATTCCACCCATTGCCCGGACAAGAAAAGCATAATTGTTCCTTTTTACTCGAGCAACAAGCGGCGATCTTGGCTGAAACGCCGGTAGAAATCAAAGAGATCATCAAGTCATGGCGTCAGCCTGAGAAAAGGGATGCTTTTGCAGGAGGTTTGGACAAGCTGGGGCGACCGGAAGCAGCTCATCGAATTGCCCAGACTCTTCTCCAATTAACAGACTAAAATTGGAAGAAAAAAAGGACGCATGAACAAGCAAAACTTCACACATATTAAACTTACCAACGACGAGGAGGTGATATAGATGGCTAACAACAACAGCGGATCTCGTAACAACTTGCTGGTTCCTCAAGCAAACCAAGCTCTGGATCAACTGAAATACGAAATCGCATCCGAATTCGGCGTTCAGCTCGGAGCAGACACCACTTCCCGTCAAAACGGTTCAGTTGGAGGAGAGATTACAAAACGTCTTGTCTCCTTTGCTGAGCAACAACTGGCTGGACGTGGCTAATCTAATAAGCTGGATGAAGGGGAGGCACCTATGGTGTCTCTCTTTTTACTTTTCTAAGAAAAGGAAATTATTGGCAGGTGAAAATGGGGCAGACAACCGCATTAAATAATGGGTAGAGGCGGATTCTATATGTGTTAGGAGGTGAGTGGATATGACAGTAGGAGCACAAGTAAAACAAACGCTTGCCAGCTTGAAAGGCGCACAAGCAGATTTTGAAACGTTTGCTCTGAGCACGCAAAACAAGAAAGCGAAGCAATTGTATTCGCAAGCAGCAGAGCAAACGCAATCCATCGTAGATAACCTCCAGCAGCGTGTAACGGAGCTGGAAAAGGAAGAACCACAGTTTAAGGGATTCTAGGAAGTGTTGGGAAAGGGAGAGGGACTCCCTCTCTCTTGGTTTTACTACCTATAAAAATCACCTCAGGTGATGGAGGTGGCTTATGCCTGACTGGATAAATATCACGTTACGTGCTGTTGGTGCAGTTGCGTACTTATTTTTATTGACGAAGATCATTGGGAAAAGGCAAATCAAGCAACTTACATACATCGAATATATCGTCGGCATCAGCATCGGTTCGATTGCGGCCTTCATGGCAACCGAAATGGATGGACCGATCTATCATAGTTTGATCGCCATGGGGGTTTTTGCGCTCTTCCCTGTTTTAATGGAGTGGCTTTCACTCAAAAGCAAGTTTCTCCGTGACTTATTTGAAGGGAAAGCAACGGTTCTCATCAAGGAAGGCAAAATATTGGAAGACAATCTGAAAAAGGAACGATTGACCGCGGAAGACTTGATGGAGCACTTACGAGTCAAAAACGTGTTCCGAGTAGCCGATGTAGAGTTTGCACTCATGGAAACAAGCGGGGAAGTCAGTGTCCTATTAAAATCAGAGAGTCAGCCGGTAACACCCAAACACCTTGAATTGACAGTGGCTCCTTCGGAAGAGAATCAAATAGTCATTTTGGATGGGGTGATCATGGACGAGCCATTGGCAACAGCAGGTCTGAATCGCAGATGGGTTCGCACGGAGCTGCAAAAAGCGGGAGTGGCTCTGGAAAATGTTTTCCTCGGGCAAGTAGACAAAGGTGGAGAGCTCTATCTCGACCTCTATGACGATAAACTGATGGTTCCTGGGGCTCAAGCGATGAAGCTGGCTTTTGCTACATTGAAAAAATGCCAGGCCGATCTGGAGCTATATGCACTCAGTACAAAAAATGAACAGATGAAACGTACCTACCAAACCGATTCGGAACAGCTACAACAGATTATCGATCAAGTAAAACCGTTCATGATACGGTAAAAAGGAGTGGGTGACATGGCAGATCAAAAAAAGAAAAAGCTGACTCCCGTCCAGCAAGAGTATCAGCAATTGGCAAAGACGCACGAGCCTCCGAGACCGCTTTTGCGTAATTTTACCCGGGCATTTTTAGTGGGTGGCGGCATTTGTATGATCGGACAAGGGATACAAGAAATGTTCATTCACTACTTCGATTTTACGGAGAAAACCGCTGGGAATCCTACAGTAGCTGTCTTGATCATTCTTTCTGCTCTTTTGACCGGTCTAGGACTATATGACCGGATTGCCCAATGGGCTGGGGCAGGTACGAGTGTGCCGGTTACGGGCTTTGCCAACTCGATTGCATCTGCGGCCATCGAGCATCGCAGCGAAGGATTTGTGCTGGGGGTCGGCGGTAACATGTTCAAGCTCGCGGGGTCAGTGATTGTGTTTGGAGTGGCGGCGGCATTCGTCGTTGGCTTGATCAAAACCTTGTTTACGATGGGAGGCTGACGGATGCGCCAAGGTCATCAGTCTTGGGTCTTTCCTTTAAAACCTGTCATTCTCGGGCACGCTGCGATTGGTGGGCCTTTTGAGGCTAAGGGACCGTTAGCCGAAGACTTTGATATCTTGCACGGAGACTTGAATCTCGGACAAGACAGCTGGGAAAAGGCGGAGAAAGTCTTGCTGGAAGAAGCGTGCTCGAAAGCGGTGGAGAAAGCGGGGCTCACGAAAGAGCAAATAAACTTTATGCTTGCCGGGGATTTAATGAACCAGATCATATCTGCCAGCTTTTCGGCCCGGACACTTTCGATTCCGTTTCTGGGGATTTTCGGAGCGTGCTCAACAGCGATGGAAGGCCTGGCCTTGGCTGCTCTCATGGTGAATAGTCAAGCTGCTGAATACGTCTTGGCTGCTACCTCCAGTCACAATGGGGCTGCGGAAAAGCAATATCGTTATCCAACGGAGTACGGTTCACAGAAGCCACCAACGGCACAATGGACAGTGACTGGAGCAGGGGCTGCTGTTGTAGCCAGTCAAGGTAAGGGATTGCGGATTACGGGAGCAACCATCGGGCATGTCGTCGATATGGGATTGACAGACCCATTCAATATGGGAGCAGCGATGGCGCCAGCTGCATTATCCACGATTGAGTCGCATTTCCGTGACTTTCAGCTCCCTCACGACCATTACGATTTGATTGTAACAGGCGATTTAGGACGAACGGGCCATGCTATTTTATCTGATCTGCTGCCCAAGCATCACATGCAAATTCCATTAGAGCGTTACATCGATTGCGGGAAACTCATTTATGGAGAAAATCCAAATGTGTGGTCGGGTGGTAGCGGATGTGGCTGTATTGCTACAGTGACATACGGGCATCTACTTCGGCGGATGAAGCAAGGAGAATGGAAGCGAATCTTGCTGATTGCCACGGGAGCCCTTTTATCCCCGTTGACCTTCCAGCAGGGAGAAAGCATTCCTTGCATCGCCCATGCCGTGGCTGTTGAGTCGGAGTAACTTGGAGAGTGATACCATGATGTTTTTGTGGGCGTTTCTCGTAGGAGGAACGATTTGTTTAATTGGTCAATTTCTCATGGATGTAGTCAAGCTCACACCTGCCCATACGATGTCCTCTCTTGTTGTCACTGGAGCAGTGCTAGATGGACTCGGTCTATACGAGCCACTGGTTAATTTTGCCGGAGCAGGAGCGACAGTACCTATCACGAGCTTTGGAAATGCATTGGTGCACGGGGCGATGGCGGAGGCCGAGCAGCATGGAGTCATTGGCATTATTACCGGCATTTTTGAAGTGACAAGTGCAGGGATTTCGGCTGCCATCGTCTTTGGATTTATCACGGCCGTCTTGTTCCGACCAAAAGGATAATGGCAGGTACATGTTGCCACTTGTGCCAAAATACTTGAATTGAACCTACTTTCGCCAACTTGTAGAATGGGTTGGGTAAAGGAGGGAACAATTTATGTGGTGGAGCAAGAAAGCAGTAACAACCTTGCTTGCTGCCTTTATGGCTGTAGCGTTTATTTTCTCGGCTGACTCCCTGGCAGCTACACAGATTCAACGCGGTAGTGTGAACGGGGATGTATGGGATTTGCAGTATCGTTTGCAGATGCTGGGTTACTACAACGGCAAAATGGATGGCATTTACGGAGCAAATACAACAAAGGCCGTCAGACAGTTTCAAAAAGCATACGGACTTCGCATTGACGGTATCACTGGTCCAAATACATGGCGCGTTCTAAAGAAAGTGTCAGTAAACAAAGCGGAAATGCAGATGCTGGCGCAGCTGGTCTATTCTGAAGCTCGTGGAGAACCTTATAAGGGTCAAGTAGCTGTAGCTGCGGTCGCGTTGAACCGTATCCAGTCCAAAAACTTTCCCAATACACTCGCGGGTGTCATCTTTGAGCCATTAGCGTTTACCGCTGTAGATGATGGACAATTCTGGATGACTCCTAACAAGACGGCTTACCAGGCAGCTTGGGATGCCGTACGAGGATGGGACCCGACAAACAATTCTCTTTACTACTTTAATCCTGTTACGGCAACCTCCAAGTGGATTTGGTCTCGTACACACGTGAAAAAGATCGGCAAACACATTTTTGCCATTTAACCATTGTTCATGTAGCCCTCGAAACAGTATTCGTCAGGATACTGTTCGAGGGCTTTCCTTTTGACTGGAAACTATTGTTCATTGTTTTTGCAAAATAGTTCGATAAAATGGTACGAAAGGATTCGCAAATTTCCCCATGGAGGTTGATGATGAAGAAACGGATGATCCTTGCCTCGCTGGCAGCCTTTTTGCTTATAGGCACACCAGTTGTCGAGGCAGAAACAACTCACAAGAACGAAACACCTTATGCAGACATTAGCGGCCATTGGGCAGAACAAGAAATCAATCAACTTTACATAGCCGACGTAATTGGTCAAAACGAATATTTTCGACCGGATGACAACGTGACATTGGGTGAACTGCTTACGATGTTTGTAAATGCAAAAGGAATTGAACCTCTTGGCAACAAGCAATCATCCTTTGCGGACGTACCTGCAAACAGCTGGCTGTCGTCCTATGCAGAGACGGCCTATCGACTAGGAATTGTCCATGGGCAAAAGCAGGGGAATCGCCTGTACTTACATCCGGATGCGCCAGTAAAAAGAGCAGAGCTCGCCTCAATTCTGGTAAGAACGATGGGTGACAGCGGAGCAGTCAATAACCTGAAGTGGTCTACGACGATCCAGACTTTGAACCAATACCCGGATGGGAACAGCGTGAAAGAGAATGAGCAACGCCCACTCGTTTACGCCATGCAAAACGGGTTAATGAGTGCCTATGAGGACGGTACAATAAAGCCGAACAAGTATATGACGAGAGCGGAAGCAGCTACATACGCGGCCCTTCACTTTCTTCCGGATAAGCCGAGAACGACAAAAGCCCTCGGAAACGGTACACCTTTTCGCCAGGAATTAACGGTACAGACGACTGCTTACAGCTACACGAACGACAAGATTCTGTCGTATCTGGAGTATCCACTGCGCGAAGGGGTTGTAGCGGTTGATCCAAATGTCATCCCGCTGGGTACACACTTGTATATTGATGGCTACGGCTATGCAGTGGCAGCTGATATCGGTGGTGCGGTAAAGCAACGCCATGTGGATTTGTATCTCCCGACGGTGAATGAAGCCGAAAATCACGGCTTGCAAAAAGGCGTCAAAGTATACGTGCTTGATTAATAAAATGCTGAACATATTTCCTGCTCTTTCCACTCATACTAACGTGGAAAGGGTGGGATTTTTTTTATGGTTTGGGTGTTCGTTGGATTGCTTTTTCTATTTATTTTGGTAATCATAACACCAATACAGGTGACGTGCTTTTACAGTCGCGAGGGCAATAATGATCATTTGGAGATAACGATTACAGCTTGGGGCGTTATTCGAAGGAAATACGATATTCCCGTTCTCCTCTTGAAATTGACAGAAGCAGGACCAGAGCTGGTAGCGAAAGAGGAAACGATACAGCAAGGAAGAAAGGTTCGGGAGAGGGTCAAAGATTTTACGCGGAGGCAAGTAAAGAAATGGTATCAAAATTATCGTGAGTTGCTGGAAAGAGTGCGCGATTTGATGCCGTTGGTAAAGGAGTTGTTTAGACGAATTCGCTGTACGCATTTCGAATGGCATACAGTGCTGGGCACAGGGCAGGCAGCAGAAACAGGTGCTTTGACAGGCTTAATCTGGGGAGTAAAAAGCATGATTGTCGGCGTAATGTCAAACGCCATTTCATTGCGTGCTATGCCAGCGATGAGTGTACAGCCTGTTTGGAACCAGCCACTTTTACATACCAAAGTGCATTTTGTGCTGCATTTTTATTTGGGTCATTTCCTTTTTTCTGGGCTAAAAGTATTTCTGCGGGTTCGAAAAAGCAAGCAGCGAAAATGGCAAGCTGCGCCTACGCGTGCCTAAACACAAATGTGGGAGTATGAATATTTATTCCCTTATGCAAGGTACATGCTCTGGATTTGTTGGGGGAATGATAAAACATGACACAGACAGGAAGGAGGAGCGACAAATATGGCAGACCACCCAATTCAAGGACTCATGAGAACAGCAATGGAAAATCTCAAGCAAATGGTGGACGTGAATACAATCATTGGTGATCCTGTTGAGACACCTGACGGTAGTGTCATTCTTCCAATCTCCAAGGTAGGATTTGGTTTCGCGGCCGGGGGTAGTGAGTTCCAATACGATCACCATCATAATGGGCACCAACACCATCAGCAGCATGAACATTCTGGTCACCCGTTTGGTGGGGGGAGTGGTGGCGGTGTCTCCATCACACCTGTAGCTTTTTTGGTCGTTGGCAAACAAGGAATTCGTTCGATTCCCCTTGAAAATACGACCCATCTCTACGACCGGATTTTGGATTCTGTTCCGCAAATCGTGGATAAAGTTCAAGGGATGTTTACCAAATCGGATGAAACTCCTGTTTACTCCAATACGATTATCGCCAGAGCAGAAGAACAAGATTTGGAAGACCTTATGGATCGAAAATAAGGAAAGCACAAAACAGGTATGCCTCCATAAAAGGGGCATACCTGTTTTTTTGGTAGAAGGTATATGGCATTACCAGCGTTCGTTTACATACAAGCCTGTTTTCGCAACATGCTGATAATGAAGGCTCGAGCTGGAGGAGGCGATATAAGGATGGAGAGCCATCGCTTCCTCATAGTAACGTGAAAAGGAGCCAAGGGGTTTGCTTTGCAATTCCAAAGTACCTGCTCTGAATGCTTGGGCTACACTTTCCATTGTATTTGTATAGTCCACATAGCGGGTCTGTACGGCTTCCAACCATTTCTCATCGTCCATTTCCAGTTGTCCATCTGGTAACAGCTTGAGTCCAAACGTTTGGAGTTTTTCCTCTGCGTCTTTAGCCACTTGAGCGAATGCATCCAGCTTTTGCGTCGTCAAGGTATCTGCTTTTTCTGCAAGAAATAGCTGCAGGCGATTGTATTTACTTACTAATGAGTGTGTTCGCTCATGTAATCGCTCCATGTCAGGTCCAGTCTCGTTGTCTTTCCCCGCGTCAATAAATTCCCGAGCACTCTTCTCCAAATCTGAGGAAAAGCGGTACAGACGCGATAAGGAATCGGAAAGCTCCGTTGTCCATTGCTGCTGACGAGTGTAGAATGGCTGCAAATTATAACGAAAGACCGGATTGACTGGCGTGCTTAATTTTGCCTGAAGCATGTGGGAATGATAGCGGCCTACCCGCTGCGTAAATGGAACATGGCTGACTCGATTCGTTTTCATGTCAGTCACCTCCTCACAAGTAAATGGAATGAATCCCCAGGAACAATTTACTATCTCCTATTATAGACGATGCTTACTCCATTTCAATGAGCAGATCGCCAGTTTGAATGGCTTCGCCTGCTTTCACATAGACGGCTTTAATTTTTCCGTCGAGCGGGGCCTGAATGGTCGTTTCCATTTTCATCGCTTCACTCACCAAAAGATGCTCCCCTTTACGTACCTTGTCACCTTCAGCTACAAGTACCTTGAGTACTTTTCCTGGCATGGAGGCACCGAGGTGGGCAGGGTTTTGCGCTTCTGCTTTTCGGCGGATCAGTTCAGAGACTTTCGCAGACTGGTCACGGATGAAAATTTCGCGTGGCTGTCCGTTCAGTTCAAAATAGATGATGCGACGGCCATCTGGATGAAGCTCGCCAACTGCAACCAGCTTGATAATCAGCGTTTTACCGCGCTCGATCGTAATGGCAGTTTCCTCACCTGGACGCAATCCGTAGAAAAACGTTCCCGTATTCAATACCGACAGGTCACCGTATTCCTTTAGGCGCTGTTCAAATTGCAAATAGACTTGCGGATACATGATATAGGACAGGACGTCTAAATGACTGGGCTCACGTCCGATTTTGGCTTCCAGCTCAGCAGCAACTTGCGTAAAGTCAATGGGTGCAAGCAATTCACCCGGACGTGCAGTAAAGGCATCGCGACCTTTGAGCACCAGCTCCTGCAACTTCTTCGGGAATCCGCCTGGCGGTTGGCCAAGATACCCTTGGAAAAATTGAATGACGGAATCCGGAAAGTCGAGGCGTGTGCCTTTCTCCCAAATGTTTTCCTCATTTAAGTTGTTTTGGACCATAAACAGTGCCATATCACCGACGACCTTGGAAGACGGGGTCACTTTTACGATGTCGCCACACATTTGATTGACGACAGCATACATGTGCTTCACTTCGTCCCAACGGCCTTCCAGACCAACCGCTTTGGCTTGCTGTTCCAGATTGGTGTATTGGCCTCCAGGCATTTCGTGCACGTACACCTCCGTGTTGCTCGCTTTCATGCCGCTTTCAAAACCTTGGTAGTACGGACGAACATCCTCCCAGTAATCAGACAGCTTGTTGAACGATTCAAGAGATAAGCCAGTTTCACGCTCCGTGTGGGCTAGGCTCGCGATCAACCCGTTCAAGCTTGGCTGGGAAGTGAGTCCAGACATCGAGCTGACGCAAGCATCGACGATATCCACGCCTGCTTCGATTGCTTTTAGAAGCATAGCCCCAGCGTTTCCTGACGTATCATGAGTGTGCAGATGGATCGGAATGCTGATTTCTTGTTTTAAAGCAGAGACGAGCGAATAAGCAGCATACGGCTTCAAAAGACCTGCCATATCCTTGATCGCGAGAATATGAGCACCTGCTTTTTCCAATTCCTTAGCCAGATTGACATAGTAGGCCAAGGTGTATTTGGTCTTGGTCGGGTCCAGAATATCTCCGGTGTAGCAAATCGCTGCTTCAGCTACCTTGCCAGATTCACGTACGGCTTCAATGGCTGTTTGCATCCCGGGAAGCCAGTTCAGGCTGTCAAAGATCCGGAAGACATCAATGCCATTTTCAGCAGATGCTTTGACGAAGGCGTGAATCACATTATCCGGGTAATTGGTGTAGCCTACGCCATTTGCTCCGCGCAAGAGCATTTGGAACAGGACATTCGGTATGCGCTGGCGGAGAATTTGCAGTCGCTCCCAAGGAGATTCCTGCAAAAAGCGCATCGTCGTGTCAAAAGTAGCGCCGCCCCACATCTCCAGCGAGAAGAGACCAGAACCGAGCTTGCCTGTCGCTTCTGCAATGGAGGCGAGATCGTAGGTACGAACACGCGTAGCAAACAAAGACTGGTGGGCATCGCGGAATGTCGTGTCTGTGACAAGCACCTGCTTCTGCGCTTGAATCCAGCGTACCAGACCGTCGGCACCTTCTTTGTCCAGAATTTGCTTGGTACCGTCCGGATATGGCTGGGTAAATGGTGTCCGCGGGATACGAGGCGAGTCGAAGTGCGGCTTTTTCTCCGATTTAGGGAGACCCGGATATCCGTTGACAATCGTGTCTCCGATATAAGATAGTAATTTGGTACCTCGGTCCTGACGGCCAGGGAAGATGAACAACTCAGGTTTGGTGTCAATAAAGGACGTATCGTAGTTGCCACTCAAAAAATCAGGATGTGTCACGACATTTTCTAAAAACGGCAGGTTCGTTTTCACGCCGCGAATACGGAACTCACGCAATGTGCGCAGCATTTTGCGAGCGGCTTGATCAAAGCTCGCGCCATACGTGGAGATTTTGACCAGAAGCGAGTCATAAAACGGGGTAATGATCGCACCTGGATAACCATTGCCACCGTCGAGCCTTACTCCGAAGCCTCCACCGGAACGCCAGGCGGACAAGCGACCGGCATCTGGCAGGAAGTTGTTTTCTGCGTCTTCTGTCGTGACGCGGCATTGGATGGCAAAACCACTCATCTGGATATCGCTCTGCGCCCGGATGCCAATTTCTTCATCGGAGAGGGCATGACCCTCGGCTACGCGAATCTGCGACTGAACAATGTCGATTCCAGTGATGAGCTCCGTGATGGTATGCTCTACTTGAATGCGTGGATTGACTTCTATAAAATAAAAACGCTTGTCCGGCGTTAACAAAAACTCGACAGTACCAGCGTTCGAATAACCGGCTTTTTTCATGAGAGTGAGAGCAGCCTGGCAAATATCTTCACGCAGCTTGTCATCCAAGGATAGGCTCGGTGCTACTTCGACTACTTTTTGATGGCGCCGTTGAACAGAGCAATCGCGCTCATACAGATGGACGATGTTTCCGTGGTTGTCACCGAGAATTTGGACCTCGATATGTTTGGGCTGTTCCAAGTATCGTTCCAAATACACCTTGGCATTACCGAAGGAAGAGCGGGCCTCTGAACGTGCACGATCTAACGAATCTTGCAATTCCTCCTGACTGCGGACGATACGCATGCCACGGCCTCCGCCGCCAGATACGCCTTTAATAATGATGGGGTAGCCGTATTCTTTGGCAAAGAGAAGCGCCTCTTGGAGTGTTTCGATTGGCTCCGGAGTGCCTGGAATCACTGGGATTTCCGCTTCAATCGCAAGACGACGGGCTTCTACCTTGTCCCCGAATTTGTCGATTAGCGCAGGGGATGGTCCAATGAAAATGATCCCTTCCTCTTGGCAGCGCTTTGCAAATTCAGCATTTTCGGCAAGGAATCCGTAGCCTGGGTGAACGGCATCGATATCGTTGCGCTTGGCAATTTCGATGATGCTTTCAATATCGAGGTAAGCCTCAATAGGCCCTTTTCCCGCTCCGACCAAGTAAGATTCGTCAGCCTTGAAGCGATGGATAGAAACGTTGTCCTGCTCGGAGTACACGGCTACCGTACGTATGCCGAGTTCCGTTGCTGCACGGAAGATTCGAATGGCGATCTCACCGCGGTTTGCTACCAGTAGGCGATTGATTTTTCTCTTTTTCATTATTCTCTCCCCCTTACGTCTCGGAAAAGAAGACGTATTAAAATTATATATAGAACAAATATACAAAATTTTCTCGACACAAGACACACTTTTTTCGATACAGGAGGATGGATGAACGTGAACAATCAGAACGAAAGGCTGCCCGTATTTGTGTACGGCACACTTTTGAAGGGCTTTGGTAATTACAGGAATTACGTCAAACCGTATAAGCATGAGGCAATACCTGCGACGATTCAAGGAGAGATCTATCATTTGCCGGCAGGCTATCCGGGATTACTTGGAGGAGAGCAGGAGGTCGTGGGGGAGATCGTCACGTTTGCCCCTGACGTGTACGAGCAAGCGCTAGCTGGACTGGACGAGCTGGAGACGTACTATGGCGAGGGAGATCCGCGCAATGAATATGAACGGATTATCGTGCCAGCGACGCTGGAAGGAACAGGTCAGGTCGTGAACGTCTACGTTTATCGTTATTTGGATCGAGACCTGGTCAAGCAAACAGGGGTGCACATTCCGCATGGGAATTGGCGACGCTACATGCAGGAGCTGTCTGAATAGCGAGTGCTAGTTTTGCCAAAACTGGTAGGGAAGAGGAGGGAGCCCTGCCATGGAATTACTCCATTGTGAACCTGCACAAATCTGGCGTTACCTGATTCCGCAAAATCACTGGATGTTTCCCGACGAAGTTCCAGAAGATGAACTGATCTTTCATTATCGCGACCATATTTATTTTGTAAACAATGACGGCTCAGTTTTGTCCATGCCACAGCCTGCTTGCTTCGAAATGCTGGATATGGGGACCTTGCTCGAGTATTTGGCAACATCGGACGACACCATTGATTTTGACGATGAAGGAGAATTCGATTACGGCCATGTCTTAAAGCGTATGGGGTATATCGTGCCAGTCAGGGACAAGCGGGAAAAAGCCACGTATCAAATTGAGATTATCAACACGGCATTGCCAAAAGCACATGGAACGCGGTATGAAATGAAGCAGGTTACCTTCGCATTTGCCCTCTATCATGCGCTGATGCGCTGTCATGAGCTGAATGCGAAAACGGATTGGGAGTATGAGCATGAAGTGAAACGAATCGCCGAGGTACAAGCCAAGCGGAGCGAAAAAGTGCAAGTGAATCTGTAATTTCTACTATTGGCATAGTGAAAAAAAGTGAATGATAGGGTATGATAATTGAGTACATATGAAAGATTTGGTGAGGAGGAAGAAATCATGACAACTGCTGTTGAGCGTCAAGGCGCATTTGTATTCAAAGGTGGTCCTGTAACACTGCTCGGTCCTGAAATCAAAGTAGGAGATACTGCTCCTAACTTTACTGTAGTAGGTGGCGATCTGTCCCCTGTAACTTTGGAAGATTCCAAAGGCACGGTTCGCATCATCTCCGTAATCCCTTCTATTGACACTGGCGTGTGCGATGCACAAACTCGCCGTTTCAACGAAGAGGCTGCGAAATTGGATGGCGTTACTGTTCTGACTGTTTCCGTTGACCTGCCATTCGCGCAAAACCGCTGGTGCGGTGCTGCTGGCATCGACAAAGTGAAAACAGTATCTGACCACAAAGACCTGAGCTTCGGTACAGCTTACGGCGTAGCGATCAAAGAATTCCGTCTCTTGGCTCGCGCTGTATTCGTAATCGATGCAAACGACAAGGTTGTACACGCTGAGTATGTGGCTGCTGCTGGTGAGCATCCAAACTACGAAGCTGCGATTGCTGCTGCACAAGCTGCGAAGTAAGCTAAAACAATCCTTTTCATAAGAGGCTCCCTTTTTGTCCAAGTGACGAAAAGGGGGTTTTTTTATTTACAGCGAATGGAAAAAATAGTCTTGACGGAATTGGTAACCAGTGGTTATATTATAACCAACGGTTACTAACCGATGGTTATGAAGTTTTGCAAGAAGTAAGGAGCTGAATATCACACATGGCAAGCAAACAAGAAATACGCTCAGAAGAAACGAAACGGGCGATTTTGACGGCAGCAGCAGACCTTTTCGCTACCAGAGGCTTTGATACGGTATCCATCAGGGAAATCGCCAAAGCAGCCGGCTGTTCCCATACAACCCTCTATATTTATTTCAAGGACAAAGAAGCACTGCTTCATCATCTGTCCAAGGAACCGTTGCAAAGCTTAACTCTACAAATGGAAGAAGCACTGTCCAAACACGGAAGAACACCAGAAGAGAACCTGCGTGAACTCAGCAGTCAGTTCATCCACTTTTGCTTGCGCAATCGAACGATGTATACCTTGTTCTTCATGATCAAAGCCTCTCGGATCGATGTGGAGGAACCGGAAAAAGAATTGCAAACGCTGCGCAATCAATTGTTTGGTTTATTGAGGGAGGCTGTAAGGAGATGCTTGCCAAGTGAGATGGAGGAAGAAAATGCGCTTGCCCATGCAAGGATTTACTTCTACACGCTGCACGGCATCGTTGGTACGTATACACATTCCGAAGAACCGTTGGACAGCTTGATGGAAAGGCTGGCACCTACATTCGCTTTAGCTGTAGATGTTTTTCTCGCAGGAAGTCAAAAAATAAGGAACAGGGAGTGACGACAGAATGATCAGAGTGGAGCAAATCTCGGCGAACATTTGGTGTATCAAAGCGTGGTTATTGATTCCTTTGCGGGTCTGGATTGTCAGGGAAGAAGATGGCGTTACGCTTGTCGATGCAGGGATGCCATTTATGACGAAACGGATTATGGCTTTTATCAAGCAGTTGAATGCGGGACCACTCAAACGAATTTTGCTGACGCATGGTCATTCGGATCACGTGGGGGCCGTTAAAAAAATCGCGGCGGAAGAATCCGTACCAGTCTTTGCCCATCGAATCGAGATTCCGTATATGGAAGGGAAAGAGCTGTATCCTCGTCGTAAAAAGCTGGAAGTAAACGTCCAGCCTGGCTTGGCTCAGCCTTTGCCAGAGGATGCCGAAGGGAATGTAGCCCCAATTGGCGGACTGCAACCTTATCTGACACCCGGTCATTCTCCGGGGCATGTGGTGTATTATCACGAAAAGGATGGAGTGCTTTTGGCGGGAGACTTGTTTACTTCCAAACGCGGCAGATTGCATCGTCCCATGCCGATGTTTACGGCGGATATGGCTCAAGCACTCAAAAGCAGTTTGATCGTCCGTCAATTGCGACCACGCCATTTGGAAGTGTGCCATGGCAAACCGATCCATAATCCGGCAGAACAGCTCGATGACTATTTGAAAGAGGTTTCTACTACTTTTTCGATTCCAACGAGTGTGTGGCAATCGTAGGGCAATGATCGACTGAGCCAAGTCGCATGAAACGAATCCCCTTTTTCTCGCGTCATAGGTTTGAGGTGATTGGATGAAAAAGGTAGGATGGATTGGTCAACTATTTTTGATAGCGACACTGTTGCTGACGGGGTGTGGGAACGGATCATCCGCGCAAGGGACTTCGCAGCTCGCGGAACCACCACAGCCAGTGATTGAATGGAGCGGAAAAACAGCTGCGACGGTGCCAGCATCTTCCTGCTGGAGCTATAATAGCGAAGCGATCTGCAAGGATACGGCGGCACCACCCGAACTCATCGCAGAGCAAAAGCCTGCACCCCTGCAAGTAAAGCCCGGGGCGACGCTGACCGTCACTTTTGCCCAGCAGCCAACTGCAAATACGCTCAAGGTAACCCAATGGAACGGTATGAAAGAAGTGGAGCAAGCAGTGGAAAACGGCAATCAGTGGAAGGCACCCGAACAGCCGGGCTGGTATTTGTTCGATGTTCGCGGTCAGTGGACGCAAGGCGATGCAGGTCATGCCTTTGTCATCGAAGTGAAAGAAAACAGTTGATAGACACTCCAGACGGTTATGGCCAAACAGCCATGATCGTTTTTTGCTATACTGAGGGGGAGGGAAGACTTAAAGGAGAGACAACATGCTAGAAGAATTAATAAGCTTCACGGTGGATGAGGCAGATGCAGGGCAAACCGTGCGGGAAGTACTGCAAAAGCGGTATGGCGTATCGCGTCGTCTGCTCATTCGTGCCAAGTTTAAAGGCTCTATTACACGGAATGGCGTCCTCGTATTCGTAAATGAAAAATTGCAAGCCGGCGATAAAATAGCCGTCATGGTTGAAGAAGAGGCGGAAGAGACCGTTGCCCCAGAGGACATGCCGCTCTCCATCCGTTACGAGGACGAGGATTTGATGGTCATTGCAAAGCCAGCGGGATTGGTTGTTCATCCGACAGGAAATCATCCCAGTGGAACTTTGGCAAACGGGATGATCGCTTATTGGAAAAAGCGTGGTGAGCACAGAAAGTTCCGAGCGGTGAACCGTTTGGATAAAGATACATCAGGCTTGATGATCGTGGCGAAAAATCAATGGGCACATGAACAATTCAGCCGCATGCAGCAGATCAGAACGCTGCAGCGGACCTATCGAGCTATCGTTCAAGGGATCGTGGAGTCTGATGAAGGTACGATTGATGCGCCGATTGGCCTTGCGGAAAATTCGTTTATCACCAGACAGGTAAGGCCGGATGGGCAGACAGCTGTTACCCATTATCGTGTGCTTGCCCGAGGGGAAGGAATGAGTTTTGTCGAGGTGAAGCTGGAGACGGGGCGCACGCATCAGATTCGCGTACATATGAGCAGTGAAGGGCACCCACTTGCAGGAGATGATCTGTACGGGGGAGAACGGGAGCATATCGGCAGACAAGCTTTACATGCATGGGGGCTATCCTTTGTCCATCCGCGCAGCGGTTTTCCGATGAGCTGGGAGGAGCCGCTGCCAAGTGATATGGAGCAGGTAGTCCAACAATTTTTTTCCGATTATCCGTGCAAGGAAATGACCTAGGCGAAAAATTTCGTCATTTCCCTCTGGAAAGCTGTAAGCGTTTTCGATATGATAGAAGAAATTCATTACAAACATTGGAAACACAACAGAGAATAGCTGGCTGTCTGCGGGGGAAAATCCCGCAAAGATTTTTTTCAGTAGCAGACTAGACCCAGCTTGCGCCTGATGCCTGTTTCGGATCGTTTTGACAACGAGGGCTTCCCTTCTTATTTGTCATGCACCGGAATTGCATTGGGGGTGAGCTGGGTTTTCTCATTTGCCCAAGAGAAGGAGAGGGTTTCATGAAGCTGGTTTCCTATCGAGAAAGGGAAAGGGATGCTTGGCGAGCGGGGCTCTTGCACGAAGGAAAAGTCAAAGATATTGCACAGGCTTGCCCGGGAGCGCCGAGTACAGTGCTTGGTTTGCTCGAGGAGTGGGCAAACTGGTTACCCGTTCTCCAAACAGCATACGAGGCACAGGATGGCTGGGATTATGAGCAAGTCGAGCTAAGTTCGCCACTTCCACGTCCCGCCAGCTTTCGTGACTTTTATGCCTTCGAGGCCCATGTGAAGACAGCGCGAGCCAAACGCGGACTTCCGATGGTGCCCGAATGGTATCACTTCCCCGTCTTTTATTTTTCGAATGCAGCAGCTTTTACAGGGACGCAAGCGAATATTCGCAGACCAAAAGCAACCGAGTGGCTGGACTATGAGCTGGAAATTGCCTGCGTGATTGGAAAAGCAGGAGTAAACATCCCAGTTGAACGAGCGGAAGAGCACATCGCAGGATTTTGTATCTTAAACGACTGGAGTGCCCGGGATATACAACGGGAGGAGGTCAAGGTCGGCTTAGGGCCTGCCAAGGGCAAAGACTTCGCAACGTCCATGGGGCCGTGGCTGGTTACACCGGAGGAGCTGGCTGATATACGTATCGCAGGCGAAAAGGGCAGCCGCTACGATCTGGAGATGGTGGCACGTATCAATGGTAGGGAGTATTCAAAAGGAAACTTCAAGGACATTCACTATACATTTGCTGAAATGATTGCCCGTGCCTCAGAGGACTGTTCCTTGTATCCCGGAGATGTTATCGGATCGGGAACAGTAGGGACTGGCTGCATTTTGGAGCTGGGGACAGAGCAGTATGCTTGGCTTGCGCCAGGGGATGTAGTAGAGCTAGAGGTGGAACGCCTCGGTGTGCTTCGCAATACGATTTGTGAATAAGGATGAAAAAAAGGAGGAAGGAACGTATGGCTTTTTATCAACGAATGGGGGAAGTTCCACAAAAGCGGCATACGACATTTTATAAGCCGGATGGGGGACTGTACCGTGAGCAAGTGATGGGAACCAAAGGGTTTTCCGGAATTCAGTCGATTCTATATCACCACAATCCGCCTACCCAAGTGAGGGAGACGCGCAAATACGCAGACGTCCGCCTGGAATATGTGGAGCAGGTTGATTTGAAGCATCAGCATTTTAAAACGTTTGATGTTCAGCCGGGCGGGGACCCGATTTTCGGACGTCGCTACTTGCTGGGGAATAACGATGTCGTCATGGCAGTATGCGCACCGACAGAGCCGATGGATTACTTTTATCGCAATGCAGATGGGGATGAAGTCGTCTTTGTCCATCAAGGTGAGGGAGAACTGCAAACGATTTTCGGTACACTCACTTACAAGCCTGGCGACTACCTCGTCATTCCGATCGGCACAACCTATCGGATTGTACCTTCTGTCCAGAGCCGTTTCCTCGTCATTGAGTCCCAGAATGAGATTGTGCCACCAAAGCGTTATCGCAACGAGCACGGTCAATTGTTGGAACATTCGCCGTTTTGCGAACGTGACATTCGTGTACCGGAAAAGTTGGTGACGCATGTGGAAAGCGGAGACTTCGAGGTGCGCGTCAAACGCCAGTCCGTGGTCTACAGCTACTTCTTTGACTTCCATCCGTTTGATGTCGTGGGCTGGGACGGGTATTTGTATCCGTATGCACTGAGTGTTCATGATTTTGAACCGATTACTGGGCGCATTCATCAACCGCCACCTGTCCATCAAACCTTTGCCGGTCAAAACTTTGTCATCTGCTCATTCGTTCCGCGGATGTACGACTATCATCCGCAAGCGATCCCTGCGCCTTACTACCACAGTAATGTTGAAAGTGACGAGGTGTTATACTACGTAGATGGCAATTTTATGAGTAGAAAAGGCATATACGAGGGGTCTATCACCCTGCATCCAATGGGGATTCCTCACGGGCCGCATCCAGGCAAGGTAGAGGCGAGCATTGGGAAAAAAGAAACGCAGGAGCTGGCTGTCATGCTGGACACATTCCACCCGCTTCATGTCACAAAGCAAGCGTTGGAAATTGAGGATGAGGCATACATGTCAAGCTGGTTGCCACCCCAGGAATAGGAAGAGGTGCAAAATCGCAATGGAAATCGCCATTCACGAAATCGAACGTCAGGAAAAATACAAGCTCTTGATCGGATGTATCGTCCCGAGGCCGATCGCTTGGGTCACCTCGTTAGGGGAGGGAGGAATCGTCAATGCCGCTCCTTTCAGTTATTTTAATGTCGCCAGTATTGAGCCGATGATGGTTTCGGTTGCCGTCATGCGAAAGCCGGGGAGCGTCCCAAAAGATACGGCACGAAACATCATGCAAACGGGAGAATTCGTGGTCAATATGGTGGACGTACACAATGTGGATGCGGTCAATCAGACTTCTGCTGATTACCCGCCAGAGATCAGTGAAGTAGAGGCATTGGGGCTGGAAGTCGCCCCATCCGTTCGCGTCAAGGTGCCAAGACTCCGTGCATCCCGCATCCATTTTGAGTGCAAGCTGCATCAGATTGTGGAATTAGGTAGTCCGACCACTTCGGATTTGATTATCGGGGAAGTGATGCATGTCCATGTAGCGGATGAGTTGTATCATGCAGGACGGATTGATGCTGCAGCGTTTGCACCCGTTAGCAGATTAGCGGGCCATACGTATGCGACTCTGGGCGAACAGTTTGATCGTCCACGCCCCGTTTATGAGCCACCTGCCAAATGATTGATCTCCGTCCAGCGACGGAGGACAAATCCCTCTACGGACCATTTTACCGGAATCGCCTATCGGATATCCTGTAGATACAAGGCAAGCGGATACTGTAGAGAGGGTGGAATGTAATGATGGAAAGACGACTATACCGTTCTCATGATAAACGGTTATTTGGAGTTTGTGGTGGGATTGCACAATTTTTGCGTATTGACTCTACGCTGGTACGAGTAGGAGTTGTCGTTCTCACTGTTTTTACAGGAGTACCGATTTTGCTTTACTTGCTGATGGCGATGATCATGCCGAAGGAACCGCAGTGGTCATACGCTTCTGACGGCTTCCCGATGCATGATGTGCCATATAATGGACATGCACGCATGAACGATTTGGATCAGGAAATTGACCGTCTGGAGAAGCGTGCTTTGGTGCAGGAAGTGTATCGCCTGCGGGAAGAATTGGGCAAATACAAAGGACTCTAAAGCGAATAGGAGACTTCCAGAGCTTTATGCTCACGGGAAGTCTCTTTTCACTTTTACCTATTTTGACCCCACAAAAAAATGGTCTGCAACTTCTGGCGATCACTGCATAACATGTAAGGTGGAAAACCTACATAGGGAGGGAAAAGCAGTGTATCTCGGCGTGTTCGATTTGAATCAGCGTTTGGAGCAAACCCGCAAAATCCTGCGGGAAAAGCAACATCTGAAAAAACTGATTGAAGAAGACATCCATGACTTGGAACAAGACGTCAAAGAATTAGAAGCGATGACGGCGAAACAAGACAAGTATGCGACCAGTGCTCAGCGCTAAAACAGCTGTATGAGCGACAAAAAGAGGAAGTGGCAACTGCTGGAATAAGGCAGGGAGCCACTTTTTTAATTGTGAAGCGCTTGGTCCAAAACTTTTTCTACGATGGCAGGAACCATGCGAATCGCTGCACTATCGGTTCCGTACGTCTGGCTATCTGCGTAAGTACCTTCCATCAACAAGATAAGCGTATAGGCCAGCTCGCATGGATGCGCAGCGCCAAGGGCAGTCGTGCGGTCCAAAAAAGCGTCGCGGATTCGTTTCTGATGCGAGCAAACCAACTCGCGAACAGGATGAACCGGATCAGGAAACTCTACAGCTACATTGATAAAGCAACAGCCGCGAAATTGCTCATTGGATGCTCGCTCAGCCAGATCAGCAAAAAACTGAATGATTTGCTCTCGCGGCTGGTTGGGATGTTTGGCGATGCTTTCTTCCCATTCTTGCCAAAAAGCGTCTTGCTTTCGGGTCATGTAGGCGAGAATCAGGTCCGTTTTCGAGGAAAACTGCCGATAGACGCTCATTTTATTCATTCCGGCACGCTCGACGATGGCGTCTACACTAACAGCATGGATCCCTTCTTGATAAAACAATTCTTCCGCAGCGTTCAATATGATCTCTTGGGCTTTTTCCCGAGGCACGCGAGGCCGTTTTGCTTCCGTCATATACCATCCCCCATTTAGGACTTCCAGACGTCGGCGACAATTTCAAAAGAGCGCACGCGATCGGCATGGTGGTACATTTGCGTCGTAATCATGAGCTCATCTGCTCCTGTGGCATCGACCAACTCTTGCAGTTTGCTTTTCACGGTAACAGGGCTGCCGATGATGGAAGAGCGCAGCTGTGCTTGGACAGACAGTTTTTCAAATTCGCTCCATAGCTCATCCATATTGTCCACAGGTGGTTGGATTGGCTTGAGATCGCCGCGGACGAGATTTAAGAATGCCTGGTAATGGGAGGTGGCCAGTCGATTTGCAAGCTCATCGGTATCGGCTGCCATCACGTTGACGCCAACCATGGCATATGGCTGATCCAGTACTTCCGATGGACGGAAACAATGGCGATATGTCTGCAAGGCAGGCAAGGTAAAGTTCGGCGAAAAATGCCCAGCAAAAGCAAACGGCAATCCGAGCATGCCTGCCAGTCGCGCTGAGAAATCGCTCGAACCGAGCAGCCAGATCGGGATGTTCAAACCTTCGCCAGGGATAGCGCGGATGGCAGATGCCGACTCGGTTGTTCGTGGACGAAGATATTCACGGAGCTCTTCCAATAACTCCGGGAAATCTTCTCCACCAATCCGCAAATCGCGGCGTAGCGCACGTGCTGTTCGTTGGTCCGCCCCGGGTGCGCGTCCAAGACCTAAGTCGATCCGGCCAGGATAGAGAGACTCCAGTGTCCCGAATTGCTCAGCGATCACGAGTGGAGCATGGTTGGGCAGCATTATGCCGCCTGAACCCACACGGATTTTGCTGGTGCCACCGGCAATGTGACCGATGAGAACGGAAGTGGCAGAGCTGGCTACGCTGGGCATTGCGTGGTGTTCGGCGAGCCAGTAACGTGTAAAGCCCCATTTTTCCACCTGTTGCGCCAGATTGAGACTGTTTTTGTACGATTCAGCAGCGTTGCTACCCTCCGTAATGGGTGCTAAATCGAGAACGGACAATGGGATATCGCGTAGTTGCTTAGATGAGTTTGTATCGGACATGGGATGAAACCCTCCTTGTGCTTAGCGGTTGCTGGTTTGATCAATTTGTTACTGGGTAGTAACAAAGCGTACTTGCATCATACGGAGCGGAAGAAGGGGTGTCAACGTTTGAATGTGCGACCGGGCACATTGGGAGAAAAAGAAAAAGCCCTGACAATGCAAGGGCTTTTCGTACATCCTTATTGTTTGGTTAAGATAACAGGTCCATCCGCGGTAATAGCGAGGGTGTGCTCGTATTGAGCGGACAGCTTCCCATCTCGTGTACGTGCTGTCCAGCCATCTTCATCGACCGTTGCATGGTACGTTCCGATGTTCAGCATAGGCTCAATGGTAATGACCATGCCTTCTTTGAGGCGTTGTCCTCTGCCAGGAGGGCCAAAGTGAGGAACAAACGGCTCCTCATGCATTTCCTGACCGATACCATGTCCGGTAAAATCGCGCACGACGGAGTAGCCTTGTTCTTGCGCATACGTTTGAATGGCGTGGGAAATGTCGCCGATCCGATTGCCTACGACAGCTTGCTCAATACCGAGATACAGCGATTTTTCAGTGACTTCCAGAAGTCTTTTCGCTTCCGGGGACACCGTTCCCACTTCATAGGACCAAGCGGAGTCAGCCAGCCAACCGTTTTTGCGTACAACCATGTCGATTGTGACGATATCGCCATCACGCAGAGGCTCTTTTTTCGGGAAGCCATGGCAGATGACATCATTTACGGAACCGCATGTGGCATAGGGATATCCATGAAACCCTTTTTGCTCAGGGGTCGCGCCATTTTCAGCCAAAAATTCTTCGACGAATTGATCAATCTCCCAGGTAGAAATGCCTGGACGAATCATCTTGGCAATCTCACGATGACAAGCAGCCAAAATCTTGCCTGCTCCATGCATGAGTTCAATTTCTTCAGGTGTCTTGAGGATAATCATCGACTCTCTCCTTCTCCTCGTTAGTCAAGAACTCTCTATAGTATATAGTGTAGTCCCGTTCTGCGCCAATTGCCACACTGAAAACGGCATGGTAGGATGAGGGAGAAATAATCAACCCTGGGGGTAGGTAGCGTGGACAAGTTTCAAGAACATCTGGCGAACTACCAGATTCATGTAAAAGAAGACGTGGAAAAACGTATTGCCTTTATTCGTGAGCAAATTGACGGAAATGGACTCGGCGGTGCAGTCGTCGGTATCTCTGGTGGGATTGACAGTGCCGTTACGGCAGCGCTGTGTGTTCGTGCATTGGGTTCAGAACGCGTCATTGGCGTTTGGTTGCCTGCATACTCGCAAACCGTTCATGAAACAGATTCCAAGCGACTTGCTGAAGCGATTGGATTGAATTTGCACACGGTAGATGTAGGGCCTGCCTATAACGCTTTGGTACCTGCTATCGAGGGTGTACTTGGGCTTGATGACAAAACAAAGGGAAATACAAAGGCTCGTTTGCGCATGACAGTGCTGTATGCCATTGCTAACCAAAAAGGATACTTGGTAGCGGATACGTGCAATCGCAGCGAGATTTATGTTGGCTATATGACAAAAGGTGGCGACGGTCTTGCCGACTTTAATCCAGTAGCAAGTCTGACGAAGCATGAGATGCGAATTCTCGCTGCTGAGCTCGGGGTGCCTGGAGAGATCATCACGAAGCCACCTTCAGCTGATTTGTGGGAAGGGCAGACGGATGAACAGGAGATGGGTTTCACCTATGAGGATCTCGATCGTTTGCTGATTACAGGGGAAACTCGACCGGAAGCCAAAGAACGCATTTATTACCTGCATCGAATCTCTGAGCATAAGCGCAACATCATGCCAGGCATATAGATATGGCACAATCCTACAAGCTGTTTACAAGTTGTCTGTGGCAAACGACCAGTGCAGTCGTATCAACTGAGGAACGTCTCTACTTGTTTGATCCAGCCTATTTTCCCCACGAGATAGAGGCGATTGCTGACTATGTGCGAAGGGAGAGGAACGGAAGAGAGCTTATTCTCGTCCTAACTCACGGAGATTGGGATCATGTTGTCGGAGTCGGCAAATTTCCGGATGCCACAATCATTGCACAAAAGGAAATCCTCACAGATGGACGGATTGAGCAGAAGCTGAACAAGGCGAAACGGTTTGACGGGTCGTATTACGTAGTCAGATCGTATGAAGTAGGAATGCCGACATTCACGAAACTTGTGGAGGATGCCCAAGATTGGCAGGAAGTCTTTTTCCTGCCTGTACCAGGACATACACCCGATCAGATGGCGACCTTGTTCCGGGAGCAGAAGCTGCTTGTTGTCGGTGACATGCTATCGAATTTGGAGTTCCCGTTTATTGACGACAGCAGTGCCTATTTGGAGAGTTTGGAAAAGCTTGAGCGGTTGGTCCTTCAAGGAGAAGTGGAAGAAGTCATTCCTGGACACGGAGTACCTGCAAAAGGACGCGAGGAAATCCTGCATCGGATTGAACGCGATCGCCAGTACTTGTTGGATGCACGTGCAGTTGTTTTCGAGGGTATCGCCAATAACATAGAGGAAGATGTACTGGGAGAGCAGTTTTCCCAACTGACGTATAATGGTGTATCGATCGATGAACATCTCCGTTCTTCCCATGACCAAAACCGGGATCAACTCTGCAAGGAAGCTATTTCGCAGAAAGGTTGATTATTCCACGGTTTTATAAGATAATAGGGGTTACGCAAATCTTTCTAGGAAAGAGGTGGAACAGATGTCTACGACTGAATTGATGCTGAGAACAAGTCTGGAAGGACGTGTGAAGCGTACGTTGCAAACGTACTTCCGTCGCCCCAACGACGTGTTGATCAAGGAAAGCCTCGGAGCGAACGGTTTGTCCCCAGAGCAAGTGGAAGTAACCGTAGAGCTCTTGAAAGAAGACAAAACTGTTGCCGAAATCATGGAGCACCTGCACGATCAAGGCTACTTTGCATAACATTGCGAGCAAAAAAGACCGGACTGACATTCGATTGTCGGACCGGTCTTTTTCGTTCGAGCGATTAAGGGGTAGGACTTTCTTCAGGCAATGAGCGCCGTAATTTCTTGCGGCGATACAATTGAAGGCCTATTAACACGAGAAAGTAGCTCGCGAACGCGACAAAAAGCCCCATGATGACACTCCCGGTAAAATAGGCAAGTCCTTTTTCTTTCACCCAGACAAGCCATTGCATTCCAGGCTCGGGATGGATCAAATGTCCTTGTAACGGTTTGCCGATCAACACGTATCCAATATTGTAATTGAAAAGGATGAAAAGCGGTAAGATGAGCTTTCCGATGACAAACGCAACCAAAGCAGCGGGCAAACTGGCCCGAAACAGCTTGCAAAGCGGGAAAAGCAACAAAAACGCGATGCCAAAAGTAGGCAGCGTTATGAACTCGATGAAGATTCCGAGCGAAAATCCACGGGCGATAAAAGCTGGAGCCCCTTTCATTCTCAGCACCTTGTAGTATTCGAACTTTAGCTTTCGATATGTTTTTTTCCACATCCGTGCTATCCCTCGTTTGTCCCAAGTCATTTGTCTGTAAATCCCCAAAGGGTAAGGCGAATGGTGAAGCTGGATTCGTTTTTTAAGTTGATGTTGTAGAGTATCTCCAAGTTGGCAAAAATTAATAGTTGTCATACGAGCTCTGATTTGTGAATGCGCCTTTCTTTTGGCATAATGGAAGAGGGCAGCTTGCTGGAAAAGTGGTGACATTCGTGGAAGATGTAATGGGAACCTTCGGTGACTATATTACGCAATATGGGTATGGTGCCTTGTTTGGATTGTTCTTTCTAGGAATTTTGGGGATGCCCTTGCCTGAAGAAACGCTGCTCGTTTTTTCTGGATTTCTTGTCTCAACGGGAAAATTGGAATTTTGGCCTACTTTTTTCGTCTGCTTTCTCGGTTCCGTTACAGCAATGACGGTGGCATACTGGATCGGCAGAACATTAGGCTACCCTTTTCTCGAACGATATGGGAAACGGCTGGGAATGGGCTATACCATTTACAAAAAAACGGAAGAGTGGTTTAATCGCGTCGGCAAATGGGCGCTTCCGCTAGGTTATTTCATCCCAGGTGTTCGTCAGTTTACGGCCTATTTTGCCGGGATCACGCGACTGCCATTTCCGACTTTCATGCTCTTTACCTATTTGGGTGGGCTTTTTTGGAGCTTGCTTTTCGTGACGCTTGGCTGGCAATTAGGAGAACGCTGGGATGAGCTGTTTAATTTGATTGCCCGTAACCTCGCGATTTTCTTTATCGCTTTGCTCGTATTGATTGCAGCCTGGTCGTATTTTAGACACAAGGCAAAAGTAAAAAAGCAATTACGGAGGGATCAGAATGAGTGAAGAAAACAGCAACGAAAATCTACTGCCTGTAGTTCAGAAGCCAACCGAACTGGTTCCTGTCGTATTACCGGAAAAACATCAGCGATTTTATGATAAATTGCGTGACAAAATCGAAGCGTTCATTAAAGACAAGGGAGTCAATGATTCTGTAGCCAACTTTATTTTGCTTGCACCAGATTTGTTTGTTCTCTTGGCCCGTCTGATGCTGGACAAGCGCGTAGGTGTTCAATCAAAAGCGTTAGCGGGTGTAGCAGTTGCCTACTTCATCACCCCGGTTGATTTTATTCCGGAGGTATTAGTCGGGGGTTTCGGACTTCTGGACGACGTCATTTTGGCTGTTTATGCATTGCGCAAGATTTTGGTGGATATCGATGAATCGATTGTACGTGAGCATTGGAATGGCGAAGAAGACCTCTTGGCTGTCATTACGAAGGTGATTCGATCAGCGGATGATTTAGTCGGCAAGAAAATAGTGAAAAAGCTGGAAGAAACCCTGTTCCGAAAAAAATAAGCTAGGATGGGACAAATAGATGAAATATTTATTGGATTATCAAGAGGGAGAGCGTGTTGTCGCTTTTTGCCTGATTAAAAACAAGGAAGCTGGCGTAGCGAGTAATCAGAGTGAATACTTGAATCTGGAGCTGGGAGATCGCTCCGGTACGATCATGGCAAAGCTGTGGGATGTCAATGCAGAAATGAAGGAATGGATCAACGTCAAGGTCGTCGTGAAGATCGACGCTGCCGTCCAAATGTATCGTGGGAAAAAGCAACTGGTGATTCAACGGATCAGACCTGCTGCTGCATCCGACGAAGTTCAGATGGAGTCGCTCATTCCGATCTCGCCAGTTCCAGTAGATGAACTGTGGACAAAGCTTACCGATGCAGTCGACAGCCTGCAGAGTGCCACGCTCAAGGCCATTATTCAAGAGGCGCTGGCAACAGAGGAGATTCAGGATCGCCTTCGCCATTATCCTGCTGGCGTTCGCATGCACCACAACTATTATCATGGTTTGCTCGAGCATATTGTCTCTCTGTTGACAGCGGCACAGAGCCTCTTGCCACTGTATCCACAAGTAGACAGGGATGTACTGATTGCGACTTGTATCTTGCACGATATTGGAAAACTATACGAGCTGTCTGACCCCATCGCCCCGGATTACACAACGCCAGGTCAGTTAATTGGTCACCTGGTTATGGGAGTCGAGATGGTGAGCGGCATTTGCCGCAAGCTAGATATTTCTTTAGGGGACGCGGAGGTTCTGCACTTGAAGCATTGCATTTTGAGTCATCATGGAGAGGTAGAGAATGGCTGGGGCAGTGCTGTATCTGGAAAAACGCCTACAGCTGTCATGTTCCATTACCTGGACCAGATCGACAGCAAAATGAACGCTTTGAGCCAAACTCTAGCGGACATGCCGGAAGAAGAGGAATGGGCGTACGCTGGCGTGCTTAGACGAAAAGTCTGGCGCGGGTATTAATTCATACAACAAAAAGCCAACTGCTAAGCAAAACGAGGCAGTTGGCTTTTTTTAGATAAATCAGAAACGTTTTTGCGAGAAGCTCGTCTTAACAGTAATGTCTTGTACTTAGGAGGTATTCATGTGAAAAAGCGAAACAGAGCTGCCATGTTTGTGTTGGCAGTCAGCATGGTCACGACACCAGTGGCACTTCTGCATCCGTTGTCTTCCTATGCGTATGATGGCAAATCGAGCCTGGAACCCATTCAGTTGCCAGAAGACATCGTCCACTTGTTGACAGAATTGAAAGAGGACTATGTGCCTCTCATGAAAGGCCTTCATGTGGACTCATACGGAGGGACAAGCAAATCGGGGTATGTCATTAATCTCTCGGATCGAAAGAGTGTCATTACCACAAATACGACGCTCACGATCTCCACAAATGCAGAGGGAGATATGACCAGATTTGTCCTGCATGATGTGAATCGGGACAAAACAACCAAAATCAATAAAAAGGAAGCCTATCAAAAGGCTGTCGATTTTATTCGAAATTACATAGCGGTTGACCATGTTATTTCCCCGCAAGCGATGCTTTCTGTCGATCGTGCGTCAGAGCTGGATCATCTGGCAGTTGTCAGTGTCTACCCACAGTTGAACAATACGTGGGTGGACAAAGAGACAGCGCGGGTCATGGTTGACGCAAAGGGGCAGGTTGTCCATTTTCAGCAAGAAAAGGTAAAGCTTCCTACCGAAGCAGAGGTAACGGACCCAAGCAAGGCTGTACCGCTTGAAAAGGCAATGAAGAAGTGGCAAGACAAGGTATCCTTGGAATTGGTCTACGATGAGTCAGCGGGCAAGCTCGTTTACGTGCCTGACCAATTGCCAACGATAGATGCACTGTCTGGTGAAGAAGTTCCGTCTGTGTATAAAACAACGAGTGAGACGATGAAAATCAAAGGAACGGCCGACATGGGCGTCTGGCGAGATACGAAAAAAATGGAGCAGATGCTGGAGAAGGAATTTGGCCTGAAGCTGAATCAACGCACGTACAAAAATGTAAAAGAAGACAAAAAGTATAAAAACAGTGACATCGATCGCCATGAATGGAATGCCAGCTCGTATCAAAGCGCGTGGATTACACTCGACCGTAAAACAAAATCACCCATTGAATTCAAGCTGGACGGTCCCGTAGAAAAGGAGCTTGAGAAGCCGCTCACGCATGATGAGGCAAAAGACATCGCCGTACAATTTGTGGAGAAATACTTATCGTCCAAAGAACAATCATTCTCCGTAAAGGAGACGAGTCTTGTGGAAAATCTGCCGGGCTGGGCGGATCAAAATCTCGTGCGGCCGATCAGTAGCTTTGCTTTTCATCCTGAGATTGACGGTATCCCTACCAAGAGACCACTGTTCTACTTGGAAGTGGACGCAAAGAAGGGCAATGTAGTCCTTGCTCAAGTAAATGACCTGCCGTCCATGCCTGCTACCATCAGTAAAGACGGTATTGTCAAGAATGAGAAAGCAAAGGATGCCTATGTCAAAGAAGCAAATCTGCGCTTGGCATACTGGTATCCGAAGGCAGGTACGCATTCAGCGCAACTGCCGCAGCTGGCCTATTTACCGACAGCCGATGCCAAGTCTCTGCAGATCGATGCTGCTACGGGTGCAGTGGAAGAAACCTGGCTGGAATGGAAAGCTATCCAATAACCGATACCCGATATGGTGTAGAAGCCATGTCGGGTTTTCCTTTTCATCATTATCGGAATTCATAAACACTTCAAGGTAGGTAGGATTTTTTTTCTTTTTGTAGAATATCTTCTTGATTCCCATTTGATTTGGCAAACAATGCCGATCACGAGAAGGAGAAAGTGCAATGAAACGGCCAACTTATACCCTACCAAGTATTGTAAAAAAGGTATTCCGGCCCGGTGAGCGCTCCCTTCCACGTACGGAGATCTGCTCCCGGATGGAAGCGAATGAGCTGAATGCTTTTTTGGATCTGGACTGCAAGACGATACTGGATAAAGTGTTGAACATGGAGCAGTCTCCAGTGCGCGTTGGAAGCTCAGAGGCGATCGTAGAGATCACTCGCCAGCCGCATCAAGTGTACGACTTGGCTCATCGCTATTTGCGCGATAGCCAAACACCCAAAAAGCTTGAGCAAATTGTCGCAGAGCTGCGTCGTCAAACGCAGTTTGGCTGGAATCAGATTCTTCGTATGCTGCAATTGGAACGCGATCCTCGCTTTGTGCAATATCAAGGCGACAGCAGATGGTTTTTGGCAGAGTGGAGTTTGGGCAATGACCAAGTGTATGCGTTTTGCCGCGATAATGGCATTACGCAGGTAGCTGCTCGAACATTAGTCCATTTTCTGGAGCAGGAAGTAGGGATTGCTGCAGATGCTGCTTTTCTCCCTGCGCAAGATGACCGCTTCCGCATTGACGGTGATACCATGTACATCATTGCTCGTAGCGAAGATTCCAAGGAAGAGCAGGCGGCCCTCGAGGTTGCTGTTGCTGCCCCTTCTGTATCGATAGGAAACAGCGAGTCCGTCTCAGAAGAAATTGCATTGGAAGAACCAGCGAATCCCTTACACCAGGTGGAAGAACAACAAGAACTACTATTTACCAAGGAGGAAGCTACTATGTCTACCATTACCAACCAGCAAGTTCTCGAGGAAGTACAAAAACTGATGCAAGAAGCCATCAACCGCTTGGAGACTAGAAACCAAGAAATGTCCCAAGAAGTTGTCGCTCATTTTCAACAAAGCAATATGCAAGCTATAGAAGTGCTGATGAAAGAGAAACATAAGCATGAGCAGATCGTACTTGGCATTCAACAGGTACTGGCGACCAGTGAACAACAATGAGTAAACTTGAGGCTACGATCCGGTTAGAGCAGAGATTTGCCATCCTGCGCGAGGTTATCGCGGGCTATCGGATTCGCCTTCAAGACATGGAGAAGGAAGTGGTGGAGCTTTTTGCCACGAACCAGCTCTCTGCTATTTCAGCATGCATGGGCGAGAAGCAGCGCATCGTCAGGTTGATGAATCGACTGGAACAATTTATTGTCCAATGGGAAAGAAACAACACGGATGTGGGTATCGCACATGAATCAAAGCGAGAACACTTGAACACATGACGAATAATGCGGTAAAATAGGGGGATTGTGCATGATTCCCCGCGCATGCCGCGTGGGATGGAAAGGAGATCCAAACCCTCTATGTCGGTAGGAAGAAACGAACTGTGCCCTTGTGGGAGCGGAAAAAAATACAAAAAATGCTGTGGGGTTGTCACTCCCATTACGGAGCTGCGTAGCCGCCACGAGCAAAAGTTGCAAAAAGAATACGCTGGCTGGGTTGAAAGACTGAACCATTTTGTCGGCGCAAATGTAACCAGCGAGACGATTCAAGAAGCGCGGAACCGTTTTGCTGAAGAAGTAGGCTTGACCCAAGAGAGCGTCGCACGTCCTGAATGGGCAGCCCATTTCTTCAACTGGTGTGTATTGGACGTCAAAACAGGTGGAAGCACGCTGCTTGAGAACTATATCAAACAGCATGGACGTCGGATGGAGCCTGATCTTCGCCGTGCGTTTGCTGGATTGCACCTGAATGTTTATGAAATCGTGGAAGTGGATCGTGATGTCATCACGGTTCAACAACCGATTTCGGAAGAAAAACACTATCTGCTTCGTGCCAATACGTTGAATGTTGTCCCTGGACAATTGATCGTAGGGCGCCTGCTGAATCTAGGTCTGCGTGATATGCTCTTCTCTGGCAGCATCATTTTGCAGCCACATGTCAAGGAAAGCCTGCTCGAGTGGTTAAACCAGCATCCAGAAGTAGAAGCTGCGAAGGCAGATACGAGCAAGAGAAGCTATACGACAGAGCTGTATCACTTCATCGTTCAATTTGGTGAAGCGGCAAGCGAGTCTGAAGCACCGAAGCAAGAATCGCTTCTGCGTCGTACCTATTCTATGCCAGATCGTAAACAGCTGCTGAAAGTAATCGAGTCGAACCCTGCATTTGAGCTGAAAAAACGTGATGGTGCTCGTGAGATATGGGTATATGCGACGCGCAAGGAAGAGCATTTGTTCCCGAATTTAAAGGATGCCTTGCTGGAGCTATACGAAGTACAGGCAGAAGTGATTTTGCAGGATGACAACCTGATTCTGGAAGGATATGCACCGCAGTTGGACGAAGTCTCAGAGCTTTTGCTGCTGCTTGCATTTGAGAACGAAGAGGAGATTCGCGTTCTTACTTCAACGGGCTCTCGTTTGTCCAAAGGAACTCTGTTTATCACGAGTCAGCCTACTTTGCCACCAAAAGTGTTGCAGTGGGCAGTCCAAACCTATTTTGCTGAAAAATGGCTGGTTACTTCCCATGAACAGCTCGATGATTTGGCTCCGCTCTTGGTTGCAGCTGCAGAAAACGAGGTACTGCATGAAAAACTCCACAAGCTGATGGAGCAAATGGAACAGGATCATAAAATTGGACAGGGCTTGGCTCGCTTTATCCGAATGGACATGCTTCGTCCTCGCCTCTCGTTGTCAAATGACAGCCTGCATGTGCATAACCTGCTGCGCCGTCCGTTGATCGAGGGATTGCCTGAGAGTGTGTACACCGTACATCCTGACAGACTTGCGGACATCAATCGCTTCGTGCAAGAGATGACCGAGGGCAAGTCGGAAGCAACGGTCAAAAAGTACGATGAGGTTATGAACAACTTCCGTTCATTCGTCAGAGGAGCGTTTGGTCCATCTTTCACATGGGAGCAGTTGCGCAGAGAGGACCTGGTATACTTCCTCGTTCACGACATTTTCACGCGTACGGACGCAACGACCAAAACGTTGGCAACAAATCTGATGTCTGTTTTGACGGCGTTCTTCAAGTGGCTGGATAAGCAAGGACCATACGCGCTTTATCCTGTCATGCAGCCATTGTTCGCCGAGTTGAAGGAAACATTGCCGGAATCCTATCGCTTGCGCGGTGTGCTGGAAAAAGAAGCGACTCAAAATCTTTACAACAACCCGATGGTGATCAAAGATATCACGGAAGAATCCATGCTCGTGCAAGAGATCACTTCATCTGGTTGTACGGCAAAACGTGCGAATGGCGAGACAATCAAGCTGTCTATTGGCGCTGAATTGGGTGCTATGCTTACAGCAGATTGGATGATCCATGGCTTGTTCGGTCAAGGTGAGGATGGTACTTGGAGACTGTTTGGTACGCCTGAAGTGTATCCACCAGTCATTGCCCAAGTGCTGGGTGCACCAACAGGTGTATTGGTCTAGATCCCCTATAGCATAAATAAAAACCCGAGGATTCGCGTCCTCGGGTTTTTTGATTTTGGCTTTTCTTTGGTATAGGTTAGTGAGCCCATTCGCGGAGTGTCTTGTCTTTCGGCAGCAAAAAGCCCATAAACCCGATCAACGGGAGGAACGAACATAACAGAATGACAAAGCTCAGACTGTAGAGATCCGCGAGATAGCCGAATACGAGAGCGCCCATGCCTCCCATTCCAAAGGCAAGACCGATAATCAGCCCGGATACGGTCCCAATTTTGCCAGGCAATAGTTCCTGCGCATATACGACCGTGACGGAGAAGCTGGAAAGCATGATAAAGCCGCTGATTACCAGCAATGGAAAGGCCCAAAAGCCTGAGACGTAAGGCGTCAGCAATGTTAGTGGAAGTGAACCGAGTGTGGAAATGATGAGCAAGTTCCTTTTTCCGAATCGGTCAGACAGCGGTCCGCCAAAAAATGTCCCAATCGCTCCTGCGAAAAGAAAACCAAAAATGACGAGCTGTGCATTGGCGTAATCCATATCTTTCACATACATCAAATAAAACTGGTAAAAGCTTTGGTAGCCAGCATTCATCCAGGAACGCACACTGACGATGACAATCAGGAGGCCGAGGGCTATCAGCCGCTTGTTCCGATTCGTATACGTAACAGGTGCGGCAGTCGCCTTTTTCAAACGCTGTTCCCCACGATACCAGAGAGCAACATAGAGCAAGATGCCACTGGCCAATAGCGCGGGCAGCAGAAACCAGGCAGCGCCTGTCTGGCCCAGGTTCGCAAAGACCAGGATGGTCATCAAGGGAGCGAGTGCTTGCCCAGCATTTCCACCTACTTGAAAAATGGATTGTCCCAGCCCCCTGCGAGGACCGGATGCCAAGTGGGCGAAGCGTGAGGCTTCAGGGTGGAAGATGGCTGAGCCAATTCCAACACAGGCGACTGCTGCGAGAACGAAATAGTAATTGCCAGAGAAAGCGAGAGCCAGCATCCCCAATCCCGATACGATCAAAGCCAGTGGTGGCAATATAGGGATCGATTTGCGATCGGAGAAGTAACCGACGAATGGTTGTAAAACAGATGAAGTAAGATTCATGACGAGTAAAATCATTCCGACTTGTGTAAATGTTAATGCCAGATTCTTCTCTACAATTGGAAGCAATGCAGGGATGACCGCTTGCAAGCTGTCGTTTAACAGATGCGCAATGCTAATGGCAAACAGCATGCGATAGACAGTCGGTGCCGCAGTCCCTGCCGGTGTAGAGTGAATGGGTGTCGATGAGGCACTCATGTCAGTCCATCCCCAACCTTTCTTAGGTAACTTACTTTTTATTTTTTTCAATGTAGCATGGATTCTACAGGACGTCATCCATGTATGAAAGGAATATGATGATCGGAAATAAAGAATTTGATCTATCAGGAAGTTTTTAAAATAGTAGGTAAATGGGGAGATGCTGTCGAAAAAAGAGAGAAGCACAATGGACTAGACCATGAGCAGAAGGCTAGGGGGAATGCTGGAATGCTGGAAGGTATAACAGAATACTGGCTATGCGTGGGAGGAGCCAATGTTGACGTGCAGGGAGTCACTTCTGCCAGACTGTTGCCTGGAACAAGTAATCCAGGTGAAGTGCATCAAGCAGCAGGCGGCGTAGCTCGAAACGTGGCGGAAAATCTGGGATGGCTAGGAGAAGAAGTGCAGCTGTTTGCTCTGGTGGGAGAAGATGCAGATGGCGAATGGCTAAGACAGGTCACAGCAAATAGTGGAGTGGCAACCCATGGCATGTTGCGAATCGCAGGGAAATCGACTGGGCGCTACTTGGCTATTCGTGATCGTGATGGTGAATTGTACACGGCTGTTGCAGATATGGAATTAAATGAAGAGTGGCCAGCGGAGATTGTCCAGCAAGGTCTCAAGCGCTTGCCTCAGGCCGCAGGCTTGTTTCTGGATGCCAATCTTCCCGTTGAGGTCATGCGGGCATTTTTGGCGGAAGCCAGAAAACTCGACAAAAAGATCATCGTAGACCCTGTTTCTGTGAAAAAAGCAGAAAAATGGAAAGGGTTGCTTGAAGGCGTTCATATACTTGTTGCAAGCATTGATGAACTGGAAGTGTTAGGTGGCCAATCGCTTCATTCCTATAATGATGTGGAAGTATGCGCGAAAAAATTGGTGGCAGAAGGTATTCATCAGGTCATGGTCATTTGTGGGGAAGCAGGATTGTGGCTGTGCACCGCACATGAGGAAAAATGGCTTGCTGCACCGACTATGCCGATTCGAGAGTCCGCGGGAGACGCGTTTGCCGCGGGCATCATTTATGCGCAAAACAAAGCGTTGTCCCTTGCAGAACAAGCAGCTTTCGGCGTTGCTCTGGCCGAGATGAGGACAAAGGGAAATGGACGATACGATATCGATGTCCTTTTGGCACGAAAAGATTACTATGCCGCAAAAGAAAGACAGATCCTCGACCGAGAATGAAAATACATAGCTTGACGTACACTACCCGTTAGTTGGTATAGAGGAGGAGTGTATGTCATGGAAAAGAAATCGAATGATGTGAACGGAAAACAAGAGAGCCATGTTCGGCAGGGCGGAGATTCACACCGCTCCAAAAACAAGCGTCCTGAAGGTCCTGTACAAGGGTTTAGTCAGGCACCACGCGGCTTGCAATAAGCCGAAAATTATATGTGCAACTAAAGTCCCCCTAATCGACAAAAAGATGGGGGACTTTTCGTTTAAAGGAACATTTTTCTACAAATGCAGACAACGATATGATACAATACCTGAATCAGAGTATTGCCAACTGAAGAAAATAGTGGTGCATATTGTCGAGTGGCACAATTCAAAATCGTGCCTCCCTTTACTTTGTCAAAAAGCGTGCGCGAACAAGGAGACTGATTCATATGCCAGATACTGTTGTGAAAACACGCGCTTCAGCTTCTCGAAAGAAACAGCCGAGCCGTAATCGAAAAATACGTAAACTCGTGGTATCCTTCACATTGATCACCTTACTGCTGGTTGGCGGTGTGGCTGGAGCAATTTATTGGAAAATTGAAGACACTCTGACCGAAGTAACGAGCCCTGTAAACAGCGGGTTTACTTCGCCAGTATCCCAAAATGTCGATCCTGTTTACTATTCGGATAAGCCAATGTCGTTCGTATTGCTTGGTTCTGATACCCGTCCTGAAACAGGTTCGATGAACACAGACGTAATGATCGTGGCAGTTGCCAACCCAAAGACGAAGAAAGTTACCATGGTATCGATTCCACGGGACACACGCGTCAAGATCCCAGGCTATCGCGACTACCATAAGATCAATTCTGTCTATGCCAATGGCGAAGCAGAACGCAGGCAAGCAGAGCGGAACAACCAGACGGTTACTGAAGATGGGATTTCCTTAACGAAGAAAACGTTGAATGAAATACTGGGTATTCCGATTGAGCATTTTGTAGCCATTGATTTCGATGGTTTCAAAGCGGTCATTGACGAATTAGGTGGTGTGGAAGTCAATGTGGATCGCAGACTGGTATACGATGATCCAACTGACGATACACACATCAATCTCCAGCCAGGACTTCAAACATTGAATGGCGAGCAGGCACTTGGTTATGTACGACATCGTCATGACAACCGTGGAACGAAGTACTACTCCAGTGACTTCGACCGCAACCGTCGTCAACAAGAGGTCATCAAGGCTGTCGTGGGCAAAGTGGGTTCTCTTGAAGGTTTGACGAAGATATTTAATGTCATGGACGTAGGCGCAAAGAATATACATACCGATCTTTCCAAGGATCAGATCAAAGGCTTGGCCTACGATTTCAAAGGATTTAATTCCTCTACGGTCACCGCATTGGATAATGGGGCATATTGGCAAGGAGGATATACGTATCTCGAAAAAGAAAAGCTCGAGTCTGTTCGCGATTCCTTGCAATCAGAGATGGGATTGAGTGGGAGCGTCGTAGCGTCGCTCAACAATTCGCCGATACTCGGTTCTGGTGAAGCGGTTGCGACAAGCAACAAGAAGAGCGTCAAGAAGAAAACGACAGAATCAGCTGCGTCAACGCCAGCGAAACAAAAAACGGAGGCTCCGAAAGAACAAGAGCCGACGAATCCAACAGACAATCAAGATGGTACGGCAAATGAAGGCGCAATGCCGCCACCTGATGTCGTAAGCCCAGAAGGGCAAGGCCAGTCGACAGATCAAGGTCAGGGAGTACAGACGCCTGCGACTGATGCAACACAATCTCCTGGGAATGTACCAGCAGGTAATAACGGCAACAACTCTTCCCCACCGCCGGATATCATCCCGCCGACCAGTCAGGATGCTGGTCCACCTACAGATGGTCCTAGCACGAACTCCTAACGAGTACGAAAACACCCGTTCATCATTTGAGCGGGTGTTTTTTATTTGTCGATTCATATAAATTTTTAAAAATTCGTTTATGGAAAAGGTTTAGAAAACACCAATTTCGTGGTACAATAATAATATGCTGATAAGACAGATTAATCAGATAATTATTATTGACTGGAGGGATTTCTATGACGATTTTTTTGGTGAACCTGTTCCTGGTGATTGCTTTTGTGTACCTGATCAGCCGCCAACAAAACGAAGAGTTTGTGTACGACGAAGATTTTTTCCTCCAGAACCCTTCAGCACTGGAAGAATATCAGCAGATGCCGATCGATTTCCAGCATGCCTTTTTCCGCAAGCATAAAGAGTGGATTAAGGAAAAATATATGCGCGGAGAAAGCTACATTTTAGGTTACTGTCCAAACAAAGAAGTACGTCGTGCGTGGCTGTCAGAATTCATGAATCAAAAAAATATGAACAATACACCGACCCCTTCCTCGTGAAGGGGTTTTTCGCATCTGTACAACTCGTGCTATACTGCTACGAGAGGATATCGTGAAACAGGAGGAAAGAAGTACGTGCTACAATTTATGGTGGAAAAACTAAATCAACAGTTACATACGCATGGAATGATTTCGGATATCGTCTTGCGCTCTGATCATTCTTTGTTGGAAGAATCGGAAGGGCAAGAGGTTCTGATCACGTTTTCCGAGGCAGAGGACGAGAAGCAACCAACGGCTACCATCCATCTGTTTTCGCTTGCGGAAGAGGACAGCTGTGAAATTGAGGTAGAAATTGACTATCCTTATAGCTTGCAAGAAGAGGAGATTCAACAATTATGGACGCAAGCAAAAAGCTTAGTTGCTGAGTGCTCGATGACAGAAAAGCGCCGCTTTGTGGAGCCTGGCAAGCAGGCAGAAGCGAATATTGTGCTGGATTATCACTTTGTCGTGCAGATGCCGCGAACAGAAGCTGAGGAAATGGCATTTGCGGAAACCATCGCAAGATTTTCCGCTGATTTGGGGATGCTCGTCAAACTCGGCACGTAAAAAATAGGCTGTACATAAGGAAAGCTCAGGAGTAATGTCCTGAGCTTTTTGTATGAAAGGTGAAGAAGGAGGAATATGAGGAGGAGAGAGAGAATCGTATAGGTAATAAAAATGAATGAGCATTCACTCGTTGGGAGGGCATTTATCGTGGAACTTTCAAAAGTATGGGAACCAATTCAAATTGGCTCGATGACGTTGCCAAATCGAATTATGATGGGGTCCATGCACGTTGGATTTGAAAAGCTTCAGAATGGTGTTGCTCGGCTTGCTACCTTTTATGCAGAGCGTGCAAATGGAGAGGCAGGTCTGATCGTGACAGGAGGGGCTGCCGTACATCCGGAAGGCGGTATGGGCGACGAGTATTGCAATGTATATCAAGATGAGGATATCGAGAAATTGCGCCTGATCACGAAAGAGGTTCATCAAGCCAATGGGAGAATTGCGTTGCAGCTGTTCCATGCCGGGCGTTATGCGTACAAAGAAGCAACAGGATTAGACCCGGTAGCACCATCACCATTGCAGGCGCCGATTAACCGTTGGAAGCCGCGAGAGTTACATGTAGAGGAAATCGAAGCAACGATTCAATGCTTTGCTGATGGTGCCGTACGCGCAAAAAAAGCTGGCTTTGATGCCGTAGAAATTATGGGTTCGGAAGGATATTTGATCAATCAATTTTTGTCCCCTGTAACCAATAAGCGAGAAGATGAGTGGGGTGGGGACTTTTTACGCAGAGCCCGCTTTGGCATCGAGGTGGCTAAGCGTGTTCGCCAAGCAGTGGGAACGGATTATCCGATTATCTACCGTATGTCGGGATTGGACTTGATGCCAGATAGTACGACGATGGATGAGACATTGCAATTTGCCAAAATGCTGGAGGAGGCAGGGGTTGATGCTCTCAATATCGGTATTGGCTGGCATGAATCACAAGTACCGACGATTGGCATGATGGTGCCGCGTGGAGCGTATGTATGGGTGGCCCAGCAAGTCAAGCAGGTCGTGAACATCCCGGTTATCGCCAGCAATCGAATCAACGACGTGCGCCAGGCTGAAAAGATTTTGTATGAAGAATGCAGTGATATGGTTTCGATGGCCCGTCCATTTTTAGCGGACCCGTATATCGTTCGAAAAAGCAAAGAAGGACGCTTTGATGAAGTAAACACATGTATTGCTTGCAATCAAGCCTGTCTCGACCATATTTTTGATGGGAAGGTAGCCTCCTGTCTGGTCAATCCTCTCGTGGGCAGAGAAGCAGAGTGGCAGTTGGTTCCGGCGGAAAACCGCAAGAAGGTAGCTGTAATCGGTGCGGGGCCAGCCGGCTTGGAGGCAGCTCGCGTGCTGGCAGAACGAGGGCATCAGGTGGTCATCATGGAGGCCAAAAAACAGATCGGTGGACAATTAAACTACGCCAGACAGGTGCCGGGCAAAGAGGAATTTAATGAAACGCTTCGCTATTACCGGACAGAGCTTGCGCGTCTTGGTGTCGAAATCAGGCTGGGAACTCTGGCAGAGCCAGAGGCCCTGATCGAAGAAGGCTTTGCAGAAGTTGTGGTGGCAACGGGAGTCATTCCGCGGCGTCCTGAGATTCCAGGTGTAGAGCTCGGACATGTGAAGGGATATGATGCGGTATTTGAAAAGCGCGCCAAGGTCGGTAGACAAGTGGTCATCGTGGGCGCGGGAGGAATCGCGTGTGATTTGTCCCATTTGCTGATGCACGACGAAACGATCTCACCGAAGGCAGCGGAATACTTGCAGGAGTACCGGATTCTGGATGGAAGAGCTGTACAGCAACTGCAACAGCGAAAACGGAAAATCAGCATGCTGCGGCGTGGGAAGCATGTCGGATCGGGCTTGGGGAAAACGACGCGCTGGGCAGTTCTCGCCAACCTGAAGCGACGTGGCGTAGAGATGCTGACACAAATTGAATACAGCCGGATTGCAGAAGAAGGGGTGTATTTCATTCAGAACGGGGAGGAACGCATGATACCTGCTGATACGGTCATTGTAGCGGCTGGAGCGACCTCCAACAATTCGCTATACCACGCATTGCTTGATCGGCTGCCTGTACACCTTATAGGCGGGGCGAAAGAAGCGGGAGAGCTCGATGCCAAGCGGGCCATTTTGGAGGGGGCGACCGTAGGAAGAGCGATTTAAGGCGCTGAGAAGATTTTCTATTTCGAAAACAGTGGTGATCGGATATGATTAAGAAAAGCATGTCGTCTTTTTAGAAGTTTTGTCGAATCGCTTTTCAACCTCCGCTAATTTTTGCAAAATGAAGTTATACTGTTCAAATTCATTTGATTGGGGGCTCTCGCCTTGATGAACCATAATGGCATTCTCTTAGGGAAACGTTACTTCCTGTACTCGTTGGCACCGCTAGTAGAGGTGGAGGGATGGACGTTTACGATAGCCCCGGGGTTTAAGTTGATCGCAGGCGGGAGTGCCAATCCATTACAGACATTAATCAGCGTTTACCGAGAGAATGAAAAGGTAGCGCAACTCGTGCTTCATCATAGACGAAGTGATTCAGATGTCACTGTGCAGGCTGTATCGAGTGATCTCCTGTTAGAAATCGCCCCGGCGACTAGAACTGTAAGTGTAGCAGAAAAGCAGTAAGGCACCCTGAACGGGTGCTTTTCGCTTTCGATCTTTAATCATCATTCCGAGCAATCGAGGAGGCGTCAGGATCATGGTAGGGAACGAATGGCAGGTAGGTCAGTTTCAATTGTCTTGGCTGAGAGGTGGACTCACGAAGCTGGACGGGGGCGCAATGTTTGGTGTGGTGCCCAAGCCGCTCTGGAGCAAAAGATATCCATCTAATGATCTCAATCAAATCCCTTTGCGTGCTGACCCAATCCTGGTACAGGCTCATGGCAAACGTATTTTGATTGAATCGGGTATGGGAAATGATCGGCTAACGGAAAAACAGAAGCGCAATTTTGGATTGGAGGAAGAGTCTCAAGTCGTGGACTCCCTCACTGCGAAAGGGTTGACTCCTGCCGATATTGATATCGTCATCATGACGCATATGCACTACGATCATGCCAACGGACTTGTCTCTATCCGTGATGGACAACTTGTTTCTACGTTTCCACAAGCTGTCATCTACGTGCAGGAGCAGGAATGGGCGGAGATGAGAGAGCCGAATATTCGCTCGAAGAATACATATTGGGAAGAGAACTGGCGTCCGATTGAGATTCAGGTGAAGACGTACGGAGCTTCGCACGAAGTTGTGCCAGGAATCACGCTTCATCATACAGGTGGTCACAGCCAGGGACATGCTATCGTCCGGATGGAGACAGAGGGGCAGCTGCTTTTGCATCTAGCTGACATCATGCCTACACACGCCCATCAAAATCCATTATGGGTGATGGCGTACGACGACTACCCGATGACATCCATCTTTGCAAAAGAAGAATGGATCAACAACGGGATCAAACAAGGCGCTTGGTTCACGTTCTACCACGATAGCGTTTACCGCGCAGTGAAATGGAACGAACAGGGAGAAATGATTGATCGTATAGAAGTTGTTTTGTAAATAGGATAGGCAAAGACCGTCAGCGTTTTCTGGCGGTCTTTTGCATAGACCAGGTGGTAATGTGTCCAACCCTATCGAAATTTTGATTGCTCTCATAGAAATGTTTCATAATCAAAAAATTTTGAATGCTCATTGACGAACGTCCATTGCCTCTCTACAATGGGAACATCACAGAGCATCTGTTCTGGCAGAGATGGTAAAGCATAACAGTGGTGAGGAGAGAGACAATGAGCTGGATCAAGATGCGTTTGCAGGAGTTTCACCCGATCGTCTGGTCATTAGTCGTCGGGACCGTGTTCGTCCGGGCCGCCAGCTCGATGAGCATGCCGTTTTTGTTTTTATACTTGTCTAATCAAACCGATATGAGCTTGGCGATGATCGGTTTGACTATTGGAGCAGGACCGCTCGCGGGTACAATCGGAGGCTTTATTGCGGGAGCGTGGTCGGACAGAATTGGGCGCAGGCGAGTGATGCTAGGTGCATTGTACGTGTGGACGTTCGTGTTCGTTGGGTTTGCCCTTAGTAAAGACCCGTGGATACTGCTTTTGCTCAATATAGCAGGGGGACTCTGTCGATCCTTCTACGAACCGGTCTCCCAGGCGCTGATGGCAGATGTAACGCCACCAGAGAAGCGGCTTCGTGTGTTCGGTATTCGCTACATGGCGATTAATGTGGGGGTAGCGGTAGGGCCTATCGCAGGGGTAGTCCTCGCGAAAAGCTCTGTCGCTCTACCTTTCCTGATGACAGCAGTGATTTATCTCATCTATGTGATTAGCTTGCAAGGATTATTGAACAAGTTTGGCATTAAGCAAATTGAAGGTCAAAAGAAAGAAGTCGTTACATTCGGCCGTGCATTCAGTGTTGTGGTGAACGACAAGGCATTTCGCTTGTACATGCTCGCTGGTGTTTTAGGAGCGATTGGCTACTCGCAGATGTCTTCTACACTGGCAAAATTCGCAGAAATGACAGTCGTGAATGGAACAGAGCTGTTTGCCATCCTGATGACAGTCAATGCGATTGTCGTCATTGTGATGCAGCTTCCATTGACGAACTGGGCAGAAAAAAAGACGCCTCTCACCGCGATTGTGGTGGGAAACGCCATGTATGCGGTTGGTGACGTAGGTTATGCATTTGCCAATTCGTGGCTGATATTCATTGTGGCAATGGTATTTTTCACAATTGGTGAAATCCTTACGTTTACAGCAGGAGACGTCCTGATCGACCGAATGGCGCCAGAGAGTATGCGCGGCAGCTATTACGGTGCAAAAAGCTTCAGCAACCTTGGCCAGTTCATCGGTCCGTGGATGGGTGGAATGCTTTTGGCACACTACGGAGGCACGACCTTGTTCCTGGTGGTAGCAGCTACCTCGATGATGAGCAGTGCATTCCAATGGGCGGGTGCTCGTGCCTTTGAGGCAGCTCGAGGCAAGTCCATGAATCAATCGAGGGTTGAATCACTCTAAGGCTTGCAAAATACGATCCGCCATCCGTTTATAGCCATCAGCATTCGGGTGGAAGTGGTCTGTATACAAGTAGTTTTGTTCCTTGCGCAAGAACAAGTCGTAAGTCGGCACCACGAATACTTGCGGGTACCGTGAGGCGATTTGGGACGCCTGATTGTTCCAGTCGAGCACGGGCCCAATGGTGTCGGCGGATGCTTCCGTATTGCCAAAAGGATTGTACAGGGAAGTATAGACGATTGTCGCCGTCTTGTTGACGCTGCGAATCTGTTTGAGAATCTCTTCATAGTTGACCGCAAGCTGCTTAACAGCTGTGGTCACTTTTTCTTTTTCAATGGTATACAGCCCGCCTGTCTGCCTGAACAAGTCATTGCCACCGATGGTAAACAGAATCAGATCGGCTTCAGCGAGCAGCTTCTTTACTTGCTCCTGGGACATTTGTTTGAGCAGTTCAGATGATTCCTGTCCATTAATCGCGAGGTTGGTGAATGTAATAGACTGGCCGGATTTTTTCTCCAATGCTTGGCGAACGAGTCCGACATAGCCTTGCCCGTTTGCGTCTCCGGCACCGCGCGTGAGGGAATCCCCTAGTGCGACTACTTTGTGGACACCCTTTTCTGGTAAAGGCGAGGGTGGCTGCTCTTTTTGCGCAGGTGGGGTTGCTGTGGATGGTGCCAACTGCTGCGGATTCATCGCGAGGACAAATCCTGTCGCAAATATGAGAAATGAGAGAAAAGACAAGAGACCTGCCGTGCGCCAAAGAAATTGGCCGGATGTGCGCATCGGGTATCCTCCTATTCGTTATAAAGTCTATGGTCATGGTATAATGTGGGTGGACATCTTATGACAGTGTACCATAAACAGAACGCCATCGTCAGTTGACGAGGGGTGACTCAGATAGGAGGGCGCACATTGGCCGAAACGGTCCTCTCAGTAAAAGGATTGAAAAAAGCGATTGGCAAAAAGCCGATCATTCATGATATTACGTTTGACGTGTTCGCCGGAGAGGTATTTGGATTTCTCGGGCCGAATGGCGCAGGCAAAACCACCACGATCCGCATGCTCGTTGGATTGGCAAAAGCGGATGGGGGAGATATTCGCATTGGAGGGATCTCTCTTCAGGAAAAGTTTCCGCAAGCGATTGCGCAGGTTGGTTGTATTGTCGAAAACCCGGAGCTGTACAAATTTTTGACGGGCAGAGAAAATTTGGAGCAGTTTGCGAGAATGAGCGGCGGCATTACGCCTGAGCGTATTGAGGAAATCGTCCGCTTTGTTGATTTGGAGCGGGCAATTGATGATAAGGTGAAAACGTACTCGCTCGGAATGAGGCAGCGTCTGGGGATCGCGCAGGCACTTTTGCACCGTCCGAAAATATTGATCCTGGACGAACCGACGAACGGTTTGGACCCGGCGGGGATCCGCGAGTTGCGCCAATTTATTCGCAAGCTTGCTGAAGAAGAAGGGCTCGCTGTCTTCATTTCGAGTCATCTTCTCAGTGAAATCGAGATGATGTGCGACCGGGTAGCGATTATCAGCCAAGGGAAGGTCATTTCGGTTGGATTAGTCAAAGAACTGATGGAGCAGTTTGCTGATCAGGTCGATTGGACAATTCCGTCTTCCCATATACAAAAGGCCGAGGAAGTCCTGCGAAAACTGCCAGTAGTGACAGATGTGTGGGTGGTCAGTGAAGAGCGACTGAAATCACGCATGGACATAGAAAAAGTGAGCGAGGCTAATCAGGCGCTGGTCAATGGCGGCATACCTGTGATGGGGATTGCGACGAAGACGGTTACACTGGAAGACCTGTTCCTTACATTGACGGGAGGAGGGGGAAGTCATGGAGCAGAGCATGGTGGGGCTCGTACAGAATGAAACCATAAAATTGCTGCGTCGGCGCCGTTTTCTCGTCGTCGTACTGATCTTGGCGATTCTGATCCCGATTTTTACATACGCGCAGTACCGCTCGGTTGTCACTGCACAAGAACGAATGGGGACAACCGACTGGCGTCCGCTATTAACCCAACAAATCGTCGATATGCAAAACCGGCTGGCATCAAGCCGACTTCCCGAAGAGTGGCGGGATTTTATCAAGGTCAGGATCGCACAGCAGCAATATTACTTGGATCACGACATAAACCCGATGGCGCCAGGTGGACCTACTTTCGCCCGTGGCTTTATGGATCAAGCCATTTCGATGTTTTTGCCGATGATTATCGTCGTACTCGCGGTTGACCTCGTATCTTCTGAGTTTAGCGAGGGGACGGTCAAGCTGCTATTGACGCGACCCGTACGGCGATGGAAGGTGCTGACCAGCAAATACATCACCCTGCTGCTGTTTACCTCTCTCACGGTTCTCACGACGCTGATTCTTGCTTATTTGCTCTCTGGGGTCGTGTTTGGCTATTCGGGTTGGGATCTGCCCATTTTGACTGGCTTTGAGGTATCGGGAGGAGAGCTCGAGACTTCAGGTGCATTCATGCTGCCACAATGGCAATTTTTGCTGATGCAGTACGGGCTAGGCTGGTTCGTCTGCGTCGTAGTTGCAACGGTAACACTCATGGTCTCTGTTTTGGTTCGAAGTGCGGCTGCGGGGATGGGAATCATGATGGCAGCGTTAATTAGCGGAACGATCCTGACGCAGATGGCATCCTCCTGGGAATCGTCCAAATACTTGTTTGTGGTAAATTTGCAGCTTACGAATTATCTCAATGGAACACTGCCTCCGATTAAGGGAATGACGCTGCCGTTCTCATTGACCGTGTTGAGTGTATGGGCGATCGCAGCGCTGATCATTGCGTACGCGACCTTTATCCGTAGAGATGTTACATCCTAATTTGACTTTTTTCCGTTACTTTCTGACATGTCTGCTCGTCTTTACCAAGACGAATGAAAAAGACAGCGAGAGGAGAAAGGCGAAACAGAATGGATGTATTATGGAAAGCAGGCTCTGTGACACTATCTGGCATGTTTGAGCTGTGGGCAGCGATCCCTGTAGGTTTTATGTTGCAGCTACCACCAGTCCTGATCGGAATATTTAGTGCGGTGGGTGCGATTATCAGCGCAGGTGCTGTTATTTTTGTGGGAGGTTCTTTGCGTACCTGGCTTTTAAAGCGAGTAGAGAAACGGAGCAATCGTCAGGGGCGTATGTGGCAGATATGGGATAAATACGGAGTGGTCGGTCTTGGTCTCGCTTCGCCGCTTTTAACGGGAGCCCCGCTGGGAGCTGCCATCGGTATTTCGCTGGGAGCACCTACGAAAAAGCTTATGTTGTGGATGTCAGTGGGCATCATTATCTGGAGTGCGTTATTGACAGCAGGGGTGGCTTTTGGTCTTTTGCAATTCATGGTACCAGAAGGGAAATAGCTTGTTTGCATGAAAAACCGCCAATTTCTGGCGGTTTTTGTTCATACTTATTATAATGCGAGTCTATAGACAATCTCTCCATCATATACGTCGCCAGTTTCTTCAAAACCAGATTGACTGTATAAATGTCTTGCACCTGTATTGTCCGGGCAAACGGTTAGGTTGACAAATCGGCTTTGCGGGAAACGGCTCCGTACTATATCCACTATCGCTGCTAGAGCCGCCCTGCCATATCCTTTGCCTTGATGCTGGTGATCGATCAAAAAACCGTTGAACCAGTAACACCAATCTGTTGAGGCGTCATAGGTAATCATGACAAACCCAAGCATTTCATCAGCTCCATACAAACAGAATGGTTCATAGGTGCAGTTGTCACCATCAGGACGGATATGGACCTTCGCCAATGAAACGGCAACAGACGGGACAAAGCGCTGCTGCTCATCTTGTACCTGCAAGCGTAATGCATCTTGCCAGTTATCTCTGGTTGTCGGAATCAATCGAATACGAATGTCTTTGATAAGTCTTCACCTCGATCAGCTTGATAGTTTAAGCGTAACCGATCCCACCTGAAAAATCTTCCTTTTCCAAGTGGGCGTTTTTTCGTAAAATAAACCAAGGATACAAATAGAAAGTTCCCGAAAGTGAGGTAACTGACATGGACGAGAAAAAAGAAGCGTTGGTCCCTGAACTGGAGGATCTAGTTCATAAATTTACAGAGCTGTTGACAGGAGAAGCGACTCCTGAGCGCGTAGAAATGGTAAAAGTATGGTGCCTGTACACGACAATGGCAAAAGCGATGCCGCCGCTGATTCAGCATTGGGGAAGCGAGCCTGAGCATATGGAAGCACGGAATCAAATTCGGGAAATCATTGAGCAGATCAAGCAATGGAACCAGGAGAAAAATCAAAAGCATTAAAAGTAGGAAAAAAACGCTGTCTCTTTGCGAAAGAGAACAGCGTTTTTTACGTTAATCGAATCTCTAACCGGCGTAGAGGCATCAACTCTCCTTGGTACTGTAGCAGCCCCTGCTTGATCAGCTCATGAACTCGGTTCGCAGGCATATTCTTTTTCACCTGATAAGCATCCATCACCAATTTAGGAGGGAGGGCACCTACGCTTTTCAATACATAAGATACCTCGTTGCCGTCTATATTTCTTACTTTGTAATCGCAATTCACACTAAATGCCGTTATGTCGATTGTTTCGAATGAAAAATCATCCTCGATACAGATGATGCTTTCTGTTTGTAGTAGATTCTGTTTGCGGAAGACGGATCGAAGTGTACCGTAGGCAGATAGGCCGAAGCAGATGTGAAATTTGTCCATTAGTTAGCTCCTCATCTAGAACAGAAAAAAGACACGATCCTGAAAATCAAGTCGTGTCTTTTCTAATCGTAGGGAGCTTTTTACGGATTCCACGTGATATGCTTGGTAGCTTCCATTAAATCATGTAAGGTAACTCCGTTTGCGGTCACTACCACATACAACGATTGGTTGTCGGATTGAGCGTTAAAATGAACCGCGTGCTGTGCTGTTGAACTTTTTGAATCCGTTTGATCAAAAGAAACGGCGATAGCTTGCTCTCCGTTGACCGCGAACAACTGAGTAGCGGAGAAAGTGCCTGGGATAGAGAGGCTGCGCTTGCCTTCTGTATTACGCACAACATCTAGGCGAATCCAGTCGTTGTTCCGCTTGTAATCTGCAGTTAAGCGAGTCACCTTCTGGCTGGTTTCGGATTCATATTGGACCGATACCGTACTCATCGAGAACCCATTCGGTGCTTGCGACAGGGCGGGCACGGGCATATCTGATGCTTGTACAGCGGTGTTCAAATCCGAGAAGGAGGAGAGCGTAATGGGTTGCTTCGCTGCCGCTGGCAACGATGGACCCACTAATGCGTTCTCAGTCGCACCGCCATCAGCAGTATCTGGTTCCGCTTGGGAAGCGATCCCAAAAGTCGTAGGATTCTCAGCAATAGCGCCATTGGCTTCCTTAGCGGCTATATGGTTACCCGTATTTGCTGACTCGGCTGGAACTTCCGATTTCGCTTTTGCTGCTTGATCAGCTGAGTTCCCCTGTAATCCGCGAGATGCCACGCTGTTCTGCCCATCTTTATTGATCGTACGTGGCTCTGGTGTTGCTACTTTTTCCTCTGGTTTCACCATCGCAATCGCATTGTTCGATTGGGGAGGTGGTGCAGGAGGTGTATCTTTTGCAGGTGCAGTCGGAGCGACCTGCGATTGTGTAGCAGAGGACTCTGGATTGCTTTCTGCTTTTTTCATCGTCGGACTATCAGCAGCTGCTGGAACGGAAGCGATAGCAGGTGCTGGAGCTTGCGCTGGAGCTTGCGGTGCCGATTTTGATTCCGCTTCGTCGAATGCAAGAGTGTTCCTGGTGTCTTTCATCCCGTTTTCTTGTATGGCAGCCATTTGAATACTATCCGGTGTCAGCTGTTGATAGCCGACGAAACCTACTGCGAGCAAGACAGCCGCTGCGCTAACCCAGGCGTATGAAGGGAAGCCTTTGGTCCAACGCTTGTTTGGCTTTGAAATCACTGTGCTCGTTTGTTGCTCTGAAGATGCAGTAGCGGCGTGAGGGGGTACACCTTTTCCGGCGGTCTGGTAGATTGCTTGCATGATTCTGTCTTCCAGGTTCGCTTGAGGCAGTGGAACCTCCTTCAAGAACTGCACCTCCTCTTCTGTTGTCATTTGCGTTTCTATCCAAGCGATGCATTCGTCACAGGTTTCAATATGTGAGTGCGAATCGCTATCTGTGTCATCTAGCCATGCTTTTCTAAATGCCTGGCAGTTCATGTACGAGCCCCCCTTCCTTGCGGGATAACAATTTTGCGAGTTCCTGACGAGCACGCAAGTAACGGACGCGAGCAGTAGATTCGGCGATGCCGAGGAGTGTAGCTATTTTTTCAAACGGATATTCGTGCGTACAGCGAAGGACGATCACTTCTCGATAGGAATCTGACAGTAAGGCAAAGGCCTCCTGAATTTCTCGACGTTGCTCTTTTGTCATGAGCGATTCCTGAGGGGATTCGTCACGTGTATTGGATGGCACATAGGCCAATTGTTCATCCGAGTCATGATACTTTCGGCGACGCAAGAAGTCGATGCTCTTATTTCGGGCAAGCGTATGTAACCAAGAAGAAAATTGGCTGTCCCCGCGGAATGTGGACAATTTTTCATACGCTTTTACAAATACTTCCTGAGTGAGATCCTCTGCATCAGAGCGATTGTTTACCATTTTGTAAATGAAAACATAGATCATATGCTGATATCGCTGGATGAGGTCGCGATACGCTTCGATGTCGCCTTGAAGAATCCGCTGAATGATTTCGGCGTCGGATTGCATTGAATCTTTGGCCTCCCTTCCCTCTATGAGACGCTGGTTATTCGTAAACGTTTCAGACCAGCGTTTCCATTTCTATAATATCGTATGGATAGCCTTGTTCGACCAGAAAAAGCTGGCGATGGAGCGAAAACTCCTGCTCTCTCGTGTCTCGTGTTACCAATGTATAAAAATGGGCGGTGTTGTTGTCTGTTTTGGGCCTTAAGATACGTCCCAGGCGCTGTGCCTCTTCTTGTCTGGAACCATACGTCCCGGAAATTTGGATCGCGACGTTTGCATCCGGCAAATCGACCGCAAAATTGGCTACCTTGGATACGATCAGGCGTGTAATTTCCCCTTTTTTAAACTGCGTGTATAAAAGCTCACGTTCTTTGTCCGGTACTTTTCCTGTAATGAGTGGCAGTTGGAGGGCCGTTGCCATCTGCTCAAGCTGATCGATATATTGCCCGATGATCAAAACACGATCGTGGGCGTGCCTCTCCAATAGCTCGCGGACGACCTCCAGTTTTTTTGGATTTTCTGCCGCAATGCGAAACTTTTGACGAGCGGTTGCATGTGCATAAGCCTCCCGCCACTTCGGCTCAAAGGGGAGCCGAATTTCTCGGCAATGCGCTTCCGCGATCCAGCCTTGCTCTTCCATGACTTTCCATGGAACCTCGTACTTTTTTGGACCAATCAGCGTGAAAACATCTTCCTCCCGCCCGTCTTCCCGAACAAGAGTAGCCGTCAGCCCAAGTCTGCGAGTGGCTTGAATCCCAGAAGTAACACGAAAGATAGGTGCGGGCAACAAATGCACCTCATCGTAAATAATAAGCCCCCAATCGCGCTCTGAAAAGAGTTTCAGATGAGGAAAATCATCTTCGGCGGTGGGGCGGTATGTAAGAATTTGATAAGTCGCCACAGTTATTGGCTTGACTTCTTTGTTGTCACCAGTGTATTCCCCGACCATATTTGGATCAAGACCTGTTTTGTCCAAGAGCTCTGCGATCCACTGGCGAACCGATGTCGTATTCGTGGTCAAAATAAGGGTGGCTGTTTGCAATTGGCAAATGGCCCCAAGTCCAATGACTGTTTTTCCAGCACCACAGGGCAGGACGAGAACGCCGCTTCCCCCCGTTACAGCTCCACCAGAATAGAAGGCATCGACAGCTTCTTTTTGATAAGAACGCAAAGAGAATGCTCTGCCTTGGGATGTCGTTTCCCGCAAGCTGACTGCACAGGATTCGCCTTCTGTATAGCCCGCCAAATCTTGAACAGGAAAGCCGAGCTTGATCAGCTCTTGTTTGATCAGTCCGCGCGCATAGCTTTTGATGACAAATTCACTCTCAAAAAGAGCAGCGATTGATTTATAACTGGTCACCTCTGCTAAAAGAAGCGGGTCTTCACTCATTAATACGAGTTGATCGCCAATGCGTTCCAAACGAAACAAGCCGTATTTTCGCATCGTATCTTCTATTTCTTTGACGATGGTAGGGGGGACACCGTACTTGCTGTAGCTGCCAAGCACGTCTGTTACCTCTTGTGATGTAAGACCAGATGCAGCCGCATTCCAAAGCGATAAAGGGGTGATCCGATAGGTATGGATGTATTCTGGGTTTTTGATTAGCTCCGTAAAACCGCTGATAGCTTGTCTGGCCTCGAGAAATAAAGGGTGCTGTGTTTCCAACAATATCGTCCGATCGCTTTGAACGATCAAGGGCAGGTCTGGACGGTACGACAATAGGCTCACCTCGTTACAAAAGGCATAGGAATCAGCACTATGGTATCACAATCTCTAAAAGAAAGAAAAACGAACAGGTAACATTTTGGCACGGATGGGAAACAATATCCCAAAGCATGGACGGAAAGGACGGCGGGGAGCATGGCAATTTGGGGAAGCTTGTTTAATTTGATCTTGGTCATGATCCTCGTACTCCTGAACGGGTTCTTTGTTGCGACTGAATTCGCGATTGTAAAAGTAAGGGAATCAAGAATTGCCCAGCTCGCGGCGGAAGGAAACAAGCGTGCTGTTGACGTCGAGAGGGTCCTGCGCAATTTGGATGCCTACCTCTCCGCGTGCCAACTCGGGATTACGCTGGCTTCATTAGGACTCGGTTGGCTGGGCGAGCCTGCCATCGCGCATCTCTTGCATCCGGTTTTTCGTTATTTCCATTTAAATGAAACGGTTGTTACCAGTATTTCCTTTATTATCGCTTTTTCGGTGATTACGTTTTTGCATATCGTGCTGGGGGAGCTGGCTCCCAAGACACTGGCTATTCAATACTCCGAAAAGGTTGTACTCGCGGTAGCCAAACCGATCCAACTCTTTTACAAAATCATGTATCCCTTTATTCAAATGCTGAACTGGGCCGCGAGTCGTTTTCTTGCGCTTTTTCATATATCCTTGGAGCCGCATCAGGAAGCACATACAGAAGAAGAGATTCGCATTCTTGTCAATGAAAGTCACAAAAGCGGCTTGATTGATCAAACCGAACTGATGCTGGTCGATAATATTTTTGATTTCTCGGAGACGATGGCAAGAGAAATCATGGTTCCGCGTACGGATATGGTTGTCTTGAACCTGCGTGACCCCTTTGACGAAAACGTCAAGCATGTCCAAAACGGACGGTTTACCCGCTATCCAGTAGTGGATGGTGACAAGGACCATGTAGTAGGCAGCTTGCACATCAAGGATATGCTGACAGGGCTTTTGGAAGGAGAGAGCAATGACCTTCAGACTTTCATGCGTCCTATTTTGACTGTACCGGAGACGATCTCGATCAGCCGGTTGTTGACCATGCTGCAAAAACAACGAGGACAAATGGCGATTATCATTGACGAGTATGGGGGCACTGCCGGACTGGTGACTCTTGAAGATATAATGGAAGAAATTGTCGGAGACATTCAAGACGAGTTCGACGACGAGCGCCCAGAGGTGGAGCGCAGTGACGGTATGCTGTCATTAGACGGGCGTATGTTATTGGAAGAAGTGGGCGATTATCTGGAGATTGAATTGGAGTCAAGCGATGTAGATACGCTAGCAGGCTGGATTTACATGCAGATTGACCATCCGCCGCGCGTGGGAGATCGGGTAAAAGAGGGAAAGTACGAATTTGTCGTAGGAGAGGTCGACCATTACAGAATCACCAGGGTCTATGTAAAGAAAGTCGGCAAAGCAGAGGAAGAAATCAGTTCTACGTAAGGGAGGAAAGGGGGCTTCTCAATGCGTAATATAATTGCTATAATGGGACACAAGTTGCATAGATGGCAATGAGCCTAATTGCTTAGGGTGATTAGAGCAGCTGAGAGTAGAGACTAGAGGAGGAAGTACAGATGAGACGAGCAGTCAGTATGGTACTGACCGCATTGCTGGCGTTTTCTTTGGCAGCATGTGGCAACGAAACAGGTGGAAAAACAGAGGCAGCAGCAACGACAGGCCAAGGGCAAACAGTGAAGCTGGGGCTGACGCAATTCGTGGAGCACCCTGCGCTGGATGCGATTCATAAAGGAATTTTGGATGGTCTGAAGGATGCTGGCTACGAAGAGGGCAAGAACTTGGAGGTAGACTCCCAGAACGCCCATGGTGACATGAACAATACAGTCTCGATCGCACAGAAGTATGCCGGAGATAAAAAGGATATTGTCGTAGCGATTGCGACGCCATCCGCTCAGGCTGCAGCCAAGGCGATTGCTGACAAACCTGTTATTTTCAGTTCCGTAACAGACCCACTCTCGGCTCAACTGGTTGGCAGTCTGGAGAAGCCAGACAAAAATGTGACCGGGACGTCCGATAAAGTATCGATGGAACAACAATTGAAGCTGGTGAAAACCTTCCTGCCTGAGCTGAAAAAGCTGGGCGTGATCTATACGACCTCCGAAATTAACTCAGAGGTACAGGTCAAGGAATTGGAAGACGCAGCGAAAAAAGAAGGCGTAGAAATCATCAAGGCAGGCATTTCGCAGCTATCCGAAGTGCAGCTGGCAGCTCAAGGGCTTGCTAGCAAAGCAGATGCCATTATGATCCCGATTGACAACACGGTCGTATCTTCGTTTGAAGCGGTACTCGGAGCAGCAGAGGAAAACAAAATCCCTGTCTTTGCTTCTGACACCGATACAGTAAAACGTGGAGCAGTTGCTACGTACGGGATTGATTACTACCAAATCGGTAAACAAACAGGCGATATGGCTGCCCGTATTCTAAAAGGGCAAAGCGTTGCTGATACTCCAGTAGAGATTTCGAAACAAGCTGATTTGTATATTAATGAAACAGCGGCTGCTAAGTTTGGGCTCACCATTTCTGAGGCACTCAAACAACAGGCGAAAGAAATCATCAAGTAAAAAGAGAGCGTCAGGCTCTCTTTTTATTCTTTTAAAAGTGTTTTATCCGTGTTAAAATTGTAGAAAAATTCAAAAGGGGGAATTTATCAAATGTTCAAACAAAAGAAGAGTATTAAAATTTTTCAGAGTTTTTTATTTCCTTTATTGCTTTTGTCTGTTACCGCTTGTGGACAGCAAAGCACTACCCCTGCAAACAATTCTACACCAGCCCCTTCAACGTCGACGGCTCCAGCTCCGTCTACTGAAGCCAAGCAGCTGACAATTGGAATTTCCCAATTCGTTGAACACCCTGCTTTGGATGCAGCAAGAGAGGGCTTTATCAGCCAGCTGGCTAAAAACGGCTACGAAAAGGACAAGCAAGTAAAAATCGATGTGCAATCCGCTCAGGCGAGCATGGATACAGCTATCCAGATTGCCCAAAAATTCGAGGCTGACAAAGTAGATTTGGTCTTGGCGATTGCCACTCCAACGGCACAGGCTGCCGCGCAAACCAGTAAAGAAATTCCGATCCTGTTTACTGCGGTAACGGACCCGGTAGAAGCTGGTCTGGTAGCTACGATGGACAAACCTGGCGCAAACGTAACAGGTACATCGGATATGAACCCTGTCGAAGAGCAATTGAAGCTGATCAAAGAGTTGAAAGCTGATGCGAAATCTGTTGGAATCATTTATAGTTCTGGCGAAGTCAACTCCAAAGTACAGGTAGATGCAGCAAAAGCTGTAGCCGGCAAGCTTGGTTTGGAAATTAAAGAAGCAGCAATTACGAGCGCAACGGAAGTGAAGCAAGCAGCTGAGTCCATGGTGGGCAAAGTAGATGCTTTCTACGTACCGACTGACAATATGGTCGTATCTTCGATTGCAGCTGTTATCGGTGTAGCTGAATCACAAAAAATCCCGGTCATCGCAGGTGAAGAAAACTCTGTAAAGAGCGGAGCGATTGCCACTTACGGGATCGACTACACGAAGCTGGGCGAGCAAACAGCTGACATGGCAGCAAAAATCCTGAAGGGTGAAGCGAAGCCAGCAGATATGGCTGTTGAAGTGCAAGCAGACATGAAGCTCGTATTGAACAAAAAAGCAGCGGAAAAAATGGGTGTGACGATTCCGCAAGCCATGCTCGACCGTGCTGGACAAGTGATCGAGTAATAAATGCAGTAATTGGAGGATTTCTTCTATGAATCAACTGGCAATAATGGGAGCCATTGAGCAAGGCTTACTATTTGGTATTTTGGCTCTCGGTGTATATCTGACCTTCCGAGTCCTAAACGTTCCTGACTTGACCGTCGATGGTAGTTTTGCCTTGGGAGGCGCAATCGCAGCCAAATTCATTATCGATGGAACCAATCCGTTTTTGGCCACCCTGTTGGCTTTTATCGTAGGTGGTTTGGCAGGAGCTTTTACGGGCGTCTTGCATACCAAAGGAAAGATTAACGCACTTTTGGCGGGGATCTTGACGATGATCGCCTTGTACTCAATCAATTTGCGTGTCATGGGGAAAGCGAATCTGCCTCTTTTGCGGGAAGATACCCTGTTCACTTATGTGAAGGATATGGGCATTCCAAACCTGGCTGTAGGTGGAGTTACCTTGCTGTCTGGTGTCGCAATCGTCTTTATCGTAGGTGTTCTGGTGTTGAAGCTCATCATTGACTGGTTCCTGCATACGGATATGGGTCTGGATTTGCGCGCGACAGGTGACAACTCGAAGATGATCCGCAGCTTTGGGGTAAACACGGATTCGACAACGATCATCGGTTTGGCTCTCTCCAATGGCTTGGTAGCTTTAGCTGGTGCGTGGGTAGCCCAATACCAAGGCTTTGCGGATGTTGGAATGGGGATCGGGATGATCGTCATCGGTCTCGCTTCCGTTATTGTCGGGGAAGTTCTGTTTGGCAGCTCTTCGATTTTCCGAGTGACGCTTGCTGTCATTCTCGGCTCGATTGTGTACCGCTTGGTCATCGCCATAGCGTTGGACCAAGGATTGAATCCTTCTGACATGAAGCTGATCACTGCGCTGATCGTTATCGTTGCCCTGACTGTCCCAACTGTGGCAAAAGGCATCTGGAAAAAGCAAGCGGTACGCACGGCAAGGGGAGGAAGCAGCGATGCTTAAAATTACAAACGTCAACAAAGTATTCAACGCAGGAACTGTGAATGAAAAGATCGCGCTTCGAAACGTCAATCTGCACGTTAAGAAAGGAGAGTTCATCACCGTTATCGGCAGTAATGGTGCCGGTAAATCGACGATGATGAACATGATCTCCGGCGGTCTGACGCCAGATAACGGAAGCATTACGATTGACGGCAAAGATGTGACGCGCTTGGCGGAGCACCAACGCGCAGGTCTGATCGGCCGTGTGTTTCAGGACCCAATGGCAGGTACAGCGCCGAACATGACAATTGAAGAAAATCTGGCAATCGCTTTAGGGCGAGGGAAACGCCGTACACTTGGCTTTGGGGTAAATAATCACAAGCGAGAGTTGTTCCGCGAGCAGCTCAAGCAGCTGGATCAAGGGCTGGAGAATCGGTTGAAGACCAAGGTAGGCTTCCTTTCAGGCGGGCAGCGTCAAGCGCTTAGCCTGTTGATGGCTACCTTCACAGAGCCAAAGATATTGCTCCTCGATGAGCATACAGCAGCGCTTGACCCGAAACGGGCGCAGCTGATTGTAGATTTAACGGAAAAAATCGTGGAGCGCTATAAACTGACGACGATCATGGTCACGCATAACATGGAACAAGCGCTGAACATGGGCAATCGTCTGTTGATGCTCCACGATGGGGGAATCATCCTCGACATTCCGAATGAGAAAAAACGGACAATGAAACCGCAGGATCTGCTTCGAGCATTCGAAACAGCCCGCGGTGGAGAAAGCTTCAGTGAAGATCGCTTCTTGTTAACCTAATCGGATCGAATCAGCCTTCCTGTTCAAGCGGGGAGGCTTTTTCGTTGTTGGAAAGATACACATACATGAATCCGGCACCGATCAAGAGGATGCCTGCGACGATCGTGAAAAGCGTCGTTCCGCCATAGTGTAGCAAGACAAGGCTGCCCAAGTACGGTCCGCACGAGCGGGAAATATCCCAGTGTGTTCCTGTTATCGCGAAGTACCGCCCGCGCATTGTGACAGGTGATATGCGGGTGACGAAGGCCATCAACTGAGTCAGACCAATACTTTCTCCGATGACGAGCAACACTTGCAAAGCGAGAAGGACAGGTACGTTGTCGATGAAGGCATAACCCAACGATACGATGAGAAAGCAAATGTACGAGCCGCTAATCAACAGGCGAGCCGACAAGTGCTGGGTCCATTTGACGAGCAAATACTCGAACAGGAGCAGCAGGCCCCCTTTTACCGCAATGAGCAAGGCGAGTGTTTGCAAATAGTCTGGCAGCGTGTATTTCAGATGAAGCTGGAGATTCGTCTCGGTTTGCGCGTAAAACAGACTGATCGGCAAAGACAGCATCATAATGGCAAGGGCTGGTCGATAAGCATGCCAAGAGGCGCGTGAACGTACGGCTGCTGCTTCTTCGACGGGAGCTTCTGGCAGCGGAGTTTGCGGGATTTTCCACCAGACGGCAAGAGCATAGATCAAAAGCGAGATTGCCGTAAACAGAAAAGCCATAGCAGGATCGTACTTGTATATGATGACTCCGACTAAAGGTCCCAATGCGGCTCCGATACTGCTAGAAGTATTGAGAAGGGCAAAGGCACCGGCCATTTGTGCAGAGGAAATCGTATCAGCGAGATGCGCGCGGCTGACAGGGATAAACAGGGAGCGGCCGGCACCGTTGATGATGTACAGGATCGCAAAGCCCAGCATGGAGTCTGCCCAAGCCATTCCCAACATGGCGAAGCCTTGCAGGAACAGGGCGAGTAGCATGATCGTTTTTCGGCGATACCGGTCTGTGATGCCACCAGCAAATAACGTCAACAAAATCTCTGAGAAGGGCTGCAAGCCAATGACGAGCATAGTCATGGTGACTGAGCCTCCGATGTTCTCACTTAAGTACAATACGAGAAACGGGGCGATCATGGCGCTGGATAAAGAGGTGAGAGTTTCGCCGAACAAACGGACCCAGAGGAGTGTTGGATAGGCAGCAAAGAATCGACTGAGTGCATGAGGAATGTGTGACATAAGAAAATCCTTTCTTTCGGCTTTTTCCGGTTAGTTGGTGTCTTTAGAATTGTAAGGTGGCAAAGACCGGAGAAAAAGCGTACGATTAGGCGAATAGCTTTTTCATGTTTTATGAGCGAATGGGTGGTGGCAAGATGCAACTCGTTGAACAATACATGCGTTTATGTGCGGGCCGACCTAATGAAGCGATTGGGCATCCGCTTGATATATCGTTAGCTGAGGTTGCTTCGATTTTGTTTTGTACATTGCGGAATGCGACCTTGACCTTAAAAAAAATGCAAAGCCAGGGATGGGTAGTCTGGCAGCCGGGGAGAGGGCGAGGAAATCGATCAGTATTGACATGCTTGCTTGCGCCCGAAGACCTGATCCTGAGCGTAGCAAAGGAACTCGTGCAAAAAGGGGAGATTCGTGCTGCGCGGGATATGATCGACGAATATGGGGTAAATTTGCATGTTTTAAATGAAAAATTTTCACGATGGATGAATAGTCAGTTTGGACATCGTGTGCAGCGGGAAAAGGGAAGGAAGGGGAGAGTCGATACCTTGCGTTTGTTTTACAGTCGACCATTCGCAGGGCTTGATCCGATTCATATTCTCCTGCGCTCCGAGTCACATATGGTCAAGCAGCTATTTGATTCTCTGGTCCAGTTTGATCCAGTAGCGAGACGGATTGAACCCGCTATCGCTTTTTATTGGGAGGCTAATGAAGAAGGAAAGCAGTGGACTTTTTACTTGCGGAAAGGTATCTTATTCCATCATGGCCGTCCACTTGTTGCCGATGATGTTCGCTTTTCCTTGCTTCGTTTGATGGAGCATTCCTATAAACATCGCTGGCTAGCCGCTTCAATCGAATCGATTACCGTCAAAGATGACTACGTATTGACGATTTCTTTGCATAGGCCGGATGAATTGTTTTTACAGGCATTGAGCAAGGAATATATGGCGATCGTCCCCTGTGATTACGTTCTGGAGATAGGGGAGCAATTTGCGCAAATGCCAGTAGGAACGGGGCCGTTTCGAGTAGTCCGCAACGACGATTCCATGCTCGTGCTGGAAGCGTTCACGCCTTATTTTGGGGGACGGCCGTTCTTGGACCGAATCGAAATCTGGTGCGTACCTGGAATGGCAGCAGAAGCACAGGCAGATGAAAGCTTGTTATCCATAACGGCTTTGGATGATCATCGGGATACGAGCGTTCCAGCATGGAGTGACGTTGGCAGATTGGAAGATTGTTTTCAGTACGTCAGCTTGAATGGAGCAAAAAATGGCCCGCTGTCACATCGCGAGTTTCGGTGTCTCATGGTGGCTATCATAAGTGGACAAGCTTTGAGACAAGAGCTACAGGGAACGAGGGAGCGTGCAGTCATCTGGGGGAAAACTAATTCGTTCCAAGAAAAAAGAGAGGTGCCGGATGCACAGGAGTTGGTTCGTATTTTCAAAGAGAGCGGGTATCAGGGAGAGGCACTGTCGCTCTATACGTATCCAGATCCCGATCATATAGAAGATGCCCAGTGGATTCAGAAAACGTGCAAGGAATACGGAATTGCCATAGAGATCAGGTATGCATCCCCGGAGGAGCTTGCCATGCCTTCCTTATTACAAGAGGCAGATCTGGTTGTGGATAGTGCGAATGTAGATGAAAGGGCGGAGCTGTCTTTACGAGAATTTCTACACGCTGGTGCGTTGAGTATTTCTCATCATTTAGATCCGCATGGAAAGGAAGAGATCGCGTATTGGATGAACCACATGTCGTGCGTCCAAACAGCACAAGACCGACAAGCTTGCGTGGACAACATCATGCATACACTAGCGGCTTGCAGTACGTTTGTCCCGCTGTATTCGAATCGGGTAGAAATGCTTGCACATCCGCGGTTATCTGGTGTAAGTCTGGATGCCTATGGCTGGATTGATTTCAGGGGAATTTTTGTTCGGGAATAGCATAAATTTGTCACATAATCATGTGAAACCGCTTTCGTTTTTCATCGTATTATCATATGTAGATATTTATTATGCTCATAAAGTTCTTTGAGGAGGAACTATGCCGGTGTATACCAAAATCGAAAAGGACAAACACATTTTGTTTGCGTCCATTCGCTTGATGATCTGCGTCGGACACGCCGACGGTTATATAGGAAATAAAGAAATGGATCGTATTCATGAAATCGTGAATTCGGAGCATTTTACATTGAAAGAACGACAAATTTTAATGGATGATATGGACTATCCGAAGCGTCCGGAGGTCATTGTGGAAGACCTGGTAGCCATGACGCAGGCTGAAAAGCTCGTAATGATGCGTAAGCTCTACCACATGGCATTGATCGATCGGAAGTTATCACCGTCGGAGACAAAAGAGATTGCCCGCATCGCTTGCCTGATTGGAATCTCAGAGGAAAAGCAGCGTCAAGTAGAAGAGTGGATTCGCGAAGGGATTGTTTGGCGCGAACGCTGGAAAGATATTGTAGGAGAATAGCTGGGGCCCCAATTTGATTGGGGTCCTTTCGTTTTAGGTAGAAGTTGGCGCAGCCTCGTTTTCTACAGTACAATAAGAAAAATAACGTCTCAGAGAGTGGCAACGCTATTGATGAAGGAGGAGACCCTATTTTGCGGATCTTGGTTACGAATGATGATGGCATCGATGCTCTTGGTATCAAGCGGTTGGTAGAAGCTTTGCTCACTTTGGAAGGAGCAGAAGTTTATATAGTGGCACCGGCTGAAGAGAAAAGCGGAGTCGGACACGGAATCACTTATCGCAGTGCACTTGCGCCTGAACAGCGTGATTTTTACGGAATGCCGGTGAAAGCGTGGGCGGTTAATGGCAACCCTGCGGACTGTGTAAAAGCTGCTTACCATCTCTTGTTTGAACAGGGGAAAAAGCCGGATATCGTATTCTCGGGGATTAACGTCGGGACGAATCTGGGACGTGATATTTATTACTCCGGTACGTGCAGCGGTGCCAGAGAGGCGGTAATCTTGGGTGTTCCCGGTGTTGCCCTTTCCTATGATAACTGGTTCGATCAAGACAACTACGGCGAGGTAGTGGAGATGATTCGTCCGATCGTAAGAGAATTCAGTGATCGTGCGGTCAAAGGAGAACTGGCGTCAGAGGTATTCTGGAATATTAATATCCCGCATGTACCGCTAGCTGAGGTGAAAGGAATGGTTCCGGCCATTTTGTCCATGAACCACTATGAAGACAAATACAGCGAAGAAGCGGAAGGCTATTACTTGGCACGCGAGTACCCGCAAGTCATGCCACTGGCGGAGCCGCTGGATTATGATTTGCTCAAGCATGGCTATATTCCGATTACCCCTGTCCACATTGACGCAACAGATCGGACTCTCTTAAAACAAATGGACAATTGGGCATTGCTAAAAGCTTGGGGAAAACAGGAGGAGTAACGCATGAATGCCGAATTTTACCCTCCGCTAACCCCCGATGACACCCTGCGTTCTCCAGAAGAGTCAACGCAGGGAGAGGTACTCGATCCCGTAGTTTATTACGATTTGTACAAGCTGGCAGAAGAAGAGGGGCTTCCTTACTTTGTCCGTCTTAGTGGCACTGGCGAAGTGGAGCTGTATTTGGTGTTCGAATCGGTGGATGCTTTCAGCGAGCAGACGAAAGACGCTGTTTCGCTCGAATTCAAGACGTATCAAAATAAACTGCTCGCGGTCATTTGGACACTGTCGGACCCGCTGAATCCACTTGGATTTCCCTTGACGTTCGATATAGCGCGTGCTGATGAGCGAAGCATGGCCTTGAGATTGATCGAGCAGCCGTATGTTTCTTTGCACTACTTGGCTTACGCAGATCGAGAGCTTACCCACATCTATTCCGAGTCGATTTCTTTTTCCCCAGCGGAAGTGGCTCGTACGCATGAAATGATTCAGGCGCTTTATGAGGGAACACCCGATACTCTTCCAGAAGAGGTGCAGGTGCGTGAGGAAGAGACCGAGAGCATATCCGCGATGAGCTTGCCTGCCTCTGTTTTTACAGAATCGGGAATGGCCTTCGTATTGCGTTACAAGCACATGAGAGATGTCCATGGTGAAGAAGGAGCGCAGCATTTATTGATGAGTACTGTACAGCAAGCAGTATGGGTCATGCGCAGGCACGCTCGCAGCGAGGTCCGGGATACGTCCTTTACCGTATGGGCTGCGGAAGCGGGCGATTACGCGATGATCATACTGACGCCAAGTCTCTCGCATTTGTTCGAGGTCGTTCATATGTCAGAGGATGAAGCGAATCCGTTCTCCCGCTTTTTGATGACCTTGCCGGAGTACGTGCAGACGCAGGACGCTTCTCCCTTGCAGGTAGGCGCCTATCCACTATTGCGTTATGAGTGCGGTCGCCTCTATCATTTGGAGCTGGATGAAGATGTACAGAAGCATCTTGCGCAGGCGTTTGCGAAAGCGTTTCCAGGAATGCCTATTCCTTACCTGTAATTGTTGAGAGGTTGTGAAAAAAGACTCTCCCCGGAATTTTTTAGTCTTCGATGAAATAAGGGTAAATAAGTCATTTTTCAACAAAGGATACGACAAGCGGGAATCCGAATTAGGTAAGATAGACAATCCATTGGGAGAGGTGACGACGATGTACGCTGTTGAACCCAATTTGTTCCAGGCTGTTTCTGAATGCGCCCACCGTTTTCAAGAGGAGATTGAGCAACTGGCACAACGTCATGCACTTACGATCGAAGGGGGGCTTCCTGCCTTGGAGCTGCAGGTGCATCCGCAGTTTCAGGCTTTGCTCGAGTACAATCTGTGGGGAGAAGCCGGTTTAGTCGTTATCCATGGGAAATTACATAAGCGCGATCACGTTTGGACAGATTCATTTTCTGTCATGATGAAGTTTTCCTTGACGCATGATCCGAGTATCGATATGGAAGGAAAGAAGCAGCGCATTGAAGAGTTTTTATACGGGGAAGCAGAGTACTTCTGGAATATCCCTCCCGCTGGTCATGTCGGTCATAGTGAGCTGACCCTGCGCTTTACTTATCGGCCTGGCTCGAATCGCCTTGCGGAATATGTCAGGAGTGTTTTGGGAATCGTAACCGGAAAGATGATGGCTGCCTAACGCGGCATGAAAGATGAATGGCTCTCCGTCACAGGAGGGCTATTTTTTTCGAAGGAGGACAGAAATGCGCTTATTCATAGCACTGGATATTCCAGTTGAGGCTGCTGCTTATATTGCCGATGTTCAAAAACGGTTGAAGCAAGATGTGACTGCGGACAGGTGGCAGTCTCTCGCTAATTTGCATTTGACTCTGCATTTTCTTGGAGAGGTCCAAGAATCTCTCGTTCCCGCCATTTGCGAGGACATGGATATTGTTAGCGCGATCATCCAGCCATTTACCCTACGTGTTGGCAACTTTGGGGTTTTTCCGAATGCCCTGCATCCACGTGTGCTCTGGCTGGGACTGCGCGGCCAGCTTTCTCCTCTTGAGCAGCTGCATTTATTGTTGGGCAGACGGTTCGAATTACGCGAAGGCTTGTCCTACGATCGGAAACGGTATCGGCCGCATATTACGCTGGCGCGCGGGCCGCATCGCAGTGGGGATGAGCTTGCCCTCCTGGATTGGAATGAACGTTATTTAGCGCAGGAGCCGCCACAATGGAAGGCTCGGCATTTTCATTTGTACCGTTCCGAGCTGTTGCCGGAGGGCGCGGTACATACGATTATCCACACGAGCACGTTTGATAAAGATCACAGCAAAAAACAAGCGTTGCCTGAATAGACTAAGAAGAAAGGATCAGGGAAGCCTTCCAGAAAGCGGTGGAAAACGGATGGGTGAGTTCACGACCGGCATTCTTTATCCACGCAAATACGAACCGAAAGTACTGATTGCCTTATCCAAGACAGAGCAGCCACATTTTCACAGAAACGTTAACAGCGACTGGAATGCATTTTTCCTACAGGATGAGTGGCTGGAAACCTCCACGACGCTTGATTTTTTGCTGAGACTGTCCAAGCAATTCGTACCCCTCCTCTGGTTTCATGACGCTGAGGACAACGGCTGGGGCTTTCGCTTGTTCGATGCAGGCTTCGAGGTTGCGTCAGCGACAATCAGCTACTCGCTCGATGTAGAAATGGCGGAAGCCGAGTTTGGCAGGCTTTATCCAGAGATTGACCTGCAGGAAGGAATCGTAGACAGCGAGGACGTTCGGGAAAAGTATGAAGACATACTGGAGAGGGTAGTGCGTTCGGAGTTGTATCGGCGCGAGGTAGGTAAAGGGATCACACGTATCAAGCCGCAGTCGTTTAGTCGGATCGTGGGTCCGAAGCAAATTCAGCAGTTACGTTCCCTTTTTGATTTGCAATTGTTGACGAACGTCGATGACGACACAGGCGCTTCACTGTTGTACGACTCGGTTGATCTGTTCAAAGAAATTTTGGGAATCGAAGAGATGGTGTGGGTAAACTTTGCGTATTTAGCAAGCGGAGGAAGAGAGTAGCCCAGTGCATCATCGCACTGGGCTTTACACTGCCACTTACTTCTTTTTCCACTGGCCAAAAATTTCATCCACATCGAGCAGCATGATCAGCTTGTCGTTCAAACGGGCAATGCCGTGCAAATACTTGCCCTCTACACCAGCGATAATGGGTGGCGCAGGCTCGATCAAGCTCTGTGGAATATCCATGACCTCAGAGACCGCATCCACGATAATCCCGATGTTCAGCCCATCCATTTGCAAATCGACAAAGCGAGTGTCTTCCGTTTCTTCCAAAGGTTCCAAATCAAACATTTTCCGCAAGTTGATTATCGGTAAGATCCGCCCACGCAGATCAATGACTCCTTCGACATAAGGTGGAGATTTTGGAAAACGTGTAATGGGCAGCGGCTTGATGATCTCACGTACGAGCGAAATCGAGAGTCCGTAATATTCGTTCCCCATTTTAAACAAAATCTGTTGGTCAACAGCTGCTTCTGCCTCCCAATCCGAACCGTTGCTTCTTTTCGTCAATTCCATGTGTACTATTCCTCCCCGAACCGCTTTCCATGTCTTTACCCATATTGTACCATGGACAAACCTACTCAGGACGTTTTTTTGTCACAGGCAAAAACACAAGCGCTCGATGTTGGACGAAAAAGAACAGACCGACAAGCGTCAGGCTCGTCGGTCTGTTTTCTTGATTATGGTTCACGAAGGTCGTTCAATGAGATTCCTTGCTCGAGCGCGAAATCAAAATCATCCACATCGTAAAATTGAACAGGCACGATATATTCCAATATCCGATCCTGATAATCAGGCTGGTCTGTGAGAAGTGGGGCCTCAAATTTCATGGCCGTCAACAATAGCTGTGTCTCTACGGGATCAAATATCTCCCCCCACATGGCGTTGTCCTCCACTTTTACGACTGTCAGGGTCACGCCGTTCGGAAAAGAAAAGGGAACCTTGGACCATGGGGCTATCAGTCCTTTTTCCATTCGCTTGCGGTTGAATGGATCGGCAAAAAATTGGCTCATTTCTTTCATAATCCGCCGGACATACTGATCATCAGCAGAGTAGGGCATGATAGGTTCAGGACTCTGGATAAATTCGTCCAATTCATAGATTGTCGACGCGGGTATCAGATATTCTACTGGTTGCGATGGGACCATCAACTCCCCGTAGATAGCCAACATGATCGCTTCTATAACGAATTGTTTCGACATTTCGACAACCCTCCTCGTTACCATCATACAAAAAATCGGGGGCACCGTACAAGGGTGGCGAGTAGGGCTCAAAAAGTTCAGGGAGGGTATAACCTTTGTTTGAATCTGCCTTTTTTTCGTCGCTGCTACTCATCATTACCATCAACCTCGTTTTAAGTGGAGATAATGCCGTGGTCATTGCCATCGCTTGTCGGAAGCTTCCTATCGAACAACGAAAACGAGCCATTTTGTGGGGGACGTTTCTTGCTATCATCGTACGCGTGATCGCTACGATTCTTGCTGTTTATTTGCTGAAAATCCCGTATTTGTACATGGTTGGCGGAATTATTCTGCTATGGATCAGCTACAACCTGTTGCGCGAGGACGAGCAAAAGGAAGCCATCAGCTCGAGTGAAGACTTGGTTCAAGCGGTCAAGACAATTGTCGTGGCAGATGTGATGATGGGATTGGATAATGTACTCGCTATTGCAGGGGCAGCAAAAGGAGATATCGTCCTCATCGTGTTGGGCCTTTTGATCAGTGTGCCTCTCATGATTTTTGGCAGCCAGCTCATTCTAAAAGCAATGGAGCGCTTGGTATGGCTTGTTTATGTTGGTTCAGGGGTTCTGGCTGTGACAGCGGCGAATATGATTCTCATGGAAGATACGATGCGTGAGTGGATCGCCGGGAGGATTTGGCTCGAATATGCAATCAAAATGGGGTTGGTCGCTCTCGTGTTAGTTGCGGGATATTTGCAACGTACGAAAACAACACGTACCCACGCATGAAAAAACTGAGATGAGTAATGAATCTCAGCTTTGTCGCGGGCCTATAAGGTTTTGACGATCGTCACGCTCATCCATTCTTTATCGTAGAGATCGATTTCATAGGTGGAGGCTACTTCAGAGCCGTCTTCATTGGTAAGAATACGGATTGTAGGTCGATTCACAGCCAATGGATTCACTTTGGAAACGACCCCAGTATGCCCTGTACTCAGCAATACAGTTGAAGCAATTGGATAAATAGCGACGTGCTGAAAGAATAGCTTGAGCAGGTCGAGGTCGAAATAGGTGTTTCCCGTAGCAAACAAGTACTCGGTAGCATCACTCGGCGAGTAGCTTTTCCGAAATGGACGCGGGGAAACTAAGGCATCGTAAACATCGGCGATTGCGACGATGCGTGCATACTCGTGAATGTTTTTCTCGCAGAGCTGACGGGGATATCCTGTTCCGTTGTATCTCTCGTGGTGCTGCAGCGCACAGTGTGCGGAGACGACCGAGATATTATGTTGATTCCGCAATATATTGAAGCCTTCTTCGGTATGGTATTGGACACGTAGGCGTTCTTCTGGGCTTAACTCGGTACGCATGGTCCAGATCTCCTTAGGAACCTGTGTCATGCCGATGTCGAACAAAAGTGCACCTATGCCCAATTCCATCATCTGTTGCTGGTTGTAGCCTTTGGCCATCCCTACCACACCAGACAGAACGGCGACATTGACAGCGTGGTGAAAAAGGTAACCATCCAACACGTGAAGACTGGATAGGTTGACCAAGATGTCTTTGCGACTGCTCAAGTCTTGAAAGATTTCCCGAAAAACCTTTTGAAAACTGCTCCCGAAATCAGGGGCGGACGTACGGCGCTTGATCTGCGGCTGATCCATGAGGGTGGTCATCGTTTTGTACACAGCATCCACGGCTTCTTTACGCGTCTCATCGCGGATTACATCTTCCGGCATGATATCTTCAGTGTGCTTGTCTTGAATGTAAAGGGTATCAATTCCCAATTGAACAAGCCGTTCGATGTAACGGGGGGTTAGTTGTACCCCGATTCCCAACAGAACGTTTCCATTTTCCTGAAATACGCTCTTTGCGATGACATCGCCCGGCTTTACCGAAGTAATATGCAATTTTCTCACAACGAAAGCCCCAGTCCTTTTTTGATAGAATGTAAATAGTCCTGATTTCCTGTCAGTTTGTGTAGTTCCATTTTATCACAGTAGAACAGGGGGAGACTACCGCTGTTGAAGGATTTCTTTTATTTGTAATTTTTTTCCTTGCTAACATGCATTTACTGCTCGGCTGCGCGATCTGAACGTGTAAACCAGCGGAAAGGGTTGAGTGACCAGCGAGGCTCGTAGCGGGCATAGCGCTCTTTGCGACGAGTCAAGCGTTGCTGCATAAGATCTAATTCAAAAGTAACACGGCGCATTTCCAAGCGGAGGGACTCTTGCATTTCTTCAATGTCCGCAATCTTTTGCAGAATGGTTGATTGCATATGATTCATAGAAGAGAGTTGTGTGAGCTCCTGCTGAAATTGGACGAGTGTCTCGTGGACGGTCATTTCCACTTCTCGCATGCCCGTTCCCAGCTTGTTTGTGGCGCTGAGCGTAACGGCGGTTTCTTCCGCACCTGCGAGTTCTTCCTCCAGGAGCATTTCCTCGGACAGGCGTCCTTCTTCTATCAGTTGGCGCTGAATATCTTTTAACGAGCTGTTGCCGCTGTCTTTTCTTTCCTTCACTTCCTTGAGCAGTTCAAAGCCTGCTTCGCTGATCAAATAGTGACCCTGCGGATTTTTTAGACGTTCCTGTGCAGGTACGAACAAGTCCAGCCAGTTACGCAGTGTACGAACATGCACATCAAGGCGATCAGCTACCTCTTTTGAAGCCATCCAAACTTGTACATCCATCCCGAATCACTCCTTTTTTTCCTCTCGGTATTCCCGGTGGACTCATTATAGCACCAAAATTTTCCGGGTAAGAGAGAATCGACAAAGGTTCTAAAAACTAGTGATCTTTCGTCCGATTCGGACAGATCGTCGTATTTTGTCAAATTTGGTTGTCTGCTCATAATGACCGGGACAGGCGCGTACATATGGAAGGAGTAAGCATGTTATTGCTCGTTGGGTGAGGAGAGGACCGGATGATGCAATCTGTTTTCTGGATTGTCCTATTGACTGCTGCCTTGGCGAGCAGTATCGGGGGACTGCTGTTATGTCTGCGTGCATGGTCATCCGAGGCATTGTTTGCGATGATCAGTGCAGGGGCTGGGCTACTACTGGCGATTACGCTGCTAGATTTGATGCCACATGTCTTTTCTGACAAGAGCTTGTGGTTGATGCCATTTGTGCTCGTTGGCTTTGTGACGCTTTTTGCTTTGGAATTAATCAGCAAGTCGAGCGGAGAGTTTGGCTCCACGGGAATCATTGGGGTCATGACGGGTTTTTTATTGCATGCATTTGTCGAAGGTGTCTCATTAGTCGCAAGCTTGCGGATGGATTCAGAAGTTGGGGTATCCGTGTTGGTGGCTATGCTGCTGCACAAAATTCCGGATGGTGTAACCATTGCCTCTCTTTTGCTGGCAGCGACCAACTCGAGAAAGAAAGCATTTTGGGGGGCGACATCGCTTGGGATCGCGACGATTGCGGGAGCTCTTGGCTTTGGATTTGCTGAGCGAATGTTTCCACCGAATTGGTCTGGCATTATGCTGGCCATGACGACGGGTATTTTTTTGTATGTATCCGCCAGCCATCTCGTCCCTTATATCGGACAAACTAAAAAGGCGCAGTATGGGGTTTATTTTGTTGGCGCGATGGCCGCGTACCTGATTTTGTCTGCCTTTTTACACGCGAACCACTTGCATGCATAAAAGGTCCCATTCCTAGCCAGTCTAGTCTGGAGGAAGGGAGTGTGGACTGACAGTATGAACCATCAAGAGCAAATGCAAACGGACGATCTCTTGCAGTCACTGACTGAATTCCCGGTCATGGGGACATCGTTGAATCCATTGCAGGAATCGTGGGCTTCCTCTGAAGCTCTATCTGCGCTAACCGATCAGGCCGGAAGTACCGATTAAATGTTTTTACACTGCCCCTCTCGTTTATCCCCTCGTATCCATGGACAAGATCGGTTATAATGCAGGGGAATAAGTTGGGAAAGGGGCAGATACATAATGAACACATTGTTGCAAGGAAAGAACATCGTCATCATGGGCGTAGCAAACCACCGCAGCATTGCCTGGGGAATTGCACAATCCTTACATAATGCTGGAGCGAATCTGATTTTTACGTACCAAGGGGAGCGTCTGCGTGAAAACGTGGCGGCACTCACGGAAAAATTGGGAGTAGAGTCGCTGTTGGTAAATTGCGATGTGACGAAGGATGAGGATGTCGAAGCGGCATTTGCTGTGATCAAAGAAAAAGTGGGCGTTATTCATGGCCTAGCGCATTGCATCGCGTTTGCGAAAACGGAAGAGCTCGAAGGCGAGTATGTCAACACATCCCGCGAAGGATACGCGCTGGCACAAGACATTAGCGCATTCTCCCTGGTTGCAGTTGCTCGTGCTGCTCGTCCGTTGATGACGGAGGGCGGAAGCATCGTGACTTTGACTTACCTTGGCGGTGAGCGCGTGATTCAAAACTACAACGTCATGGGTGTAGCCAAAGCTGCGCTTGATGCATCTGTTCGTTATTTGGCAAACGACCTGGGCAAAGAGAACATTCGTATCAATGCGATCTCCGCTGGTCCAATCCGTACACTTGCTGCAAAAGGAATCCGCAATTTCAACTCCGTGTTGAAGGAAATTGAGGAAAAAGCGCCATTGCGCCGCACGATTGACCAATCGGAAGTAGGCGACACCGCTCTCTTCTTGTTCAGCAATCTCTCCCGAGGAATCACGGGTGAAATTTTGCACGTCGATGCTGGCTACAGCATTATGGGCGGGTAACGAGAAGCAAATTTTCCGAAAAAGAATAACAGGCCCCGGTTTCTCGCATACTATACCCAAAATGCGTGAAAGGGGGCCCGTTTTTTATGTTTCCATTGATTACGAACATGGAAGAGTTTTTGATTTATATGGGCGGTGGTTTTCAGTACTTACCTGCCCATCTCGGCGATGAAGCGGGAGGTGCGGGTCTTTCGTCCGAATCGCTCCCGGGGGATACCAATACACAAGCTGTGACGGGCCCGGGTAATCGCGACGTATAAGAGACGACGTTCTTCTTCAAGCGCACCGGAGCCGCCTTTTCGCAGCTCGTCCAATGTGTACTCATGAGGAAGGGCACCTTCTACCAGATCAGGCAAGAAGACGTGGTCGTACTCGAGACCTTTTGCCCGATGGATGCTTAAAACATGAACAGCTTCGTCCGGGAGTGGTCGCATCGTGCGCCACTCTTTTTCTTGTCGCGTCATTTGATCGATATAAGCCAAAAAATCGCTGATCGTCGCATGGCGCTTGGAAGCTGCCAGTATTTGCTGCAGCTCGTCGCTCCAACGTTCCCGGCCATCTTCCCGGTCTTTCGCGCGTTTTTTTAGATAGTCGCGCAGTTTCCCATCCTCATAGATGAGCTCGAGCGCCTGGGCAGGTGGAACATCCTTGCACGCGGTGAGAATCTCATTGATTTGCTGCATGTGCTTGCGCTGATAGGGTTTGAGCTGTGTCAGATGCGGAAGAACGTGCAAAATCGGCTTGTCTTCAATAATTGCTTGACTGCGCAAGGCATTCCACATTTCGGCTGAGATATAGAGGGTCGACAATATTTCTTTGAGCGCATCGGTGTCATCCGGGTTTAACGCGAGCCGCAAATAATTCAGCGTCCAGCGAACCGTCTGGCGTTGGTAAAAGGAATCCTCCTCTTGCGTGTAATGAAAAGGAATCCCTGCTTCGCTCAGGCGCTCCAAAATGGGGCGTGCAGATTCATTGGTGCGGTACAAGATGGCGCATTCACCCAAAATGGCCCCTTGCTCGCGACGATGGATAATTTCATCGACGATCCGGGAAGCTTGTTCTTCTTCGTCTTCCGGCTCGAATAAATACGCGTCGCCTTCCTCGTGATGAAAGGACTGACATTCCTTTGCCCAACGCTCCCGGTTGTGACCGATCAGCGAGTAGCCAAGACTGACAATCGAGGAATGGGAACGGTAGTTAACCTCGAGTGTAAATGTCGACGCCTGCGGAAAGTCTTTGGTGAAGCCCAAGATGTACTGCGGATCACTGCCGCGAAAGCCGTAAATGGACTGGTCGTCATCCCCGATGACACACAAATTGTTTTGTGGAGCGGCTAATAGCTTGACCGTCTCATACTGAATGCGATTGATATCCTGAAACTCATCGACCATCACATAGGTAATGCGTTCCTGATAACGGCGCAGGAGTCCTGGATCATCGCGCAGCATTTCGTAGCAGCCAATGAGCATGTCGTCAAAGTCAAACCAATGATGCTTTTTCTTTGTAGCCTCGTATAGAGGGTAAAGCTGGATCGCCCGTTTTTCTGCATCGTTCGTTGCTTCCCGATACGCGACCTCCTGGGGGAGGATGTATTCGTTTTTCCAACGGCTGATGATGCCGAGTGCTTCGGTGATTTCTGTTTCCTTTAACGCGGCAAGCTCGTCATGACCAAGCAACGCGCCGGTCTCGCGCATCAACCGCCATTTTTGCCAATCCTTTTTCAAGAGGCGCTGTTGATCCCAGCGTTCTGGCTGGTGATGCAAGAGCATTCGGTAAAAGATGCTGTGGAACGTGCCGGCAATCAGCTCACGTGCTTGTCCAGCAGGTAGTTGCCGGGCAATGCGCTGACGGATTTCATCGGCGGCTTTGGTCGTAAAGGTCACGACCATGATTTGATTCGGTTTTACACCCAACTCTGAGATCAAGTGAGTCGTGCGTGCCGTCATGACGCGCGTCTTGCCACTTCCGGCCCCGGCGAGGATGAGAAAAGGCCCCTCGGTTGCGTGCACCGCTTGCTGTTGTCCCGGGTGAAGCGGTTGATCTCGCATTTGCTCAGCCATGTGAGAGATGGTCTTCTTCGGCATCAAGCGTTTGCGGAAAACAGGTGGCTTCGGAGCTGGCGGGTGAGGCGTCGTGCTCGTGCCAATCGTTCTCTTTTTCGGAAGGCGAAAGGAGCCGATGGTCGTTGTATTTTCTTCGTCTATGGATGTCTCGCTGTGCTCTTTGGTTGAGAAAGCGAGTGGTTCTTTCGTGTGATCCTCGCTGTGATCCTTTTCGGCCGTAGCAGCCAAGACAGCTTGAAAGGCAGTAGCAGCCGTCTCATTTATCGCTTGCAGCGAATCGAGAGGAGCAGGACCATTTTCCGTCAGAAGCGGGCATTCAGCTCCTTCAGGATGGAAGAAATGCGGCTCAAAGCTGATGCCAGCATGAAGACGAAGCGCCGATGCACAGGCTGGACAGCGTACCTTGTCCTGCCGGGCAGCCATGCGCCAAAACGGTATGCGGTTATAGTTCTCTGGAAGCAACAGGATGGGTTTGTTGTCTAGTAAAGCGTAGTTCATCATGACACCTCGGAAATAAGAAGTGCCCCCTGTCGGCAGGGGACACTTGCCATTATGGTTGTTGGTTTCAATTAGGAGTGCAGCGACACGATGTCCTCAGGAAGAGCGGTCGAATCTTCTGCTCCCAAATACGAGATGCTTACCCGTGTTATGCGATGGTTTTGCAGTTCACTGATCGCAAAAAGATAGCCTTGGAACGTGACGGTTTTGCCCTTTGCGACCTCATCATTTAACTGGCTGTAGAGCCATCCGGCAATGGTGTCGACTTCGTCGGAAACGACTTCAATCGATATGTAATCATTCAGTTCTGTCAAGAGAGTTTTGCCGGAAACCGAGAGCGTATTGCTGGAGCTTTCTTCAATTTCAGGGCGCTCATTTTCATCGAACTCATCCTGAATATCACCGACGATTTCCTCCAAAATGTCCTCCATCGTTAACAACCCTGCTGTACCTCCGTATTCGTCAATTACGATGGCGAGCTGGGAACGGCGTTTTTGCATTAAGCGCAAGACGTGGCTAATTTCCATGGACTCCGGCACCGTCAATAATGGGCGGAGAAAATCAGATAACTCAGCTTTCCCTGCCGTCAACGCAGAGAGGTAAAAATCTGAAGTGTGTACAAAGCCAATCAGCCTGTCCTTATCCTCATGGGCTACGGGAAAGCGTGAATGGCGAGATTCTCTCATGATTTCGAGGTTTTCGTCAAACGTGTTGTCATCGTAGAGGCAAATCATATCAATCCGTGGGATCATGATTTCCCGGGCAAGACGTTCGGAAAACACGAAGACATTGTCGACGAGAGCCATCTCGGTCTGGTCAATGTGACCACTTTTATGGCTCTGGTTCATGAGAAGGCGGATTTCTTCTTCCGTATGAGCGGACTCGTTTTCGGTGGCAGGCTCGATTCCAAGGCGTCTGATCAGCAAATTGGCTGCTCCGTTTAAAAACCAGATGAGCGGATAGCTCAGCTTGTAAAAAAACATGAGTGGAGCGGCAGTCCATAAGGAAGTGGCCTCTGCTTTTTGGATCGCCAAAGATTTAGGCGCAAGCTCTCCGAAAACGATATGTAAAAATGTGATGATAGCAAAAGCGATCGCAAGTGAGGTCGGACCGACCAAATAAGACGGGAAATGAAAAAATGCCATGACGGGCGCCACGTAATGGGCGACGGCAGGTTCACCGACCCAGCCTAACCCCAGCGAAGCCAGTGTAATTCCAAGCTGGCAGGCGGAAAGATAGGCGTCGAGCTCACGTGTGACTTTTTGCGCGTAGCGGGCACTTTTGTTATTGCCTTCACTGACGAGCTGGGTCAGACGAGTTTGGCGAACTTTTACCAACGAGAATTCTGCTGCGACGAAAAAGCCGTTCAGAAGAACCAAAAACACCACAAGCAGCAGATTCAGCGTAATCTCCCCTATCGGACTCTCCAAGCACACCTCCGCCTCCCGCATTGCGAAAGGAGGAGAATTCACCTCCGATACGATTATGGTATTTTACATGTACGACCAAAAACGGATAAATATTCGATCTAAAACCTGTAATGGATATGCCTTTCATGAGCCATGCTACAGGTTTTCCTGTTACTCGTAAGTATACCAATAGGTCAACCGAACAGTCAAAACGTTCCGATTTGAACGAGCGCATTTAGGCAATGCTTGGACATACCAGCTTCTTTCCGATCATAAAAATAAACGAGCACGGTCCAAGGAGGAGAGCGACATGTACTGGCTGCAAAAAAGTGTAGCGATTCTTACAGGAAGCGTGCTCCTAGGCATTGGAGTCAATCTGTTTTTGGTTCCGCATCGCCTAATGGAAGGGGGCATGATCGGGATCGGTTTGTTGGCGACGTATTACATGCAAATGCCGCCGGGTCTCGTGATGATTTTGGTTAGTATCCCTGTGTATGTCATCGTCTTTTTTTATGATCGCAGATTGTTTTTTCACAGCTTTCACGGCATGCTGATTTCTGCTTTCTTTATAGATATTCTCTCGGATATGCGTGGCTGGAATCTATGGTCAACTTCTTTTTCCGCAGTTACTGGCGGCGCATTAATCGGAATGGGTGTCGGCTTGATGCTTGCCTACGAGACGAATACGGGCGGGACAGACCTGCTTGCGCAATTTCTTGCCAGACGATACAAGCTGCGCGTTGCCTTGCTGATTTTTCTAATCGATGGGCTGATCGTACTTTGCTCGATTCGGACGATCGGGATGGAGAGAATGATTTTCTCTTTGCTGACAATCGTCGCAGTTGCTGCGACTACGCATATGTTCAGTGGACTCGGACGACCTTTGCCACCGTATACGATCATTGGTCCGCTTATTTCGAGTAAAATGGACGATCGCTCGTCGCGGCACTATGCAATCACGAACACCAGATATAGGAACAGGGAAGGGGAAGGCGATATTTTGGAGAAAATAAATAGGAAAAGGAAGAAATGAGGGACTGTTTTGTCTGGACAAGCATTTCAAATGATAACGGAGCGTGTCGGCTATTTTCCCGGTCATGTTAACATAGGACTTGTCATAGGTGAGCGTGGAGCAATCCTGATTGATTCTGGTCTGGATACCCAAAACGCCAAAAAAATCAAGAAAGGACTGGACGCTATCGCCCAGCCCTTGTCTGCAATCATTCAGACACACTCTCATGCCGACCATTTCGGTGGCAACGCCTACTTGCTCGGATGCTGGCCCGAAGCAAGAGTCTATGCGCCACCGCTGGATGAGGCGATCATTCGGAATCCCATACTTGAGCCCATTTACTTGAACATGGGTGCAGCACCACTTGAGGATCTCAAAAACAAGTTTTTGCTTGCGCAGCCTTCTCGGGTGGACCACCTCCTTCCACTGGATGAAGGGATCGAGATAGATGGCGTACCTTTCTTTATCCTTTCTCTGCCGGGGCATAGCTGGCAACAGGTTGGCGTCGTCTGTGACGAGATTTGCTTCGCTGCCGACAGTTATTTAGGCGAAGAGGTTCTGGAAAAGCACAAGCTGCCGTTTCTTGTGGATGCGCATGAGACCCTACTCAGTCTTCATAAACTGCTTGCAACCAACTACAAGGGATACTTGCCTGGGCACGGGGCATATACCACCACCTCTCATGATGCCCTGAACAAAAATATTGCTTGGCATGAGCGGATTTTCTCGGTGATCTGCGACATTTTAGTAGAGGAGAGAACACCAGAAGAAGCGTTAACTCTCCTGTGTGAGCGTTTACACATTTCCATAGAAAATGCTTCGAGTTACGTCCTGTTTCGGACGGCGTTTATGGGGTACCTGGTCGGGCTTCAGAAAACAAAGAGGGTGACATACCGGTTTGAACAAAATCGGTGGTTGTGGAGAAATGTTCAGGATGGAGCCGAGGGAGCAGAAAGGTAATCGGCGATTTCTGCTAGCTTATGCTCTGCAGCTTCGCGGACGGCCTTGGGAATGAAAAAAACTTCTTCTGATGAGGTGTTCATATAGAACTTTGCTTCCAAATACGGATGACCCAGTTTGACATTCAGTTCCCCTTTTCCGGTCGTTGTGCTGGTGTAGTTCGTAGGGATGCGCAAAAAATACGCGCTGCTGCTGGCGGAATCGTACATGACGACATCGTACGTGGGCATACTGTCCCCGCCTGATCGATGAAAGCCTTGTTGCCGCAGCATTTTGTCAACATAAGAGAGAGGCTGAACGACACCGGTAAGGGTCTTGTTTTTTAACCGCATGGACATCCTCCTCGGTTCAACCATTGAGAAATCGAGCTTACTCTCATACTATGTACGGCAATACCAATTCAGACTTGTGGAAACAGAAAAGAAGGAGTGGACGAGGATGGAACGTATGGCAGATTTGCATACACATACAAAAGCGTCAGACGGAACCTGCGAGCCTGCGGAAAATGTACGTTTGGCGAAGGAGGCAGGACTTGCTGCACTGGCGATCACGGATCACGACACGGTAGCAGGGATTCCAGAAGCAATGGAGGCTGCCCGCGCACTCGGCGTGGAAATTATTCCGGGAGTCGAGGTGAGCTCCGTTGGGAAGGGGCAGGATATTCACGTTCTCGGTTATTTTGTCCCGTATGAAGACCCGGCTTTTGAAGAGCGTCTCTTCCGTTTGCGAGAGACAAGGCATGAGCGTAACCAACTGCTGATCGCACGGCTGCAGGAGCTCGGAATCGACATTTCATTGGAAAAGGTATACCGCCGCAAGCAGGGCACGGACAAAAACATCGGGCGACCGCATATTGCAGAAGAACTGATGGAGCTGGGGGTCATTTCTACGATCGCGGAGGCCTTCGATAAGTACTTGGGCAAAGGAGGAGCGGCTTATGTCAATCCTCCACGCATTACCCCGCAGGAAGCGATCACGCTGATCAAAGAGGCTGGCGGAGTGGCGGTGCTGGCTCATCCGGGTCTGTATGACGATGATGAGCTGGTCCAGGAGTTGATTGTATTCGGATTGGACGGGATTGAAGTCAATCACCCGGACAACGATGAAGTACAAAAAATGCGCTACAGCAAGTGGGCAGCACAATACGGACTTGTTGTAACCGGCGGTTCTGATTTCCATGGCTGGCGAGGAGAGGAGCCGTTTCATGCGATGCTCGGCTCTCATACCGCCGCGATGGATGCTGTTGAACAGCTACGTGCGATTGCGGCGAAGCGAAAGGCGTAATTTTAAAAAGCCGCTGACTATGACTTAAAAAATAAAGTCTAGACTGCGGCTGCTTATTTTGCGCTAACGTTCTCCGTTAGCACCACGAAGCCACCGATCGATCTGCGGCGGCTTCGTGGTTTTATTGAAAACTAATTTTCGGGCAGTTGGATGCCGCGCCAGCTGCTTACATCGCATTGTCCATATTCATTATCACCTACAGCGACCACCGTGCCGTCCGATTTAAGCCCTACGGTATGGGCACAACCCGCCGCAATCGCCACAATATCGCGCCAATCACTTATATTACATTGGCCATACTCATTCCAACCCACAGCCGTCGCCGTGCCGTCCAATTTAAGACCGATGGTGTGCCAGTCACCCGCCGCTATGGTATCTTTAGACCACCGTTTCACCTTTAACATCGCGTCTTTCGGTGAAATGTAATCCATGTTTTCCCTCCTTGAAAACAAGAGCTATTTTCATCGTAGTCAACCACACTGCGAGAGTTGTACGTTCCATCAAGAAATAATACCATGAACTGTCGTTCTTGGGGGTTGTGAACTTAAAACAATGCAAGCAGAAATGACATCCCTAACCACAAGCATAGAGGGGTGAACAATGCCGTATCTTGACGGGCAAACTTTGTATTTTTTACTTTTTTAAAAAAGCCAATGTAGTTGAAGTCTCCCACTGCGCGGAGGATAAATACAGCTGCACAGACAATGCATCCCCATTGAATCAAAGAAGGGGCTATTAAGGGCGGGAGATAACTGCCCTGGGCGAGCAAAAGGTAAGCGGCAGAAGTCAACAAGCAGGCAACAACGATCGTTCCGCCTTTCCGAGGGGAAAAAGTTCGGCGTGAATGATCGGCTGTTGTGGGAATGACGGAATCGGTCCCCCATTTTCCTCCGAAGGCCCAATAAAAATGCAGCAAGGACACGATGAATAAAAAGATAGCCGATGAAATAGGGAAAACATGCGTCATGGGAAAGCCTCCTATTGATTCATAAGGTTTTTGCAGAAGATACGTATCCGTATGTTTTTGGATGAAAAAATCCCTGTGCAAGACAATCTGTCAGGCAGGCAGGGGGAATCAAATCCAAGACATAAAATGATCCAAGGGTGCGGACATATCAAAAGGCGCTTCCAGCTCTCTGCGCACGAGCCAACCAATATAGAGGAGGTACGCGAGCTGAGCGCGTGCCTTTGCATCAGCGGGAGCCAGCCCTTTTTTCTCATACAAAGAGGCTACGAATCCGATCCTGCGATGCTCGATTTCCACGAGACGTTTGGAAAGGGCAGGATGTTGCTTCGCCCAGTTGTAGATAGCGGATTCGATTTTTCGCTCGCTGCTAAAAACGCTCGACAACAGCTGTTCCAACGACATGTTGTCCGAGTGTGGCGCTCGAATGATCCGCTCGGTCGCATGCTCCTCCCAATAATCGATCATGGAGTCCAGTAGCGCTTGACGATCTGGAAAGTGATGATAAAAGCTCCCCTTGCTGATCTTCAGTTTTCTGGCGAGAGGTTCCACACGAACAGCGTCAATGCCTGCTTCAGCCAACATATCGAGCCCTGCCCGAATCCAATCTTCACGTACGTATTGCATCGTTCACCTCAAAAGATACGGTATCGTATGTTTTTGGTTCCATGTTATTCCACCGAGTGTGATGTGTCAAGAAGCATTGATTTTTGTATTGACATTCACACTAGTGTAAAGCTTTAGAATCGCAATCAAGAGCGATAGACCTTGCGTGTAGCTCCAGATCATCTCGCTTGCAAAAAATAAAATGAATGGAGAGTCGACCTATGAAATTAACATCAATTCCTGTGTCTGTAACAGTTATTGGCCTAGGCAATATGGGAGTAGCACTCGCGGATGCTTTTCTAAAAGGCGGTCATCCAACGACAGTCTGGAACCGTTCAGCAGATAGAGCCAAAGGTCTAGTCGAGAAGGGAGCAGTGCTGGCGGAGAGTGTAGCAGAGGCAATCGCGGCAAGCAGCTTGGTCGTTGTCTGCTTATCGACCTACAAAGTTATGCAAGAGCTGCTAGGACCCTTGGAAAAAGAATTATCAGGGCGTGTCATTGTCAACCTCACCACCGGAACCCCGGAGGATGCACGCAAGACAGCCAAATGGGTAAGCGAGCGCGGTGGGCAATATCTCGATGGAGCGATCATGGCTGTTCCTCAAATGATTGGACTGCCCGAAACACTCATTTTCTACGGTGGGTCGAAGGCTCTGTTTGAAGCATATGAACCGACATTGAAACTGCTGGGAGGCAACGCTGCCTATCTAAGTGAAGACCATGGTGTTCCGTTGATCTACGATTTATCTCTGCTCACCATGATGTATGGGGCTTGGTATGGCTCCATGCATGCCCATGCCCTATTAAGTACGGCAAACATAACAGGAACAGAGTTTCTTCCATACGCAACCAACTGGGTAAATCACTTGATTGCTCCGCTGTTAACAGATCCGGTTGCCGCACGTGCCCGTGATGAAGGAAACTTCACGACCGATGTGTCCAATTTAAATACGAATAAACTAGGACTTGAACACATCATTCATGCCAGCAAGGAACAGGGAGTCCCCGTTGATTGGTTGACGCCATTGCTAGCATTGGCCACACAGAAAGTAGCAGAGGGCTACGGTGCTGACTCTTTTGATCGCGTGATTGAGGCAATCCGGAAACCGCTGGTGAAATAATTCTTTTCTCTGGTGCCAATGAAAAACAACCTCGCTTCGCATGATGATCATTGCGAAAACGAGGTTGTTTTTCCGACTGAGGGAATGGAGCTGTCCGCAGCTTTTGTTATTCGCGAATGGATTTGACCATCGCAATATGCTCGATACCGGCATCGTCAAATAAGTCGCCAAAAGGTTCATAGCCGAGCTTTTCATAAAACCGTTGGGCTTGCGTCTGTGCGTTCAGCTTCAGGCTGTCATACCCATGTTGTTTGGCCATCTCTTCCATCACGAGCATGATTTGGCGGCCCAGCCCGGTACCCCGTTCTGTTTTAGCAACCGCCACCCGTTCAATTTTTCCCACCCCAGGTGCGTAGGTACGGAGACGGCTTGCACCCACTGGCTTTCCATCGCGGTAGGCCACAAAATGAATTGTTCCGCTATCCAATGTATCATGCTCATCTATTTCCAAGTCTTCCGGTACTTCCTGTTCCTCGATGAAAACAACTCGGCGTACAGACAGGGCATCCGCCAATTCTTGCTCAGTGGTGACTCTTTGGATCTGGTAGGTTTGCAGGTTCATTGGTATTCGTCCTTTGTTAGAAAATATCCCTCCCTACGATGGATACGCAGGGAGGGGTGGTATTTGAGGAAAGGTGTTTATTTTTTGAGAAGGAAAGTCTGGTAAACACTCCAGATGCCATCCTCTAGCTGATAAATCAAGTGGAAGCGATCAATCTCGCTGGTCAGGTCAATTTTTGCCATGCTCAGTTGGCCGGTTACATCCCGCAGCTCATCGTCGGACAGGTCGCGCCCGATGGTCAGATGCGGTACGTATGCGTAGGTTTCTTTTTCATTCACACACTGATTGGCAATCTTTTGATGCAGCTCGTTAAATGGTTCTTTGTTTTGCACAGCCAAATAGATCACGTTGTTGGTAGGGTGGAAAGAAGATACCCGATGGAAATGAGCCGAAAAGCTGTCGGTAGAGGAGGCAACCTGCTCCAGATGGCTCACCAGCTCAGGCAGCTTGGCTTCGTCCAGCTCAAAGGCTTCCTTCAAACGGATATACGGAGGAACCAAAGCATAGCCCGGGTCATAACGTTTCCGGTAAGAGTTGGCTACTTCTTGCACCTTGCTAGATGGGAATATTACGATACTGTACATCATCAGAACCACTCCTCCTTACTATCTATCATGCTCTACAAGATCTTATTTTAACAGAAAATTCTTCATTTGTGTAATGTTAAGCGCGGGTCCGTATATTCCTTGCGCCAAAGGAAAGACTGTGTAGTGCAAGGAGGTGCCGCACTGCATGTATACGGCTATGATGATCACATTCATTTTTCTCGTTCTGCTTCTACTGTCTGTGCTGACCTTCACGATCTTGACTGTGATACGAAAAGGAGAATTCGAAGAGGCACTCGTATCGACTATCAAGGATGAAGGTCCACAAGAAGAACAGCCACGGTAAGTTTACCCGTAAAGCGTCATTAGCATACGCGGTAGATTGCGCTGCCAGTGGCCCCACGTATGGTCACCCTCAAACGTTTCATAAACGAGGGTGGCTTTTTTCATGCCCAAAATCTCGCGCAGTTCTTCATTGGCCGCTAGAAGATTCAATGTGCCGCGCCCCGTGCTTACTGCTGTTTCCTCCGTCCCGATTTCCAAATAAAAGGTTTGCGGTACGAAAAAGTCAGCGTCAGCTACCAGACGATTTAACTTTGCGTCCATGGCAATCGATTGGCAGGCAACTTGTCCAAACGTATGTGGATAGTTGAGAGCAGTGAACAGTGAGACGACACCGCCCAAAGATTCGCCAAGAAGTGTTCGTGCGTTCCCCAAAGGATGTGTGGAGAAATGCGTATCGACATAGCTCACGACTTCATCGGCGAGGAAGCGACGGTAGGCCATATGCTCCTTGCCATCCGGATGATAACGGTCGTGCCGTTTACTTTTCTCGACAGGGAGAAAGACAGCGATGATATCAGGCAATTCTTTGTCCCGATTCAATTGATCCAGCAAAGAAGCCATCCGGCCCATTGCCAAGTAATCTTCTCCATCTTGTACGTAGAGGACTGGATACGAGTAGAGTGGCGAGTAGCGTTGGGGTGTGTAGACAATCAGCTTTTCCGGTGTCCCCAAAAACCGGCTTTCCAAGATAATTTCCTCAAGGGCCACTGCGGTGTCCTCCTTATTGGGATATTCCTGTTCATTATTATACAGGAGCGAGCGGGCATGCCCAAGAGTTTGGGTGCACGATCAGGCTGTGGCCGAAAGATTGTCGCAATTTGGTCAGCGTGTGATACTATGGTAGGAAACGACTTCACTCGATTTGTGGAAGGGGTTGTCTCTTATATGAAGAAGCAAGTACACAGCATCGAAGTCAGAAACGCTGCTCTCGCACGTTTGGCAGAACGCGGAGTGACGGTGGACGATATCGCGGAGATCGTCTATCTCATGCAGTCGCCTTACCATCCAGATCTCACAATGGCGCAGTGCATCGAGAGCGTGAAAGCAGTCTTGGAAAAAAGGGAAATGCAGCACGCCATCTTGGTTGGCGTTGAGTTGGATACGTTAGCAGAGAAGGGCCTCTTGTCCGAGCCGCTCCAATCGATCATCGCGTCAGATGAAGGACTGTTCGGATGCGACGAAACATTGGCGCTAGGCTCCGTATTTGGATATGGAAGTATCGCGGTGACCACCTTTGGACATTTGGATAAGCACAAGGTCGGGGTGATTAAAAGGCTGGATACCAAGTCGGCAGAGGGACGTGTACACACGTTTTTGGACGACCTCGTGGCGAGTGTAGCAGCCAATGCCTCTAGCCGCATGGCACATCGGATGAGAGATGAGCAGGAGGCGGAGTTGGCACGGAGTGAGGCGTTGAAGCAACAGGAAGCGGAGCTGCGTGTCGAGGAGAAGGGGAAAGGGACGGAGCAGGCGGGGTAGGTAGGTTTGGTTTAGGATGAGGGAGTTTGTTTCGATCGTTACCTAATTATCTTGTTTCTTGTTGTACCTTTATTGGATCGCCTTTAGTTTGTCAGGAGCCAATTCTTCACCGGTGTAGCTCATATGCTTGATGCAGTCATGTATGATGTGATGCCATCATGTAGGGAATCCCCATGTTTCGTAGGGGGGATGTGGGCAGCAGCGGTGGGGAATGGCTTTTTACAAGGGAAAAACAAGCCTGATTTCACTGGGTTTCTTAGTGTTCTTTTGGTACGAGTGAAAATTTTTACAAGAAATTATTCATTTACTCTTGAAATCCATTTTACGATGCTGTATAGTAATAAATGTGATCGACGTCCGATACGATTCGGGCCCTTAGCTCAGTTGGTCAGAGCGGTCGGCTCATAACCGATTGGTCGTAGGTTCGAGTCCTACAGGGCCCACCATTAAACGATCACACACATATCCCATGATCCGGTAGCTCAGTTGGGAGAGCACCATCTTGACAGGGTGGGGGTCGCTGGTTCGAACCCAGTCCGGATCACCATAGTATGAACGTTAGAACCCTTGAGGAATCAAGGGTTTTTTATTTTATGCTTTGATTAGCCACAGTCACTAACCTCCATATTCTACGATTTGGCAAATGGTCGGGATTCGTACCTGGCTGGCAAATACTATTCGTTAACTGTTGACTTGAAAAAACTCCTTCCAAACTTTTCAGCAACATCTTTTTGCAAACTCGGTAAAACATGTGTATAAGTATCAAGTGTAATTTTAATGGTGGCATGACCCAGCCGTTCTTTTACTAATTTGGGATTAACACCTTGCACCAGTAGAAGTGTTGCATGGGTATGACGTAAGTCGTGAAATCGAATTTTGGGAACATCTACTGTTTTAAGTAGGCGCTGATAGGTTCTATTCAAATTTCTGGGTAATTGTGGCGTGCCTGACCATCGATTTGTGTTTTTTGAGATCGTGAATTACTTCAGATGGAATTGTAATAGATCTTCTGCCTGATGCCGTTTTAGGTAATGGGGAGAATTTCTGCCCATCGTGAGATAATGTTTGCTTCACATAAAGAATCCCTTCAGTACTATAGATGGTTCAACGTAATCACCTTTATTCGCAGCGCTTAATAAATCTGCTAATGATTGTTGAGCCTCTTTCTTGGTTTCAAAGCGCTTTTTTTTCGAATCCTCTTTCCGTTCTCATCTACTCCTAGTGTTGCTTCGTAGTACGAAGAATCCCTTTGTTTGTCCTTTTTAACAAAACCAGTCGCCAATAATATCACTCCTTTAAAGTTAGTAAGTTTCGGGGTCTTACATAGGGAATTATAGCATTAAATCAATTGATTCCTATTCGATATTGCTAATTCTGACTGTCTTTCCACCCATCCTTGTTCATTCAAGTATAGGAACGCCCATGCTATGTGTAATATTTGGTATAATTGGCATGTGAATATAAACTAGATTTTATTAAGAAGGTGGATTATGAATATTTTTTGCTCAGAATAAAATTGTGATGGTGCTAGTGGCAATTATAAATGTTCAATATACAATTAAAAGATTGTCAAATGTAAAGAAGGGTCATAATAGAATTGAACTGGAAATGAAAGTGTAGAAATAAATGTCTAATATTATTGGGAGAGTGAGTCAGATGTTTGCTGGATTTTGTAATGAAATAATAAAGTTGGAATAACAAAATTGCACTGTCATCGAAAATGTGGAGGCAGATGTCCAGCGAAACTTGATATTCATCGAAGACTCTAAGTTACCTGTTGAAGAAGGAGACTATTTGATTTGCACGTTGCCTAGTGGACTAGAAGAGAAGTATTTAGTGCTGGATCGAGGTTATTTTGAATCATTCGCTAGTGAACCAGCTCATTATCAAGTGAAGGTCAAGAAGTTATCTTCTATTGAATTGGAGAGAGGAGTTGCACCTGTGCAAAATTTTAATATTGGAACTATATATAGGTCTAATATTGCTACTCATGGTAATGCCACAATTAACAACACATTTAATTTCGCTGCGGTTGATCAGTTAATAGAGGAAAAAGGAGGGTCTGATAAAGAAGAGCTGCGTCAAATGATTGAGGAAATTAAAGAACTGCTCGAAGACAGCGAGAAAGTAAAGAAAGGCAGCCTTGCTCAGTACTCAGAAAAAATAGAGAAAACAGTTGGATCGCTGGGGGAATTGCACAAATGGGGTTAGGTTTTTTAACAGGTCAGATGTTTAAATGAAATTAATATTCCTTTGAAAAGGAGAGAACATAAATTATGATAACCGAAACCTCTGCTGCCGAAATGCTTTTAGATGAGAGCGATATCTGGCACTCTGTATTACCAGAAGCACTTACCCTTCTAGAGAAAGTTATGAATAAGAAAGATAAAGATCCACTAGTAAAAATCCTAGAAGTTGGTTTAGTTAATGCACTATTTTCATATAGAGTTTTAGTAGAAGATTATAATATTTTAAGTCAATACGTGAGTATTGTTAATGATAAAAAGACGATTGACATTTACGAAATTCAAAGAGATATACGACGATTCTTTCTAAGTGCAGACAGTGTTTTGGATATCGTTGATAAGATTTTGTTCAAGATTAATAAATATATTGAAAAAAATCCTGAAGCGGCACTCGCTTCTACACCAATAAAGCATTCAAGAGTCAATTGTAAATCACATAAAGAAATAAACTCTATAAGGAATGAAGCGATCCACGAAGGTGTTCCATCGGTGTTTTTTAATGAAACAAGAAATACTGAAATGATAAGTCATTCAAACGTTGCCGCATCTGTAACAGATAACTATATAACAATTGATCTATTTGTAGGTGACAAAGAGAATAGAGTTAGGTATAACCTTAATGGGAAAATTGGCATTACTTTCATGGATGTTGAGGATTATGTTAAAGAAGTATTAAAGAAAATTGACAATCACCTACTACAATAAAATGAGAATTTAATTAGGGAGAGTGTTGCATGCATTACCCGTTAGTTGTTGCAGTTATAAAAGAGCCTTATTATCAGATACCTGATTGGTTGAATACAGATGTGGCTTATACTGAATATGTCAAGTTAACAGGTCAAACTACTAGTGATGAAGTTGATTTGTTTATTGCGATGCTTTTGGGATACAACAATATAGACATTAAGGGTACACCTCATGAAGTGTTAAAGCGATTATTTGATGAATCGGATGTAGTAATTGGAGGAGGAATCTATTTCGAAAGCAATGATAGGATAATTCCTCCGAGTTGTTGTTCTGGTCTAGAAGCTTGGAGAGATGTGCTAGATAGTGTTATTGACAGGAAAAGCCCTTGGATGGGTCATAATCCAACACCAAGAATGGAATTCGCTGATAATATAGTGCGTGTTTGGTCGGATGATTCTAATGAAGAAGATGTAGACAAGAATGAACTGTACTATATTGATTTTGATTATGTGGGGTTTATTGCAAAGCTAGAAATGGTTGAATCAGACTTAATGGAATTTGCAAGAGTGTCTCTCTTCAATAGATTTTTAGAGTTTGACCTTGAGTTAGCCAATGATGTGGTGAAAAGGTTTGAAAGTTGGTTTATCTTCAAAGGTGACTAAGAGGGGCAGTAAAGAAGTGAATAAAACGGTTATTTTATTCAGTTTTTGGAACCACAATTACATGTCCACAATTGATGCAGAACAAGTTTTCATCCCCATCAATTCAGTAATTATGCCTACATTGCGGCTCTCTTTCGGGTAATATAGCAGCCTCATTACTCTTCCTCGTAATTTCACCTCTTTTCGATTAAATCAACTTTTTATTCAGATTAAAATTCTTCTAATATTTTTTGATCCCCCTGCTTAATGTATGTACTCTCGATACGCTTATTAGATAACTCAACATATCTAGTTTCAATTTTAAATCCAAAAAACTTACGATTGTTCTTTGTGCATGAAACAGCAGTTGTCCCTGAACCCATGAAGGGATCTAAAACAATATCATTTCGTTGCTACTAATCTGCAACAACCAGTCAATCAGTTCAACATTCTTTTCTGTTGGGTGAACAATGTCTCCATCTTGAATGGAGACATTTACAGTTGATTTGGGATATGTATTGTATTCGGTATCAAACCAGACATTTGGTAATCTTGTGCGAAATTCAGCCGCACCTCTTTTCAAATGAAAGTAGTTTTTTAATCTGAATTAACAAACAAAATTAACCAAATCTTTACAATTGTCGGATGATGTTATATTCTGGTATTACTGTTAAAAATAATTTTGATCAGGAGGATATTTTATGTCGCGCAAAAGGACAAAAGTTGCTGCTGGTTTATTTACTGTCGTCGCTTCACTTTCTTTCTTTACAACAAGTGCATTTGCAAATTTTCTGGGTGGTGAATGGGACATCTCAACCATTACATATGAAGACCTTAATCTAGAATCTAAGTACTCTGACGTACTTTGGACTACTGCCGATAAATGGAATGGTTTCAGCAGCATTGATCTTATTCCAGCCGATTCTGATGAAACTGGAGCTATTTCTCTTGAACACCTCTCCAGAGATGCTGACAATTATTTAGGCTGGAGTGGTACATACGGATATGGTATTCCTTATGATGATCGTGGCAGAGAAAATCGCTCCCCGTATGCTTCTGCTGAAATTGTAATTGTGCGTTATCTTTGTGATGATCTTGATGAAGATGACACAATCAACATGATGGCGCATGAATTTGGACACACTCTTGGTCTTGCTCACATCGATGATAGCAGAATTGATTCAATTATGGATTATAGTGATGTTTTTGATTGGGATGTAGATGGCCCAACAAGGCACGACAAAAACAACATTATAGAACTATACGGCAAATAATATTAAGAAAGGATGTGTTAACATTGAAAAAAATGATAACCTTTGTTACTGTTCTAGCACTGGCAGTTGGAGTTGGTTCAGCTTTGGCATATAAAGAATGGGGTAGCACACATAGTCACAGTAATGTCTTAGCTAAAACATTTAAATCTACGAATGATATTGTGAAAGATTCCAAAGTAATCATCAAAGGTAAGGTTTCTGATAATTTTAGAAAAGAAGTCGTTGGTGAGATTGTATTCCATGTTTATGATGTTCAAGTCGATAAATTATACAGTAATCAAACAGATCAAGAAATTACTGAAGGTGATACTATTGAGATGTACCGTCTAATTGGTGTGGATACAAATAAGGGTAAGGATATGGTAAACATAGTTGCCCCCGAGTTTCAATCCCTTCAACAAGGCGAATACTTATTATTTCTAAATGGCAAATACGATGACACTCTAAATAAACTCATTCTAATTCCCAACACTCCTAATCAACTTTTTAAAGCGGACGCTTCTAGCAGTTTTGGTGCTAAGAATTCTGATAATGTAGAATTTGAAAACATTACTGACGAAGAATCTCTTCCTTCAATAAATGAAGCAGAACTGCTTGATGCTATTGATTCAACAAAGTAACTACATTAGGCACTTCTTTATGAAGTGTCTTTTTTCTTTCCAATAAAAACAAGATTTGATTGGGAGCTGAAGTAATGAGGGAATACAGTGTAAAAGGAACTGTAGTTAAAGATGGTGGAAAGTGGTACATCAAGGATGTTCAGAAGGTGAAGAAATCGAAATCGTTATCAAACTCAAAAGCAGATAAAAAGGTAACTTGATTGGGAGGCAAAAGTGATTAGAAAAATATTAATTGCGTTAGTATCATCAGCAATTCTTTGCCTGTCATTAGCGTTTTTAAACTATACTCCAGAAATTGATCGTGAACCTAACGTACACTACCTATCTTTTATCAGTCTGGTAATGATTTATCTGATTTATGCCACTCCAGTCTATATATTGTTGGGCGTTCCTTGTTCATTACTAATTGATATTATCAGGAGGAAAATAAAGATTTCAAATTCATTATTCAAGTATTTTTTTGAGGTTGTTGCTTACTTGATTTCTGGTATCTTGGCTATTTTTCTTACCTTAATTTTGTTGTCAGGTGGAAAGATACTTTTAGATATAACAGATGCTAGAGGATTATTCCAGCTTGGGGCAATAGCTTCATTGCTTTATTATCATATTTATATTATGAGTTATCTTGTTAAAAGGAAAGAAAAGTAGATAAAACAGCGATTCTATGCAAACAGCTTTGAGTGAGGGAGCTTAAAATGGAGAATACAAAGAAAACAAGAGGAACAAAACAGATTAGGGTTGGTCAAGTGCATAGATATATCCAAAAACTTGAAAACGATGCAACCAATTATACCTATCTTAGTAACGCTACTAGTACTGCATATGAAGCAAATCGTGTCAAAGCTGAACACACAGAAACGATTATAAATGAGTTGAAAGAACTATTTCCAATTGAATAATGTCAAAACAATGGATGAAAATATCGTTTTAATCAAGAAGGAGGGCTGTGGGTTTGCAAAGAATTGAAGTGAGATACGTGCACTTTCCAGCTACTGAAAGAGGTATTCTCGGATTCAAAATGGGTAAAAATGATCCGCGCTGTGTGGAGCCTAATATAGGGTATCCACTAGATAATCCAATAGGGTACTGGTCATAACCCTGTCAAGTAGACTGCCTAAAAACCCATAGTTACGCGGCGATCGCTTTCCGATACTCAATCGGGGAACGGTCGCCTAGTTTTTTCTGAAAACGACTCTGATTATAAAATGCAATGTATGTTTCAACAGATTGATTTAATTCCTCAAATGATTTTGCCGAGCATCGATACATCATTTCTGTCTTCAGATGAGAAAAGAATGACTCGATACAGGCATTATCCAGGCAATTTCCCCGTCTCGAATGACTTCCTAGTACTCCGTACTCATACTCATCCAAACGTTTATTGTAGTGTCTGGAAGTGTATTGAAAACCTTGGTCCGAATGTAGGACGGAACCGTTCATCTCTCTTCCCTTCCAAAGACTATCTACGGTGCTCATCACGAGTGACAAATCGTTTTGGGAAGAGACATGCCAAGCAACGATTTCGTTATTAAACAGATCCTGCACAGCAGATAGATAAAAAAATCGTTCTCCGACTCGTAGATAGGTGATGTCGGTTACCAACTTCTTTAGAGGTGCTTCTGCTTTAAACTGTCTTTCCAGACGATCAGGGTTTACAACTGATGCCTGTCTGCCGAAGAATCGCCTTTTTTTACGAATTACTGAGCGAATACCTAATTCCTTCATCAATCGATAGACACGTTTGTTATTGATTTGTAATCCTTCTTTGCGAAGGGCAACTGTCATTCGTAAGTAGCCATAATAAGGATGCAAGCGATGGATACTTAAGATATGTTCTTTTAGATTGACTTCCTTTTCGCTACGTCGAACAGCTGCCTCTCTGGACTTTCTCCATTTGTAATATCCCGCACGGGATACTTTTGCAAAACTGAGCAGCCATGATAATCGATATTTGGTTTGCATTTGTTAATAATTGAGAACCTTGAACACCTGTCTTTTTTCTGGAATGCCTAATCTTCTGGCGACTTCTCTAGAAGATACTCCGGACTCGTAAATACGTACGGCTTCCAATTTTTCCTCTTCCGTATAAACTCTAAATGTTTGTCCTTTTTTAGCCATAAAAAATCCCCTCTGGTCAATTGTGTCTTACCCAATTGTAACAGTGGGGTTTTAAACACAGTCAACCATGAGGGGATATTACCAGAAATCAAGGGTTTTTCTTATGTCCTGGTCCATCTGACAACATAATCCCTCTACGTTGTCGCTTGACAACATTTTGACAACCTTTATTCAACTAAAGTCATTTTGAGGTATTTCTGTTTCATCATTTTCTCGAAGTTGTCAGCAGCATCTTTTTGCATGTCCGGCATGACATGGCTGTATACATCCATTGTAATTCCAACCCGGCTATGCCCAAGACGTTCAGATACAACTTTAGGATGCTCGCCCATCTGTAATAACATAGTGGCGTGAGTGTGGAGATCATGAAAACGAATTGCTGGGAGTCCGCTTTTCTTCTTGATTCGTTTGTAGTGTCTTAAGAGGTTGCGAGGGTCTTGTGGTCGGCCGTCATCGTAGCAGACAACTAGATCGGTCGGGGCAAACAGTAATTAACACAATGCTCAAGTTGTTAATTCATGTTTCAGCTTGCAAGCAAAAAGATACGTTCACCTCACTAGCTCCACATTTCGGACAGTTAAATGCAGACCAGTCGATGTTAATTTCGCTTATATCGGGTATTTTATCAGTGATTTCCAACCTTTTTGTGAGACCAGGGGGATCAATTATGTCGGTTTTAACTTTACAAACATAGCAATCGTATGTGTAAACAGTTCTGATATTTTCTGACAGAATAATCACCTCTGAGTAAATTTTAAACAAATAATAGATATTTAACAAATTGTGTAATTAGTTAATCAACGATTTCTTCATAACAGCTTACCCAGAACGCAATTTTCAGGCCAGCTATTTTTCTTAATAGCTCAGGTTCTAAAGCAAAATTACATTGGTCTTTGTAGTAAACCGCAACATCTATGTAAATGTCATCCGCACCAGAACTTTTGATCGAGGCAATGTGCAGTGATAATTCGTTAACAATCCAGTCAAGTTCGGCGTAGACATCATTGCTTGTAGAAAGGTTTGGGGGAGGGTATAAAGAGGCACTACCGAAACTTGATGGTGTCCCTTTGAATGGTCCAGTTGTGGTCAATCCACCTACTTCTAATTTTCTTGACAAGAGCAAGCCCGTTTTTTCTTCAACGAGTAGAGGGGAAAATGTAGAGCCACTAATCTGAACTGCTGCTTCTAAACGTATAGTCAATTAATACAACTCCATCTAAGGATTAGGACAATTCTTTTTTACCATCTTACAACAAATGGAATTAAGTAGGTAGATTAACACAATAGTTAATTTGAATAGGATACCAGAACCCCCAAATATAGGTGGCCAGAATACTTGATGGCCACCCGATAAAGTAAGGATATTTAAGCTGTTGATTTAAATGGTGTGTTCATTCCAATCTTCGCGTAATACAGAATACATGGTCAAGTCAACTAATTGCCCCTTTGATTTTTCATATTGTCGTAATATACCTTCTTCGACAAAATGTAATTTTTTTAAGACCTTAACTGAGTTTATGTTTTCTGGCTCAACTTTTGCTTCGATTCTATTTAAACCTAGGTCATTAAAGCCAAAAGAAATTAATGATTGTAAGGCTTCAGGGACAAAACCATTTCCCCAAAAGGGGTAACCAAGGTCGTAACCAATTTCGGCTCTTTCATTTTCGAAATCAAAGTAATTGAATCCGCACGAGCCTATAACCTGACTTGTTTGATTTAAAACAATTGTCCAACGGCATGCTTTTTGTTCAAGGCTAAGATTTTGGAGAAGTAAAATCATTTGTTCAGCCTGCGTAACCTCCGTAAATGTTTCAATGTTCATATGTTTTGAGACAATAGGATCTGACCAAAAGGTAAATAAAGAAGGGGCATCATTGATTTCTATAGGTTTTAGTCGTAGTCTTTGGGTTTCTAAATGTTTCATTTCCATAAAATTACCTCCCAAATTATTGATCTGAATGGAATCGTAATTTTTACCTGGGCATAATTCAGTCCTTTCAATAAAAAGAGAGTGTAAAACAATTATTAGTATATCAAATTTCTTTTTACCAGTTTAGGAAGAATGGGGGGTTATTAGAAATGTAAAAGTACAATGACTCTAGGGGAGTTAACACGACGGTAATTAAATATATGGAACAACATCAACAATCAAAAGAAACACGTATGCTCCTAAAAATGCTGTAGTGATTGCAGAACCAAGATATTTATTTTGATTATGGATTATTTGCCGGAGAGTATAAAAAAAAGCTTAGGAAAAACAAAGCGACGATTAAACAAACGTAGTAAATCATCAAAAGCATCCTTTCAAAAAGAAGAATAATCCAAATTGTACCAAAAATAATGCTGTAGAACAAATTTACACAACACACGATTTGTTAAAGGAGAATTAAGAAAAGGGTAGGTGGTGTAGGTGAATGATAAGCTGATCGAAAAAGTATGCGAAAAATGCCCCGCTACTCAATGGGGCAAGAAATCGATCTGTGGTGTCCACAACCTCCACGTTGGTAAGATCGAAACCTGCCCGGAGTGGGACAAATACATCATTGAGAATCAAGGGTTTCTTGATCGGAGCGGGCAGCTCGCCTATATCAATCTTGAGCCAGCTCTTGAAGTCGTGCAAAAGGTAGAGGAAGAAATCAAAGATTACCATTGGATGGTGAAAGAGGTTGAGCGTCTAAGGAAGGAAATCGACAAGGCGATATCTTCGAATCCGTCGATACAAGAGAAATTGGTCGCTACCTATGGCGATGCTGCAGGTATGCCGAGCGGGAAAGGCTTACGCCTCTCCACCTTGACCATTCCGGAAGAACGGTATGAAAAGCGCATCGAGCGAATGAAAAGCCTTGAAGAGAAGGTGCGGCAAATAAATGATTTTGCAAATAATCTTGAGGATAATAAGTACAGAACAGTCCTTGAATGTATGGTGGACGGGATACGTATGAACAGCATTGCCCGACATGTAGGAGTTTCCCGACAACGATTAAATGAGATTAAGCGGGGTATCGTTAACCGATTAGCAAAGGAGCTGTACAGTGAGGAATTGTTAGGTTCCTGAAAGGTTGGCGGAATGACTTTTTTAAAGAAGAGCAGATGCATAAATACTCAGGCAATCCATGATGAAGAAGCCCTCGGGAATGATCCGAGTGGCTTTTTGTGGTTCTAAAAACCTATGGTTATAATGGTGCGTTTGTTATTTTGTATCTATTGTTTAGTGTGCGTTCCACATCCGATACTTCATTACGTGGGTATTATTTCCTTTTTATATATAGATTGGATATCGGATGTATCGATCAACATGAGAATCTCCCATCTGTATAGAAACCTTTACAGAGAGGAGGAGACTGTTTGCCCAATATTGAAGGAATCAATATCCAGCAGTCAAGTGCTGAACGCAAGAGCTACGTGGTTGTGGGAGCCATTTTATCATGCAGCAGCGGAAGTAAACAGAGTCGGCTGAAAATGCCGTTCAGCCATGGTGTTTTTGTAAAAGGAAAGCCGCAAATGAACATCATGGATTTTGTTCCTAACGTAAATATCATGCCATTCGGAAAGTGCAGCAGCCTACAAAATCCCACAGTCGCTTCTGCCACAGCAGCCAACAATGGTGTACTTACACCAATGCCGTGCACACCTCTGACCACAATGCCATGGATAGATGGGAAAGCGGACAAAATGGTCGGTGGCCATCCGGCATTGCTTAATAAATCAACGAATATGTGTTTCTATTGTGGGCAGATCAAGATTGAAGATGACGGGCAGGATTTAGGTGGTGTGACGATAGGAAATCAGTCTTCAACAAATAGCGGACCGTCTGCTGCTGGCTTTGGGCAAGGACCAGCTTGCGAAAATCCGCAGGAAAAGCCTAGTATGTGGGATAATTTCGTAAAAGGAATCTCAATACTGGGAGACGTTCCTGCTGCGATGCAAAAAGCGGCAAGTGAGCTGCCAGGGGCTTTGGAGAAAGCTGCTAATGATTTGCCAAGAGAGTTGCAGAAGGCGGCAGAGGATTTGCCCAAGGGTGTTGGAGCGTTCGTAAGGGAAGGATTTATCGAGCCAATGCAAGAAGACTTGGATACATTGAGGGATGATAAAGTTGATCTCGCGGATGGAATTGCAATCGGTGGACTTGCCTTGAGTGCACTTACGCTGGGGAGAAGTAAAAACATTAAGGATTTAGTGGATGCGGCAAGGAAAGGAAAGAAGGCAACCGGTAAAATTGATTATGTAGAAGAGACAACTCGCTTTGGTGGAAAACTCTACAGTGAAAAAGATTTGAAGCTTTTAGGCAAATATCTTGAAAAAAGAGGAGTAACATTAAAGGTTGGGGACGAATTTTTACCACCTAATAAGGGAGGAGCGTTCAACGCTAACGACGGTGAACTATATCTAAGAAGTAATCCAACCCAATATGAAGTATGGCATGAACTCTCGCATTATATTCAATATAGAAATATTGGAAAGGAGGCATATTTGAAATTACCACGTACTCAAGGAAGAGTTCCTTACAATGATTTGACACAATTTAATGCACCTGAACAATTTGTGTTCGATATTGCTGTCTAATTCAAGTAAGCGATGGAATATGTTAAATGAAAGAGAAAAACAACATGCGATTGATTACATTTTGGATTATGGAGGGATTCGATGACAGAGAATGAAGCAAAACGAATAGCGTTTGAGTTAGTAGATAAACATCCATCAGAACATTACACGCTAAATTTCGTTAGTATTAATAAGTCTCGAGCAAACCCGAATAATTGGGCTGTAGCTTTTGAAGTAAGAACAAAAACAGGTAGTCTATTAGAAGGACCAATGTTTGTAATGGTAGACGATAAAAATGGCGAAGCTTGGTTCTTCGGTTAATAAAATCAGGTAATTATTACTACCTTGAATAGCTTTTGCTTTTCAAGGTTTTTTTGTGGGTTACTTAGAGTCCAATGAACATCTTCTTCTCATTCTTACTAACAAAACCTTTGCTCTACCTGTATGACAGTTTTCACGAATGAAGATGTTCGTATAGAAAGTCTGAAAAAAGTATACGTATATATGCACCTGAAAGGTTGACATATTTGACACATCTGACGTTATTGACGGTTTTTGAAAGTCAATCGATAAACGCTCTATACTAAATGTACGCACGATGAATAAGCCGCTCGGGTAAATAACCGGGCGGCTCTTTCGTTGAAATGGTAGGTGAAAGACATAGCGCTGAAAAAATTCTGCATTAAGCAAGGATGTCCAAAGCTGAAATCTGACAAATGCTGTGAGGACCATAAGTACCAAGGGCAGCTTTACAACCAGGAGCGGGGTACAGCAGCTCAGAGAGGCTATGACGCAAGTAAAGTAAAGCAATAGTGTGAGGTACCGAACCAAAAAATCATGAACAGCGAAAAGTGGGAGCCATCCGGATCATCGGGTGGCTTTTACATTCGCTGAAAATCATTCTGTAGAAAGCTTCCGAAAGATCATAACTTAGTAAGCGAGGCATGATAAAGTTTTTGCTTTCAATGCAATTAATAAAAGAGTAATAATGTTGAAAATTTACCACTAGTAAAATATACTAAAATTGTAATCAATTGGATAAAAGGGAGAGAAAAAAATGAAGAATACTTTAAGAAAACTATTGTCTTCTAGCATGGTGTTGGCTGCGTTGACTATGAGTGCTCAATCTGCCTTTGCTAGTGATGGTTATGGCGATACCCAGAATGAGGCAGTTCTTATCAAAAAATACGGAAGCGCCTCCCAGACAATTTTCGATAGTAATGATGTAGATTGGTACAAATATGATAATCGAACTGGAGAGGGTATCTCCATCCTATTAGAATCTCCAATGAATAAAAACTATGATTTTGATGTGATCTATATCTCGGCTAATGGAAGAGTGAAAAATACGTATTCACCAACCGATTCTGGACAAGGTGGTGCAGATGTTCTGGGCCTCCAGTTAGGTCTTGGTGATCAGGTATATATCAAGGTTTATGGACATAGCCCATCTGATTTTGGTATAGCAAGTCCGTATAAACTTACAATTAATTAATAGAAAAAGCACCCATGGTCGTAACCCTGTCAAGTAGACTGCCTAAAAACCCATAGTTACGAGGCGATCGCTTTCCGATACTCAATCGGGGAACGGTTGCCTAGTTTTTTCTGAAAACGACTCTGATTATAAAATGCAATGTATATTTCAACAGATTGATTTAATTCCTCAAATGATTTTGCCGAGCATCGATACATCATTTCTGTCTTCAGATGAGAAAAGAATGACTCGATACAGGCATTATCCAGGCAATTTCCCCGTCTCGAATGACTTCCTAGTACTCCGTACTCATACTCATCCAAACGTTTATTGTAGTGTCTGGAAGTGTATTGAAAACCTTGGTCCGAATGTAGAACGGAACCGTTCATCTCTCTTCCCTTCCAAAGACTATCTACGGTGCTCATCACGAGTGACAAATCGTTTTGGGAAGAGACATGCCAAGCAACGATTTCGTTATTATACAGATCCTGCACAGCAGATAGATAAAAAAATCGTTCTCCGACTCGTAGATAGGTGATGTCGGTTACCAGCTTCTTTAGAGGTGCTTCTGCTTTAAACAGTCTTTCCAGACGATCCGGGTTTACAACTGATGCCTGTCTACCGAAGAATCGCCTTTTTTTTACGAATTACTGAGAGAATACCTAATTCCTTCATCAATCGATAGACACGTTTATGATTGATTTGTAATCCTTCTTTGCGAAGGGCAACTGTCATTCGTAAGTAACCATAATAAGGATGCAAACGATGGATACTTAAGATATGTTCTTTTAGATTGACTTCCTTTTCGCTACGTCGAACAGCTGCCTCTCTGGACTTTCTCCATTTGTAATATCCCGCACAGGATACTTTTGCAAAACTGAGCAGCCATGATAATCGATATTTGGTTTGCATTTGTTCAATAATTGAGAACCTTGATTTCTTCGAAGTGGACGCCCTTTTCGCCATGCCTGATTTGATCGAGAAGCTGTTAGTGCCTCCCCATTACGAACCTTATTAACCCAGTCCAACACCTGTCTTTTTTCTGAAATGCCTAATCTTCTGGCGACTTCTCTAGAAGATACTCCGGACTCGTAAAGACGTACGGCTTCCAATTTTTCCTCTTCCGTATAAACTCTAAATGTTTGTCCTTTTTTAGCCATAAAAAATCCCCTCTGGTCAATTGTGTCTTACCCAATTGTAACAGTGGGGTTTTAAACACAGTCAACCATGAGGGGATATTTTCAGAAATCAAGGGTTTTTCTTATGTCCTCGTCCATCAGACAACATAATCCCTCTACGTTGTCGCTTGACAACATTTTGACAACCTTTATTGTTTGAAGGCTATGCCGTAATCAAAAAAGCGGTCGTTAATGAAGATGTAGAAAGAATGGCGAAGAGCACGCCAAAAGAAGAAGGTTATGAGTAAGAATATTGGACCAAGTGGCCTAGCCTATGTGGGCAGGTTTAGACTCCTAAACCGTTTTAGGGAATCGGCTTGGTTCCGATTACGACGGTAGCATCCAACTCATCGGACCTTGTCACCCGTGTAATGAACCCGCAACGAGTGAATATATCGACTGTCTGAGGTGTCTGACGCTCGCTTGTCTCAACTAGTAAGTGTCCACCAGGAGCCAGCCAGAGTGGAGCTGTAGCCACTACTCGTCTCTGAACGTCAAGCCCATCCGTTCCCCCGTCGAGTGCTATTCTCGCCTCATGGATGCGAGCTTCAGGTGGAAGATATTCGATGGCTTTGGTGGGGACGTAGGGAGCATTGGCAACGATGACGTTAACGTGTCCCCTAAGTATTATAGGAAGAGGCTCAAATAAGTCTCCTTCGTAAACGCGACCGCCTGCGGTAGTAACATTGCGACGGGTGCATTGCACCGAGGCTGGATCGATGTCAGTAGAATACAATTCAATCTGTTCCAAGTAAGCAAGAGCCGCACCCACTGCCCCTGAACCGCAACATAGGTCAAGCACTATCGACTTTTGACGGAGGAGGGCGGCAGCCTGTCTAACGAGAAATGCTGTACGTTGTCTGGGAACGAAAACTCCCTTTTCCACAATAATCCGCAGTCCACAGAACTCAGCCCAGCCGATAATGTGTTCGAGAGGCATGCCAGTTGTTCGCAGTTCTACCATGTCCGAAAGTTCAGTCGTAGTCCCTGCCGAGGCGATGAGTAACCTGGCCTCATCTTCAGCGAAAACACAACCAGCTTCCTGAAGCTTAGTGACGATATTAGAAAAAAATTGATCGCCATGAATCTCATAATCATTCAAAGACTAAATTCCCTCACTTCAGAATTGATGTAATTTTATGTGTTTGATTTTATTCTATCTTAGGAGGCAACACAACATAGGATTTGATAAATGGAGGAAACAATAATAGGTTTGGAGGCGTTGGGCTACGAAGGCGGTAAATTTCCTCCAGATTACTACATCGTTGTTGATGGGTGAGATTCTAATGTTGCCGTATTTTTCAAGCAGGTCGGCAGGCATGGGCTTACTAATTGAAGCAGTTGGACAGAAGCAAGATATTTATTTGAAAGTAGAAGCCGATCCTCATGGTGGTTACGAGGCTGGTGCTTGGGACGAAAGAGAATGGATCAACGAATCGATCTCCTCAAGTTTAGCAGAGCACGCTGTATGCCTTGCTTTCTGAAAGCTAAGCTTTTTTTGCATTGCCATCTCATACAACCGCTGGTAGGTTCAACAGCTAAGCACTAGTAGCGCTCAGTTGAAATATTGACGTTTTAAAGTATAAGGAAAGGGGAGAACAAGATGAGTAGCAGGAACAAAAATGAAAGTATCACGCCGAGTATTTTTAGAACGGTATGAGGGAAAGGAATTTACTGAGAGATTAGAAGACAAGGAGAGGCACACGGGTTAAAGCAACCCTGTGCTTTTTTATTTGGGGCAATTGGAGCGAATTTTGGTGAAATGCTTTCGTATCAATGGTTTTGAGCACATTGGATTATCGGAGACCACCAAGTGATTCCTCTTTGACAGGGGGGGGGGCGCTAGTTCGAACCTACCAGAATAAAAATAAGAAACCCTTGAGAAATACTCATCGTGGGGTGGTAAGTGGGTAGGATTAAAGTAATTTTTTCTCAAAAAATCATACTTCTGCGCCCAGTGGCGCTTGAACGCTCAAAATGTAAAAAATGGTAAATTAAAGCAGGAACATGCCGTTTTTAGTAGAATATAACACTCAATAAGTAATTGAGGTGAAAAAGTTAAATGCTGTTCGTCCTGTTTTCAACATTGGAATACCTCGCAATATTTGCTCTAATGACTACGCTATTTAGGTTTGGTTTTTTGGTGCATATCAACCGGATTCTCTTTGTGAGTCTGGTATTAATGCTTTTCTCGTTTGGTCTGCGACAATTTACGCCGTATGGAGACTATGCAACCATAGCCCAAGTCGTCATCATCTTTGGGGCATTAATCCTGGTATGGAACGTGAATTGGGGACATGCTGCCTTAATGACCATGATAACAGCAGGAATCTACTTGGGGATTCAGATGATGGAAGTGTTTTTCCTGACCGTCATAGGGACCCTAGAGACAATTGAATCGTTAGAGGATCGAAGCATCAGCACAGGGTTCATATTCCAAACAATCTCCGCATTACTTACCTTTGCATTATGCTATGGACTTAGGAAATGTAGACTGCAATTTACATTTGTCAGAGACGGAGCGCCTTTCTCTCTTTATCATAGAATCAACATGGTGATTTTGTCACTGATCATTGTAACAGGTGTATTGATAACAGTCTTGTTTAAATTAGCAAGTACATATGGAATTGCTTCCTTAGTGTGGATTTTCTTTGGAATGGCAATCGGAATCACGATACTGGCATGGCTGGCTATAAAAAGGGATGGGGAATATGATTGAAACTCTTGCTGAAAGAATAGCCATACAACTAAAGTCGATCAACCCACATGAAACGAAGTCAGTCCCTACCATGAAATTTGGGTTAATCCTTATCATCAACATGCTTCTCATCATTACGATTAGCCTTACCCTTTCACTCATGATAGGGACATTTCAAGGAACATTGATCACATTGGCTGGATTTTTAGTACTACGCCAATTTTCAGGAGGATTTCACTATTCATCGTCTGTCTACTGCACCATGACAAGTATTTCAGGAGCTGTATTCATCCCTCTCATTACCCTACCTAATGATTTTGTCACCCCAATTATTATTATCACATTAGTCCTAGTAGCACTTTTTGCACCGCAAGAAATGGAAATGCAATCACGACTATTCAAACAGAATCAGACTTTGCTCCTCAAGACCATCTCCATTATCATCGTCAGTACATTATTTTTCATAGACAGCGAGACACTGGTTAAGACTTTCTTTGTGCAAGCACTGACGCTAATTCCACTGAAAGGAGGTGGAAAAGATGAAAAATAAAGCGATGATGTTCGTAGCGAAATATGTTTCTGCAATTGCTTCATTTGTTGCGGTTCTGGCGGTATCTACAGCATCCTTTGGTTTCGTGGGGAAACCTGAAATTCCAGAAGAATTAAAGAAATAAGGAGCCATGAACGACACAGACAATTTCTCACGTCAAACGGGGAAAACTGGTTGCCCCATTGCGCTTTTGTAAATCCTCATTTTATAAACAGATCATCTCGTGTATGATTGTATTGTACTTATCGACGGCTTCTTTCAGATCGTTCTCATTATCTCAACCCCTTGGTAGACAAGGGGTTTCTTATTTTATTGCGCCTGGTTCTTTGGCGTAAACAACGCTGTTTTTTGAATCGTGAATGAATCCAAGTGGGCTGTCTCTTAGTCGGAAAATCGAATTTTGAGACAGCCCCATATAGTGTTTACAACGCTTAACGATTAATGAAACTTGGAAAGAGCGAATTTAGCTGTAAAATTCATTTTTTTCATATAGGAAGAATTCGCACCTGCTTGAAATTGTACAGAAATATTTCCGTCTTTTTCTGCTTTGAATACGCGTCCGTAAGGTGAATTAGCTTGGTATGTACCAATTACTTGATTATCCGCATTAAAGACTGTATAAGAAATCGGGAATCCTGAATTGTTTACAAAAATCGTAAGCTCTTCTCCCTTTTTAAGCGGAAAGGATTCTTTTTGCGTCACTTCGTATGAACTCAGAGAATAGTATTTCGTAACTTCTTGAAGGTCTAAAGTCGTAGTTGCTGCGCTAGCTTTTGAGACTTCCAATCCTGGCAAATTTGCCCCCGAAAGTACTGCAATTCCTAATGCCCCTGCTAAAATGGCTTTTTTCATCATCGTAATGCCTCCTTTTTTATTCATCCATAATGAAAGTAAATATTTGGAAATTGTAACCATTATAATCTCGTTGAAAATGATTATCAATAAATATTTTTTTGCCTCTCACGGCGTGATAAACAGGGCATAAAAAAAGAGAGTGATCCAATTGAATCAACATCCCCGGACAAAACTCCTCATTCTCAGCGCACAACCTCTCTGTAAACCCAGGGTCCTCCTGCGCCAGAAACTTAAAATAACAAACAATTTCATGATTCCTTACAGCTAAACTATTCAACTGAAAACCCAACAAATACTCCCGATACACATGGTAGTACAATCCTTTCTACGTAAACGGAGGCGGATACTTTTGATCGGGGAATGTAGGAAAAAAGTCGTGAACATTTACAATGCGTAGACTATTTGCAACGACTTTATTGAAGCGTAAAGCGCAGTGGGGTTCACCAATACGCGGACTGCCATAGGTATAAACAATTGGTGCCTAAACTTCGTGTTTAAGCGCAATATTTAAGGCTGCCAGCACAGCCAGAGGGCCACCGTAGTTGTGTCCAGTAATAAACAGCTTTTCTGATGCTGAAAACTGATTTATTTTTCTGATGAAACGTTCCAGTGTTGATTGATAAAGACATGTGATTCTCTGCATCTGCAAAAGCCGGAATGGTATATCGTAGTCGAAAACCTTTGGATGACTACATATCGGACAGGATGGAAGGTTTCAATGACGAACTATATAGAGGTGTGGAAGAAAAAGGAAAGAGGGCGCGTACGCACGCTCCCCTTTTACAAAGGCTTTGAAAGGATTTCAATTCCCACATCAATTGTTTTCTCTACTCCCATAAAGGTTAAAAATATTTTTGCCCTATTTTTGTGCTTATCCACTTTTTTGATGATGCCTTCCAGTCCTTTTAGGGGACCAGATTCGACGATCACCTTTGAATTTTCTAGATAAACTTTTGAATAATCGACAACCTCACCGTTTCCCATGAGTTGGAGTATCGGGGTGATTTCTTTTTCGTCAATGCTCGAATAATAAGTGCCCTCATCTTGCGAATAGTAACTACCGTTATTGACCAAACGCAAACTTCTAGGGATTTTTTTGATTTTATGGAACATTTCGTTAGTCATTTCAGTCTTAATCAGTACATATCCAGGAAAAATATTCTTCATGACATTATACACAATGCCTGACTTTTTCTCAGGAACCAATCTCTTCGGTACAACGGACAATAATGATTGCTCATTAAAATAGAGTCTGAGGTATTTTTGAACGACTTCTTCTTTTCCGGATTCTACGAAGATAGCATACCATTTCAAGGTGGGTAATCCTTTCATTATGAAGTGTATTCGCAAGTATCTAAACCGCTCTAAGTTTCCCCAAAAAATAGGAATGATGTAGTAGATATCTTTTTAAAAAACTGTGGTAGTATACTAAATATATCCAATTTTTTCGTATTGTGCAATAAATGTGATATTATGGTATTAATGGTAAAAATATGGATATTAATCTAAGAAAGTTTCTTATCAAAAGGAAAATCCCTTAGGGAATTTAATCGATGTTTCGGCACGTTAAAGGAACGTAGGGAGGACATACGGAGAAACAGTAGTGTGTAATGTTTATTTACCCACGAACTGGGGAAGCTCTGCCCTTTGGCATAGTAGGAGAACGGAAGGCGGAGATTGGATTGCATGTGTTTCCACAGATCTCTACGAAAGAATTCGTCATAAAAGGTAAGGATAGAGAGTTTCGTGCCAGTTTGTGCATGGGCTACTTTTCAGTTCCCGCAGATTTTTTAAAAATAGTAAAATTCCTGCACCCGAAAGAATTTGAGTACTATTTTCATCTGGAGTTTGAGCGGAGAGTAAAGAGCTACCTGACTGGGAGATATGTCGCCAAAAGAGCCGTTTCGTTTCTGACTGGAGAAGGCAGCTTAGACCGAATATGTATTGAACAGGGCATTCTTCATCACCCTGTCGTGAACCTACCGAATTCAACCCATCTCCAAGTGAGTATCACCCACTGTGATGATCTTGCAGCTGCCATTGCTTTTTCGGAGGAGCTGCCGATGGGGATTGATATAGAGAGAATTAGCGTTGATAGGAATAAAGTTCTGGAGACGCAAATGACTGTGAAAGAGAGCAACTTATTTTCGTACTTGCCATATTCCTATGAAACGACCCTCACTCTTTTCTGGACAGTCAAGGAAGCGTTATCCAAAATTTTGAAGACAGGCTTAACAACTTCTTTTCATATCTATGAAATAAGCCAAGTGGAGGCAAGGGACGGGATTGTTTATAGCCTTTTTGAAAACTTTCCTCAATACCGGACGGCATCCTTTATCCTAGGTGACTTTGTGTGTTCAATCACCTACCCGAAAAAGACAGAGTGGAGTGTTGCTGTAGTAAAGGATGTACTTCAGGAAATAGAATACTCCATGATAAATCGCTTATGAATTCCCCACAAGTGGTCAATTGACCAGGCTGTGGGGAGTTTTCTTTATAAAAACCTTTTATAAAAACAAGGGGTGCATCATACATGGAAAAGCCTGTTGTGTTTATGTTTTCTGGACAAGGGTCTCAGTACTATCAGATGGGGAAAGACCTTTTTGATCAGAATCCGGTATTTCGCAAATGGATGCTTAGGTTAGATGAAAAGGTACATTCCCTGATCGGGGAGTCTGTCCTTGCCCAGTTATATGATGACACGAAGCGTCGAGACGACATATTTGATCGCACCCTTTATACGCATCCTGCCATTTTTATGGTGGAATATGCTCTGGCCCAGGTTCTCATGGAAAGCGGAATAAAGCCCGACTATTGTCTAGGGAGTAGTTTGGGGGAGTTTGCGGCGGCGGCTGTGTCTGGGGTCATGCCAGTGGAAGAATTGCTGCAACTCGTAGTTGAACAAGCCACCCTTTACGAAACGTATTGTCAGAAGGGAAGTATGCTTGCGATTCTCCACAATCCCGATTTGTATGATCAAGACCCGCTATTGCATCGAAATAGTGAGTTGGTAGCGGTGAATTTTCATTCGCATTTTGTCATTGCCGGGAGCAGTCATCAGCTACAACGTATAGAGGATTATGTGAAAGGCAAGGGGATTATTTGTCAACGACTACCCGTATCGTATGCTTTTCACTCCGCTTACATCGATCCGGCTGAACCACATTATCGAGAGGTATTGAAGCATAAATCATTTGGAATTCCCCAGATTCCCTTTGTATCGGGGGTTCATGGTGAACTCATGAAGGAACTGCCAGCTGACTACTTTTGGCAAGTAGTAAGAAAACCGATGCAGCTTCCAAAAGCTGTCCAAGAGCTGGAGAAACACCAAAGCTACATCTATTTGGATTTGGGACCAGCAGGAAATTTGAGTAATTTTACAAAGCGAAATCTGCGGCAAGATTCACAGTCAGAATGCCACTCAATCATCACTCCTTTTAAAAAGGATGGCGAAAATGTAGAGCGCATCAAGCAGCTATTTTCAAATAAAACAAGTAGAAAGGAAGGCAGAAAAATGACCACATATGTTTTCCCAGGACAGGGCTCCCAAATAAAAGGAATGGGGGGCTCTCTTTTTGATGAGTTTCCAGAAATAACGGCCAAGGCTGATCAGATATTAGGTTATTCCATCAAAGAACTATGTCTGCATGATCCAGACAAACAGTTAAGTAAAACCCAGTTTACCCAGCCGGCTTTGTACGTGGTAAATGCGCTTAGCTATCTGAAAAAAGTGAAGGAAACCGGGAAAAAACCTGACTATGTGGCGGGGCACAGCTTGGGTGAGTACAACGCACTTTTTGCATCAGGGGTGTTTGATTTTGAGACAGGGCTGCATTTGGTGAAAAAACGAGGAGAGTTGATGAGTCAGGCCGTCGGCGGGGGGATGGCGGCAGTGATCGGGTTTACTTTGGAGCAAGTGGAACGCGTATTACATGAAAATAATCTAACTGGCATCGATATTGCCAATCACAATTCTCCCTCCCAATTTGTGATTGCTGGTCGGAAAGAAGATATTGACCGTGCCAACCCTGTTTTTCAGGAAGCGGGGGTAAAAGTATACATACCGCTAAAGGTGAGCGGAGCATTCCATTCCCGTTACATGAGCGATGCGAAGCAACGCTTTGAGGACTATTTGAATCAGTTTGCGTTTTCCAGTATGAACATCCCTGTGATATCAAATGTTCACGCAAGACCCTATAAACAGAGCGATGTGAAACGAAATTTGGTTGAGCAAATTACTCACCCAGTAAAATGGAATGACAGTATTCGATATCTCCTGGCCTTGGGGGAAAACGAAATAGAAGAAGTAGGCCCTGGTACTGTGCTGACCAAATTAGTTACTACAATCCGAAATGAAGCAGAGCCGCTGGTCATAGAAGAGGAAGAAGAGAAAGATAACCTGGAGCAAGAGCTATCGAACAGCATGGAGCAGCCAAAAGGGATTACCGCTTTTTCACTGGGAAATCAGCAATTTAAACAGGACTACAAATTAAAATATCCCTACCTGGCAGGAGCGATGTACAAGGGAATTTCATCGGAAAAGCTGGTCATTAAAATGGGGAAAGCTGGGATGATGGGCTTTTTCGGAAGCGGTGGCTTACAGCTAGATAGAATCGAGCGTGCGATCCAACAGATTCAACATGAATTACAGCAAGGCGAGCCGTATGGGATGAATTTGTTGCATCATCCAAGTGACCCATCCATGGAAGAAAGAATCGTTGATCTGTATCTTGCCTATCAAGTGAGGGTGATGGAAGCGTCTGCGTTTATGGCGATTACCCCCGCGTTGATCATCTATCGGGCCAAGGGGTTGAAACGAGGGATGAACGGGCATGTAGAGGCGGCCAATAAAATTTTTGCCAAGGTATCACAGCCTGAGGTAGCGGAAGCTTTTTTAAGTCCCGCACCTGAGTACCTGATAGAAAAATTGGTGCAAGAACATAAGCTTACGAGGGAAGAAGCGAGTCTGTTACGAGAAGTTCCGATGGCGGATGAGTTAACGGTGGAGTCCGATTCTGGAGGAAATACCGATCACGGTGTAGCCTCTGCTTTGATGCCAGCGATGATCAGGCTACGAGATAGCATGATGCAAAAGTATGGATACCGTAAGCCGATTAGAATCGGGGCAGCGGGTGGCATTGGTACTCCTGAGGCTGCTGCGGTCGCTTTCATGCTCGGGGCGGATTATATTGTCACAGGTTCGATTAACCAGTGTACAGTGGAGGCGGCGACCAGCGAGTCGGTGAAGGATTCGTTGCAGTTGGCCAATGTTCAAGACACCGAGTATGCCCCAGCGGGTGAAATGTTTGAAATGGGAGCCAAAATTCAGGTGTTGAAAAAAGGGTTATTCTTTCCAGCGAGAGCGAACAAATTGCACGACCTCTATCGTCAATACAATTCGCTTGATGAAATCGATGAGAAAACCAAGCAGCAGCTTCAGGAAAAGTATTTTAAACGCAGCTTTGAAGAGGTATATGAACAGATGAAAGCCACTTGCCCGCCTCAGGAACTGAAAAGAGCGGAACGAACGCCCAAATACAAGATGGCATTGCTTTTCAAATGGTATTTTAACCGTTGTTTTGACTGGGCTTTAGATGGAGCCGAAAGCTATAAAGTGGATTATCAGATTTACTGCGGTCCTGCGTTAGGTTCTTTTAATCAATGGGTGAAGGGAACGGCTGTTGAAAATTGGAGAGACCGCCATGTTGATCAAATCGGTGAAATGCTGGTCAAGGAGACGGCCAACCTTTTGAATCAGCGTATCCACGCCTTAACAGGTTCAAGCAAGTAAAAAGGAATGACTCTCAAATAAGAAAGGAACTGCGAAAATGAATTTGGAACTAGTAGAATACCATCCTGAAGGCGTTTCTAGCGAAGCGCCTCTTCTTTTTGTGCATGGAGCATGTCATGGAGCATGGTGTTGGGAAAAAAACTTCCTTCCTTATTTTGCGGATAAAGGTTTTTCTTCCTATGCGCTGAGTCTTCGTGGTCACGGTGAAAGTGACGGCTTTGAAAATCTTCATTCCTACACACTACAGGATTACATGGATGATGTTCTTGAAGTGATTGGGCGTCTAAGAAACAAGCCAGTGCTGATCGGACACTCCATGGGCGGAGGCATTGTGCAGAAGATCTTGCACCAGCATCCAGATATAATCTCGGGTATCGTTCTCGTTGCCTCGATTCCTCCGCATGGGGGGATGCGAGACTTGCTTCGATTGATGTTCAGAAATTTTAAAGAAGCTATGCAATTGTTTACATATAACCAAAAAAGAGATGCTTCACTGCTTGCCAATGTCTTTTTTTCCAAGGAGCTGCCGATTGAAAAAAAGGACGAGTGGGTGAAGCTCTTGCAGCCTGAGTCACTGAAAGCAAGAACCGAGATGAATGGAAAAATTGTTCCCAAAACCATCAGTGCAAAAGCTCCGATGCTGGTTCTTGGCTCCAAACAAGATCGGATGATTTCTGAGAAAACAACGCGCCGAATTGGCAAAACATACGGAATCGAACCTGTTTTGTTCCCAAATATCAGTCATGATATGATGCTTGATCCTGAATGGGAAGCCGTTGCTGGTCACATCTTGGCTTTTTTAAACGAATCGATAACGAATGGCGGAGGTAGGGAATAACATGGAAGGTTCTTATCAAATCGCAAACATTGCAACGAATGTTGAGGTAGAAATAGAACGTTTGAAATCTCAGGTGGAGTTGTTTTGGGGGAAAGAGCTTAAGCATTATATCGAGTTTGGTCTGACAGATGGGATGTCGGTCATAGAGCTAGGCTCGGGGCCAGGCTTCGTGATGGAAAAGGTCATGCAGGAGTTTCCAAATGGCAGAGTGACGGGATTGGAGATTGACCCTCTTCTCGTGGATTATTCCAAAAACTATTTGACACAAAAGCAATCTGATCGATTTGAGATCGTCGAGGGATCGATTATGGAAACCGGCTTACCTAGCGATTCCTATGATTTTGCCATTACTCGTCTCGTATTGGAGCATTTACCCGACCCAGTCGGTGCAGTTCGTGAAGTAGCGAGGTTGTTAAAACCAGGTGGCAAAGCGGTATTTATCGACAATGATTTCGAGATGCACATCATGACCACCCCACATGTACCAGAATTGCGAGAGCTGTATGATGCCTACTGTGCGGCACGCTATGCGGAAGGCGGCAACCCGAAAATCGGTCGTGAACTGCCAACGGTCCTCAAGCAAGGTGGACTTGGAAAAATAGATTTCGAAGTCATTTGCGCTCATAGCGAGCTTCTCGGGTACGAAATGTTTCTAAAGTCGGAGGGTGTAGGCATACCAGTGCAGTTGGTGCGTGACGGTTATTTATCCAGCAAGGCGTTGGGCAAGCTATCAGTTGCATGGCGAAACATGCTGAATACGGAAGGTCATTCTATTCTCAGACAGCTATACATGGCTGTTGGTGAGAAATTGGTGTAGAAGAAAGGGGGGAGTCGAGTATGAAGGTACTTTTTCATTCATTTCATGATATAGAAACCGTAGTGAAAGAAGTAATGACCGACTTATTAAAAGATACGACGAATCCCTTGGATTTCGATAAAAGCTTTGTGGAATTAGGTATCAGTTCGGTATTGTCAGTCGAAATGGTAGAGATGATTAACGGGAAGCTAGGCATTGACTTAGGGATTGAGGTCGTTTTTGATCATGAGAATACCAAGCAACTAGCCACGCACATTTTCGAAAAATATCAGCCAGCAAGTGGGAATGAAACGCTACAGGAAATCGCTCCAACAACAGATCGTACCCAGGCTGAGAACGGTTCACCAGCGATTGCGAGCAAGATAGGTACAATCATTGCTCAGCTATTGGATAGACCTGTGGAAACCTTGAGTTTCGATAAAAGTTTCATAGAGCTGGGCATTAATTCTGTGTTGGCGGTCGAATTAATAGAAGCGGTCAATGCTGACTTGGAGATTAATCTTGGCGTAGAAGTTATTTTTGATTATCCAGAGGTGGGTGAGCTGGCTGAATATATCTCTCTGCAATTTGCAACAGAGATGGCAGCAGATGATAGCCAAATCCCGCCTGCTGTTATTCGCCACTCGGATATCGCGATCATTGGAATAGCAAGCAGATTTGCTGGCTCGGATTCGGTGGAAGAGTTTTGGGAGCATCTTGCGTCTGGCGACAGTTGTATCGAGGCAATAACGCGCAGTGGTTGGGAAGCGAAACAATATTACGGCGGTCTTCTCAAGGACATTGATCAATTTGATGCATCCTTTTTCAATATTTCGCCTGATGAAGCAAAAAATATGGACCCTCAACAAAGGTTATTCCTGCAAGAATCCTATAAAGCTTTTGAAGATAGCGGATACTCTGTTGAACAGTTATCGGGGAGAAAAGTAGGTGTGTTTGTCGGGGGACGCCAATCAGACTACAAAGAGAAATCCGTGTTGGCCGAAGGTATCTCTTCACAAACGATGCTAGGCAATGAAATGTCGATGTTAGGGGCAAGGCTCTCCTATTTTTTAAATCTCAAGGGATCCAGTCTTGCTGTAGATACAGCTTGTTCTTCTGCTTTGGTAGCCATTCATTTAGCCTGCGACAGTCTTCGCAGGGGAGAAACCGAAATGGCTCTTGCAGGCGGAGTGGCGATTCACAGCTCTCCCGAATTTTTTGTGATGTCCTCGAAAATGGGCGTGGTCTCACCCGATGGAACATGCAACGCCTTTGACAATGATGCAAATGGCATGGTGTTTGGAGAAGGCGTTGGAGCTGTCGTACTGAAGCCAGTTGTGCAAGCGATGGAAGATGGCGACCATATTTATGCGATCATCAAGGGCTCGACCATGAATCAGACGGGAAAATCAAACGGGATTACCGCACCGAGCATGCTTGCCCAAAAAGAATTGATTATCGATGCTTATCAAAATGCAGGGGTTGATCCGGAGACGATCAGCTATATCGAAACGCACGGGACAGGAACACAGCTGGGTGACCCTATTGAAGTGAAGGCATTGATGGAAGCATTTCGTTCGTTTACGGATAAAACACAATTTTGCGCGATTGGCACACATAAGCCCAATATCGGTCATACCACGATGACATCGGGACTGGCGAGTCTGTTTAAAGTTGTCATGGCGATGAAATATAAGAAGATCGCTCCGACGATCAGCGTCAAGGAAGTCAATAAGCATATCAAATTGAACGGAAGTCCCTTTTTCATCAATACCGAGCTCATCGAATGGAATACCAGTGATGCCACTCCGCGAAGAGCGGGTGTGAGCGCTTTAGGATCGAACGGAACCAATTGTCATTTGATTATGGAAGAAGCGCCGATGGTACAACCGATACGAAGCAATCAGCAAGCAGGAGCTTACTACTTGTTCCCGTTTTCAGCCAAGAGCGAGTCAGCTCTCACGCAAAAAATGGTTGAAATGTCTCAATGGTTAGAAAAAGAAGCGGGACGTTTTCACGAACAAGATATTTCCTATACCTTGTTCACAGGGAGAAGTCATTTCTCGCACCGTTGCATGTTTATTGCCAAGGACGCAGATGAATTACGGCAAAAAATCGCGGAAGTAAAAGAAACGGGAACAGCTGCTGATTATTTTGTCCAGTATGAAACGGATTCCGTAAGACTAGACAAGAGCTTGAAAGAGTTCGGAGAAAAATTAATGGCAGAGGTAGCAGAGAACCGTTCGCTACCCACTCAAGTGAGTAAAGAGAAGCTGTCCACGCTTGCCGATTTATTTGTAAAAGGATACAAGCTGGATTGGCGTTCCTTCTATAAAAACGGCAGATACACCCGGGTGCCTTTGCCAGCCTATCCATTTGGAGGGGAACGCTATTGGCTGCCCAAAACCAAGAGACAGGATCGTTTGCCCAATACTCACCCCGAATTGTGGAAGGAGATGGACGAGCTTCTTTGCAAGCTGTTATGGGGGCAAATGCAGTCCATCGGTTGGTTTACGGACAAGAGTGTGAATGTCGCCGACCTCAAGGCAAAAACAGGCTTCCATCACCGCTATGAAAAATGGATGGAAGAAACCATGGCGATGTTCACTCGTCATGGTTATCTCGTTGGCTATGATGGAGAGCAATGCCTGGTGGTCGATCCGACTTTGATCGAGGTAGAAGCTGTATGGGAAGAATGGGATCGACGTAAGGTGGCATGGCGTGAAGATGCCAATTTGGAAGTGCGGATCAGATTGCTGGAAGCTACGATGAAATCTCTGCCTCACATTGTAACAGGCAAGCGACTTGCTACGGATGTCATGTTTCCAGGCTCTTCAATGGAATTGGTGCAACATATTTATAAAAATAACCCGGTGGCAGACCATTACAATGAAGTGCTAGCGGAAACAGTCGCAACCTATGTGGAAGAACGCTTGAAAAAAGATCCTTCTGCAAAAATTCGCATCATAGAGATTGGTGCGGGGACGGGCGGAACGAGCACGTTTGTCTTTGAAAAGCTGAAGCCTTATCAGGAGCTTATTGAAGAATATTGCTATACCGACATCTCCAAAGCATTTTTGATGTTCGCACAAAAAGAATATGGACCGCACGTTCCGTATCTGACCTATCAGATTTTTAATGTGGAAGCGCCTTTTGCTGAGCAAGGAGTTCGAGCGGGCTATTACGATTTGGTGATTGCGGCTAACGTGTTGCATGCCACCAAGGATATTCGCAAAACTTTGCGCCATACCAAAGCTGTTTTGCGAGAAAACGGTTTGGTTCTTTTAAATGAGATTAGCAGTAATTCCTTGTTCCTACATCTGACCTTTGGTCTGTTGGAGGGCTGGTGGCTGTCTGAAGATACGGACGTACGTATTCCTGGTTCTCCTGCCTTAACTCCGACAAGCTGGCAAACGGTGCTGGAGAATGAAGGATTTCACACGATCTCTTTTCCAGCTCGGGAAGCTCATGATTTGGGACAACAGATTGTCATTGGAAAAAGCGATGGCGTCCTTCACTCTGATGTGCGTGTCGGTACGACTGTATCGCCTATCGCGCGCGAGACTGTACAGCAGGGAAAAGCAGAAGGGAAAGTCTCATCGCAGCCAGCACCCCTAAACATTCCAAGCCAATCTGTGGTGACCGAGCAGAAGGTGACGGATTATGTGAAGGATATGATTATTGAAAAGCTGGTCACCGCATTGGAAGTCGATGTCGATTCGATCGATGTGGACGAACCTTTCAGAGATTATGGATTGGATTCCATTCTTGGCGTTAGATTGGTACAAGAGATCAATCAAGCGTTGATGATTGAAATAGAGACGACGATTCTTTTTGATTATAGTACGGTAAATCAACTTACAAGCTATATTTTGTCTGAGTACAAAGAAGTCATTGTTCAAGCGCTAGGGCAGGAGAGCAGTCTATCCGAGCAGCGTGATGATTCCGTCTCTGCGATTCAGAGCGAGCCATTCATTCAAGCAGCTCCTGTGCTTTCAGAGGAAAAAGTAAGCGTGTCAGAAAAAGCTTCGTTCTTCACTGAACCCATTGCGATTATTGGAATGAGCGGTACGTTTGCCTCATCTGACAACGCTGACGATTTATGGGATCACTTGGTGAACGGTTCGGATTTGCTTACGAAAGTGACTCGCTGGGATTTATCAGCGTACGGCCTGGACGATGCAGAGGGCTATCAATACGGCGGGCTTGTAGAAAATATTGACTTGTTTGATCCGCTTTTTTTCAACATCTCCGGTCTGGAAGCTGACTATATGGACCCGCAGCAACGCTTCTTTTTGGAGGAATCCTGGAAGGCGTTGGAGGATGCTGGCTATGCGGGTCAAGGCGTGCAAGGAATCCAATGCGGCGTCTACGCAGGATGCGCCAAAGGTGATTACGATCGTCTCGTGGGAGAGAATCCTCCTGCCCAAGCCTTCTGGGGAAATATGGAGTCCATTGTTCCTGCTCGGGTTGCTTATCATCTGGACTTGCAGGGGCCTGCCGTCACGATTGATACTGCTTGCTCCAGTTCCTTGGTGGCGATTCATATGGCGTGCCAAGCCTTGCGGACAGGCGAGGTCGATATGGCATTGGCAGGTGGGGTCTTCATTCAATCTACGCCGGGATTCTATTTGCATGCCAAGCGAGCAGGTATGCTGTCACCGACAGGACGCTGCCATACGTTTGATGAGCGTGCAGATGGCTTTGCGACGGGGGAAGGCGCTGGTGTCGTTGTATTGAAACGTCTCTCGGAAGCGATCGCTTGCGGAGACCATATTTATGGTGTCATTCGAGGCTCGGGAATCAATCAGGATGGGACGACGAATGGGATTACTGCGCCGAGTGCGAAATCTCAGGAGCGTTTGGAACGCCATGTCTACGATACATTCGACATCAATCCTGAGCAAATTACGATGGTCGAGGCTCATGGAACAGGGACCAAGCTGGGAGATCCGATTGAGTATCAAGCGCTGACCCGCGCTTTTCGAGCCTATACGGATAAAAAAGAATTTTGTGCGATTGGGTCGATCAAGACGAATATTGGTCATACCCAGATCGCAGCAGGCGTTGCAGGGGTCATCAAAATCCTTTTGTCATTGAAACACAAACAAATAGCGCCATCCCTGCATTTTGAAGAAGGGAACGCCAACATTACGTTTGAAGGCAGCCCCTTTTATGTCAATACTAGCCTGAAGGAATGGTCAGTGGAGCCGCAAGCCAAACGTTGCGCTGCGATCAGTTCCTTTGGAGCCAGCGGTACAAATGCGCATATGGTAATCGAAGAGGCGCCTCAGGTTGAGCGGAGTCATGCGAAAAAGCCGGGCTATTTGCTTGTGCTGTCGGCGCGTACTTTTGAACAGTTGCGTCAACAGGTTGCCCAATTGCTGTCGTTTTGTGAAAAAACACCGGAGACGGATTGTGGAAATATCAGCTATACGCTGTTAGTAGGCAGAAAGCATTTCCATCACCGCTTCTCTTGTATTGTTCAAAATACAGCCGAGCTTGTCCAGCTTTTGAAAAAGTGGCTGGAAACAGGAAAAGCATCTCAGGCTTTTGTTTCCGAGTTACATGAAAAAGATCATCGTGAACAAACCGCATTGAAACGTTACGGAAATCAAAGCATCGAGAATCTGCATGCAACGAGTCAGGCGAACGAATATTTGGAACAGCTGTCTGTGATCGCGGAATTGTTTGTGCAGGGATATGGATTACATTATGACAAGCTGTTTGCGAACGATCTGTATGGTCGTATTCCACTTCCTACGTATCCTTTTGCCAAGGAACGCCATTGGGTACTTGATAGTGAAACAAAAGCAAATACAAGGGGAACGGCCAATACCACCACAACGTCCGTGATCCATCCCATGCTGCATCAGAACACTTCTACTTTTTCCGAGCAACGGTTTAGCTCCACTTTTACGGGAGAAGAGTTTTTCTTGGCGGATCACGTAGTCAAAGGGCAGCGGGTGTTACCGGGAGTTGCCTATCTTGAGATGGCCAGAACTGCGATGGAGCACGCTGTAGGAGAGAACGTGAATGGAGACACTGCGATTAAACTACAGAATGTCGTATGGGCTCGTCCGATTGTTGTAGGCGATCAGCCTGTTCAGGTACATACGGGTCTCGTTCTTGAAGAAGATGGTGAGGTATCTTACCAAATCTATAGTGAGATAGAGGGCAGTGATTCCGAGATCGTGGTACACAGTCAAGGAAATGCTGTGCTTTCTCCTCTTTCGGAGTTGCAAATGCTTGATTTGCCCGTTTTGCAAGAGCAGTGCAGCGAGCATGTGATTTCATCCGGGGAATTTTATGAGTTCTTCAAAGCGATTCAGATTGATTATGGATTCGGACATAAAGGAATAGACAAGGTATATGTGGGGCCAGGACAAGTCTTGGCAAAGCTGGTTCTACCGTTATCGGTCACCGGCTCAGAGGAGCAGTTTGTCTTGCATCCAAGCTTGATGGATTCAGCTTTGCAGGCATCTGTGGAGTTGACACTCTCTTCCCGCCACGTGATGTCGTCGGATAGTATGGGAAAACGCAAGCCAGTGATGCCTTTTGCTCTGGAGGAGATTGAAATCATCAGACCGTGCACCTCTGAGATGTGGGCATACGTGCGCTACAGCGACGGCAGCCAAGCAGGGGATAAGGTAGAAAAATACGATATGGATCTCTGTGACGACACAGGAACGATTTGTGTACGAATGAAGGGATTCACATCTCGGGTACTGGAAAGAGAGATTCAAACCGATCGTACAGCAATAAAAGCGCCAGTTGACACCGCAAGCGAATCGCTGATTGGAACCATGCTGCTGAGCCCTGTATGGGAAGAGGCTGCAATGGACCGTCGTTCGGAAAGCCCACTTGGAAGCGATCGTATTCTGATTGTTTGTGCAGATGACGAGAACCGAAGCCTTGTTCAACAACGCTATCCTCAGGCATCTGTTATGGAGATTACGCCCGCAGAAAGTATAGATGAAATAGCGGTGAAGCTTGCGCAGGTTGGTTCGATTGATCATATCATCTGGATCGCGCCGTGGATTGATTTGGAATACCTGGCAGAAGAGGCACTCATCATCGAGCAGGAGCGCGGTGTATTTCATGTGTTTCGCTTGCTAAAAGCTCTGCTAAAGCTGGGCTACGATACCAGGGAGCTAGGATGGAGTCTCGTAACCTTCCAGACCCAACCGATTCATCCAAATGATGTGGTCAACCCTATTCATGCCAGTCTTTACGGTTTAGTCGGTTCGATGGCAAAAGAATATACGAACTGGCGTATTCGGCTTGTTGATCTGGAAGCTGGTGGTGCTTGGCCAATGGAGGAGGTTTTCACACTTCCGCCAGATGCTGAGGGGAATGCATCCGTTTATCGCGGAGGGAAATGGTATCGCCAGGAATTGATTCCATTGCGTCAACCGCAATGGGAACAGGCTTCCTACAGGCAGGGGGGAGTCTATGTTGTGATTGGAGGTGCTGGCGGTATTGGCGAAGTCTGGAGCGAATACATGATCAGCACGTATCAAGCGCAAATCATCTGGATTGGACGCCGAGAAAAGAATGCAGAGATTCAATCCAAAGTGGATCGGCTTGCTAAGCTTGGACCTGCTCCTGTCTATATTGCAGCGGATGCAACGAATCGCAAGTCCTTGTATTTTGCCTATGAAGAGATCAAAAAGCGATACAAACAAGTGAACGGAGTCATTCATTCCGCGATTGTCCTGCTAGACAAAAGCCTCGCGAATATGGATGAAGAGCGCTTCCGTGCCGGACTTTCGGCAAAGGTAGATGTAAGCGTGCGGATTGCGCAAGTATTTGATCGGGAGCCGTTGGATTTTGTCATGTTCTTCTCGTCGATCAATTCATTTACCAAGTCGCCTGGACAAAGCAATTATGCGTCAGGTTGTACGTTTAAAGATATATTCGCGCACCAGCTTTCGTTGCATAGCCTTAGTGCAGTGAAGGTGATGAATTGGGGATACTGGGCGAACGTAGGCATTGTTGCTACCAAGGATTATCAGGAGAGGATGGCGCAGGCAGGACTAGGCTCTATAGAACCTCGCGAAGCGATGGCGGCCTTGGAAAGCCTGCTTGCTGGAGCGATGAATCAAGTCGCGTTGGTGAAAACAACGAAATCACAGGCCATGCTTACGATAAATCCGGATAAATCGATTCACATCTATCCAGAAAAACTGGTATCACATATCGAAAGTGTAAAGAATGATATGCCCAAACTAGAGTTTTCGTCTCAACGCAGACAATCTGAAATGGAGGCTTATAAATGAATACAATGGATAAGCTTCTCAGTGAACTACTCTATGGTCAACTACAGTCAATCGGGCTGTTCACGGTAAAAAAACAGACAATAGCAGAACTCAAAGCCAAATTGCATGACAGGTATGGAAAATGGCTGAAAGAAAGTATAGCCGTTCTCGTGCAAAACCAATATCTTGCGTATGATGGAGAGTCACTCATCGCAAACGATGCCACTCCTATCGATCTCGATACAGCATGGAAAAAATGGGACGAAGAAAAAACAGCATGGCTCAACGACCCGAATAGTAAAGCTCAGGTGATTCTGGTAGAGGCAACCATGCGTGTACTGCCAGAGATTTTGCTAGGAAAGATTCCAGCTACAGAGATCATGTTCCCTAATTCCTCGATGGAATTGGTGGAAGGGATTTATAAACACAACGAGGTTGCGGACTACTTTAACGAAGTGCTCGCCAATACGATTGTTACCTACGTGAAGCAGCGTACGGAGCAAGATGCTACTGCACGGATTCGAATTTTGGAAATCGGGGCGGGTACAGGTGGAACGAGTGCGATTGTACTGCCAAGGTTAAAACCCTTTCAGAAGCATATCGAGGAATATTGTTATACCGATCTTTCGCAAGCCTTTTTACTTCACGCCGAAAAGGAATACGGAGCCGAAAATCCATATCTCACGTATCGGATTTTTAACGTGGAAAAACCTGTTGAGGAACAGGGGATCGCTGCGGACACCTATGATCTGGTGATTGCCACAAACGTATTGCATGCGACAAAAAATATTAGCCAAACCTTGCTCCACGCCAAAACTGCTTTGCAGAAAAATGGCTTGCTGATTCTGAATGAGTTAACAAGCAATACCTTGTTTGCTCACTTGACGTTTGGCTTGCTGGATGGTTGGTGGCGCTATGATGATCCAGAATGGCGTATTCCTGGCTGCCCTTTGTTAACGGTTGAAACATGGCAAAAGGTGTTGAAGAAGGCAGGATACCGATCTGTTTTCTTGCCAGCAGAAGAGCATCTGGATTTATGCCAACAGATTATTGTGGCGGAAAGCGATGGGGTTATTCGCCGCAGCAGTAAGCCGAGGCAGTCTTCGGTTACAGTTGCGTATTCGCCTGTAAAAAAGCAAACCGAAAAGTTGAAGGCGATGCCAGTCAAAAAACAAGTGCCTGTACGCACAACACCAGCGAAAAAGTCAGGCAGAGTCACCGAGGAATTGCTTCGCGAGAAAAGCACGGCTTATATCAAAAGACTAATTGGTGAAACACTTAGAATACCGACCCATCAGATTAAATCATCTGCGCCATTAGAGCAATATGGGATTGATTCGATTCTGGTTGTGCAATTGACCAATTCGCTTCGCAAAGATTTTGCAAATATGAGCAGTACGATATTTTTCGAGTATCAAACGATTGATGCCTTGATAGAGCATCTCATAGAGACGCAAAAGGAAGCATTGATTAAGGTAATAGGATTAGAAACACAAGAAGCAGTTGACGAAACATCCCAGAACGAGATAGAGAATGTGGAAATGACCGCCTCTGCTTCATCAGCGTACACCGATCTTCCTGTGAGAAAAACGAGACGCTTTTTATCCGTTCGGGAACAAGAGAGCAAGGAAGCCGATTCGCCTTCATCTGTGGTGCGGGATGTGGCGATCATCGGTCTTTCCGGGCGCTATCCGCAGGCGAAAAATGTGGATGAATTCTGGAAGCGTTTAAAAGAGGGGAAAAACTGCATTTCAGAAATCCCTAAGGATCGCTGGGATTGGAAGAACTATTTTGACGAGGAAAAAGGCAAAAAGGAAGCAATGTATACAAAATGGGGCGGATTTATCGATGATATGGATAAATTCGATCCCTTATTTTTTCAAATCTCTCCAAAAGAAGCCGAGGAGATGGACCCGCAGGAACGGTTATTTTTACAAGAAGCCTATGCGAGTATCGAGGACGCTGGATATACGCCTACAACTCTGTGTGAAAGCAGAAAAGTAGGCGTTTTTGTCGGCGTGATGAATGGCAATTATCCGACGGGAGCCACTTATTGGTCGATCGCGAATCGACTCTCTTATCTATTAAACTTCCAAGGTCCGAGTGTGTCGGTGGATACGGCTTGCTCCGCTTCTCTTACAGCGATTCATTTAGCCTTGGAGAGCTTGTACAGCGGTACAAGCGAGTGTGCAATCGCAGGGGGAGTCAATCTCATTGTCGATCCCGTGCACTATATGAAATTGTCAGCTTTGACGATGCTCTCTCCTACGAATCAATGCAAGTCCTTCGGCGATCAAGCGGATGGCTTTGTGGATGGAGAGGGTGTGGGCGCAATCGTCTTAAAGCCTTTGGATAAGGCGATTGCTGATGGCGACCATATTTATGGAGTCATCAAAGGAAGCATGATGAATGCCGGTGGGAAAACGAATGGCTATACCGTCCCGAATCCGCAGGCGCAGGCGCAGCTAGTGGCAGATGCCTTGCAACGTGCCAACGTACATGCAAGAACGGTCAGTTATCTGGAAGCACACGGAACAGGAACGGAGCTGGGAGACCCGATCGAGGTTACTGGACTTACTCGCGCCTTTGAAAAAGACACACAGGACAAACAGTTCTGTGCATTGGGATCAGCGAAGTCGAATATTGGACATTGTGAGAGTGCGGCAGGGATTGCTGGCGTAACGAAAATATTATTGCAGCTGAAGCACGCGCAATTAGTGCCATCCTTACATTCCAGCACGCTCAATCCCAATATTGATTTCACCAAGACTCCGTTTGTGGTTCAGCAAGAGTTGGCGGAATGGAAACGACCGATCGTTGAGCTCAATGGCACAACCAATGAATATCCACGCATTGCAGGGATTTCCTCGTTTGGTGCAGGGGGAAGCAATGCCCACGTGATTATTGAAGAATATATTCCGGAAGAGCAACAGCAATCCAGTAGGAAGATTACACCTCAGAATCCGGCTATTCTTGTTTTGTCAGCAAAGAATGCGGAGAGGTTGTATGAGAAAGCAGAGCAGTTGGTAGCCTTTATCCAAGAACACTCCTTATCCGATGCGAACTTAGCCGACATGGCGTACACGCTTCAGGTAGGACGTGTAGCCATGGAAGAGCGTCTTGCTGTCCTTGCTGGCTCTATGGAGGAGTTGCAACAAAAACTAACCGCTTATGTAGAAGGGCAAGAGCATATTGCTGATTTGTATCGTGGTCAGGTAAACCGAAATCAGGAAATGCTGGATATTCTGACGTCCGATGATGAATTAGAAGAAACGATTGCGAGATGGATGGAACGCGGTAAATACAGCAAGCTTCTCGATCTGTGGGTGAAGGGCTTACCTATCGATTGGAACAAGCTTTATCAGGAAGAGCAACCGAATCGTATCAGTTTGCCGACGTATCCTTTTGCCAAGGAATCTTACTGGATCGAAGCCAAGTCTGTTGGCAGCAGCGCAGGAGTGGGTTCGATTCATCCTTTCTTGCACCAAAATACATCCGATTTCTTGGAGCAACGGTTTAGCTCCACGTTTACGGGACAGGAGTTTTTCCTGAGTGACCATGTCATCAAAGGAAAACGTGTCTTGCCAAGTGCGGCTTATCTGGAGATGGCACGGGCAGCGATAGAGCTGGCGACGGGAGGGCTTGGTTCGGAGCAAGAACAGGAAGGACTTCGTTTCAAAAATATGGTCTGGACTCAACCGTTGGCTGTTGGGTCAGAGCCCGTTCAGGCACATATCGAACTCTATCCTGAGGCGAATGGTGAGATTGTTTTTGAAATTTATAGCGATAGCATGCAAGACCAGGAGCAAAGGGCGGAGATTGTACACAGTCAGGGAAGTGCCGTGTTGTGTTCCATTCCAAATATTTCACCTCTCGATCTCACCGCATTGCAGGAACAGTGCAACCAAAGCACACTCAGCGCTGAACAATGCTATGAGACTTTCAAAAAGATGGGAGTCGACTATGGGCCTGCACATCGTGGGATCGAGCAAATTTTGATCGGTCAGGGGCAGGTGCTGGCGAAGCTGTCTCTGCCTTCTTCCGTGGCGAAGACCCAAGGACAATTTGGTCTGCATCCGAGTCTGCTCGACGCAGCCCTACAGTCGTCGCTGGGCTTGATGATGGCAACCAGTGATTTTGCGCTGATCCTTCCCTTTGCTATTGAGGAATTGGAGATCGTAGGTGCTTGCTCCGCTTCTATGTGGGCCCTCATTCGTTACAGTGAGGGCCATAAAGCTGGAGATAAAGTGGAGAAGTTTGATATCGACTTGTGTGACGAGAACGGAAATGTCCAGGTACGGATGAAGGGCTTTTCTACGCGCAAGATCGCAAATGAATCTGTTGGATCAGGAGCAGAAGCGCCAAAAGCTTCCGTTACTTTCGAAGAGGAGAAGGCCTTGGATTCCTCCTCACTGATGGAACAGGCAACCCATTATTTTAAAAAACTGCTTTCCTCCGTCATCAAATTGCCAGCCAATAAAATGGAAGCAGAAGCCTCGTTGGAAAAATACGGTGTCGATTCCATTGTGGCGATGCAGATGACCAAGGAGTTGGAAAAGCGATTTGGCTCGTTACCAAAAACGCTATTTTTTGAATACCAAACGATAAAAGAATTAACAGGGTATTTCCTTGAAAACTACCGTGAAAGCCTGATGCACATCCTGGGGGTGGGGGAAAATGCGGAAGCCCCCCTCACGCAAGAACCAGAAGCAACGAATGTGGACGAGTGGACAGCACAGACAGAGCGCAGGAGCAAAAAACACAAGTCTAAACGATTCGCATCCCTGCGCATGGAAACCCCACGACAAAATGGAGCGTTGGACATTGCCATTATTGGTGTTTCTGGACGCTATCCGCAAGCACGGAATATACAAGACTTTTGGAAAAATCTGCGCGACGGCAAGGATTGTATTACCGAAATCCCAAAAGACCGTTGGGATCACAGTCTGTACTTTGATGAAGCGAAGGACAAGATCGGTAAGTCGTATTCCAAATGGGGTGGCTTCATAGACGGTGTCGATCAATTTGATCCGTTGTTCTTCTATATCTCCCCACGGGAAGCAGAGCTGATGGACCCGCAGGAGCGGTTATTTTTGCAGTGCGTCTATGAAACGATAGAGGATGCAGGGTATACGCGCGATGCTCTTGGCAAGCACGAAGGCTTGGGAGGCAATGTCGGTGTTTACGTAGGCGTTATGTACGAGGAATACCAGCTCTATGCGTCCGCTGAACAGGCGTTGGGCAGAGCGCTTACGATTGCGGGAAGTCCAGCTTCCATCGCTAACCGCGTCTCCTATTTTTGCAATTTCCATGGTCCGAGCATGGCGGTCGATACGATGTGCTCTTCTTCGTTGACGGGGATTCATTTGGCGTGTCACAGCTTGCAGCGCGGAGAATGTGAGGTTGCGATCGCAGGTGGTGTGAATGTTTCTATACATCCAAACAAATATCTGTATTTGTCGCAGGGCAAGTTCGCCTCCAGCAAAGGACGATGCGAAAGCTTTGGGGAAGGCGGCGACGGATATGTACCTGGCGAAGGGGTTGGAGCGGTATTGCTCAAACCTCTGGCAAGAGCAATCGCTGATGGAGACCACATCTATGGCGTGATCAAAGGAAGCGCCATTAATCATGGTGGAAAAACGAACGGCTATACGGTTCCCAATCCTCATGCTCAATCAAGGGTGATTCGGCGAGCTTTTGAAGAAGCAGGAATTCATCCGAGAACGGTCAGCTATATAGAGGCACACGGTACAGGAACTTCCTTGGGGGACCCTATTGAAATTGCCGGATTGACGAAGACTTTTCAGGAATACACGAAGGAGAATCAGTTCTGCGCGATTGGCTCGGCCAAGTCAAATATCGGGCATGGGGAGAGTGCGGCAGGGATTGCAGGGTTGACCAAGATATTGCTGCAAATGAAATACAAGAGGCTAGTTCCGTCCCTGCATTCCCGCACACTGAATCCAAACATTGATTTCAGCAAGACTCCATTTGTGGTACAGCAAGAGCTGGCGGAATGGAAGCGACCGGTGATTGAAATCAATGGGGTAACGAGAGAATATCCAAGGATTGCGGGAATATCCTCCTTTGGAGCGGGAGGAGCAAATGCTCATCTCGTGATTGAAGAATACTTCGAAGAGGAACATCGCCCACCAATCAGCATCTCGGCAAAACATCCAGCTGTCATCGTATTGTCAGCGAAGAATAAAGACCGTCTTCGGGAGCAGGTGCAGCAGTTGTTGTCTGCTATTCGGGAGCAAGTGCTGACGGACAACGATCTAGCAGAGATTGCCTACACGCTCCAAGTAGGACGTGAGGCGATGGAAGAGCGGCTCGCTGTGATCGTCAAGTCGATCTCCGAGTTGGAAGCAAAGCTAACGGGTTATCTGGAAGATGAGGATGATAGACAAGACCTGTTTACGGGTCAGGTAAAGCGGAATAAAGAAACGATGGATGTTTTCGCAGCAGATGAGGATTTGCAACAGGCAATCGATACATGGATCACCAAAGGGAAATACGCAAAGATTTTGCAGATGTGGGTACAGGGACTGATTTTTGACTGGAACAAGCTCTACGGGGATACGAAGCCTCGTCGAATCAGCTTACCTGCTTATCCTTTTGCAAGAGAGCGCTATTGGCTGCCAAAGGATTCACAAGCTACTGGTTTTATCGCAGCAGGAGCACTGGCTACCCTGCATCCCATGCTGCATCAAAATACGTCTACCCTTTCGGAACAACGGCACAGTTCGACGTTTACAGGGCAGGAGTTTTTCCTAAGAGATCATGTCGTGAAGGGGCAAAAGGTTTTGCCTGGGGTAGCTTATCTGGAGATGGCACGAGTGGCTGTGGATTTGGCAGCAGGTGTCCGACCTGATAACCAGTCGGCGATTCAATTGAAAAATATCGTGTGGGCGAAACCAGTTATTGTGGAAGATGCACCCATCCAAGTACACACGGGACTATATCCGGAAGAAAATGGTGAAATCGCTTTTGAAATCTACAGCCAGCCAAGAGAAGCCGAGGAGAATCTAGTAGTACATAGCCAGGGAAGAGCAGTACTACGATCAGCTATGAAAGCGCCAACGCTCGACCTTTCTGCCATTCAAGCACAGTGCACAGCGAATAGTTATAGCAATAGCCAATGCTACGAAACGCTTCGTGGGATAGGACTGGCATACGGTCCATCACACCAAGGAATTGAGAAGCTGTTTGTCGGGCCAGACCAAGTGCTGGCAAAGCTGATCTTGCCTTCTTCCGTTACGGATACAGCAGGAAAATTTGTCCTCCATCCGAGTATCATGGACGCCGCATTACAGGCATCGCTCGGTTTCATGATGGGCACTGCCGACCTTCAGCCGTCCCTGCCTTTTGCCTTGGAGCAATTGAACATTTACAGTGCTTCTACAACGGCTGTATGGGCTTTGGTTCGCTACAGTGACGGCAATGCCGCTACACAAAAAGTGCAGAAGCTCGACATTGATTTGTGTGATGAGCAAGGCAAGGTTTGTGTAAGTATGAAGGGATTCACAACAAGGGTGCTCGAAGGTGAAAAAGCTGCTGGAGCTGCAAAAGGCAGCAAAAGTACAGGGGAATCAAGCAAAATTACTAGTACGTTGATGCTGCAGCCTGCTTGGATCGAACAAGCCATTCCTAAGGAAACCGAAGCTCCTGAATATGAACAGCATGTAGTGATGCTCTGCGAACTCGGTCATATTTCAGGGGAAAGCATTTCATCTCAGATAAACGGTGCGAAATTCCTAGCGTTGCAATCCGATCAGCAAGGCATAGCGGAACGATTTCAAGCGTATGCTGTTCAGGCGTTTGAAGAAATAAAAGCCCTTCTTCAAGCAAAGCCAAAGGGGAAGGTACTGATTCAGATCGTTACTCCTCTCCAATCGGAACAACGGCTGTTCGCTGGAATAGCGGGTCTGTTGAAAACGGCACAGATCGAAAACCCGAAAGTAATCGGACAGTTAATCCAAATCGATTCAACCGGAGATTCAGCGGGATTGGCGGAGAAGCTGAAAGCAAACAGCCTTTGCCCAACCGACAGCCAGATTCGCTATGAGTTCGGGAAAAGATATATGGCGGGATGGAGTGAAGTTGCAGTTCCACAGGATGAAGCAAGCATGCCGTGGAAAGACAACGGGATTTACCTGATCACGGGCGGAGCAGGTGGCTTGGGACTTATTTTTGCCGAAGAAATGGCGGAGAAAGCCCGTGGCATCACCTTGATTCTGACGGGACGCTCTGAGCTGACTGAGGAGAAGCAAGCAAAGCTTCGCAAGCTTGCGGACAACGGGACCAGAGTCGAATATCGCCAAGTGGATGTCACGCAGAAACAGGCCGTGGAGGATTTGATCCAAAGTATTCAATCCGAGTTTGGCGATCTTCACGGGATCATTCACAGTGCGGGCGTGACTCGCGACAACTTTATCCTGAAGAAAACCAAAGAAGAGGTACAAGCAGTTCTCGCGCCAAAAGTTGCGGGACTGATTCATTTAGACGAAGCGACTAAGGGACTGAATCTGGATTTCTTTGTGCTCTTTTCTTCAGCGGCTGGTAGCTTGGGCAATATGGGCCAAGCAGATTATGCGACTGCCAACGCCTTTATGGATAACTACTCCGCTTATCGCAACGAACAAATCGCACTAGGCGAACGGCAGGGTCAGACCATCTCCATCAATTGGCCGCTGTGGAAAGAGGGCGGAATGCAGGTAGACGAAGAGACAGAAAAGAGATTGTGGGACGACCTTGGCATGGTGGCTATGCAGACGGCTTCGGGTATCAACTGCTTGTATCGGGGGTTAGCTTCGGGACAAGATCAGTTGATGGTCATGGAAGGTGATCTTGTACGAATGAAGCAAAGGCTGATGGGGGCAACGGCAACCTCCTTGACCTCAACAGCTCATTCGAGCAGCTTGCAAAGCGAAGTTCAGGCGTCTTTGCTGAAAATGGTCGCTGAATTGCTCAAGGTTGATAGTGATGATATGGACATCCACGCTGAGCTCCATGAGTACGGCTTCGACCAGATTAAGCTGACCGAATTTACAAACAAGCTGAATCAAGCCTATGAGCTTGAACTTACTCCAGCTGTACTGGTAGAGTACCCGACGCTTTTTGCTGTCTCGCAACACTTGATGGATGCATACCGGGATCGATTCATACAACAGTTCCAACCAGCAGAGAGCCCAAGTACCCCTGCAAAAATGGAGAAAGAACAGCCTGTTTCCGTTGGGCAACCAGATGTGCTTCGGGCAAAAGTAAGGGAGTATCTGAAAAAGGAAATTTCTGCTGTTCTCAAGCTCCCAGCTTATAAAATCGATGAGGATGCTCCGTTGGACAAATACGGGATCGATTCGGTCATGGCGATGCAATTGACCAATCAATTGGAAAAAGCATTCGGTTCACTGTCGAAAACATTACTCTATGAATACCAAAACATCGAGGATTTGACAGACTATCTTTTTGCACATCATCGAGACAAAATTATCGAAATCATGGGGGCTGGGAAAACCGCAGAGACAAGTACAGCAGTGAATGTTGCTAATGAACTGCCTACTTCTGCCTCCATCACAGACCATCGCCGTCGTTTCTCGGAGGTTGTTACGCGTGAACAGGCAAAGAAACAAACAACATCTGAGCTAGACATTGCCATTATTGGTGTTTCGGGTCGCTATCCGCAGGCTTCCCATATACAAGAGTTCTGGAACAATTTGCGGGAAGGCAAGGATTGCATTACAGAAATTCCGCAAGAGCGCTGGGATCACAGCTTGTATTTTGACGAGGCTCGGAACAGCCAAGGAAAAGCCTACAGCAAATGGGGGGGATTCATAGACGGTGTCGATCAATTTGATCCACTGTTCTTCCACATTTCTCCTCGGGAAGCGGAAATGATGGACCCTCAAGAACGCCTTTTCCTGGAAACCGTATGGAATTTGCTCGAAGAGGCAGGACACACGCGAGAGGTATTACAACGTCAATATGATAATCGAGTCGGCGTCTATGTAGGGGCGATGTATCAGCCGTATCACGCCTTTGATGCGGATATGGAAAAGGGCGCTATCATTTCCCTGTCTTCCTACCATTCGATTGCCAACCGAGTCTCTTACTTCTTTAATCTGCAAGGTCCAAGCATGGCGATTGATACAGCGTGTTCTTCATCTGCCATTGCCATTTATCATGCCTGCGAAAGCTTGATTAAGGGAGAAAGCTCGCTTGCTATCGCGGGTGGCGTGAATGTTTCGATTCATCCGAAGAAATACCTGGGCTTAAGTCAGGCCCAAATGATTGGAAGCCATGCGGACAGCAGAAGCTTTGGAGATGGAGACGGATATTTACCAGCAGAAGGCGTAGGCGCTGTACTATTGAAGCCTTTGGCCAAAGCGATGGAAGATGGAGATTCCATCTTAGCTGTTATTAAATCAGCTGCGACCAATCATGGCGGACGGACCAATGGATTTTCCGTGCCTAATCCCAACGCACAAGCGCAATTGATAGAAGAAAATTTTGCTAGAGCGGGCATTGATCCACGGACGATCAGTTATGTGGAAGCCGCTGCTAATGGTTCGCTGCTGGGAGATCCGATTGAGTTGAAGGCGTTAACGAATGCTTTTTCGAAGCAGACGGACGATGTTCAGTTTTGTGCGATTGGGTCGGTGAAATCGAATATCGGTCACGCCGAAGCAGCTTCTGGTATTTCTCAGCTGACAAAGGTGATCTTGCAGCTACAGCATCAGGAGTTGGTTCCCTCTATAAAAGCGGAGCCGTTGAACCCGCATCTCAATTTTGCAGAAACGCCATTCTATCTGCAAAAAGATCGACAAAAGTGGGATCGACCTGTGGTGAGAATCAATGGAGAAGAACGAGAGGTTCCACGCCGGGCGACGATCAGTTCGTTTGGAGCAGGCGGGTCAAATGTTCATTTGATTCTCGAAGAGTACATTCCGCCGCAGACAGAGATGAAATCCATTTCTTCTGCCGCTTCACCTCAGATCGTGGTTTTCTCAGCAAAAAATACTGAGCGATTGCGTGCCGTTGTCCAGCAGATGCTAGCATTTGCCAAGCAGCAATCGTTTTCCTTGGCGGATTTTGCCTATACGCTTCAAATGAAACGAGAAGCTATGGAATGCAGGCTGGCTATGGTGGTTCAAGATCGAGATGAACTGATTCATGGATTACAGGCGTATTTGGAAGCGGTCGAACAAGGCAGCGAGCCAACTGCATCGATTCCTATCTATACAGGAGATCTCGAAGAAGACCATGCAGGAGTGAGAAATCTTCTTTCAGGCAAAGTAGGAGATACCGTCTTGCAGGTTCTTTTCGCAGAAAATAATCTGGAAAAGCTTGCCCTTCATTGGACGCAGGGAGGCAAAATTCCTTGGGAAGCCTTGCATCCACAAGAGCGACGCACGCTATCTCTGCCTACCTACCCTTTTGCCAGAGAACGCTATTGGCTCTCCACTTCCGAGGGTGAGCAGGCGCAGCTTGGATCTGAAGCGATCCGTCAACCTGTGGAAAAAGCGACGTTAGCGATTGATATCGACCCGGACAGCCCAACAGAGGAAAACATTCTGCGTGATATGGCACAATTTATCTCACGGGAATTACACCTTTCTGAGGGGCAAATCAAGATAAACAAATATTTCTTGGACTATGGCATGGATTCGATCATGGTTACCAAGCTCATTCGTCATTTAGAGCAGCGCTGGAACATCAAAATCAGAGGGCGGGAAGTGCTGGAGAATCCGACGATGAAGTCGTTGGCTCATCTACTGGCGATAAAAATAAAAGAGTGGAGTCATAAAGAGATCGCTTCCACTACAGATTTCGAAACAATGTCTCCGGATAGCGGTGAACGGACAGAAAATCTCGCAGTCGATATGTTGCAAAAATTCAAAGAAGGCCTGCTAAGTTTAGAAGAGATCGAACAGTTAATCGACAAAGGAGGGATGATATGATGCGACGGGAAATTCTCATGGCTTACAAAGAAGGTAAGCTGTCTGCTGTGGAAGTCCAAGAGAAGCTTCTGGAGCTGGAAAACCCATCGTTTACAAATCCTCTGTCCATCGGGCAGCAGGGATTGTGGATGTTGCAAAAAATGTTTCCTACGATGAGTGCTTATAATGTTCCGTTATGCTTTTGCATCCGCCAGAAATGGGACGTGGTCTTATTTAAACAGGCTTGCCACCTTGTGCTTAAACAGCATCCGATTTTACAGAGTTCGATTATGGAAAAGCATGGTGTTCCGCATCTGCTTCAACGCCTGGAGCAATCGCTTGCCATTGAGCAGGAGGACATCTCAAACCTAACGTCCCAGGATGTTTTGCCATATCTCAGGCAGAAAGTAAAAGAACCCTTTTCATTGGAAAAGGGTTCTTTGCTTCGCATTCATCTATTGTCACGTTCGGAAGAAGAGCATTTTGTCCTGATTACGATCCATCATATGATATTTGACGGACATTCTTCCTTGCTATTACTACAAGCATTGGTCCATACATATATCGAGCTGGTTGAAGGAAAGCAGCCAAAAGCAACACCGGATTCAACCGTTTACGCTGACTTCGTAAAGTGGGAGCAGGACATGATGGCGAGCGCGGAAGGTGGGGAACATCGTTCTTACTGGCTGGAGCAATTGTCAGGGACGCTACCGCAACTGGAGCTTCCTGCTGATCGCCCGCGTTCTTCTGCACCAAGCTTTGAGGGGCAGGTTTTTACGCACGTATTTTCACGAGAATTGAGTCAACAGGTGAAGAAGCTCTCCAAGCATTACCGCATGAACCCATCTGTTCTCTTGTTAGGGATATGTAAAGCCTTATTGTATCGCTATACAGGCCAAACAGATGTGATTGTCGGCATGCCAACAATGGGACGTCCAGAAGAGAGATTCGATTCTTTGATCGGTTATTTTGTCAATATGATTCCCATTCGCAGTCAGGTAACAGGGGAAAAGTCTTTCTCCCAGTTCATTCGAGAATTGCAGCTTACACTGATTGACGGGATGGATCACGCTGTCTATCCTTTTCCAGCGATGGTTCGCGAGGCAAACATTCCTCGACTTCATGGAAATTCACCTGTATTCGATATCATCTTTACGTACCAAAATTTTCTGCAATCGCAAAATTTGCAGCGGTTTTATGATGAATGTCAAAACAAGCTTGCCATCGAATTAATTGAGGGTGTTCATCAAGAGGGTGAGTATGAATTTGAGTTAGAGGTGTTTGAGCAGGAAGCCGAGTTTGTATTGAATCTGAAATACAATCCGCACGTATTTGATCAAGCGACGATACAACGGATGGCAGAGCATTATCAAAATATCGCAAACGAAGTCATCAAAAATCCTGACATCGCTTTGGATGAGATACCACTTATTTCTGCTGAAGAAGGAAACATGCTGCTCGTTGAGTGGAATGCGACTGATGCGGCATTCCCACAGGCTTTATGCATCCATGATTTGTTCGAGAAGCGAGTCCAACAAACACCAGATGCTGTGGCTGTTGTTTATGAAAAGCAGTCGTTGACCTACCGTGAACTGGATGAACGGATTACCAAGCTGGCGATCTATTTGCAGGCCAAGGGAGCAGTTCCTGAAGCTACAGTAGGGATTTGTGTCGAACGCTCCTTGGAAATGGTCATCGGCATTTTAGGCATTCTGAAAGCTGGCGCAGCTTATGTTCCATTGGACCCAACCTATTCCACAGAGCGATTGGCATACATGGTGGAAGACAGCAAGAGCACTTTGGTGCTTACGCAAGCTCGCCTTTTGGACAAGTTATCTTCAGCCGCAGGAGAAAATACGAAATGCATCGTGCTAGACAGGGATTGGGAAGAAGTTGAACAGACAGCCCAGCGACAAAAAACGCTCAGCCGGATCGTAAATTCAACCCATCTAGCTTATGTGATTTATACATCCGGAAGCACAGGGAAACCCAAAGGGGTCATGGTTAGTCATGAAAGTATCATCAACACCCTCTTTTTCCTTGAATCCCGTTATCCCGTTATGGAGAACGATGTTTATCTGCTGAAAACCAACTATGTGTTTGATGTTTCTTTGTCCGAGCTGTTTGGTTGGTTCATTGGTAGAGGACATCTGGTCATTCTTCCGCCACATGGGGAGAAGTCACCAGGAATGTTAGCCGAATATATCGTGAAGCATCGCGTGACTCATGTCAATTTTGTTCCAGCGATGCTGAATGTCTTCGTCAACGGCGTTGAAGCGAATCAGCCATTCTTGCAGCATTGTCCGCTAAAATATGTGATGGTTGCGGGTGAAGCCTTTCCAAAAGAGTTGGTGAAAAAGACGGTTGCTGCTTTTCCAAAGGCGAAGATTGAAAATATTTACGGGCCAACAGAAGCTTCCATTTATGCAGCATGGTTCTCCTGCTCTGAAAATGAACTGGTCAGCAGCAATACACCGATTGGTAGACCTGTCGCAAATACGCAACTCTACATCATTGATCGCCATATGAATCCCGTGCCAGTTGGGGTTCCAGGAGAGCTTTGCATTGCGGGAAAAGGCTTGGCTCGCGGGTACTTGAATCGCCCAGAGCTTACCGCAGAGAAGTTTGTGGATAACCCGTTTACACCGGGAACCAAGCTGTATAAAACAGGTGATGTAACCCGTTGGCTCCCTGATGGAACGATTGAGTATTTAGGCCGAATCGATCATCAAGTAAAAATTCGAGGGTTTCGAATTGAATTGGGTGAGATCGAGAGCCAGCTAATGGCTCATCCACAAATCCAAAGCGTTGTCGTGTTGGTGAAAGAAGAGGGAGATCATAAACGGTTGGTTGCGTATTATGTTCCGAAAGCAGGTGCGAACCACGAACGGCTTGAGCCCTCAAAATTACGGGATTATTTGAGGAAGAATTTGCCAGAGTATATGCTCCCGGCATTTTTTGTTGCCATGGATAAAATCCCGTTAACCGCTAATGGAAAAGTGGATCGTACAGAGCTGCTGAATCAAAAGCTTGTGGTAACACAGCCGAAGAAACAGAGCCTCCCGCAATCTGATATTGAGCAAAGGACCTTGAAAATTTGGCAGGATGTCCTGAATGTAGAGGGGATCAGTACAGAAGATGGCTTTTTCGATGTGGGCGGAGACTCGATTCTCGCTACTATGGTTGTCGCCAAAATGACGGAAGAGTTTCAGTGCGATCTAAATGTAACCATTCTATTTAAGTACGTCAATATTCGAGAGATTAGCGAATATATCGCAGCACGGAAAGAGAATGAATCGGATGAGCAAGCGGATTTTGCCAATCCGAGCCAGGCAACGGCGTATAGTGAAGGACAAGTGGAGGAGACTTATCCTGAATACTATGAGGATAGCATCGCGATTATTGGAATCTCCTGCCACTTCCCGGGAGCGAAAAATCATAGAGAGTTTTGGGAGAATTTACGAAACGGCGTAGAAAGTGTACGTTTTTTTTCTGATGAGGAAATCGATCAATTACACCTGCCTGATGAATACTTGCAGAATCCGAACTTTATTCCGGTGCAGTCCACTATAGAAGGAAAGGATCACTTCGATCCAGGATTTTTTCACCTTTCAGCCAGAGACGCAGAATTTATGGACCCGCAGTTTCGACTGTTATTGACCCATTCATGGAAAGCATTGGAGGATGCAGGGTATACACCGAAACAGGTTCCGCAGACGGGTGTTTTTATGTCGGCGAGCAATAGTTATTATCAAGCGCTCTTGCCGCATTTCACCAAGGAATCACCGAATGTTATGAAAGACCCCAATGAATATGTCTCATGGGTTTTGGCACAAGGTGGAACCATTCCCACGATGATTTCTCATAAAATGGGGCTGAAGGGACCGAGCTTTGCCGTCCATTCCAATTGTTCTTCCTCGCTGGTCGGGTTGCATCTGGCTTATCGCAGCCTGCAATCGGGAGAATCGAAGGTGGCTTTAGTAGGGGGCGCAACTATTTTCCCTACGACTTATACAGGGTATATCTATCAAGCCGGATTGAACTTTTCCAGTGATGGTCACTGCAAGACGTTTGATGCGTCAGCAGACGGCATGATCGGTGGAGAAGGAGTCGGCGTGGTTGTTCTCAAAAAAGCTTCCGATGCGATCAAGGACGGGGATCATATTTATGCCCTCATGAGAGGAATTCGCATCAATAATGATGGGGCAGATAAAGTCGGATTTTATGCGCCAAGTATAAAAGGTCAGGCTGAGGTGATTCAGCAAGTATTAGATGACACCAAGGTTCATCCTGAAACGATCAGCTATATCGAAGCACATGGAACGGGTACTTATTTAGGAGATCCGATAGAATTTGCGGCGCTCAATGAAGTGTATACAAGATACACCTCCAATAAACAGTACTGCGGACTTGGATCGGTGAAAACCAATATTGGACATCTCGATACAGCTGCAGGGTTAGCAGGTTGCATTAAAGTAGCATTAAGCTTATACCATAATGAAATTCCTCCATCGTTAAACTATGAAAAGCCGAATCCGAATATCAATTTGGATCAGTCGCCGTTTTATGTGGTTGATACGCTCAAAAAATGGGAGGATGCACCTGTTCCCCACAGAGCGGCGTTAAGTTCGTTTGGTCTTGGCGGGACGAATGCCCATGCCATTTTTGAACAATGGAAGGTTGGGGCAGAAGCTAAGCGTGTCAGCGTGAGCGATGATAACAACCATCGCGTTTATTTCGTGCCGTTATCAGCTAAAAACGATGATCGAGTCCTGGCGTATGCCCAGCAACTCGTTGATTTCCTTAGAGATTATCATGAACGAGTCCATATAGCAGATTTGGCCTATACTCTCCAAGTGGGAAGAGAACCGATGGAGAGCAGGGCTATTTTTATTGTCAAAGATACAGCGGAACTCATTCAAAAGCTGAGTGACTTTTTGAGCGGAGAGGAACAAACAGCAGGTAGCTTTAGAGGAAACGTAAAACAAGCAAACCATGAAGTCTCCCAATTGAAAAAGAATGGGACGAATCGTGAGCTATTTACCAAGCTGTTTGCAGAAGGCAAAGGAGAAAAAGCAGCCGAGTTGTGGAGCAAGGGTCTGGATATCGAGTGGGAGGTCCTGTACAACGATGCTAAACCGCGTCGTATCAGCCTGCCTACCTATCCTTTTGCGGAGGAGTCCTATGGGGTTCCTGAGATGCATACGAAAATGAACATGAATGTATACACGGAGTCGGGAGCGGCTTCTGTACAGATTTCGCCAATCTCTTCAACAACTCCAACGCCAGAAACGCTTCTTCTCCAACCGTGCTGGAACGAACAGGAGATCAGTCAAAAAGCTGGTTCACCTGCTTTTGCAGAGCATCTCGTGATCCTTTGTGAATGGGCAGAGGAATTCAGAGAGCGTATCAAATCCGAAATGAACGGAGTGCGCTGCCTGGTCTTACAACCACAGTCACAGCAGGAAAATATGGCAGAACGGTTCCAAGCCTACACGGTCCAGGTATTCACGGAAATCCAGCGAATCCTTGCCAATAAACCAAAAGGAAAAGTTCTGCTTCAGATTGTTGTGCCAGACAAAGAGGAACAGCGATGCTTCTCCGCTCTCTCAGGTTTGCTGAAAACGGCGCAATTGGAGAATCCCAAGCTGATTGGACAGCTTATTGAAGTCCAAGCAGAGGACAATCCAGCGGAATTGGTTCATAAGCTGCAGCAAAACAGCACCGATGAGAAAAATAAGCATATTCGTTATCGGGATGGCAAGCGATGGGTGAGCGGCTGGAAAGGGATGGAATCCTCTCAGCCAGTGGAGCATGTATGGAAAGATGAAGGCATTTATCTGATTACTGGCGGTGCTGGCGGATTAGGCTTGATTTTTGCCAAGGAAATCGCACAGAGAACTGTGGGAGCGACTGTGATTATCACGGGTCGTTCTCCCTTGGATGAAGAAAAGACAGCCAAATGCAGCGAATTAAAAGCACGGGGAGCCAATATTCAATATCGTCAAGCTGACATCACACAAAAGCAGGCGGTAGAGGACTTATTCCAAGCCATCAAGCAAGAGTTTGGAAGCCTCACGGGCATTATTCATGGTGCGGGTGTCATTCGCGACAGTTTTATCATTAGAAAAACGGTGGACGAACTGGAGCAAGTGCTAGCGCCAAAAGTTTCGGGACTGGTGCATCTCGATGAGGCAAGCAAGGATATGGCGCTTGATTTCTTTATTCTCTTCTCCTCTGGGGTGGGGTGCTTCGGGAATGCAGGGCAAGCCGATTATGCTGCTGCCAATGCCTTTATGGATCAATACGCCAAGTATCGCAATGGTTTGGTGAAAGCAGGCGAACGACAGGGCCAAACACTCTCCATCAATTGGCCGCTGTGGAAAGATGGCGGCATGCGTGTTGATGATGCGACAGAGAGGATCATGGAGGCCAGAGGCATGATCGCGATGCCGACTGCAAGCGGCATTCAGGCGCTGTATCAAGGGGTGGCTTCTGGCTCTGTACAGATGCTGGTTATCGAAGGCAATCTGCCAACACTCAAGGAACAGTTGCTAGGTACTCCTGCCGTGTCGCAGTTCGATGCCACACCGATACAGGATGTGAAGCTGTCGGTCGATGCAGACGTGTTAAAAGAGAAAACGCTCTATCAGCTAAAAGTAATGTTCGGTCAAGAGACAAGGATTGGAGCAGGTAAAATCGCTGTCGATGAACCGTTCGAAACGTACGGAATCGATTCGATTATGGTAATCCAGCTGAATAAAAGGCTAGGGGATGTCTTTAGCGAATTGTCCAAGACCATCCTGTATGAATATCAGACTCTTGACACCCTTGCCGATTATCTCGTCGCGGATCATCTGCAGGAATGCATGAAATGGACGGGGCTGGATCGTCAGGGGGCGGTCAATCTCGGAGCTATAACACCACTGGCGGGTAACGAACGTGATACAGCCACCCATGGACCGACTCGCAGTGTAGAGGTGCAATCAGGAAATCAGATAGCGCGGGAGCCGATTGCCATTATCGGCATGAGCGGACGTTATCCAAAAGCGCGATCGTTGAGCGAGTATTGGGAGAATCTGAAGTCTGGAAAGGATTGCATTACAGAAATTCCGGAAGAACGCTGGTCATTGGATGGCTTTTTCGAGCCTGATCCAGACAAAGCTGTGGCAGAAGGAAAAAGCTATGGCAAATGGGGCGGTTTTGTAGACGGATTCGCTGACTTTGACCCCCTCTTTTTCAATATGTCACCGTGGGAAGCGATGCATTTCGATCCGCAGGAACGGTTGTTTATGGAGTCTTGCTGGGAAGTGCTGGAGGATGCTGGTTATACGAGACAACTGCTTGCAGAAAAGTACAATCGACGAGTCGGAGTGTTTGGAGGGATTACAAAAACAGGGTTCAGCTTGTATGGACCTGATTTATGGAAGCAGGGTGAATGGATTTACCCGCACACGTCGTTTAGCTCGCTGACGAATCGTGTTTCCTATTTCCTCAATCTCCAAGGTCCGAGTATGCCGATTGATACGATGTGCTCCGCTTCGCTCACAGCGATACATGAAGCGTGCGAGCATCTGTATAACGGGGATTGTGAACTGGCGATTGCCGGCGGAGTCAACCTGTATCTGCATCCTTCCAGCTATGTCTTTTTGTCAGCGCTGCATATGCTTTCCGTGGATGGACAATGCAAAAGCTTTGGGCAAGGCGGAAATGGTTTTGTACCGGGAGAAGGCGTAGGTACAGTGCTGCTCAAACCACTGTCAAAAGCCATTGCAGATGACGACCATATCTATGGGGTGATTCGAGGAACCAGCGTGAATCACGGTGGAAAAACCAATGGCTATACCGTACCGAATCCCACTGCGCAAGGAGAGCTGATTCGCCAGGCACTGGATAAGGCAGGCGTTCATGCCAAAACCGTAAGCTATATAGAAGCGCACGGAACAGGCACAGAGCTTGGCGATCCGATTGAAATTACGGGTCTTATCCAAGCCTTCCGCAAGGATACGCAGGATACGGGATTTTGTGCAATTGGCTCCGTAAAATCCAATATTGGTCACTTGGAAGCGGCGGCTGGGATAGCAGGAGTGGCAAAAATATTGCTGCAAATGAAGCATCAGCAGCTGGTACCAAGTCTGCATGCGAAAGAGTTGAATCCGAATATTCCGTTTTCGAAAACGCCTTTTGTCGTTCAGCAAGACTTGGCTGAGTGGAAACGACCGCTAATAGAAGTGAATGGAGAAAGGAGAGAATTCCCGAGAATTGCCGGAATTTCTTCTTTTGGTGCAGGAGGGTCCAATGCACACGTTGTGATTGAGGAATATATTCCTGAGGTCAAGGAACGCCCGTTGATCACGGTCAGTCCGCAAAATCCGGCGATCATCGTTCTGTCGGCGAAGAATAAGGAGCGTCTCGTCGAACAAGTGCAAAGACTGTTAGCGTCGATTGAGGAGCAATCATTTACAGATGCGGACCTGGCTGATATTGCTTATACGCTCCAAGTGGGACGCGAGGCAATGGAAGAACGCCTGGCCCTGATGACGAGCTCGCTTGCAGAACTTGTAGAGAAGTTGCGTAGCTTTCTTGCAGGTGATGACAGCATTGCCGACCTCTATCGCGGTCAGGTAAAACGCGGCAGAGAAACAGCAGACATCTTCGCAGGCGATGAAGAATTGCAAGAAGCGATTGAAAAATGGATACAACGCAAAAAATTCTCCAAGCTTCTCGATTTCTGGGTGAAGGGCTTGAATTTTGACTGGAATAAGCTTTATGACGACAAAAAGCCTCGTCGGATTAGCTTGCCGGCGTATCCTTTTGCCAGAGAGCATTACTGGCTGCCCAAACCGAAGACACAGCCGTCAACTAACACACAAGGTACGCTTGGTCTGACTGCTTCCCTTCATCCTTTGCTGCACCAAAATACTTCGGATCTCAGTGAGCAAAGATTCAGCTCTACTTTTGATGGTCAGGAATTCTTTTTATCGGATCATGTTGTAAAAGGAAAGAGAATCCTGCCTGGGGTTGCTTATCTTGAGATGGCTCGAGCTGCTGCCGATCTAGCAGCGGGAGCGTTGGAAGAAGGGCAATTCACGATGGAGCTGAAAAATGTAGGTTGGGCGCAACCGATTGTGGTGGAAGACAAGCCTGTTCAGGTACACATCGGCATTTATCCTGAGGATAACGGCGACCTTCGTTATGAAATATACAGCGAACCGCAAGCAGAACAGGCTGAATCGGTAGTACACAGTCAAGGAAGTATAGTGTTTGCTGCGATTTCTGCTGCACCCACACATAATCTCGATGCGATCAAAGCACAATGCAGCAATCGGACGCTTCATGCAAGTGAGTGTTATGAAGCCTTTCAAACAATGGGACTTGTCTATGGTCCAGCCCAGCAAGGAATTGAGCAAGTGTACGTGGGAGAGGGACAAGTATTGGCCAAGGTAGCCATGCCTTCCAAAGTTGCCAAGACGCAAGGAGAATTCGTCTTGCATCCGAGCATGCTGGATTCGGCCTTACAATCCTCGATCGGATTATTGCTTGGCACAGGCGATACAGCGATTCTGAAGCCAATCCTGCCTTTTGCACTGGAGAAGCTGAGCATTTTTAGCCAGACTACATCCCAGATGTGGGTATGGATTCGACAGGCTGACGGCAGTAATACGGGAAACAAGGTACAGAAAGTAAATATTGATTTGTGTGACGACCAAGGAACGGTTTGCGTACGTATGCAGGGCTTCTCGGCACGAGTGCTGGAAGACGAAGTAGAGACGGTGGATTCCAAAGGGAAACTCGGAACACTGCTGCTTCATCCTGCGTGGAAGGAACAAGCGGTTGTGAGCAACGCCGAAGCCCCTGACTATACACAGCGAGTCGTGATGATGGTTGAACCGGATCGCGTTTCTTGGAATAATTTCCAAACCTATTTGAATGGAGTCCGTTGCATTCCTTTGCGATCCGCACAAGAAGGCATTGCCGCGCGTTTCATTGATTATACGAAGCAGGTAGTTGAGGAAATTCAAGAGATTTTCAAGCAAAAAGTACGCGGCAAGGTATTGATTCAGCTTGTCGTTCCCTTGCGAACAGAACAGCCGTTTTTCACCGCTTTCTCTGGATTGCTAAAAACGGCGAAATTGGAGAATCCAAACCTGATTGGACAGGTAATGGAGGTAGAATCGGGCAACGACGAATTCGAGATTGCTGAAAAAATAAAGGAGAATGTACGCTGCCCATTGGATGTTCAGATACGATATCAAGCTGGAAAGAGATATGTATCTGACTGGGTAGAACTGGATGCTCCACAAGAGGCGAGCATTCCATGGAAAGACGGTGGGGTTTATCTCATCACTGGCGGAGCAGGCGGACTCGGTTATATTTTTGCCAACGAAATTGTACAGAAGGTTCAACATGCCAACCTGATTCTGACTGGACGTTCCCCATTGGATGAAGAGAAGCAAGGTAAACTCCAAGAATTGAAAAACTCGGGAGCAAGAGTTGAATACCGCCAAGTTGATGTGACGCAGAAACAGGAAATGGCAGATTTGATCCAGACGATTCAACAGGAATTTGGGCGTCTTCATGGCATTATTCACAGTGCTGGCGTGCTCCGTGACAGCTATATCCTCAAGAAGAACAGGGAGGAAGTCCAAGCGGTTCTCGATCCGAAGGTTACGGGTCTCATCAATCTGGATGAAGCCAGCAAAGGTGTAGAACTGGATTTCCTGGTGCTGTTTTCCTCGGTGGCAGGCAGCTTGGGGAATATCGGACAAGCTGACTATGCTTGCGCCAACGCCTTTATGGACGGATTTGCCCACTATCGCAATGGATTGGTTGCGTTACAGCAACGTCACGGACAGACCTTGTCCATGAATTGGCCGTTGTGGAAAGAGGGCGGAATGCAGGCGGACGCAGAGGCTGGCGGCATGTTGGAGCATAGCAGGGGAGTAGTCGCTATGCAGACTTCGACGGGGATTGCAGCTATGTACCAGGGGTTAGCCTCCGGAAAAGCTCAGGTCATGGTGATGGAAGGCGATCTGGCTAAGCTCAAACAAACACTGCTTTTGCAAACACCAGTCAACAGTTCTCAATCGAAGCATGCTCCTGTCCGATCAGAAGCTTCGGTAACGGTGGATACCAGCAGCCTGTTGCATAAAGTGGAACTGGCTTTGATGCAAACCGTGTCGGAGCTGCTTCAGGTTCCTACCATGGATATTGATGTCAAAGTGGAGTTGCCTGAACTCGGATTTAATCAGGTACTCCTGACTGAATTCGCCAACAAGCTTAGTCAGCAATATCACATTGGGCTGATTCCGACGATATTCGTGGAGTGTCCGACGCTTCAACAGCTTGCTTCCTATTTACTCGAAGAATTTGAAGACATGCTGGTTAAACAGATGCAGCCAGTGGTATCGATTACACCAACCAAGGTAGAGCAAAATGAAAAACAAGCGATCACGAGTGTGGAACAAAATGTCCTCCACGAGAAAGCGGCTCATTTTGTGAAAAAGGAATTTGCCGAGGTTCTGCAACTGCCCGTGAATCGAATCGAAGAAGATGCCTCGATGGAGACATACGGAATTGATTCGATTCTATCCATGAAATTAACCAACCAATTAGAGAAAAGCTTTGGCTCGCTGCCGAAAACGTTATTTTTTGAGTACCAAACGATTCAAGAATTGATTGGATATTTCTTGGATTCCTATCGCGAAAAATTGATTGAAATCTTGGGGCTAAAGGAACAGCAGGAAGTAGTTGTTATCCAAGATACAGCATCCGTGACAAAAGAAGAAGACACGTCGAAAAGGCAAAGGAACAGCCATCGCGGAAGAAGTCGCAAAGGCTCGCGGTTCATTTCGACACAGAAGGAAACCCAACCAGTCAAGGGAGCTTTGGACATTGCGATCATTGGGGTTTCTGGACGTTATCCGAAAGCGCGGAATACGCAAGAGTTCTGGAACAATCTGCGTGATGGCAAGGATTGCATTACGGAAATCCCCAAAGAGCGCTGGAACCACAGTCTGTATTTTGATGAGGATAAGAACAAACAGGGGAAAACCTACAGCAAATGGGGCGGATTCATAGACGGTGTTGATCAATTCGATCCGCTGTTTTTCAACATTTCGCCTCTGGAAGCAGAAATCATGGACCCGCAGGAACGTTTATTCCTGGAGTGTGTGTATGAAACCTTAGAGGATGCAGGCTATACCCGTGAATCTCTCGGATCGTCTCAAGGCTTCGGACTGGGCGGTAATATCGGTGTTTATGTGGGCATCATGTATGAAGAGTATCAACTGTATGGCGCACAAGAAACCTTGATGGGCAGACCAATGGCCCTTGGCGGAAGCTTCTCATCTGTAGCGAACCGGGTTTCTTATTTCTTTAATTTCCATGGTCCTAGCGTAGCCGTTGATACCATGTGTTCCTCCTCTTTAACAGGCATCCATTTTGCCTGCCAAAGCTTGCAGCGCGGTGAATGCGAGGTTGCGATTGCGGGTGGTGTCAATGTTTCCATTCACCCGAATAAATATTTGATGCTCGGACAGGGAAAATTTGCTTCCAGCAAAGGGCGATGCGAAAGCTTTGGGCTTGGCGGTGACGGCTATGTGCCTGGCGAGGGTGTCGGAGCAGTACTGCTTAAACCTCTGGCGAAAGCAATTGCCGATGGAGATCAAATTTACGGTGTGATTAAAGGAAGCGCCATTAACCATGGCGGCAAAACAAATGGCTATACCGTACCTAACCCGAATGCACAAGCGAGCGTGATTGGGCGTGCCTTGAAGGAGGCAGGAATTGATCCACGGACGATTAGTTATTTGGAAGCGCACGGTACAGGCACTTCTTTAGGAGATCCCATAGAGATCGCGGGATTGGCAAAAGCCTTCCAAGCGTACACATCAGACAAGCAGTTCTGCTCCATCGGATCAGCGAAGTCCAATATCGGACATTGTGAGAGTGCAGCGGGAATTGCCGGGATAACGAAGATCCTGTTGCAGCTCAAACACGGACAACTAGCACCATCACTGCATGCGGAGGTGCTAAACCCGAACATTGATTTCAGCACGACTCCGTTTGTTGTACAGCAAGAGCTGGCGGAGTGGAAACGTCCTGTCATTGACGGTCAGGAAATGCCAAGACGCTCCGGTGTGAGCAGCTTTGGTGCGGGTGGCTCGAATGCTCATGTCGTTATTGAAGAATACATTCCAGAATATGGGAAACGTCCAGCTATCCAAGTAAGTCACGCGAATCCAGCGATCATTCTCCTGTCAGCGAAGAACGAAAGCCAGCTCCACGAACAGGCACAGCGTTTGTTAACTGCGATTAGGGATCAGTCCATTTCTGACCTGGACTTAGCAGATATTGCTTACACGCTTCAAATTGGGCGGGAAGCCATGGAAGAGCGCCTAGCTGTGATGGCCAGCTCCATGGAAGAGCTTCAGGAAAAGCTGACGCAATTTGTAGATGGACAGGAAAGCATCACAGATGGATTCCGAGGACAGGTGAAGAGCAATAAAAAGACAATCGCCGTGTTTGAAGCGGATGAAGATTTGCAAAAGGCAATCGATGCTTGGATAAGCAAAAGAAAATACGCCAAGCTGCTTAATCTGTGGGTAAGTGGAGGCGTGGTTGATTGGCACAAGCTCTACGGTGAGAAGAAGCCTCGTCGCATGAGCTTGCCTACGTATCCGTTTGCAAGAGAACGTTATTGGATTCCTCAGATGGATACGCAATTTGCACGCGAAGTGGCAGCCGCATCAGAAGGGACGCTCTTCCTTCACCCATTGCTCCAGAAAAACACGTCTGAATTGTTGGAACAGCGGTATAGTTCTACCTTCCGTGGACAGGAATTTTTCTTGGCAGATCATGTTGTGAATGGACAGCAGCTCTTACCGGGTGTTGCCTATCTCGAAATGGCACGCGAGGCAATCGATCAGTCAGCGGGAGCCTTGAAAGCGGGACAGAATGGCATGACGCTCAAAAATATTGTGTGGGCCAAGCCGATTGCTGTCGATGATCAGCCAGTCGATGTTCACATTGGTCTTCAGCTGGAAGACAGTGGGGAGATTGGCTATCGAATCTACAGTGAGCCTACAGGAAATGAAGCAGAAGAGATTGTGCATAGTCAGGGAAGTGCCGTTTTCCATACGGTTGCCGAGACTCCAACGCTTGATCTTGCTATGTTGCAAGCCGCGTGCAGCCATCGTATTTTGAGTGGCAGCCAATGCTATGAGATTTATAAAGCAATGGGAATCCAGTATGGTCCAGCGCTGCAAGGAATTGAGCAAGTGCATAAGGGTACGGAGCAGGTGTTGGCAAAGCTGTCCATACCTTTCGCTGTTTTGGGGACAGAAGAACAGTTTGTACTGCATCCAAGTATGATGGATTCTGCTTTGCAGGCTGCGATTGGTTTATTTATGGGGGCAGATGACTGGAGTCTCTCCGATCATCTTGATTCACTAAAGCCAATCTTGCCTTTTGCGCTGGATGAGCTGGAAATCTTCAATCCATGCACGCCGCAGATGTGGGCGTATATTCGCTACAGTGATGGCAGCAACGCATCTGATCATGTGCAGAAGCTGGATATTGACTTATGTGACGAGCACGGAAATGTTTGTGTCAGAATGAAGCGATTTTCGTCTCGTAAGCTGGACGGTAAAGCGGTAGACTTCGAAGCTACAGAGAGACAAGGAATACTGATGGTTCATCCATGCTGGAAGGAACAAACAGGTACTCAGGAGACAGAGACTCCTGCCTATGCACAGCATATCGTGATGATTGCGGAAGGCTTTGAATCGTCGCTTGCAAGCATATCAGCACAGATGAACGAAGTGCGCTTGATTCCTTTGCAATCCCAACAGGATGGCATTGCGGAGAGGTTCGAGACCTATGCTTCCCAATTATTTTTGGAAATCCAAAGCATTGTCCAACAAAAGATACATGGCAAGGTGCTGTTGCAGGTCGTCGTTCCCGACAAAGCGGAGCAGGCATACCTAAGCGGACTTTCTGGCTTGCTGAAAACAGCTCAGCAGGAGAATCCAAATCTAATCGGCCAATTCATTGAAATAAACCCAGGTGAACAAGCAGCTGAAATCGTAAACAAGCTGCAAGAGAATGCCTGCCATCCTATGGATGACCGAATTCGCTATCAAGCGGGCAAACGTTATGTACTGGGCTGGTGCGAAACCAAGCCATTGCATGATGAGGTGACCATTCCGTGGAAAGATCAAGGAACCTATCTGATTACGGGTGGAGCAGGCGGTTTAGGGTTGATTTTCGCAAGGGAAATCGTGAGTCAAGCGAAACAGGCAACCTTAATTCTCACAGGACGTTCTCCTTTGCCAGAAGATAAACAAGCGATGCTTCATGATTTGCAAAAGTCAGGGGCAAGGGTTGTCTACCGTCAAGTTGATGTGACGGACAAGCAGGAAGTACTCCAGCTCTTCCAAAGTATTCAACAGGAATTCGGAGGTCTTCACGGCATCATCCATAGCGCGGGTATCGTGCGAGATAACTTCATCCTCAAGAAAACGACAGAAGAATGGAACCAAGTGGTAGCGCCAAAAGTTGCCGGTCTCACGAATTTGGATGAGGCAAGTAAAGATCAGCCTCTCGATTTCTTCGTCCTTTTTTCTTCGATAGCAGGAAGTATAGGAAATGTTGGTCAGGCAGACTATGCTTGCGCGAATGCCTTTATGGATGGCTATGCGAAAGATCGAAATGAACGGGTGCAGGCAAAGCAACGTCAGGGTCAAACAGTCTCCATCAACTGGCCGCTCTGGAAAGAGGGCGGGATGCAAGTAGATGAAGCGGTTGAGGAGATGGTGAAACAAAGTGTAGGAATGATCGCTTTGCAGACCGCGACGGGTATTCGCGCTTTTTACGAAGCCGTAGCTTCTCGAAAAGATCAGGTGATGGTAATGGAAGGAGATTTACAACGCCTCCGCGCAGCCGTGGTGGGTAGACCGAAGACAACAGAACAAGACGTCAAAGCTTCTACCGTCATACAACCATCAAGTCATCATTTGCCAAAGGAAAAAGCGATTTATTATTTCAAAAAGCTTGTCTCTTCCGTCATCAAGCTGCCAATAGACCGGATCGAAGCAGACGCCTTGTTGGAAAAGTACGGAATTGACTCGATTATGGTCATGCAATTAACGAATGAATTAGAAAAAACGTTTGGTTCGTTGTCGAAAACATTATTTTTCGAATATCAAACCATCGAAGAAATTGCAAAATACTTCCTAGCATCGCACCCGGATCAAATGATGAGTATCTTTGGTTTGGATGAGAAAGAAGCACCAGCGGCATCCCCTGTTAAAAAGGCGAGCGTTGCACAAACGATGGTTGCAGCAACACCAAAACCGATCATCAACAACCGCAGGAGCAGAGGCAACGCATTGATAGAAACGACGAGAGAAACCAAACCAGCAAACGACGCCTTAGACATTGCGATTATTGGGGTTTCCGGTCGTTATCCGAAAGCTAGAAATATGAATGAGTTCTGGCGTAACCTGCGTGATGGCAAGGATTGTGTCACAGAAATTCCCGAAGAGCGTTGGGATCACAGCCTGTTTTTTGATGCAGATAAGAAAAAGCAAGGAAAAACCTACAGCAAGTGGGGAGGATTCCTGGACGGTGTTGATCAATTTGACCCGTTATTTTTCAATATCACACCAAGAGAGGCTGAAATCATGGACCCGCAAGAGCGCTTGTTCTTGGAATGCGTCTATGAAACGTTAGAGGATGCCGGGTATACTCGTGAATCTCTCGGCTCGACACCTGGCATGGGCCTGGGCGGTAATGTCGGGGTTTATGTCGGAGTCATGTACGAAGAATACCAGCTCTACGGAGCCCAAGAAACGATGCTTGGCAGACCGATGGCGCTGGCAGGAAGTCCAGCCTCCATTGCGAATCGGGTTTCTTATTTCTGCAACTTCCATGGACCTAGCATGGCGGTAGATACCATGTGTTCTTCTTCCCTGACAACCATTCATTTGGCTTGCCAAAGTCTACAGCAAGGGGAATGTGAGGCTGCGATTGCAGGTGGTGTTAATGTATCGATTCACCCTAATAAATACTTGATGCTTGGACAAGGCAAATTCGCATCCAGCAAGGGACGTTGCGAGAGCTTTGGCATCGGCGGTGACGGGTATGTACCTGGCGAGGGGGTTGGGGCAGTCCTGCTCAAGCCTCTGGCGAAAGCGATTGCCGATGGAGATCAAATTTATGGTGTGATAAAAGGAACCGCCGTTAACCATGGAGGAAAAACGAATGGATACAATGTACCTAGCCCGAATGCCCAAGCTCGGGTTATTGGACGTGCTTTCCAAAAAGCCGGAATCGATCCGCGGACGATCAGCTATCTGGAAGCACACGGTACGGGGACCTCTTTAGGCGATCCCATTGAAATGACGGGCTTAACGAAGGCTTTCCAAGCGTATACAAATGACAAACAGTTTTGTGCCATTGGATCGGCGAAGTCGAATATCGGGCATTGTGAGAGTGCAGCGGGCATTGCTGGGGTGACAAAGGTCTTATTGCAGCTCAAGCATGGACAATTAGCACCATCCCTGCATGCTGAAGTGCTCAATCCGAATATAGATTTCAGCGTGACGCCGTTTGTTGTTCAGCAAGAGCTGGCGGAGTGGAAACGCCCTGTCATTGACGGACGGGAAGTTCCACGACGTGCAGGTGTGAGCAGTTTTGGAGCGGGTGGATCGAATGCCCATGTAGTGATTGAAGAATATATTCCCAAAAGGCAAGAGCAGCCTACGGTAATGGCAAGTCCGAAAAATCCTGCATTGATCCTCTTATCGGCTAAGAATGAAGAACAGCTTCATGAACGGGTACAACGACTGCTCAGAGCCATTGAAGAACAGGGATTGTCCGATGCGGATTTAGCTGAAATGGCGTATACCCTTCAAGTGGGACGAGAAGCGATGGAAGAACGTTTGGCTGTGATCGCGGGCTCGATGACTGAACTTGAAGAGAAATTGAAGCAATTCATAGGAAGACAGAAGGACATTGAGGACCTATATCACGGACAGGTAAAACGTCATAAAGAGACCTTGGCCATCTTTGCAGCAGATGATGATATGCCGCAAATGATTGATTCCTGGATGAACAAAGGAAAATACGGCAAATTGCTGGACGTTTGGGTGAAAGGGCTGAACATTGATTGGAACAGCTTGTATGGGGAGAGGAAGCCCCGACGGATTAGTCTTCCAACCTATCCATTTAGCAGAGAAGTGTATTGGGTGCCAGGTGGTTATACGTCATTTACAGGTGCAACATCCCTATCCACCTATGAGGAGATCCCTGCTCAGCCAGACATGCGCATCGTGAAAAAGCAATGGAAGGCTTGCCCAGCGATGCCAACCAAGGTAGCTCATCGAACGATTGGTATTTTCACAACGGATGAAACGAAGCAATTGGCGATTCAACTGTCCAACCATTTCGCTCAGAGTGAAATCCTAGAGCTGAACGAGCTCGAATCACGATTCCATCAGGATGAGACGGAGTGGAAAAACTATGATGGCATCGTAGATTTGGTCGGTTGTGGATATCAGCAGACCGATTTGCTGGCTTGGATTCCATGGCTGCAACAACTTATTGAGAATGGTCATAAGGAAGGCTTGAAGCTATTGGGTGTGACAAGAGGCTTGGAGTCTTTCGAGAATGACTCTGTCAATTTGGCGGGCGCCTCACGTGTTGGTTTGTACCGTATGCTGCAAAGTGAATATAAGCATCTGCAATCACGCCATGTGGATCTAGATCCATTGGCTGATGAAGAACAACTTGCGCAACAGATTGCAGCAGAGTTTCTCATTGATGATCAGGAAACAGAGGTTTGCTATCGATCAGGTGGGCGTTATAGTGCTTATCTTCAGGAAGAGCTGGTAACAGACAGTCAGGAGCCAGCGCTTGTTTTCCCTGAGAACGATGTTCTATTGATCACTGGCGGTACACGAGGGCTTGGGTATTTATGTGCCAAGCATTTTGTAGAGCGCTATGGTGTCAAAAAACTGGTGCTCACAGGGCGAGAAAGTCTGCCGCCGCGCGAGCAATGGGAAGCCTATCAGCAGCAAGGTACTCCCGTAGCAAAGAAAATTCAGGCGATACAAGCTTTGGAAGCGCAAGGCGTACAGGTTCGAGTCTTAGCTGTATCCTTAACCGATGAAGAGGCTTGGCAACGGCATTTGGACGAATTGAAACAGACGATGGGTCCGATTGGCGGGGTGATTCATTGCGCTGGTTTTAGCGATGATCAAAATCCTGCGTTTATTCGGAAATCGACGGATGGCATTCAGCAGGTCGTACAACCGAAAGTGGCTGGGCTGCATACGCTATACCAAATCTGCAAGGACGAGCCTTTACAATTTTTCGTTCTCTTTTCATCTGTTTCGGCAATCATTCCATCCTTGGCTGCGGGTCAGAGTGATTATGCGTTAGCCAATGCCTATATGGATTATTTTGCAGAAGCACATGCTGATTCTTGCCCGATCATTAGCATTCAATGGCCGAGCTGGAAGGAAACGGGAATCGGTGCAGTCACGACCAAAGCCTATCAACAAACAGGACTCGTACACATCACTGACGAGCAAGGACTGCGATTACTGGATCACATTCTTTTGAAAAAGATTGGTCCGGTTGTTTTCCCGGCAGCCATTAACGAAGAGCTGTGGGAACCCCATCAGCTGATGCGACACAAAAAGCAAGAAGTTTCTGCTGCGAACCTGTCGTCTCATCGTCCAACAGCAGACAAGCCGACGCAAAACTTGGTGGATCTTGTGAAGACAGCGCAAACAAGATTGATTGAGCTGTTTGCGAAGGAGTTGAAAATAGATCCTGCCAGATTGGAGATAGACAAAGAGTTTCCAGACTATGGGATCGATTCGGTGCTACTGGCTCAAGTCATGAATGAGATCAGTAAATGGCTGGGCAAGGACTTGGACCCGACGATTTTATATGAATATCCCACCATCGAAACACTTGCAGAATGGCTGACCAGCAATCACGGCGATTCCATCGCTGACGATCTCGTGCTGACTTTTCCTAAAATGAACGACCATCCGAAGAGTCAGCCTATCAGTCGTGAAACTGTAAAAAGCCAGTTGGTGAGCAATCAGGCTACCCAATATCGGGAGGTAAATCCATCTGACATTGCAGTAGTGGGGCTCTCTTGCCGTTTTCCGGGTGCGCGTAACGTCGAAGAATATTGGAAGTTGTTAGCGGAGGGCCGTTCAGCCATTGGTGCTGTACCCAAGGAACGCTGGGGTTATGAAAATTCCTATCATGCAGGACTTCTGGACAACATTACTGCTTTTGATCCTTCTTACTTCCTGATAGCAAAAGAAGATGCCAAGGCCATGGACCCGCAAGCCTTATTGGTATTGGAGGAAAGTCTTCATCTATGGCATCAGGCAGGATACACACCGAAGGAAATCAAGGGAAAAGCGGTAGGCGTCTACATCGGGGCAAGAAGTAATCACCGCCCAAGCGAAGATCGTCTTCATCAAACACAAAACCCGATTATGACCGTGGGACAAAACTATTTGGCCACAAATATTTCCCAGTACTTCGATCTTAGAGGTCCTAGTATGGTCATCGATACCGCATGCTCTTCGGCGCTGGTCGGGATGAATATGGCGATTCATTCCCTTCGCAGTGGAGAGATTGAGGCTGCTATCGTAGGCGGGGTTAATGTGTTAAGTGGTGATGAAGCGCATCGGATGTTCCATCAAAGAGGAATTTTAAGCGAAGAGCCAGCCTTCCATATTTTTGACAAGCGTGCGGGCGGACTCGTATTGGGAGAAGGCGTAGGAATGGTTCTATTGAAGACCGTGGCGCAAGCACTGGCTGATGGTGATGAAATACATGCCGTCATCAAGGGAGTAGCGGTCAACAATGACGGACGAACGGCAGGTCCTGCCACTCCGAATTTGCAAGCCCAAAAAGAGGTTATGCAGTCAGCACTGGCTAAAGCTGGCGTGAAGCCGGAACAAATCAGCTATATCGAAGCGAATGGCTCGGGTTCAGAGGTTACAGATTTGCTTGAGCTAAAAGCCATTCAGTCTGTCTATCGCTCATCTCATACGGCCGCTTGCGGATTGGGATCGATCAAACCCAATATTGGTCATCCATTATGTGCAGAAGGGATTGCCAGTTTGATAAAAGTCGTGCTGATGCAAAAACACCAACAATTGGTTCCGTTCCTGTCTGGGCAAGAGCCGATGACCCATTTCCATATGGAGTCAACGCCTTTTTATTTTCAGCGACAGCTTTCTGAATGGAACGATTTGCCCAGAATAGCAGCGATTAATTGTTTTGCAGATGGGGGAACCAACGCCAACGTCGTTTTACAATCCTGGGAGGAGGCAGTCTCACGTCCGAACAAACGACATTCGATTGCACCTCCGACGTTAAACCGATTTGACGTCTACCGTGAAGAGGCAGGTCGTTCAACAAAAACAATGACATTTCTGAGCCAGAAACCAAATCGTACGACCAGTATTTGGAAGCGACAAATAGTGGAGGGATAAAAGTGCATGATCAGTTTCTCATAACGATCAACCATCCAATCCTCAAAAATCATAAAGCGCACGGTCAGGAGCTGTTGCCCGGATTAGCCCATATTGATCTGTTGTATCAAATGTTTCGAGAAAATGGTCATGATTACAGCGAGCTTGAGCTTCGTAATCTAACGATCTATCATCCGATCATGGTGGGACAAGATTATGATGTCATGCTGAGCATTTGGTGCACGCAAAGCAAAGCAGGACAGTGGCAGATTCGGATGGAGGGTCAGACACAGCGCAACGGCATTGTAGACTCGGAGAAAAAGCTGTATGTCACTGCTGAAATGCATCACCATACTTCTGAGCAGTTCGATGAAACGTTGGATCTTCCCATGCTAGAGCAGGAGGCAAACAAAAAGGTCAATCTGCATGACGTGTATGAGCAATGCCGCCGTCAGGAACTGGTGCACACAGGTTTTATGAAGGCAGAAGGTACGATTTACGAAACAGATTCAGCGGCGGTAATGGAGATTTCACTCGGTAAACATGCCCTTCCCAGTGCGGAAGGGTTCATGTTTCACCCGACACTGGTCGATGGGTCTGCGATCGGCTCGATGGTATTGTTCACCTCGGTAGTCCAAGAAGAACAACGGCTATTTTTGCCGCTTTTTTATGAATCTTTTCGTGCCACAGCTCTATTACAGCAGCATTGCTTTGCGAGAGTACAAACTTCATCCATTCAACGAAAAAATGAACTGATGTATATGACGATGGAGTTCTTTGATCGATCAGGTAGAAAAATAGCACATTTGCAAAATTTTGCGGGCAAGTTAGTTCGTGATCCTGGTCTGATCAATCCCAATAAAAAAGAAGTACCTCAGCTTCGAGCGGAGATCCAACTATCGAAGCAAACGGTATCTCTGTCAAAAGGAGCTGTTCAAGAGGCGAATGAATCGCAATCTGCCTTAGTGAGTAAAGCACAAACGTTTTTACAACAACTGCTGGCAGCTCGATTACAAGTTCCCGCCGCGTTGATTGATACGCAGATTGGTTACTATGAAATGGGGCTTAATTCACCGGGCTTGTTGGAAGTTGTGAAGGCTGTCGAAGAGAAAGTAGGAACGCCGCTGGCTCCTACTTTATTGTTTGAATATACGAATATCGCTGAGTTGGCCGCCTATCTTGCTGAGAATCATGCTTCCATATTCAGTGGGCTTGATTCGATGAAACAGGAAGGCAGACAAGAGCTGCCGCAACCTGCCAGGGTCGTAGATTCATCAGCAACCTCTGAGAGTCATGCAGCGAATGCCGATGAAGAAATTGCGATCATTGGGATGGCAGGGCGTTATCCAGAGGCAAGAAATCTCCATGAATTCTGGATGAATTTAAAAGAGGGCAAAGACTGCATCAAAGAAGTCCCGAAATCTCGCTGGGATTGGCAGCAGTTTGGAGAACTCAAATCCCCATCTGGGAAGCAGATGTCGAGATGGGGAGGGTTTATTGAAGACCCTGATTGCTTTGATTCTCCCTTTTTCAGAATATCGCCGCGGGAAGCAGAAACGATGGACCCCCAGGAGCGTTTGTTTTTGGAAACATGCTGGGAAGCGATGGAAGATGCGGGTTATACGCCGAAGACGATTGTTCCGCCGCGGGGGAGCAGTAACAGGCGGCAGGTTGGTGTCTTTGTTGGCGTGATGCACAAGGATTATTCCCTCATCGGAGCGGAAGCGATGTCTCGGGGAGAAATGTTCCCGCTATCCTTGAACTATGCACCGATTGCTAATCGCGTTTCGTATTTCTGCAATTTTCATGGTCCGAGCATGGCGATTGACACGGTATGCTCATCCTCGCTGACGGCTGTTCATTTGGCGCTGGAGAGCATCAAGCGCGGTGAATGTGAGGTAGCATTGGCGGGGGGCGTCAATTTATCCTTGCATCCTGGCAAATATTTGTCATACGGCATGATGGATATGCACTCGAGTGATGGCTATTGTCATACCTTTGGCAAGGATGGCGATGGGTATGTTTCTGGAGAAGGCGTCGGTACGGTCGTGTTGAAGCCATTGCGCAAAGCGATTGAGGATGGAGATCATATTTATGCCGTGGTAAAAGGAAGCAGTGTGAACCACGTCGGATCGGTGAGCGGGCCATCCGTACCAAGCCCTGTTGCTCAGGCAGAAGTGATTACAGCATGCCTGGAAAAGAGCGGTGTGGACGCGCGAACGATTCGTTATGTAGAGGCGCACGGGACTGGAACTTCTTTAGGCGATCCGATAGAAATTCAAGGATTGGTGAAAGCGTTTCGTCAATATACAGAGGATCAGCAGTTTTGCGCAATTGGCTCGGTGAAATCAAATATCGGGCATGCAGAATCTGCCGCGGGTATCAGCGGTCTGCAAAAAGCTGTTCTTCAGCTTCACCATAAAACGCTCGTTGCTTCCTTACATGCCAAGGAACTAAATCCGTTTATTGACTTTGCGCAATCACCCTTTTATGTACAGCAACAAACAGAAGAATGGAAATCGGTGATCATAGAAAACGGCCAAGAAGTCACCGTTCCGAGACGAGCAGGGGTAAGCTCGTTTGGAGCTTCGGGGTCCAATGCCCATATTATTTTGGAAGAATACATCCCAGATGAAACAAAGCCGAAAGCGCAAGCCATTGGTGATAGAAATAACCCAGTGATGATTCCGCTATCTGCCAAAAATAAGGAACGATTACAAGTTTATGCGCGAAAAGTAGCGGAGTTTCTAAAAGGGGCATCAACTGACAATCCCCCTCAACCAAGCGCGGAAGAGAAGCGAAATCAGCTTCAAGAAATGCTGGAGAAGAAGCTTCGCAATATTTTATCCAGTATTATTCATGTGGCAGAAAGCAGCATTGAGATCGAACAAGAGTGGCATGAATACGGAGTAGACCTCGTTCAACTCACACAGCTCAAGCAAAAAATGCAAGAGGAGCTGCAAATTCAGTTAGATATCAAGGAGTTCGATCAAAGCAGCTCCATTGCTTCTGTTATCGCTTCTCTCATGGATAACCATCGAGATGATATAGAGGTAGAAGTTTTGTCTTTTGCTGATCCAGAAACGCAACTCGATCTGGAAAATGTGGCGTATACCCTGCAAGTTGGACGAGAAGGGATGAAAGAACGAGTAGCCTTTGTCGTCGAGAATATACCAGAGCTGATCGGAAAATTGGAAGCTTATTCGAAAGGCGAGAATACGATCGATCATTGTTGGGAAGGAAGCTTGAAGCCGAACAACGACTCTCAACAGCTTATCCAAAGCTGGATTGCAGAAGGCAACATCAGAAAAATGGCTGAATTATGGGTGACAGGCTATGAAATGGATTGGGAGCAGCTTTACCTGAATCACAAACCTAGACGTGTTTCCCTGCCGACGTACCCATTTGCGAAGAAGCGTTATTGGATTCCAGAGAGCAAAAATAAATCTGTAAGCGGCAAGACAGACACTCCATTCACGAGCGAAACTGCGATTCATCCACTATTGCAGCGGAATACTTCTGACTTTTCTGAACAGAGGTTCAGTTCGACATTTACAGGTCAGGAGTTTTTCCTATCAGATCATGTTGTGAAGAATCAGAGAATCTTGCCGGGAGTTGCCTATCTGGAGATGGCGAGAGCAGCAGCAGAGCAAGCAACGGCTGCCTTGACAGAAGAACCAGCCAAGATTCAACTCAAAAACGTGGTTTGGACACGGCCAGTGGTTGTAGGTGACCAACCTGCACAGATACATATCGGTCTTGTTCCTGAAGAGAATGGTGAGATTACTTTTGAAATCTATAGCGAGTGGGAGGCTATGGATGCAGAACCTGTCGTACACAGTCAGGGCAGCGTCATGCTTCATTCTGTTGCTGAGAAACATGTGTTGAATCTGCCGTCCTTACAAGCAGAGTGCAGTCAACGTGAGTTTTCATCCGAACAATGCTACAGCATTTTTCATTCAATAGGAATGGATTATGGTTCGGCACATCAAGGAATTGACACCTTGTATGTAGGGAAGGGCAAAGTATTAGCCAAGCTGTCCATGCCAGCCTCCGTCTCCGAAATGGAGAACTCTTTTGTCCTGCATCCAAGCCTAATGGATTCTGCATTGCAGGCATCTATCGGGCTCATGATGGTCGGGGAAGATACACCATCAGCGGATGATCATTCCAGCCGCAAGCCCTCCTTGCCTTTTGCCATGGAGGAAGTCGAAATTCACGACAAGTGCACCTCCTCGATGTGGGCGTACGTTCGCTACAGTGCCAACAGCAGCGCAGCTGACAAGGTGCAGAAGCTGGATATTGATTTGTGCGATGAAAAAGGAACTGTTTGTGTACGAATAAAGGGATATTCCATGCGAGTGCTGGAGGACGGGAAGCCAGCGAGCCACGTTTCTTCAAGCAGCGATGCCTCCGCAACCTTACTGGAGCCTTCGGTGGGGAATCTCATGCTGTCCGCTGTGTGGGATGTGACTCCACTTGAGAAGGGGGAGCTTTTCCCTGCTGCTGATGAGCAGGTTGTCATTGTGGGCGGAAATGCAGAGAATGCGAGCGCCATTCAGCAACACTATCCACGAGCAAAAGTGTTGTCCATTCAGGCTGAGAATACGATTGAGGAAATCGTACAGCGACTGGAAGAGCTTGATTCCATTGATCATATGGTGTGGATCGCTCCTTTTGATGCGATAGATTCCTTGGCGGAGCATCGATTAATCGCAGGGCAAGATCAGGGAGTGATTCTATGCTTCCGAACGATTAAAGCCTTGCTTCGCTTGGGATACGGAAGTAAGGAGTTGGGGTGGAGTGTCATCACGGTTCAATCCCAGCCCATTCGTAAGACAGATGTTGTGAATCCTTGCCACGCGAGTATTCATGGGTTAATAGGTTCGATGGCAAAGGAATATCCAAACTGGAAGATTCGACTCATGGATGTAGAGGACGAATCTGAATGGCCATTGGATGATATGTTGAGGATGCCAAGAGATCGTCAGGGGCGTCCGTGGGTTTATCGCCAGGGTGAATGGTATCGCCAGCAGTTGCTTACCGTCGACCATCCTCCGATCAATCAGACACGTATGAAGCAGGGTGGCATTTATTTGGTGATCGGCGGTGCTGGTGGCATCGGTGAAGCATGGAGCGAATATATGATTCGTACCTATCAATCCCAGATCATATGGATGGGTCGTCGTCAAAAAAATGAAGAGATTCAAGCGAAGATTAACAGGCTTGCCGCTTTTGGACCAGCACCAGACTATATAGCAGCGGATGCAACGCAGCAGAACGCTTTGCAACAAGCTTATGAACAGATAAAGCAAACGTATACACGGATTGACGGAGTTGTACATTCTGCCATGGTCTTGGTTGAGGAAAGCTTGGAAACGATGCAAGAGGAAGGTTTCCGAGCAGTGCTTTCGTCTAAGGTTGATGTGAGTGTGAACATCGCTTTGGTGCTTGAGAAGGAGCCTTTGGATTTTGTCTTATTCTTCTCATCGCTCATGGCAGTTACAAAAGCTCCGAAGCAAAGCAACTACGCGGCTGGATGTACCTTTAAGGATGCCTATGCTTATCAATTGACCCAAGCATGGCCATGTGCGGTGAAACTGATCAATTGGGGATATTGGAGCAGTGGGCAAGTGGAAGAGTCTCATCAAGAGATGGTAGAAACGTATCGTCGTTTGGAGCAAATCGGCATTGGCCTTATTCAGCCTCCAGAAGCAATGCAAGCGATAGAGACACTTCTCGCAGGAGCCATGGATCAAGTTGCTTTCATGAAGATCACAAAGCCTATTGTCATTGAAGGGATGAAGGTAGAGGAATGGGTGGATATTCACTCTGAACGTTATCCTTCCTTGCTACAGTTGTCCGCCCATGAAAATGAAGGGCTTCCTGATGTGGTGGCTGCCTTTATCAAGGAGAGATTGAAGCAGGATCCATCAGCGCGAATCCGGATTCTCGAAATCGGAGCAGGTACAGAATCTGCCAGTTCCTTGATTTTACAAAAATTACATGCCTATCAATCTTTTGTGAGCTTCCAAGTTTTTGATCCAGAAGCAGCGTTAGGTGAACAAGGAATGAATGCTGGTGATTACGACCTGATTCTCACAGCTGATAAACTGCACACCGCTCAGCAAATTCGCCAAACCCTGCGTAACTGCAAGAATCTCTTAAAAAGGAATGGCCTGCTTCTAGTAAAAGAGATGACCGATCAAAACGTAGGGAAAGACCTCGCAGCAGGTCTTTCACTACCTCTGGAAGCTTGGCAGAAAGTATTGAGAGATGAGGGCTACCGAGTTGTCTCCTATCCACAGTTGATGATTGCTGAAAGTGACGGTGTTGTCCGCAAGTCCAAACAACAGCAGAAATCAATGGGGACCTCAGCTTCTCCTCTACCTATTCCTTCAAATGCAGACAGAGGAACAAGCACAGAGGATATGCTTCGGGAGAAAAGCATAGCCTATTTCAAGCAATTGGTCGGAGAAACACTGAAAATTCCATTCGACCAGATCGATTCTTCTGCCGCCCTCGAGGAGTATGGCATTGATTCGATTATGATTGTGCAAATGACGAATGTCTTACGAAAAAAATTGCATCAGATCAGCACGACGCTCTTTTTTGAATATCAAACGATCGATGCGCTGGTCGAGCATTTCATGACAACACAAGCGGATGAATTGTTTGCATTAGTAGGAATAGATGAACAGCAGCCTGTTCAAAAGCAAATAACCAACGCAGCAGCTTCTGCAAAGCCAACCAGAGAGCAAGCCGGGTCGACATTTCGAAAGGCAAAGTCCCGCCGTTTCCTGCAAGTTCTTGATACGGAAGCGGAAAAACAAACAGCGCCGTCCAGACAGGATGTCGCGATCATTGGTCTTGCAGGTCGTTATCCGCAAGCGGAGGATGTCTGGGAGTTTTGGTCTCGCCTGAAAGAAGGGAAGAATTGCATCACGGAAGTGCCGAAGGATCGTTGGAATTGGCAAGAATATTTCAGCGAAGAAAAAGGAAAAAGAGGATACATGTACACCAAATGGGGCGGTTTTATCGAGGATATGGATAAATTCGACCCGCTATTTTTCCAAATTTCGCCTAACGAAGCGGAGCAGATGGACCCTCAGGAGCGCTTATTTTTACAAACGGCATACGCCAGTATGGAAGATGCGGGCTACACTCCTGCCACTTTAGGAGAAAGCAGAAAAATTGGTGTGTTTGTTGGTGTCATGAACGGAAATTATCCAGCAGGAACGAGCTACTGGTCGATTGCGAATCGTCTTTCCTACTTGTTCAATTTCCAAGGACCAAGTCTGGCAGTGGATACGGCGTGCTCCTCTTCTTTGACGGCGATTCATTTAGCCTTGGAAAGCCTGTACAGCGGTACAAGTGAATGTGCCATTGCTGGCGGGGTCAATTTCATTGTCGATCCGTTTCACTATATTCGACTGTCGGGAGCGACTATGCTATCTGCTGGTGACCGCTGCAAGTCGTTTGGCGATCAAGCGGATGGCTTTGTAGATGGAGAAGGTGTGGGAGCTATCGTATTGAAGCCTCTGCAAAAGGCGATTGCCGACGGAGACCACATATACGGCGTGATCAAGGGAAGCATGCTCAATGCAGGCGGCAAAACAAATGGATATACCGTACCAAACCCCATCGCGCAGTCGCAGGTAATCCACGAGGCATTGCAGCGGGCGGGAGTGGATGCTCGTGCCGTCAGTTATATCGAAGCGCACGGTACAGGTACCGCTTTGGGCGATCCAATCGAAATTGCGGGACTGACTCGCGCATTTGGACAATATACGAAAGACAAACAATTCTGCGCCATCGGCTCGGCCAAGTCGAACATTGGACATACGGAGAGCGCGGCAGGAATTGCAGGCTTGACCAAAATACTGCTTCAGATGAAATATGGTCAAATCGCACCATCCTTGCACGCTGAGGTAATGAATCCAAACATTGATTTCAGTGATACCCCCTTTGAAGTTCAACAAAAGCTGGCAGAATGGAAACGACCCATCATTGAAAGCAACGGAGTAACCAAGGAGTATCCGAGAATCGCGGGGCTATCGTCATTCGGGGCGGGTGGAGCTAATGTCCATATCGTCATCGAAGAGTATCACGAAAAGGATAGACAGCCCGAGAGCAGCATTCAGCCACAGCAGCCTAAAATCATCGTGCTCTCAGCGAAGAACGAAGAGAGGCTGTTCGCTCAAGTGAATCGATTATTGAAGGCGATCACAGAAGAAGCATTCTCCGATGCCCATTTGGGTGATATCGCCTTTACGCTTCAAGTAGGGCGGGAAGCGCTGGAAGAACGCTTGGCTGTTATCGTCAGATCAGTGGGTGAGCTCGCGGAAAAGCTAACGCATTTTGCAGAAGGCGCAGAGAACATTGCCGAGCTGTATCGTGGGCGAGTGAAACGCAACCATGACACGGTAGCTCTTTTTGCTGATGAAGATATGAAGAAAACCGTGGAGACATGGATTGCCAAGGGGAAATATGCAAAACTGATGAACCTTTGGGTCAAAGGCGTCTCTTTTGATTGGAATAAGTTATATAGTAACGAAAAGCCGCGTCGCATCAGTTTGCCTACCTATCCTTTTGCCAAGGAGCGTTACTGGATAGACGTTCAAAAGCCAATGGCAACAGGTATGCCCGAAGCATCTTCGATTAGAGGGGATATCCTCCATCCATTGCTTCACAAGAACACCTCTGACCTCTATGAACTGAGATACAGTTCAAGTTTCACAGGGCAAGAGCCGTTCTTGGCTGACCCTCTTGGAAACGGGCAGCGCTTCTTTCCACTCACTGCTTATCTGGAAATGGCACGGGCGGCAGTGAAACAGGCAGCAGGAGATAGAGAGAGGAGTTTATCTGGAATTCGAATGACCCATGTTGCGACAGATCATCCACTATTTGTGGGCGATGATCTGGTTCACGTACATCTAGGTATCTATCCAAAGGACACTGGCGTGCTTGCTTATGAAATCTACAGCGAATCGAATGAAGATGATACCAAGTCTGTACATAGCCAAGGTATGGTCGAATTCACTTCGCTTGTTGAAGCACCAATTTTGGATCTGCCTGCCTTGCAAGCCGAGAGCAGCGAGATGCTTACTGCCCGACAATGCTACGAGCTGTTAAAAGAACGTGGAATGGATGATCATCCGAATTTTCAAGGGATTGACCAAGTATACAGGGCGCGGGGACAAGTTCTGGTAAAACTCTCCTTGCCTTCGATTGCCATGGAGACAGCAGAACAATTCGTTCTCCATCCAAGCCTGCTGGAGTCTCTGATGCAGTCATCTCGTTATCTCATCACGGAGGCTACATCATCTGACAGCATCAGCTCCATCCAACCAGATGGTAGTTTTACGCTTGAAGAGCTGGAGATCTTCGAGAATCATCCTGCTGTGATGTATGCTCTCATTCGATCCAGTGATAAAGCGGAGGCGGAGACAGCTAAAGTAGATATCGATTTATGTGATGAGACAGGCAGAATAGGCGTGAGGATGAAAGGTTTTGCAGTTGGAAGTGAAAAACTGGGTGTAACGGTGAGAGAGACCCAGGAAACAGTGACTTCTACTCCCTCACTGATGGGAACCACGATGCTCACTCCAGTATGGAACGCCGTGTCTGTAGAAAAAGGGGAAGTCATTCCAGCAACAAGTGATAAGGTAGTCATCGTTTGCGCCGAAGAAGGGGACAGAAGTCTCCTTCAACGTCATTACCCTCAAGCTGCTGTTTTGCCGCTTCAGTCAAAGGATTCTATCGAGGTAATCACAAGAAAGCTGGAAGAGCAGGGTGTGATCGATCATATTATGTGGGTGGCTCCTGACAGCTCTGTGGAATCCGTAAAAGAGGAGTCCTTGATGATCGAGCAGGAACGGGGCGTTATTCAAGTTTTCCGCTTGATCAAGGCTTTGCTTGCGTTGGGGTATCAGACGAGAGACTTGGGCTGGACGATCATTACTGTTCAGGCGCAGGCTATCTCCAAAAAAGATACGGTCCGTCCAACGCATGCCAGCATCCACGGATTGATCGGATCGATGGCGAAGGAATATCCGAACTGGAAGGTACGACTCGTCGATTTGGAGGCGCATGCCGAGTGGCCGCTTCGTGATATTGTTGCTTTGCCTGCCGACGCTCATGGAAACGCTTGGGCATATCGTGGACACGCGTGGTATCGCCAACAGCTGATGCCCGTGCAGAGTCCTTCTATCAGTCAAACGGTTTATAAGCAACATGGAGTCTATGTTGTGATTGGAGGCGCGGGCGGTATTGGACAAGCGTGGAGCGAATACATGATCCGCACCTATCAAGCACAAATCATTTGGATCGGTCGCCGCAACAAAGATGAGTCGATTCAGAACAAAATAAATCAACTTGCTGCCCTAGGACCTGCACCGCTCTACATCAAAGCCGATGCTACGGATCGCGAGTCGCTGCAATCTGCTTACGAAGAGAGCAAGAAGCGATTTGGCAAGATTAACGGGGTGATTCATTCCGCCATTGTTCTCCTTGATAGAAGTCTGGCGAATATGGACGAGACGACCTTCCGAGCTGGACTTGTACCAAAAGTAGAAATAAGTGTTCGGATGAGCCAAGTGTTTGGTGAGGAGCCATTGGATTTCGTCCTGTTTTTCTCCTCGATTAACTCGTTTACGAAATCGCCTGGACAAAGCAATTATGCTTCAGGCTGCGCCTTTAAAGATGCTTTCGCCCATCAGCTTGCCAAGGAATGGACGTGTGCGGTGAAAGTAATGAACTGGGGATATTGGGGCAGTGTTGGAATCGTTGCGTCCAAAGGCTATCAGGAACGAATGGAACAGATCGGCATTGGCTCGATTGAACCTTCAGAAGGGATGGAGGCATTGGAAGCCTTGTTATCTGGTCCGATGAATCAAGTGGCGCTGATGAAAACGACCAAGCCACTCGAGATGGACGGAATCAATACAAGTGAATCTGTTGCAGTCGTTTCAAACAAAATTTCCTCCAGCATGGCAAGCATTAAAAACAAATTAAAAGTAAAGGATTTGCCCAAAGCAGCCTATTTTGCATCAGAAATGGATACGGACAGCTTGTTTGATGACGTACAAGCAACGATCATTCAACTCGCCTCTCTAATCCTGAAGGTAGAAAGCGAAGAAATCGATACGGATATTGAACTAAAGGAGTACGGATTCGACCCAGTCAAGCTCACCGAGTTTTCTACCAAAATTAATCAGAAGTACCAGCTTGAACTGACACCTGCTGTGATGATGGACTATCCAACGCTTAAGCACATCACTGAATTTCTAGTCAATACCACCCTGAAATCTCAATCAGCAAGAGAACAGGACAAACCGGTTCTATACGTGTAAGCCGAAGGAGTGCCTAGAATGAACAAAATGGACGAGCTTCTCTTAAAGTTACTGTGGGGTCAAATGCAGTCGCTTGGCTGCTTTACGGAAAAGAATCAAGCGCTCAGCGATCTCAAAAGACAAGGCGGTCTGCTTGACTTATATGACATGTGGCTCGAAGAAACGGCTTCTGTTTTGGCCCGGAATGATTATCTCGTTTACGATAGCGCAACATCTACCGTGATCGATACTGCTTCCGTTTCTAGTGCTGCTGTCTGGCAGGAATGGGAGCTAGAAAAAGAAGTCTGGCTAAAAAATGCGGATACGAATGCGCAAGTCAAGCTAGTCGAGGCAACCCTGCGTGCTTTACCACAAATTCTTACTGGAAAAGTGCGGGCCACGGAGGTCATCTTTCCCAATTCGTCGATGGCATTAGTCGAGAAGGTCTACAAAAATAACTCGGTTTCCGACTACTTCAATGAAGTGCTTGCTGATACAGTGGTTGCTTTTGTTGAGGAACGGCTGAACCAAGATTCTGCGGCCCGAATTCGCATTCTCGAGATTGGTGCAGGTACGGGAGGAACGAGTGCCGTCGTTTTCCAAAAACTAAAGGCGTATCAAGAGCAGATCCAGGAATATTGCTACACTGACCTCTCCAAAGCCTTTTTCATGCATGCAGAAAAAGAGTATAGTCCAAGCAATCCTTATTTGACCTATCAGATTTTTAACGTAGAAGAGCCGTTGACGGGACAAGGAATTGATCTGGGCGGCTATGATATTGTCATTGCAGCAAATGTCCTGCACGCCACCAAAAATATTCGCCAAACCGTACGTAATGCGAAAGCCGTTCTAAAGAAGAACGGCTTGCTTTTACTAAATGAAATGAGTAAAAACACCCTCTTCCTCCATCTTACCTTTGGTTTGCTGGAGGGATGGTGGTTATACGAAGACCCAGAGCTGCGCCTTTCAGGCTGCCCTGGGTTATCTTCGTCAACGTGGCAGAGAGTATTGGAGGAAGAAGGGTTTCAGTCGGTCTTTTTCCCGACAGAAGAGGCGCACGCGATGGGACAGCAGATTATTGTTACCGAAAGCGACGGCGTGATTCGCCAACAGCAAATAAAACAGCCTAAACCTAAGCCGAGCGTACATGCTGAACAATCAAAAGCAAAGAGAGTGGAAATACCTTCCGCTCCTGAAGGAAGGGCAATTCAGGATGTACTGCGCGAAAAAAGTACGAAATACATCAAACAGCTGATCGCTGAAACGCTAAAAATGCCGAGTAATCGATTGGATGCCTCCGAACCTTTAGAGGCATATGGTATGGATTCCATTTTATCTGTACAACTGATCAATCAATTTCGGAAAATTTTCGGCGAAACCATCAGCGGTACTTTGTTTTTTGAATATCAGACGGTAGAGGATTTAGTCGAGCATTTACTAGAGACACAAAGAGAAGCGCTGATTTCGCTCACAGGATTGGATAATCACAAGCAGGAGCCAAATCGAACGGAAGATCATGTTGAGGTTGCCCCATTGCCGAAAACCGAAGGGAAACAAAATCCAAGAAAAACAAGAGCATTTGCGTCATCTGCTCATTCGCAAATGACGGCGTCCAAGCCCGCGTCCTCCGGTAAAATAGCGATTATTGGCATGAGTGGGCGCTTTGCTCAAGCGAACACCTTGGACGAGTTTTGGGAGAATTTAGTACAGGGTAAAAAGTCTATTTCAGAAATTCCAGCCGAGCGTTGGGATTGGACAGAGTATTATCATCCAAATCGGGAGGAAGCCATTTCCCAAGGAAAAAGCTATAGTAAATGGGGTGCTTTCTTAGAGGAATTTGATCAGTTTGATCCGTTATTTTTTCAGATGACTCCGCGAGAAGCGGAAAACATAGACCCCCAAGAGCGGCTGTATTTAGAAGAGTGTTGGAAGGCGTTAGAAGATGCAGGCTATGCCTCATCGAAGATGTCTACGGAGCTGCGCAAGCGAACAGGGGTATTTGGTGGCATTACGAAACAAGGATTTCATTTGTACAGCACGGAAACCACTCATCACTTTCCGACAACCTCGTATTCATCGATGGTAAATCGGGCTTCGTACTATCTAAACTTGCAGGGTCCGAGTATCCCGATCGATACGATGTGTTCCTCAGCATTAGTAGCGATACATGAAGCATGTGAATACATCCGAAACGGGAAGGGAAGCATGGCGATTGCTGGTGGAGTGAATCTGTACACCCATCCGCTTACCTACTTTGGTCTGACTGTGGGACAGCTCATCTCCCATACATCTGACAGTGCTGCCTTTGGGAAGGGCGGAATAGGTTTTGTGCCTGGAGAGGGTGTGGGTGCTGTTGTTCTCAAGGATTACGATCAGGCAGAGCGGGATGGAGACTATATCTATGCCGTGATACGTGGAACTGCTGTCAATCATAAGGGCAAAGCCAATAGCTACATGACACCAAGCCCCAACCCCATTGCAGATGTGATTGGAGAGGCGTTGGAAGAAAGCGGACTGGACCCTCGAACCATTAGTTATCTGGAAGCTTCTGCCTATGGGTCAGATATAGTCGATGCCGTGGAAATGACAGCGGTCACGAAAGCTTTCCACAACCGTCAAGGAGCAGATGGGGATTATCGACTCGGTTCGGTCAAACCGAATATTGGGCATTGTGAATCGGCTTCCGGCGTGTCGCAGCTGATGAAAGTGATATTGTCCTTACAGCATCAGACGCTGGTTCCAACCCTGATTCCTGACGAATGGAATCCGAATATTCATTTTGATCAACTCCCGTTTCAATTGCAGCGAGAGGTATCGGAATGGAAGCAGGTCACAGTAGATGGGCAGACAGTCCCCCGACGAGCAGGCATTACCAGCTTTGGCGGTGGTGGAGTGAATGCCCATCTTATCGTTGAGGAATACAACCGAATTTCACCAAGCAGTGTAAATGATTCAGAACCTCAGCTGTTTGTTTTTTCGGCCAAAACGAAAGAGAGATTGCAAGCGTACATTCATCGCTGGATTGGTTATTTGCATAAGAACCGGCATATCGATGTAGCGAATACAGCCTACACCCTTCAAATCGGAAGAGAAGAAATGCCTTGCCGTTTGGCTGTTATCACCGATAGTCAAACAGAGCTTTTACAGCAACTAGAGCGCTGGTTGGAACATCAAGCAGAGACGGAGCATTGCTTTTTTGGCGATCTCAAAGAAAACAAAGAATTGTTGTCAGACCGGGTTACACGGGCAATCGAATCAAAAGATGTAGGAGAACTGGCAAAATTATGGGTTCTAGGCAATCCTATCCCTTGGCAGAAGCTGCATAAAGGGAAGGAGTTATCCCGAGTCGCTAAGCTCCCAACCTATCCATTTAAGAGGAGAACGTGCTGGATAGAACGCAATCAAACGAATCGCTCTAGGAGGGAGACGAGCATGACATCCGCTCATCCGGAATTCGAAAACAAAGCTGTTGAGATTTACACATATAGCGCCAACAGCAGCGAAGCGGAGTTTTCAGAGGATTACTTGACCGTATGTCCATTTGAAAGGAAGATTCCAGGCTTTTCAATGAGTCGTGTCATATTGAACCCTGAAAAATATCAGATGGAAAGAGAAATGGTAAGAGAGAAGCAAGTAGAGATGCGCCAAGTACTTTTTTGCAAAGAAAACTTTTCGCGTGTGCAAAAAGTGTTGGACTTCGGATGCGGTCATGGGACAGATGTGATTCAAATAGCAGAGCTCTATCCGCATATTGAAACCCATGGATTTACGATTACCAAGGCGCAAGCAGAGCTTGGCAATCAACGAATCGCACAGAAAAATCTGGGGGCTCGTGCGAAAATTTTCAACAAAGACAGTTCCAAGGATGCCTTTCCCGCTCACTACGACATGATTGTCGGGATTGAAGTGAGCTTCCATATTCGAAATAAACACGGATTATTTCAAAATATCTCCTCTTCATTGAACGAAGAGGGAACTGTTCTGTTGATCGATTACATTGCCAATACGCGAGGACCGATCGTAGACCAGAACGTAGAAGTCAGCATTCCCACTGTGCAGGAATGGATTGAGCTTTTAGCGGAGCATCAGTTAGTGATCGATGAAATCATCGACGTATCGCCGCAGATTGCGAACGCCTTGCACGATCCTGACGTGGAACAGTACATTAAGCATCTGCCTAAAGCCGTTCAAGATTTGTATATCAATACGGTGAATCAGTCCATCTCTCTTGAAAGAGGGTGGATCAGCTATTGCTTGTTTAAGCTGAAAAAAGCTCCGTATCTTGCGTACACGAAGCGTTGTGAATGGAACGCCAGCAAAATAGCGAAGAAAAGACCCTATCCAGAAGCATTAGCGGAAATGGTAAACAGCGGTTATATTCCTTATCCGAAAAAGCAAACGAGAACTCTCCCAAATCCAAATCAGCCTGACCACAGCTTTCATTGGAATAGGGAAACAATCAAAGAATCCTTGGTTGAGTCTTTTGCCGCCGTTTTAGGTATTCAACCAGAAGAACTGGAAGAAGTAGAGACCTTGAAGGATATAGGAATTGGCTCACTTAACGCTGTTGCCTTATCCGAAATGATTAACAGCAAATTCAATCTGAAACTACCGACCAGCGTTGTGTTTGAACATCATACGTTAGATGCTTTGGCAAGTTATATTGCTAGTCATTTGCAGCAAGTCGAGCCTAGCCAGCTCTATTCAAGTAAACCATTCATGTCAGATGCTCAAAATCAACCATTGTCATCTGAATATTCTGAACTAAAGCCCAATTTGGCAGCAGACCAGTCCATTTCAGATCGGACAAAAATTAAAGCGAGCCTGATCGAGGTCTTTTCGACCGTTTTAGGCTTGAGACAAGAAGAGTTGGAAGAAGTGGAGTCCCTAAAGGAATTGGGAATCGGCTCTCTCAATGCCGTTTCATTGTCCGAAGCCATCAATAGCAAGTTTCATCTGAAACTGCCGACAAGTATTGTATTTGAACATAATACGCTAGAAGCATTGGCGAGCTACATCGCTACTCATCTACCAGAGCGACAGGTAGAGCAAACAGAATCGTTTAACCAAAATCATAGAATCAGAAATCTTGAAGAGAAGCCTGTATATACAGAGAGAGTCCCAACGCCAAATATTGCCTACGAGCCGCCTAAAGTAGCTCCTGATGATATCGCGATCATTGGGATTTCCTGCCGCACAGCAGGTGCCCGGGGGCAAGAGGAATTCTGGGAGCTTGTCAGTCAGGGCAAAGATTGCATCAAAGAAGTGACCAACCCAGACTGGCGCGCCTTTTTCAAAGAAAATGCACTCGTCGATATTCCAATTAAATACGGGGCGATGGAGGATATTGAATATTTTGATCCAGCGTTTTTCAAAATTTCTCCTACTGAAGCCCAGTCGATGGATGTCACGCAGCGCATCCTTTTACAAGAGAGCTATAAAGCATTAGAGGACGCAGGCTACACCCCGTCCATGCTAAGAGGACAACCCGTTGGAACTATCATTGGCGCTATGGCGGGAATGACGGTAGAACAAGATTTCTCTCATTTTGGCATGCTCGGATCGGATACGAGTATACTCGCTTCGCGCATCGCTTATTTCCTTGACCTAAAAGGACCAGCTTTGGCTGTTAACACAGCTTGCTCGTCCTCTTTGGTTGCGATTGATATTGCTTGCCAAAAGCTGAAGACAGAAGAGGTCAATCTTGCTATTGCAGGAGGAATTACGATTTATTCCCATCCGGCTCCGTTTATCTCGATGAGTAACGCAAAGATGCTTTCTCCTACAGGAGAGTGTCGTCCGTTTGACAATGGTGCCAATGGCATTGTCGTTGGGGATGGCGTTGGCGTTGTGATTTTAAAAAGATTGCAAGATGCATTACGGGATAACGACAACATCTATGGTGTTATCCGTGGCAGTGGAACCAATCAGGATGGACGGACATTGGGCATTACCGTGCCTAGCTTCCAAGCGCAAAGCGACCTGCAAAAATCTATTTACGCGAAGAAACAGATTGATGTGGAAGACATTCAATATATCGAGGCGCACGGAACCGCAACCAAATTAGGGGACCCTGTAGAGATTCATGCGCTTAGCGAATCGTTCCGCCAATTCACGCCGAAGAAACGATTCTGCGCAATTGGTTCTTTAAAGGCCAATATCGGGCATACCACAGCAGCGGCTGGGGTGTTGAGTGTCATCAAGGTTTTGCTCAGCATGAAAAACAAGAAGATGGCCCCTTCGATCCATTTTGTCAAAGAGAATGAACACATTGATTTTGAAAACAGCCCTGTTTATGTGAATACCAAGCTGCAAGATTGGCAGACCAATTCCAAAGGCACTCGTTTGGCTGCGGTCAGCTCTTTTGGCTTCAGTGGCACCAATGCTCATTTGGTGATCGAAGAGTTGGATAGAAGCAAGACCAGATCCGCTGCTCCTGTTGAGGGGCAAGAGATAACGACGGGAGTCTTCGTGCTGTCAGCCGAATCTCGCGAGCAATTAGTGGCCTATGCCAAGAAAACAAAGGCATTTATAGAAAGACATCATGATGTGGAACTGGCAGATTTCCTTTATACCTATCAGACTGCAAGGGAATCCATGTCTCATCGATTAGCAGTCGTGGTCAACAGGAAAGAACAGTTGATTGGGCTTCTAGAGCAATTCATACAAGGTAATGGGGCAAAAACGGCAGATATATTTACCGGAGAAATAAACAAAACGGGCGGAATCAAGATCGGCGATACAGAAGAGGGAAGAGATTTTATCCGCAATCTCGCTCTGAACAAGAAGATCAAAAAGCTGGCGGAGCTATGGGTTCATGGCAACGAAATAGAGTGGGAAGCTCTCTATTCAAAAGGAATGGTGAGCCGTCTATCAGGTCTGCCAAGCTATCCTTTTGCCAAGGAACGATACCGTTTACCCAAAGTTGTCGTAGGCAATCGAACCCATCAAGAAGCAGCCGCCACCTCCGAACTGACAGCAGAAAAACATGAACACAGAGCAGCAGACAAAGCCAAATCAACGGAGGTAACTCGTGTTCAGACAGAAGAAGCTGATGGGAGGGAGACAGAAATCCAAAACTCCATTATCCATCATGATGTCATACAGGCTGACGAAGACGATACACCACGTAACGAGCTAGTCAGAAAAATTGCTGCAGCTTGGGAAGAGGTACTTGGAGTGAAAAAGGTTGACATCCACAAAAACTTCCAAGACCTGGGCGGCGATTCAATTATGGCCACTCAGATAATTTCCAGATTGAAGAATAGCTTCCCGGTTGATTTGAATCTAGACAATCTCTTTTCGGCGCCAACCGTTGCAGGAATGGCGGAGCTGATTGAAGAGGAATTGATTGCTGTTATTGATGAACTTCCGGAAGAGGCAATTTTGGAGCTATTAAGCTGATGCATTCATCTCTAGGAAAGGCAACAGAATCAACATGTGGGAAGGAGCAATCCGATGATCAATGATAAGGAATCAGCTAAATCAAGAGATGAGTTACTTGCCGAGAGCAGATCGAAGCTTTCCGAGAAGAAACTGGCCTTGCTGGAGAAGCTGAAAGGCTCAAAACTGGAGACGAAAAAGACTGGGATTCCGCGGCGTTCAAGAGAGGGCTTCGTGCCCCTCTCTTTTGCCCAGCAGAGATTATGGTTCTTAGACCAGTTGGTACCAAATAGTCCAGCCTATAATGTGGTTGCCGCCTTCCATCTATCGGGTGAGCTTCACACAAACATCATGGAGCGGTGCGTTAATGAGATAGTGAAGCGCCATGAAGCCCTGCGAACCACCTTTCAAGTCGCGAACGGAGAGCCGTATCAGCTCATTGCTCCTGCCTTGCAAATTCCTTTTCCCATTGTCGATCTTACAGGACATCCCGAGGCGGAGAGGGAGGATGAGTTTCGCCGACTCGCCAAAGAGGAAAGCATGTATGTGTTCGATCTAACCAAGGGACCCCTGCTGCGTGTTACTTTATTCAAACTCGGCGTGGATTTGAATGTCCTACTTTTGAACGTTCATCATATCATCATAGACGGATGGTCAGTCGGAGTTTTCTTCAGAGAAATGGTTCTGCTTTATCAGGCCTATCTTGCGGACAAGCCTTCCCCATTGCCTGAGCTTCCGATCCAGTATGCTGATTTTTCAAGCTGGCAGCGGGAATGGCTTCAAGGTGAAGTGCTAGAGAAACAGCTTTCTTACTGGAGAGAAACCCTTGGAAAAGAAAGCAGTGCGTTAGAGCTGCCAGTAGACCGTACACGACCTCCCATCCAAACGTTTCAAGGGGGGAGCCTAAAGCTCCAAATTCCCTCTTCCCTTTCTCATGCCATAAAAGCGCTGAGCGAGCAAGAAAACGCCACGCTGTATATGGTCATGATCACCGCATTAAAGATATTGCTGCATCGTTACAGCGGGCAAAATGATATCCGGGTAGGAGTGCCTGTAGCGAACCGCAACCGAGTGGAAATGGAGAATTTGGTCGGCTTTTTTGTAAACACGTTGGTCCTCAAAACAGATGTTTCCGGCAATCGAAGCTTTAGAGAGCTGCTGTCACGTGTGAGAGAAACGGCGAACAGCGCATACAGGCATCAAGACGTACCGTTTGAACGATTGGTGGATGAATTGCAGCCTGAACGTAATATGAGTCAAAACCCACTGTTTGAAGTCTGCTTTGTGTTGCAGAACTTCCCTATGCCGAAAAAATCGGACATGTCTGCATTGGGCTTTTCCTTGGTCAAATTTGAAGAGTTCCGTAACAACACATCCAAGTTTGACCTCTGGATTCAGGTTGTAGAAAAAGGAGATATCCTTGACCTAGACGTTGAGTTCAATTCCGATATTTTTAATGAATCGACAATCAGTCGTATGTTAGAAAGCTTTACAATCGTGCTGGCAGGGATTGTCGCGAATCCGGACAAGCCGATTTCAGATCTGCCGATTTTGACCGCTGCTGAAGAGCAAAAGCTGTTAGTTGAATGGAACGATACGAAGACGTACTACCCACAGCAAGATATGTGCCTTCATCAAATTATTGAAGCGCAGGCTGCCAAAACACCAGATGCCCCAGCCGTTATTTTTGAAGAGGAGCAACTCACTTACCGTGAATTGGATCAACGGGCGAATCAATTGGCTAATCATCTCTGGAAAATGGGTGTAAGAGCGGAAACGCTTGTGGGCATTTATATGGAGCGCTCCTTTGAGATGATCATCGGGCTGTTAGGTATCCTCAAAGCAGGCGGCGCCTACGTTCCCCTAGACCCAAGCTATCCGCAAGATCGGGTCGCCTTTATGATCACGGATGCGAATCCTCCTTTCCTCTTGACTGCGGAAGGGCTGAAGAACACGCTCCCTGAATACGGTGGCCAACTCATTTGCCTCGATTCAGATTGGGAGACAATCAGCATAGAGAGCCGTGTGGCACCTGCAAGCGGAGTCAACAGCGACAATTTGGCGTACATGATTTACACCTCAGGCTCTACTGGCAAGCCAAAAGGTGCGATGAATGCTCATCGCGGTATCGTCAACCGACTTTTATGGATGCAGGAACAATATCAGCTGAATGAAACCGATCGAGTGATGCAAAAGACGCCTTTCAGCTTTGATGTGTCGGTTTGGGAATTTTTCTGGCCGTTAATGACGGGGGCCTGCATGGTAGTAGCTCGTCCAGAAGGTCATAAAGATACGACTTATCTGGCACGCCTGATCAAAAAAGAGAAAATCACCACCATGCACTTTGTTCCTTCGATGCTTCAAGTATTCCTGGAGGAGACGGAAATTAACGGCTGCGATACGCTACGACGAGTCATTTGCAGTGGGGAAGCCTTATCGTATTCAACGCAGGAGCGCTTTTTCGAGTGTCTCGATGCGGAATTGCACAACCTGTATGGTCCTACAGAAGCGGCGATTGATGTCACGTACTGGGCGTGTCAAAAAGGAAGCAAGCTTAGATCTGTGCCGATTGGACGCCCTGTGGCAAACACCCAAATCTATCTGTTAGACGAGCACCTGAATCCTGTTCCCGTGGGTGTTGCCGGCGAGCTGCACATCGGTGGTGTGCAACTGGCTCGCGGATACTATAACCGACCTGAGCTGACAGAAGAGAAATTCATCCCTGATCCGTTCAGCAAAATAGAGGGTGCACGCCTTTATAAAACAGGTGACTTGGCACGTTACATGCCGGATGGAACAATCGAGTATCTGGGCCGAATTGATTTTATGGTCAAACTAAGAGGGTTCCGTATCGAGCTCGGTGAGATTGAAGCTGTATTAGATGAACATCCACATGTACAAAAAGCGGCTGTGATCGTTCATGAATCCGAGCAGGGGCCAGGACATAAGCAGTTGGTATCTTATATCGTGCCCGATTCACAGTCCAAGGAAAAACTGAAAAAGGCAACAGAAGAAGCACTCCCTGCGGAACAGGTATCAGAATGGCAGGATGTCTTTGATAAAGCCTATGATGATGAAAATAAATATGAAGCCGATTTCAACATTACCAGCTGGAACAGCAGTTATACAGGTCAGCCTCTTTTCGCGGAAGAAATGCGTGAATGGGTCAATTCGACGGTGGATCGTATCCTTGCCTTGCAACCGAAAAAGGTACTCGAAATCGGGTGCGGTACAGGGCTGTTATTATCCCGGATAGCGCCTCATTGTGAACAATATTGGGGAACGGATTTTTCGTCGATGGCGTTGGATTATATTACGGAGAAACTGATCAACCAAAGAGAGGATTTATCCAATGTAACACTGCGTAAGAGCTATGCGGATGATTTTAGTGGACTAAAGGGACAGAAGTTCGATGTGATTGTGCTCAACTCTGTGGTGCAGTATTTCCCGGATGCGAGCTACCTGCTGGATGTGCTGAAAAAGGCTATACACGCCTTGAATGACAAAGGAGCAATCTTTGTCGGGGATGTTCGCAATCTTTCTTTACTGCAAACCTTCCTTACTGAGGTTGAGATGGAAAAGTCACCGGCTACGTTGACCGCCGATCAATTGCAGCGTCGCGTACAGAAGCGAATGAGACAAGAGCAGGAGCTGGTTATCGATCCTGCATTTTTCTATGCACTTCAAGCGCAGCTGCATCAAATCAGCCATGTAGAAATCAAGTTGAAGCGTGGAAGTCATCATAACGAATTAACCCGATATCGCTATGACGTGGTTCTTCATCTCGGCAAAAAAGTGCAGACGATTGAGGATTTTTCATGGCTGGATTGGCAGGAGGAGGGCATCCAAAATATTGAGGGACTTCGTCAAATCATGACCAAGTATAAACCGCAAATCTTAGGGCTTACGAATATCCCTAATTTGCGGTTGGACAAGGCGAATCGATACCAGTCGTTGCTTGCTGACAAAGATGTTCTCAAAACCAAAACCGTGGAAGAACTGAGAACAGATCAGAACCATGCAGGCACTGGAATAGACCCTGAGGAGCTTTGGAAGTTGGGTGCTGAGCTTCGTTACAGCGTGGATATCACTTGGATGGGTGATAGCGAGGATGGCAGCTTTAAAGCTGTGCTCCGACCTGAGCATTTATTAGAAAAAAAACAGCGTAACACAGTGGTCACCGCGTGGCACCGTCCAGCGAAAAACTACCAGCCGATTGAAACGTATGCGAACGATCCTTTGACAGATAGAGTTGCTCGCCAGTTCATTCCAGAGCTGCGCAGTTATTTGCGGGATAAGCTGCCAGATTACATGGTTCCGTCTATCTTTGAGTTTATCAAGGAAATGCCAGTGAACATGAATGGAAAATTGGATCGAAAAGCGCTTCCTGCGCCGCTTATGGAAGTGCCAGAGATGGAAGGAGATTTTGTACCACCAACGACGGAGACGGAAAAAATTCTTGCCGATGTCTGGGCTGAGATATTGGGCTTGGATAAGGTTGGCATACATAATAACTTCTTCGGATTGGGCGGCGACTCCATTCATACCATTCGAGTGGTTGCGAGAGCAAAACAATTCGGTTTGGAATTGACTCCTCAGCAAATTTTCCAATTCCAGACCATCGCTGATCTGGCAGAGGTTGTAGGTGGGGTTTCCACCCAAAGTGCAAAGCGAACGGCAACAGCAGTAGAGCTACCAACGCTTGATAAGCATCAACTGGATCGGATAAAAGCAGACAACCTATACATGGAGGATGTTTATCCGTTGACGATCATGCAAGAGAATATGCTTTATCGATACAAACATCATCCAGAGCCTGGTTTGAATGTGGTTCATCATGCTTTTCGCATAGAGGGTGGCCCTTTCCATGTTGCTGCTTTTGAGCAGGCATGGCAGCATCTCATCCAACAATTCCCTGCCTTGCGAACCTCCTTCATCTGGGAAGAGCTGGATGAACCGATGCAGATCGTGCATGAGAAAGTGGATATCCACATCAAACAGGAAGATTGGCGTGGTGTTCCGGAAGATAATCAACATGAACAATTGCAATCCTATATTCAACAGCTTAGACAACAAGGATTTGAAATGGGCCAAGCTCCACATGCGCATCTTGCTCTGCTTCAAGTAGGAGAGGATGTCTACTACTTTATTTATGTCTTCAACCTGATGTTGCAGGATGGCTGGAGCTATACGTTGATCGTGAAAAGACTATTCGAATATTATCAAGCGTTTTCCCAAGGGAAGGCGATTGATATTGTGCCTGTATATCCATATCGGGATTATGTAGCGCTACAAAAACAGCAGGACTTAGCGGATGCTGAGTTGTTTTGGAAGAAAAATCTGAAAGGAATGACCAGCTCCACTCTTGAATGGGCGCAAGCGAGCAGGAGGAATATTTCTGCCGACGAGCCTCCCTATTCTCAAGAAAGGTTCATCGTATCGCCAGAAGTCTCCTCGGCGCTGTTATCCTTGTCCAAGAAGTATCATTTGACGCCATATACATTGGTACAGGGGGCTTGGGCATTGCTGCTCCATCATTACAGCGGAAAGGAAGACGTTGTATTTGGTACGATCTTCTCGGGTCGCAGCCTAGCGATGATGGAGGTCGAGCATTCTGTCGGGCTTTTCTTCAATATTTTGCCCATTCGCGTGAGCATCGAGCAAAACATGAGGTTCTTGTCTTGGCTCCAAAACATGCAGTCCAAGGTAGTAGAGACGAGTCAGTACGAATACACGCCGCTGAAAAAAATATACGAGTGGTGCGATATCCCACGAGATCGGCTTTTGTTTGACAGTTATCTGGTCAGCGAACAGCTCCCTGATTTCTCTTCTGTATTTCGGGGATTTAATGACGTCCTCGGCGCTACCATCTATGATTCTATCGCGCAGACGGAGCATCCATTACGAGTGGAAATCCTTTTCTATGAACAAGTGCTGGTCCTGCATATCAACTATTATCGACGTTTTTTCAACGATAAGGAGATTAGCAGTATGCTGCAGCACTTGAATGCTCTTTTAGAAGGATTGGTAGCGAACCCAGAGCAAAAGGTAAGCGAGTTAGTCAATGCGATAACGTATCATCCCCAACACTAAATTTGCAAACAAGAGGAGAGGTTACTATGTGTGGAATTGTGGGATGGCTGGATTGGGATGACGATTTGTCATCCCAGCATGCTATTTTGCAGAAAATGGCTCAAGCGATCCAACATCGCGGGCCAGACGAAGAGGGATTTTGGTTGTCTCCTCGGGCAGCGATTGCGCATCGGCGCCTGATCGTAATCGACCCAGAAGGCGGCAAGCAGCCAATGATCTACCGTGAAGGAGATCAGACGTGTGTCTTATCGTTTAACGGCGAAATCTACAATTATTTGGAACTGCGCCGCCAGTTAGAGATGCTTGGACACTCCTTTCAAACCAATTCTGACACAGAAGTATTACTGCGCGCTTTTTTGGAATGGAGAGAGGATTGTGTCCGTCATCTCAATGGAATTTTTGCATTCGCCATTTGGGATGAAAAAAATCATCGATTGTTTTTAGCGCGTGACCACTTAGGTGTAAAACCATTATTTTATTGTCAACGTGGGAGCTCGTTCTTGTTCGGCTCTGAACTAAAAGCCTTGCTCGCCCATCCAAAAGTGAAGCCTGAAGTAGAAGCGGATGGGTTAGCAGATATTATCGGACTCGGTCCGGCGAGAACGCCTGGATTTGGCATTTTCCGCAATGTCAATGAGGTTCGAGCTGGACATTGTGTAACAGTCACGAAGGATCAAATCAGGACAAGGCCATACTGGAAACTGGAAAGTAAAGTGCATACCGATGATATGGATACAACGACAGAAAGGATACGCGCTCTGTTACAAGACACGGTACAACGTCAGTTAATCTCTGACTTGCCATTGGTGAGTATGCTGTCTGGCGGCTTGGACTCTAGTGGCTTGGTGGCTTTAGCCGCTGAAGAGCTTCGTAAAAAAGGGAAGACGCTGCAAACCTATTCGGTTGATTTTGTTGACAATGATCAGCATTTTGAAGAAGGATTGCTGCACATTAGCTTGGATGCGCCATGGGCGAAATCAGTTTCAGAGCATGTACAAACGAAGCATCAAGAGATTACCTTCAACGCCCAAGATTTGATTTCTCATTTTCATATGCCGTTGAGAGCACGTGATCTCCCGGGATTAGGGGAGACGGATACCTCGCTCTATTTGTTCTGCCGGGAAATGAAGAAAAAAGCGACCGTTTCGCTATCAGGTGAATCGGCAGACGAAGTATTTAATGGGTATCCTTGGTTTCAGAAGGAGAAATTCTTGAATTCAGGCAAATTTCCTTGGATGGAGCATGACGGGTGGAGTTCATTTTTAAATGAAGAAGCCATCGAAAAGATTCGCCCACAAGAATATCTTCGCAGGCGGTATGAAGAAGGGATTGCAGAGGTACACCCTTTGGAAGGGGAGACAGTTTTGGAAGCTCAACAGCGCAAAATGTCGTACCTCTTTATCACACGCTTTCTTCCATTGCTATTGGATCGCAAGGATCGAATGAGCATGTATACGGGGTTTGAAGTGCGTGTTCCGTATTGTGATTACCGTCTGGTTGAATATTTATGGAATGTTCCATGGAAAGTAAAAAATATTGATCAAATCGAAAAAGGCTTGCTTCGCAGAGCGTACAAAGGATATTTGCCGCATGAAGTATTGTACCGCAACAAAAGCGCATATCCGATGACCTATCATCCGGAGTATTACCATGCGATTTTGGACCATATGAAACAAATTTTAGCGAATCCGAATGCGCCTCTAGTACCATTGATTAATAAGTCTGTGATCCAATTTGTGCTGGATGGCAAAGCACCTATGAATCTCGCTCAATCAACGAAGCTGATCGAATACCTCGTTCAGATAAATATGTGGTTAGAGGAATACAAGATTTCCATTCGATAGAAGCCCTTGGATTTGCTGATAAAAAGGACAGTCAGGATGTTTTTTCCTGACTGTTTTTCTTTCAAAAATTGTAGTTGAAGGGGTGTGTAGGAAATGAATGTCAGTGAGGTAAATCAGAACATGGCAATTCCACAAAGACTGCCTGCTAATGGAAGTGACAGGTTTAATTACATGGTCAGCTATCTTTCCGATTGCCAACTTCAAATGGTTTTGGAAATGGACGGACATGTGAATCAACAGCGATTGCTTCAAGCGATGGAGGCAAGCACCGTTGCTGAACCGATCATTGGCTGCCGCTTTATGAAAGATTCAGTCCGCCCCTATTGGGAGCGACGCAGCGATTTGGCGTCAAGCGGTTGGTGTTCCTTGCAACTTCTCAGTGAGTCTGATTCCGAAGAGAAAGCCATACAGGATTGGCTGTCGAGCCCAATAGACATCGATGCTGATGCGATGGTCAAAGTTCGCATACTGCGGACCTCGACCAAAGATATCATATGCATCAAATTGAATCATCTATGCAGTGATGGTGCGGGGTTGATAGAGTATGTTCACTTGTTAGCTTCGTTATATAGTGAGCTTGCCAAAAACCCTCGCTACGTTCCCAAGTCAAACCCTGAGGGCAGGGATCAGAGCCGTTTGTTCAAGGAGTTGGATATCCCAAATGGCGGGATGCCGCAAGCTCCAGAACCCCAGGGACCAACGCTTCCTTTTACGCCTGGAGAACCAGTTAAAAGGAGACATGCCATTCGCAGAATACCGCGCGAAGAATGGAGGGAGCTGGCGCAAGGATTTAAACAAAAAGGATTCACCGTAAATGATGTGTTATTGGCTGCCTACATGCGAGCTTTATATCAACAAATGGAGAATGTTCCGGCTGAGCAAATCAAAGTTATGGTGACTGTCAATGTAAGAAAATTCTTGCCCACGGGCAAGGCAGATGCCATTTACAACTTGTCTGGCGTTGTTCACGCCTCCATGAATCAAGCAGCAGGGACATTTGCAGATCAGGTGAAAGAAGTAGCCGGATTCATGAAGAATCAACGCGATAATAAAGAGATTCTGCATGATGCGGTAAACACTTTTGCCTTTGTGGAAAATTTAGAGTTTCATCACACATTGAAGATCATACAGGATGTAAGAAAACAAATTGTAGAAAATGGAAAAAGCACGCCAATACTATCAAATTTTGGTATGATTAGTACGAGCCAGATAACATTCGATGATGTGAATGTCGCAGGTGCGTATATCGTCTCTCCAGCCTATTACGCACCAGGACTGATGCTTGGAGTCAGTACGTATCAAGATTGCATAACCCTCAACATTTCCTTCTATGAATCGAATACAGACGTTGGGGTAATAGAAAAACTCCTGGATACCATGCTAGAGGAAATCAAGTCATACCGAGAGTAGTAGCATTTTGCAGCAATTACCCACCCATTTAGATAAGGAGTGAATGAAATGAATAAAGTAGTTTTCCCTAATGAAATATCGGGTGCCGAGAATCTGCAACAACAGTTTGAACCCTACGGCTGGTATGCAGAAATGAGAAAAAATAGCCCAGTCCATTACGATGAAAAGCAACAGGTTTGGAATGTATTTCTGTATTCGGATGTAGAGCGAGTGCTGACCGATTATCACCTTTTTTCAAGCGATACAGGCAAACGAATCGCTGGTTCCCTCGCATTGAAAGAAAAGGGCATCACAGAGATGGACCCGCCTGATCACGGAAAAAGGAGAGCACTCTATACAAAGGCATTCTCAACCAGAACACTCCAGGAGTGGGAGCCGCGTATTCAAGAAATTTCACGGCATTTGCTAGAGGAAGTAAAAGAAAAGCAAAGCATCAGAATTTTAGGTGATCTCGCAACCCCGATGCCGGTGATTGTCATAGCCGATTTGCTTGGTGTACCGTCCAGTGATTGGATGCTGTTCAAGCAATGGTCCGATGTTCTCATCGCTTCCGGGACCCGTGAAACGTATGAGGATATTAACCTCAAAAAGGAAGAAATTATGAAGGAAATGGCCGTTTATCTCTCTCCTATTATTCAAGAAAAAAGAGAGAACCCGAAAAAAGATTTCCTTTCCGATTTAACGCAAACAGAATATAAAGGCCAAAAACTATCTGACCGCGAGATTATTGATATTGCAATCAGCTTGCTGCTTGCCGGCAATGTAACGACAAGTACGCTCTTGTTCAGTGTTTTCTACTGCTTTTTACTGGATCGACCAGGCGTATATCGTGAATTAAGAGAGAATCCGCAGCTGGTAGATCAAGCGATCGAGGAAGTATTGCGCTTCCGTCCACCAGCACAGGTTTTGATGCGCAAGGTTCAAGAAGATACGGATATGTTCGGAAGTCTGATGAAAAAAGGCGAAATCGTCATGGCATGGCTCGGTTCTGCCAATCGTGATGAAAATACCTTTGCACAGGGAGATCAATTCGATATCCATCGACCGAATAGCAATAAGCATTTGTCCTTTGGAAAAGGCTGCCACTTATGCCTGGGCGCACCATTATCCAGACTGGAAGCAAAGGTAATGCTGACAGAAATGATCAAGTGCTATTCTGACATCTCAATCGGTGGATTTGATAACGATCTGATCCTCAATGTAACGAGAGGCTAACTTTTCTTATAAAGCAGTTGAGCAGGAAGCTTATCCTGTTCGACTGCTTTTTTTATATCGGAAAGAAAAGCCCCTAATCGAATTGTTACGAAATGGGAGAAAGACTATAGCCTAAAGCTGGCTAGATGTGGGAGAGAGATCGGAAGAGAAACAGCCGGTTGCCTCGTGTCTAGCGAGGCAATAGTTTTTGAGAATGGTTTGTTAAAGTTTACAACGTTGGTATTGAGCAAGAAACTTTTACTTTATCTGATCCACAGTTCGGGCAGTGAAAAAAAGACATATCAACCATAAGTAAATCCGGTAGGGGGTCAGAAGCATCACGTTGGTTAGAAAGACCCGACGGATTGATTACTTCGGATTGAACCTTGCATTTATAGCAATCAAATCTGTAGACCCATCTTACAAGATTGGCCACAACACTCACCCCTGAGTCTCATGTCGTTTCTCTTAATCGAAATGGACTTTCGATAGAATGCAACTCAAAACTTATCTTTCCGAATCACCAAATAAACAATCAACCCAATAATCGGAAAAAACAAGCAAGCAACAAGCCCGATGATTGAGAATTCCTTGCTATTCCCTCGTCTCCTTGCATCGCGGTATACCCAAATACTGATGACAATGTTAATAATATTCAAAAATAAAAATAGCAGTAACGGGAGAAATACAATAAAGCTAGAGGAAACATCGCCTACCTGAACCAAAGGATCACCTGCTTTTGAATATTTTCAAGACTTTCCCAATTATATATTAAAGAGGAGAGGATTGTGAAATCGATTTATTGAGCCATTTTCGTACCGATCACCGGGATGGAAACTTCCCCCGAACCTCCTCCAAAAAAGCCTGCACCGCCGGGGCCAAATAACGGTTTTTCATATACGCCAAATAAACCGTCCGCTCCAACGCAGGCGAATCAATCGTTTTTCGAACAAGCGAAGTATCTGTTGATCCAGACAAATAGTTCTCAGGAATGATCGTAACCCCCAGATTTTCCCTCACCAACGTTAACGCAGTTTCAAATCGCTCAATCTCAAATTTAATTTGCGGGTTCACTTGTTCAAGCGAAAAGGCCGTTAAAATATCCTCCCTCGTCTGAAACCCCTCTGTACTAATGATGAAAGGCTCGCTAGCCAAGTCTTTCAATTGAACCGATTCCTTTTCCGCGAGCGGATGATCTTTGTGTAGCACCAGCATTAAGCGCTCATCATACAGAGGAAAGGATTCGATATCTTCTTCCTCGATGAATTGATTGGTTATGAGTAAATGCGTATGATACTTCCGCAGTGATTCCTTTACAGCTTTCCCGCTCAGCACCTCGATTAGCTTGATGTTAATGGAGGGAAAACGCCGCTGATATTCGCGAATAACTTTTGGAATCCAATGCTTCACAGACTCAATGATGCCGATGATAAGATCTCCGCTGCCAGTCAGCTTTACTTCTTCCATCTCTTTTTTCAGCATGTTCATTTGAGAGAGAAGCAGCAACGATTTCTGATACAAAATTTTACCAGCGTCCGTCAATTCCATTTTTCTCGTGTTCCTCTCGAGCAATGGAGAGCCGACTTCTTGCTCCAGATTTTTAATCGCGTTACTTAAGGAAGGCTGTGAAATATGCAGCTTTTGTGCGGCTTTGGAGTAGCTCAACTGATCGCAAACTGTCACAAAATAGTGCAAATGTTTGATGTCCAACTGGATCGCCTCCCCTCATTTATAGCTTGAAGCTATCAAATTATTTAAATTATATATTAGAAATAATAAGTTTGTCATTATATAATCAATAAACAAAAGGTTCAGAAAGGATGAATAGCTTGCCAAAGAATGTATCAGCAGATTTGTGGACCGGCCGGACTGACCATACGGAGAGAAGAAGCAGTTTTCGCTACCATCAGATTGTAGAAATAACGGATTTGGATACATTGCAAGCTGCCAAGGATCGCACAGTCGCTATCATTGGGTTTGAATGTGAAGAGGGAGTGAGGCGCAATCAAGGACGATTAGGTGCAGCCAAAGCTCCAAACGCAATTCGGCAAGCGCTTGCAAGCCTTCCTTGGAAAGTGGAGGAAGGAAAACGGCTTGTAGATGTGGGGAATGTTGCTTGTCCAAACGAAGAGCTAGAAGATGCCCAGGAAGAATTGGGGAACGCTGTCTCTGCACTCTTTTCCAAATCCATGACGCCCATTATTTTAGGTGGAGGCCATGAGACATTGTATGGACATTACGTAGGTGTCCGAAAGCATATTGGAAAAGAGGCTTCCTTGGGAATCATCAATATTGACGCTCACTTCGATCTGCGTTCCTATGAAGTTCAGCCTTCATCGGGGACGATGTTTCGGCAAATACTAGAGCATGACAAACATAGCAGCTATTTTGTGCTGGGGATTCAGCGTTTCGGAAATACGCAGGAGCTATTTGATAAAGCAGATGAGCTCGGTGTCCGTTATGTGTATGAAGAAGAAATGACAGACGCACAAATGGATGAAATTACTTTATCTGTAAGAGAATTCATCGAAAAACACGATCATGTCATGCTGACGCTGTGTACAGATGTTTTAAACGCAGCTTTTGCACCGGGAGTAAGTGCTCCATCTCCTTTTGGCTTAACACCAATGGTTGTCCGCACTTTGATCCGTACCGTTGCCGCTCATAAGAAAACGCTTTCTTTTGATATTTGTGAAGTGAATCCGGTTCTAGATGAAAACGGAAGAACAGTAAAGTTAGGTGCTTACTTGACGAATGAAGCCATCATGGGATTACTAGAGAACAACTAAGGGGAGACAACTATGACGTTAGCACTTAATCAAGTAACGACGATTTTTCTCGCAGTAGCACTTCTCGTATTAGGTACATTCCTCGTAAAAAAGGCTAGTTTCTTGCAAAAGTTTTGTATCCCGGCACCAGTGGTTGGGGGCTTGTTGTTCGCTGTCATTGCAACGGCTTTGAAAGCGACCGGAATTTTACAAATTACATTGGATACTTCCTTGCAAAGCTTGTTCATGCTCACGTTTTTTACTACCGTTGGATTGGGAGCGAGCTTCAAGCTGATCAAGCTTGGTGGTAAGCTGCTCGTTATTTACTGGATCGCCTGTGGATTTCTGGCTTTGGCACAAAACGTAATCGGTGTGTCTTTGGCTTCCGTATTCGGCATTCATCCATTGATAGGGATGATGGCAGGGGCTGTTTCCATGGAAGGTGGACATGGAGCGGCTGGGGCTTTTGGACAAACGCTTGAGGACATGGGCATTCAATCTGCGTTGGCGATTGGGATCGCAGCAGCTACCTTTGGTCTCGTGGCAGGGGGCTTGGTTGGCGGACCGACTGTGAAATATTTAATTGCCAAATACGATCTGAAGCCGACGGAAACGGAAGAAGTAGTAGAGACAGTAGAAGAAAAAGGACAACCGATTCACTCGAATACCTTCTTCGTCCAAGTCCTGTTGATTACATTCTGTATGGCATTGGGAACGTATTTGGGAGAGCTGTTCTCGACTGCAACCGGATTTGTTCTGCCGGGTTATGTGGGAGCGATGTTTGTAGCGGTGATTGTCCGTAACATCGTAGACAAACTCAATCCAAAGGCAATCGACATGAAGAGCATCAACCTGATCAGTGACGTGACGCTGGGAATTTTCCTGTCCATGGCACTGATGAGCATCAAGCTGTGGGAAGTTGCGGATCTTGCGCTTCCAATGCTCGTGATCGTTTTTGTTCAAGTAGTATTCATCGTTTTGTTCGGGATTTTGGTCCTGTTCCGTTTGCTTGGCAAAAATTACGATGCTGCAGTCATGGTCGCAGGCTTTACAGGACATGGTCTGGGCGCTACACCAAACGCAATGGCGAATATGGCGGCAGTAACGGGAAGATTTGGTCCTTCGAGAAAAGCATACCTGGTCGTTCCGATCGTAGGTGCTTTCCTAATTGACGTGTTCGCGATGCCGATCATTATTACCACGATTAATTTGTTTAAATAAAGACGATTCAAAATCCCTTCATGCTGGAGATAGTCGAGCTGGAGGGATTTTTTGTGCTTACATTTACTGTGCAATGCTTTCTGCCGTCTGGGTTCTTGCGAAAATTAGAAAGAAAAGGGAATAATTTCTTGACTGTTCGCATTGTGTTCGTATATATTCAAATAAGAACATACGTTCCTATCTCGGTATCTTTGCAAAGACAATCTCACTCCAAAACACAAGTTTTAGGGTGGAGATGTGGAAAGCTGGTTTGGTAGTAGACAGCAGGAAGGGGATGAAAAGGGGCATCAACTCCGAAGGCAAATTTGAGGCCCTGATACAGAGTCAAAGTTTGCACAAGTAGAAGGTAATGGAAAAAATATTTAGTATTTTCCGCGAAATTTGTAACGTATTGTCATTTTATGCGTATTAATTGGTAGAAACAACCAAAAAGTAGAAAATGTGGAGGGGAGTAGAATGAGAGAACTTCATGCGGATGTGGTGATTATTGGGGGAGGTACTGGTGGCTGCGCAGCAGCACTGGCAGCAGCGAAATCAGGGAAGTCGGTCATTATGACGGAAGAAACCGATTGGATTGGCGGTCAATTTACGAGCCAAGCGGTACCGCCAGACGAGCATCCATGGATCGAACAGTTTGGTTGCACGCGAAGCTATCGCACATTCCGTGACAGCGTGCGTGACTATTATCGCAACCATTATCCAATGACGGCAGAAGCACGCGTCATCCCGAATCTTGACCCTGGTAACGGTTCCGTAAGTCGCCTTTGCCACGAACCAAAAGTAGCGCTCGCTGTTTTTTATCAGATGCTTGCTCCTTATATTAACAGTGGTAGACTTACTATTCTGACGAATCACAAGCTGCATGCCGTTCGCATGGCTGGCGATAATGTACTGTCGATCACAGTAGAAGATCGGAAGCATCATGATTTTCATGAGCTGGTAGCACCTTATTTCTTGGACGCGACAGAATGTGGAGATGTACTCCCGCAAGCCGGCGTAGAATACGTACTTGGCGCTGAATCAGTCGATCAAACCGGAGAACCAAATGCTGTTGTTGGACCCCCGCAGCCAAATGATATTCAGGCGTTTACGTATGTCTTTGCCATGGACTATTTGGAGGGAGAGAATCATACGATTGCCAAGCCGGAAACGTATGACTTCTGGCGAAACTACAAAGCAGATTTCTGGCCGGACAAGCTGCTCAGCTGGACAGGCTCCAATCCGCGAAATACTGCCGAATCAGTACGATATGAGCTATTCCCAGGTACTAAATATTTCCCGCTCTTCACGTATCGTCAGGTTGCTGACCCGAAAAACTTCCAAACCGGCTTGTACAAGAGTGGCGTATCACTCGTTAACTGGCCGCAAAATGATTACTGGTTGGGCTCGATCATTGATGTGCCAGAGGAAGAGCGTCAGCGTCACCTTTACGGCGGTAAACAGTTGAGCCTCTCCCTTCTGTATTGGATGCAAACAGAGGCCCCTCGCCCAGATGGGGGACAAGGGTATCCAGGACTGCGACTGCGCAAGGATGTAGTGGGAACAGAGGATGGACTAGCGATGTATCCGTATATTCGTGAATCCCGCCGGATCAAAGCGGAATTCACCGTATTGGAGCAACATGTGAGTGCATTTGTCCGTAATACAGGCAAGGCAGAAGCCTTCGAAGATTCCGTTGGAGTGGGCAGCTACCGGATCGACCTGCATCCGAGCACTGCGAATCGCAATTACGTCGATGTGTCTACCTATCCCTTCCAGATTCCGTTGGGCAGCTTAATCCCTGTGCGTGTAAATAACCTGTTGCCGGCGGGCAAAAACCTTGGGGTTACGCATATTACGAATGGTTGCTTCCGTCTCCATCCAGTAGAGTGGAACGTCGGTGAAGTAGCTGGTTATTTGACAGCTTATTGCTTGGAATATGGCCTGACTCCTCGCGCTGTCCGAAATACGCCTGATGAGCTGAAAAAGTTCCAAGCGTTCTTGTATGCGGAAGGCGTAGAGTACTTCTGGCCAACGATGTACGCAGTGTAAGCAGTTAGACGATCTGGTTGCCTGAGTTCGGGATTTCACCGAACTCAGGTTTTTTCATGGAGAGCGGGAGATCCAGATTCAGAAAAAGCACTTCGCAAGATTTCCTCGACAGTTTCCTGAGGCGTCTGCTCGGAAGAATCGATCCACATGCCGAGCTTTGGTGTCTCTGTCTGCAAGATTTTATTGAGGTGGGGAATCGTCCAAGCACCATACCCTGTTTTGGGACGGGAAGCTTCTCTCTCTTCAACCGCTTTTTCGCTTGGCGTGAGTACGACAACATACAACGGACGGTTCCGAATCATTTCAACAAATTCGCCCAATAAGGGGCCGATCACAACATCCTGTACAACGACATTAAATCCTTCCTCAAAAAAAGTGTCTGCCGTAGAGGCTGTTATTTTGTAGCGCAACTGTAACTGGCGAATGGCTTCTTCTGACGGTTCAGGCATAAATTCCTCTCTGCCATTTACAATCATTCGTCGGAACGAATCACCTCGCAGATGAACGCTTCGATTCAGTTTTTCAGCAAGTAACTGAGCTACTGTTGATTTTCCGGAAGCCATAATCCCAGTAACGAGAAATATACATCTGTCTGGAGCGTGAAGATTGACATTCTCTTGCAACATCATTATCCCACCTTACTCATTCGATGTTATCTGAATTCAAATATGGCAATCATTGGAATATTGTCGTCTTTTTGAATCATAACATGGCGGCCATGAAAACGCGATTAAGAAAATGAGGGGGACTTGATCATGATAGGTCCTATTTTTTTGTGCGGAGAATTAATAGAGAGATTTAGGGAGCATCTATTGAACGTGCCTTATTATCAGGTGATGCATCAAGGAATAAGCTGCGTTGACAACGAAATGAAGAAGGTAAGCACGGATAAAGTAAATAAGATCATCAAACATTTTGTCCATGCTCGTTTTCCTATTGTTTGAACCAAAGCAAGATCCTTGTAGAAAAGCGTTCCTCACCAAAACATCACATATTTGTCTTAGAAGAACAATCACATATGGAGGTGCCAAGCTATGGTGAACCTGATCAAAATCAGAGCGAGTGTATTTATCCCCCTGTCATGGACAGAACCTAAGACCGATCCACAAACAGGAAAAATCATTCAATTTGAAGGCGATTCGCGTGAATTCTCCCCCTATGCGGTTAATTCGATGCGTTCCAGAGTGGAGCAAGAGGTCGTCGTAGACTTTATGAAAAAAGAAATTTTTACCTATCAGAACACGGGGATCACAACAGAGAAGATCACGAATCTTGATGGCTCGATTCAGCTGCGAAAAGGAAAAGCGAGTACAGAGGGAATATTGTGCAGGAAGATGGTATGGAAATCGGATGAAGAAGTGAGTTTTGAAATGAGCGCAAGTGCGAGTAATCCCTTGAATGAGCATGCTCCCCCGGTTGACTACTTATTATCGGTGACTGCGAAAAGGGATGGTCTTGTACAAATCGAAGGAGCGCATGATGGCTTCCCTTGCTTTGAATTTTATAAGCAAGCAGATTTTGGGGCGTTTGAAACGATTTATACCCATGATTTCCGCAAAACGGGCGATACTCCGGCGGCGTTAGCGGGAGAGATGGAGTATCAATTCCGTAAGATTCTGTAGTCCGAACGTATTTTCTTCATGGAAATGTTCAGCTATCAGTACCTTTCACTCTGCTTTCCTTCCACCAGTAGAACAGAGTTGTTACGACAAAAATACTGATCAATACCATCGTCAAAAAAGGAGTCATAGCTACGAGCCTCCTGATCTGTTATTTATTTCGCGAGCAGACCAACTAATTTTTTTCGATCTACCCAGAGCAATAGACCGCACATAACGGTGAGAAGCAGACTATAATTTTGAGCCGAAATATCAAATGCAAAATTGACGATTGTAATATTCAAGGTAATGGGAAATAGACAGACTGCCGCGATAGTTCTCGTCCTCGGAAAAAGAAGCAGCAACGCACAGGCCAACTCCGCAATTCCAATGAATATCTCATAAAACCGCGAGTAGCCAAAAAAGTGCCACGCCAAAATAAGAGGCTCATCTTGACTGGGATCAAACGTAAATGTTTTGGGCGGGCTGAATTGACCAGGTATCTTCACTATCCCATAAAGGAAGAAAGAAAAAGCCAAATAAAGCCGCATAGTAGCTGGAATGCTCTTTGAGAAAATGCGCTTCCACCTGTTAGCTGTGTCCATGCCAATCCCCTACCTTTTCACTCTCTCATCAAAAGGTAGAAACGCTGATGGAACGGAAAGGTTACAAAGAACACAAATGAATCTCATACATTGCTTCTTGTGCTTCCTATAATAAGCCATATCATTACTAGATTATGGGAGGGAAAGAGGCACCAAAAACTCCTATCCTACGTTTGCAAGGAGGTTCTTATCGTGAGTAATCCGACTATGTTCGATCCATTCCCTGTCATCGAAACAGACAGATTGATCCTTCGACAACCTGATCAACAAGACATAGAAGATATTTTTGAAGTGTTGTCACATGAAGAGGTGGCGAGATATGTAGGGATAGCGAGGTTTCAATCGATTGCAGATGCTGAAAATGAACTTCGCTGGTATCGAGACTTATTTGAACAAAAACAGGGACTCAGGTGGGCGGTCACGGATCGTTCCACTGGAAAATTTCTTGGCAGCTGCGGCTACAAACATTATCATGCTGTACATAACAAAGCGGAGATTGGGTATGATCTGAATTTTTCGTGGTGGAATAAGGGGATCATGTCAGAAGCACTGCGGCCCATTATCGCGTACGGGTTTACACATATGCATGTAAACAGAATAGAAGCTGACGCAGATACGCGAAATACGGCATCCATCCATTTGCTCCAAAAATTTGGCTTTCAAGTGGAAGGAATCCATCGGGAAACGGAATTTGAAAATGGGATGTACATTGATCTTGTGAAGCTGGCGCTACTTAGAAAAGAATATGAGTGGAATTCGTAAAAGAATCGGATTCGACAAGAGACGGGGGAATGTACGGAATCTTTCATCGTACAGACCCCCGCTCATTTTCTCCCCACCTCTACAGCCACGCGCAAAGCAGACTCAATCGCCCCTTGAATCCAGCCGTGATATTCATTCGAGGTATGCTCCCCCGCAAAATAAATTCTTCCTTCAGGCGCACCAATGTAGGGAGCCATTTCCGTCTCCTGCAACGGTTTGAACAAGGCAAAGGCACCAGCAGCATAAGGCTGCAATGCCCAATTATGTGTGACCCCCGTAACGAAGGTGTTGTACACCTGCTCCCCATGAATGTCAGCCAGATGCTTTACCGCTTGCATAACTTGTTCTTCTTTCGACATGCTGAGCCACGGAAGGTCGTCATCCTCCCATGTGTAACTGACCAATACGACACCACCAGGCTGATCGAAACCGTGGTTGGGAAAGTAGGAGAGGCGAATAGGCGAATCCGTTACTGTTTGTCCGCTCCTTATTCCTTGTGCTTCCCAAAAGCGCTGAGAAAACTGGACGCCTATTTTGGATGAGGAAACATAGTGGAGTTGACGAATGGCTTTCCATTTTTGATAGGAAAACAGGTCGTACGGTTCAACCTGAACAAACTGCAAACGGGTAAAAGGGATGGTAATAATCGCGATATCACCGGTCATCTGAAACAGTTCATCTGAGTCGGTACGCACCCCAGAAATGGTAATTTGATTTCCTGTCCGGACGATTCGCGTCATTTTATGACGGAAGTAAATAATCTCCTGTAATTGGGGGAGAAATGCCTGTGGTAGCTGGTCAAATCCTCCTGCTATTTCGTAAAAGCGTGTAGAAGGATCGAACAGGATGAAGTCTCGTAAAATTTCGGGAAAGGCGAGCTCAGGGAATCCCTCGAAGCCAGTCATGACCTTGATCATATCGACAGCGGGGGCGGATAAGGAAGGGCCAACAGGATTGAAGCGCATAAATTGATCCATGGAAAACCGATCGTATTTTTTGACGACGATGGGCCAATTCTTCGCTGGATCGAGATTGATGAAGTCGATGACAGGCTTAATGGCTTGCTCTGCTAATTCATTGAAAGTACGACCTTTTTCATGTGGGGCTACAGGGAAGCGGAGGATGTCGGGATCGCGTTGATAGATCCAACGCCTTGTTTTGATGCCATTTACTGAGATGATGTCGTTGGGAGAGTTGTTGATAAACGGATGAAGGGGAAGAGCGAATTTCGCCACGTATGCCAGGGTAAGTTCGTGCGTATGAGGAATACGCATTGCCCCAGCTTCTAGATAATGCCCATGCGTAAAAGGAGAGCGCAATGTGAAAACTCTGCCGCCTATCCGGTCCGCTGCTTCCAAAATCGTTACGTTGTGTCCCGCTGCTTTTAGCAACGAGGCAGAAACAAGACCAGCCATTCCAGCCCCGACGATGATGATATTGAGGGGGGAGTGGGTTTGCGGGAGACCATTGCGAATCATAGACAGCATTTCAGGTTGTGTTAAGGAGAAGGAGGGATTATCCATAGGTTGTCTCCTTTTCATTCTTTTCCGGTACTATGATCCTATTCCATTGATGACTTAGGTATGCTTTGTGTAAGCCGATCATACAGGACTCTACCATTTTCATCCAAAAAATGATAGGATGGAGAAAAGGGGAACAAATGATCGGAGGTCTATGCATGCTGCCAACGGATGTTATCTGGAAACCAACGACAGGCGTCGGATATGAGCACTTGAGAATACGGGAGGGATCAAGCAGAATTCACGTAAATAGCATGGTGGTCGGTAGGCTGGATGATGCCACCATAACAAGAATCCAATATGAGATTGTCCTTGATTCAAATTGGGTCACGCGAGAAGTTTCAATGGGAATCATGGGCGAAGAAGGAGCTTTGCATCTCTCATCGGATGGCAGGGGAAATTGGACGAACGAGGTGGGTGAGCCGATTCCTGAGCTCTTTGGCTGTATCGATATCGATATTTCTTGTACACCTTTCACAAATACACTGCCGATCCGCCGTTTGTCGTATTCTCCAAGCGAACCACAGTCTATGCAAGTAGTCTATTTCTCAGCCCATGAGCTGACGTACAGACAAGTGCAGCAGCAATATACGTTGCTAGAATGCACAGGGGACTCTTCTGTCTATGAATACCGGGCAGGAACATTCGTAGAGAACATCACTGTCGATACAAATGGGCTGGTTCTGAACTATCCAGACCTGTTTATTCGTGAGCAGGTGTAGGGAGAAAGGAGTGATTGTCCAGCATGGCTGAAAGGTTTATTGCGGGCATACTGGCCAGTTTTTTATTTACGTTTGGGACTGCACTTCTGTATTTTCAGGATCGATCCGCGGTTCTTCTCGTTGCGATGTTTACGTTCCCGACGGTGTTTCTGTTAGGGATTCCGCAATCTCTCGTCATTGATTGGGTCATGAAACGATTGCCATGGAACAAGGAAAGCCTCCTTTTCATACTGGAAGCAATGCTATACATCGTGGCTGGAATCATCGCGACCATGATGCTTTTCTTAATCGTTACGCATACCTTTAGGCTGCTTCCTAAGTTTTATGTCCTGGGCGTGGCTGCATCTTTGCTTTATTTTGTTTGCCTGCGTTTCCTACGGCGTAAAAAGAAAGCCCTGCAAGTAGCGTAAGGAGAAGGAGTGAGTGCAATGAATGAATGGGTACAAGTCGTGTCAGGCAACATATTGGAAGCCACGGAAAATATCATCGTGCAGCAGGTCAACTGCATGGGTGTGATGGGAGCAGGGCTTGCCAAACAAATAAGAGCCAAATATCCAAGTGTTTATACGGAGTACAAGCGGCTTTGCGATCAGTATGCGGATGCGCGTGGAGACCTCCTTGGACAAGTACAGCTTTGCCAAGTTGGAGAAGGGAAGTACATTGTCAACCTTTTCGCACAGCTCGGTTATGGAAAAAAAGGAGTCTACACGAAATATGACATGCTGCAAAAAGGGTTAGAAGAAGTTCTTTCCCTAGCGAAAAAAGAAAATCTAACCATCGCCATTCCATACGGGATCGGCTGCGGATTAGCAGGTGGGGCCTGGGATGTGGTGAGTAAACAGCTTGACGAAATTTTTGAGGGCTTTAGTTTGAAGGTGTACAAATTCGAAGCGGATTGACGGCAGAGGATCACCTGCGCTATAGTAGAGAGAACCATATCTAGGGAGAGATGTTGATGTCGGCGGTCGTTCTTAACTAAAGCAATTCCATACAAAAGGTCTTGATTCATCATTCGAAATTTTGCCATGCTGCAAAGTTTCTTTGTGCTGGGTGATAATCGGCCTTGGAATTAGTTAAGAACAACGGATATCATACAATGCCTTAGGTGAAAACCCTATCATTGCGCCCAAAATCCGTGCTGAGTTCAGCGCGGTTTTTTATTTGGTTGCGTTTTGTTTAGGTATCCCAAAAAAAGGGCGGAGAATGACATTTGTTCATTCTTCGCCCTTTTTATTTTTTGGAAAAAAGGAGAAATCAGTCATGAATGAAAAAGCATTACAACGTCTCGAATACGACAAAATCAAAGAAAAGGTAATGGAATACGCCTTATCGTACGCAGGAAAAAAGCATGTAGAACAAATGATGCCGATGGACTCTGTCAAAGTAGTGCGAAGTAAGTTGGACGAAACAGCAGAAGCCAAGAACATCCTGCAAAATGGAGCCAGTGTACCGATTCCTGCGCTGGAAGGGATGGAGAAGATCCTCTCCCTTCTGGGGACGGGATATGTATTTAGCGTAAATGATTTTACGAATCTGTACCTGTTCTTAACGAGTTGCTCACAGCTAATGAAGTACATGGCGACAAAAGCACAATTGGCGCCACGCGTAAGTACCTATGCAGCATCGATGTACGACGCCGCAAAATTGAAAAATGAAATCGAACAATGTATCCGTCATGGGCAAGTTGTCGATTCCGCTAGCAAAGACTTGTTGAAGGTGCGTAAGCGCATTGTCGTCTTTGAAGAGCGCCTGAAAAGACAACTGGATTCCATCATGAACAAATATCGTTCGATCATGCAAGAAAATGTCATTAGTACACGCAATGGTCGTTATGTCATCCCCATCAAAAAAGAACATCGCAAGCAAGTGGCTGGCAGTGTTTTAGATGAATCGGCGAGCGGTCAAACCGTCTATATGGAACCGACGGAGATCAGCACCGTACAGTTTGAACTCACAGCACTCAAGGCAGAGGAAGAACGCGAAGTAACAAAAGTACTGATGCAATTGTCCGCATTCGCTGAAGAATATACACACGAACTTGCTGTGAATGTCGAGACCGTCGGAATGTATGACTTCCTTTTCGCAAAAGCGAAGTACGCATTGGCAATTGGGGGCGCGAATGTCGAACTAAACGAAAAAGGGATCATCGATGTCAAGGAAGCGCGGCATCCGCTACTCGGTCCGAAAATGGTGCCGCTGCACATGAGGATTGGTCGAGAGTACAAATCGCTTATTATTACAGGTCCCAATACAGGTGGGAAAACATTGACGTTGAAAACCATCGGGCTTTTAACCATGATGGTGCAGTCAGGTTTGCTCGTACCCGTGCAGGAAGGAAGTCGCTTCTCCATTTTCCGCAACATTGCGGTAGATATTGGGGATGGGCAAAGCATCGAGCAGGCGTTAAGCACGTTTTCCGCGCATATTCATAATGTCCTGGAAATCTTGCAGATTACCGACGCTTCGACTCTCGTCCTAATTGATGAGATGGCTACGGGTACAGATCCAGGAGAAGGTGTTGCCCTATCGATTGCGATTTTGGAGGAGCTGCACCGAAGAGGCGCAACGGTGATTGTGAATACACATTTTAACGAGATCAAAAATTTTGCCTCCGCAACTGCCGGGTTTCAAAATGCACGAATGGAATTTGACGAAGAGACCTTGCAGCCACTGTATCGCCTGCGCATCGGAGAAGCAGGACAGAGCTACGCATTCCTGATCGCACTGAAGCTGGGTATCCCGTCTGAGATGATTCAGCGTTCTCGGGAAATTACTCGGAATGGATTCGCGGCTCCCCCTGCCACTACAGAAAGGCTGGATCTATACCAAGACGTCGAGCAGGAAGAGGATGAAGCTCCAAGTTATGTGGAAACAAGAGTCATAGAAAAGCCAGAAGAAGTGGAAGTAGAGGTGGAAAAGGAAAAGGAAAAGCGTGAGCATCCTCCACAGGAGATTTCAGAAAAAGCCGCAGGCACACCTGCAACGCCTGAGCGTGACAAACCATTTGCTGTTGGTGATTGTGTATTCATCTCCTATCTGGGGAGAACCGGCATTGTGTTTGCTGCGGAGGACTCCAAAGGTATCGTTGGCGTCATGATTCAAAATCAGAAGTATAAAATCAACAAAAAGCGCCTCGTCTTGCATATTGAGGGCAAAGAACTGTATCCGGCCGACTATGACATGGACATCGTATTCGAGACAAAAGAGAACCGGAAGAAGCGTAAAATGATGAGTCGCAAGCATGTCGAAGGATTATCGATCGAGACGAAGCGGGAGGGGTGACGAGGTACGGGCAAAAAGCCGATTTTCTCTAAGAGAGAATCGGCTTTTTGATGTTGATAGGATGAATGGGCTACTTGGCTGTATGGCTAGCTGTCATTTGTTTACTAACAAGCACCATGATGATCGCCAATAGCAAGAAGTAGATTGGCATGGTGACGAGCGAGCCATTATGAAAATAACTCATGCCGCTGGTGATAAGACTAACGACGATGTAGTAACCCAAACCAAAAATAGCGCCAGCAGTTCCGAGTACATCGCTGTAATGGACAAGGGCTAAACTCAGGCAGTTTGGAATCATGATTCCAACCCCCAGCAGAAGAGTAAAGATAGAGGCTACCATGATCGCCATCGAAATAACGGACGGACCCACACCGTACAAAGTGAAGCTTGTGAGCCATACCGCCCCTAAAGTCGTCACTAGTGAGCCGATCAGGATAATGTTCTCAGCCGGGTATTTGGTTAGCAGTTTTTTCGAGAGCATCGCTCCGATCACAGAAGCCAATGCTACGAAAATACCCAAAAACCCAAACACACCAGGTGTCATGCCGAAAAACGCAATGAAAATAAATGGAGCTTCGGCATAGTAACTGAACAATATGCCATTTGTCGCCCCAATTAAGAAGCCAAAAGCCCAAATCCTTTTGTCCGTAAAAAGTCGTTTAGCTACAGCTAGTGTGTTTATCTTCGAAGCTGTAGACGTTTTGGTCTCAGGCAACGATACAAACGCGTAAGCAAAAATCGCTATGCTCATCGCAATCAGCGTGAAGAAAACAGCCTGATATCCAAACGATTGATCCACCCAACCACCGATTAAGGGGCCAATTGCAGGCGTAAAAGCGAGAGCGGCAGAAATCTGGGCAAAAACTGCATGACGCTTGTTGCTGTCGGTACTCTCTCGCAAGATGGTTTGGGTTACCACCGATCCTGTACTCGCACCGAAAGCTTGAATGAACCGGCTCCATAACAACCAGTCAGCTGAATCGGAGAGGTAGCAACCAAAGCTGCCCAGTCCGTAAACGAATATTCCCCAGAGCATGGCAGGGCGTCGACCGATAGAATCAGAAAGTCTTCCCCAGCAAAATACGCCAAAGGCAAAACCGAGGAAGTAAATACTGAGTGTCAGCTGGATCGTATTGTTACTGGCATGGAGACTATTGGCGATATCAGGTAACGAAGGTGTATAGATCGTTTCGCTAATTTGCGGAAAACCCACCAGGATCATCAACAGTAACAAAGATGGTGTTGAGATTTTTCTATTCACTTGTACATTCCCCCTATATTCCGAAAATCTCAAACAGCGTAGGAGGGAGATTACGGGATGGGGGGTTTACATTTTATCAGTCTGGAAAATGAAAGCATATTGTCACCTTACATAAGTAATAGGGGGAAATTTTTCAATAGAATAGCATTCATTTGAAATCGGTGACAAGTCATTTTCATCTGATGATTTACTCACACTTTTCTCTTTTCCCTCGATGCAGGGCTGTACGGAAGCTGCTTCCACAGCCGCAGGTTGCGATCGCATTCGGGTTTTGGATCGTAAATCCACCCATCATTCCTGTCTCTTTGTAATCGATTTCGACGCCATCGATATACGGATAGCTTTCCGGATTGACGACCAGCTTCACGCCATCCATATCGATGGTGGTGTCGCCGTCTTGATACGTATCATCAAAACCGAGTCCATAGGTCATCCCGGAGCACCCCCCGTCCTTCACGCCAAAACGGATGAAGAGAGAAGAGCTTTCTTGTTCGAGCATATTCTGAATGCGAGTGACGGCAGCTTCGCTGATTTGAATCATCGTGAGACCTCCCTTTTTATAATTACTGTTCACCTACGATCACAACCTCAGGAACAAGGTGAATCCCTGATTGGCTGTGAACTTTTTCCTGAATCTTCCTCATGAGTGTCCATACATCAAGTGCAGTGGCATTGCCGGTATTCATAATGAAATTGGCATGCTTGCTCGATACTTCCGCGCCTCCGTATCGCATGCCCTTTAGGCCAGCCTCTTCAATGAGCTTTGCAGCAAAATGGCCCGGAGGATTTCTGAATACACTCCCCGCACAGTCAAAAGGCAGAGGCTGTGTTTTTAAACGTTTTTCTTTATAGTGGTTCCACTGGAGCTTGATGCTTTCGCTGTCGCGCAAAGTCAGCTCAAAAATAGCTTCCGTGATAATGACATGAGCATCTTGCAAGGATGAGTGGCGATAAGAAAAATCCAAATCTACAGCACGTAGGGAGCGAATGGCTCCCGTGTGCGTGATCACTTCAGCTGAATGGAAAATGTCTGATATGTCCGATCCATTCGCGCCTGCACTCATATACACAGCGCCGCCGACAGACCCAGGTATTCCGCCTGCGAACTCCAAGCCACTGAGCCTGTGCTTGTTTGCCAACGCTGCAAGCTTGATCAAGGAGTAGGCGGCCCCTGCGTAAATCTGATTGCCCGCGATTCGGGCATAGTCCAGAGCCTTGTTTAATTTAATGACCGCGCCACGATACCCTTTGTCTGTGACTAATAGGTTAGAGCCCTTTCCCATTGCCATCCATGGGACATGATGTTCATTCAGTATTTGCAGGACCATGATCAGTTGGGATTTACTGCTCGGTGTAATCAGTAAATCCGCTGGTCCGCCGATTTTCCAGGTAGTATGTGCCGCCAAAGGCTCCTGATAAGTCACCTCGACCTGTCGTTCACGGAGAAGGGAGAATACAGGTTTCATTCGTTTCACCTATCCTTTTTGGAAAAAAGCACCTTGCACTACAATCACAGTATATGCACTATTTTATATATATTCAACTAAAATGTTTAATAAATTGCAGTTGCGTAGGTTTCACGATGAACAAAGAGAGTCACTTTATAAACATGTTTGTTGAATTAGTTGTACAAAGGACATATACTGTGAGCGTATCGTTCTTTTCCAATAAAGGGGCGAAGAGAAAATGGAGAGATTTAGACACCTATCAACACGTGAATACATTCTGTTGTTGCTGAAAAGAGAAGGGGAACTCAGCACAAAAGATTTGCAAAACAGGCTGGAGCTCACAAAGGTAGCTGTCAGCAGGCAAATGATCTACTTGGAAAAAGACGGTTTTGTTGTGTGCAGAGTAGGCCGTCAAAAAGCAGGTAGACCGATGCACTACTACTCGTTGACACAGAAAGGCAACGAACAATTTCCGAATGATTACGGGCAATTAGCCGTGGATTTGATGGAGCATATCGTGCTGGCAGACGGGGAAGACCGAGTGGATCAATTTTTCGCAAGACAGCAAGAGAAGATTATCCAGAAATACGAGGGGCAACTGGAAGGAAAAGAGCTATCTGAAAAGGTGGCAGAGATGGCACACATCCAAGATGACAACGGATTTATGGCGAGATGGGAACAGGTAAGTGATGAGGAATATGTGATCACGCAGTACAATTGTCCCTATTTTAAAGTAGCAGATCGGTATCAGATGATCTGTGCAAGAGAGCTTAATTGTTACCGAGCGTTGCTACAGACGAGCGTAGAACGGACGGAATGCGTAGCAATCGGCGGAAAGAAATGTGTCTATCAGATCCGAGTTGCGCAATCGTAGCTGCAAGCATCATCACGACAGATGAAACGACAAATGGGAGGGAACGAAAACAATGACCAACTCGAATCCATGGGATGCGGACTGGGAAGTATCTGAACCATTGGCACGCGCACTCATCTTCCGTCAGTTTCCGCAGCTAACTTCTATGCCCATCAAGCAGATCGGCTCTGGTTGGGATAACGTGGTCTTTCGAGTGGGGGACGAATATGTTTTCCGTTTTCCCAGGCGAAATGTCGCTGTTGAATTGATCAAAAAGGAAGGGGTGCTGCTGCCAATGCTTGCGGCATTCCTGACAATACCGTATCCGAAGCCCGTTTTTTATGGGGAACCCAACGACGATTATCCATTCCCTTTTTTGGGGTACACGTATGTACCAGGAACGTTTCCAAAAGGCTTGACCGACGAGCAGCGTGCTTCATCGGCAGTGGCACTTGCGACGTTTTTAAAAAGATTGCACGCGTTTCCGCTCCAGCGTGCCCGCGAGAACGGGATCGAGCATGATCACAGGAACCTGCTGGACATTGCACAGAGAAAAGAAAAGATGCAGACGTTTTTGGCTACCTTAGCTGTACATATTTCTGCAGAGGATCGGGATGCGATCGCGAATTATTTAGGGCAAGTTGTGATAGACCGATTAAGTCCGCGTGAAGTGCTGCTGCATGGAGACTTACATGTTAAAAATATGCTGGTAGATGAAGCTGGGCAGATATCGGGCATCATTGACTGGGGAGATCTCAATGTGGGTCATCCAGGAGCGGATGTAAATGTGGCCTACAGTTTTTTACCACCACAAGCCCGCCAGTCTTTTTTTCATGCGTATGGAGAAGTGGATGAAGAGACAAAAATATTGGCCAGGATGATGGCAGTGTACATTCCAATGCTGCTCTGGATGCAAGCCATTGATCAAAATGACGAAGAAGTGGCAGAGGAAGCAAGAATGACGATACGGCGAGCACTCGCTGACGAATAGGGCTTCTGTAACATGTTTCGGGGGACAAGCTGCTTGAGCTCATCCCCCGATTTTTTTATCCGATTCCTAACTCTTCCATTTTTCGATACAGGGTGCTTCGGGCAATTCCTAGCTTTTTGGCAGCGGCGCTGATTGAGGGAGCTTGTGTGATGGCTTGCTGGATCGTCTGTCGCTCTAATTCGCGCAATAATGGCAAAGGTTCCCCGGATGCTTCTTGCAGTCCATACTGCTGCTGCCATTCGCTCGGAAGATGGTGAGAGGTGACCCACGAATCACCGAACGCGTGTAAAAATGCTCGCTCCACGATATTGCGCAGCTCTCGAATATTTCCGGGCCATGAATGCTGCTGCAAGATTGCCAGGGCAGATTCACAGATGCCTGTCGGACCGCCAGCGTATTGGGTATGAAGCTGCTGGAGGAACTCGTCAGCCAAGGTTGCAATGTCTTCCTTGCGTTCGCGCAGGGAAGGGATGCGTATCTGCAGGACATTAAGCCGGTAGTAAAGGTCTGCACGAAACAGCCCATTCCGTACATCTTCTTCAATGGAACGATTGGTTGCAGCGATAATCCGAATGTCCAATGGCTTTTCTTCGTGAGAGCCCAATCTCGTCACTTTGCGTTCTTCGAGGACGCGTAGCAAAAGCACTTGAAGCTCCATGCTCATATCCCCGATTTCATCGAGAAATAGCGTTCCTCCATTTGCCGCTTCGAATTTTCCCAGTTGTCCTCCTTTTTTTGCACCAGTAAAAGCTCCTTCTGTGTATCCAAATAGCTCACTGGCGATCAGTTCACGCGGAAGTGCTGCGATATTGACCGCAAGAAAAGGACCGTCTTTTCGCGAACTGGAGGAGTGGATGGCACGTGCCAGGACTTCTTTGCCGCAGCCTGTTTCTCCGAGCAATAGCGTATTTGATAGTGATTGTGCAGCAATACGTGCTGTATGTAATTGGGCTTGATAGAGGGGACTATTTGTATGAATCTCTGAAAACGAGTAACTGCTAGCTGTCTTTGACAAGGATGACGTGCATGGGCGAATGAGAAAGAGGCGATACCACGTCTTTTCCCCTAGATCGAGTTCCTCCAAGAACCAATTGGTTATGCGTTCTTGTTTCCAATCCGCTTCGAGTACAAGGCCTTCATAAAACGAAAATTGCTCTTGTGCCCGTTTGTTGGCAAACAGCACGACACGATCGTCGCTTACGGCGATTAGGGATTCTTGGCTGTTTTCGGCCCATGCGAAAAGAAGACTCTTCCAATTGGGAACAGAATGGGAGGCATGCCTAAGAGCTGGAATCACATGATCAGTTTGGAGTGCAGAAGAACGTCGCGTAGTAGAGAGGGATAGCGGGAAAAGCGGCAAAGAGCCATTTTGTAGCAAATGGATAAGCGCATCCCTGATCAGAGAAAATTCGTAGGTTGAAAGATTCGCAGAGGCCTGTAATTGTTGATAGAGAGAATGAAAGACAGCATGAGAGATCGCGCGATGATGGGAACGCTCAATTACGGAGGAAGAATCGAAAGACGAGAGCAGCATGCCGGCTTCAAAAATCGTTCTCGCACCCTTTCTTGGTTATAGTTTGTTTGTTCGATCGTGGGACAGGTGTCCGACAAGGAAGCAGGGAAACAAACGACACACAATGACGAAAGCGATACAAGAGATGAGGGGCTTTTCCGGTCAAGGGCAGATCAAATGCATGACCTGTTTTGCGACAAGCTCTTTGTATTAAGTATACAGGAGAAAATAGCCAAAAGAATCGGTATCATCAAATTTTTATCGGGACCAACAAGCATTGGCATGTCATTTGCTTCTTTTGGTGAATGTACGGCATACGCAATTTTGAACAAGTGAGGGGGAAGCAGCATGCCAGAAGTTTTATTTCGAGTTGACTTGAACAAACCGATGGAGGAGCAGGATACACCTGGTCACAACAGATGGCACCCAGACATTCCAGCAACCGTTTCCGTGAATCCAGGAGCTGTTTTCCGCATGGAATGTAAGGACTGGACGGACGGGCAGATCGCTAACAACGATGACCCTTCCGACATTCGCGATGTCAATCTCAATCGCGTCCATGTGCTTAGTGGACCTGTCTGGGTGAATGGAGCAGAACCAGGCGACCTCTTGGTTGTCGATATTCTCGATATCGGGGCGCTCCCCCAATCGGAATGGGGCTTTAACGGGATATTCGCCAAAGAAAACGGCGGGAGCTTCCTCGTCGATCATTATTCGCAAGCGGCCAAGTCGATCTGGGACTTCCACGGCATTTACACGACTTCTCGCCATTTGCCAGGAGTCAAATTTGCTGGCATTCTTCATCCAGGCTTGATTGGTACGGCGCCGTCTCATCAGCTACTGGATCGCTGGAACCGAAGAGAGAGCGACCTCGTAGCGACAAATCCTGAACGAATGCCGCCACTCGCGAATTTGCCGACCCCGCACAGTGCCGTGTTGGGCAGTCTAAAAGGAGCCGAGTTTGATCGGATTGCCAGAGAAGCGGCTCGAACGGTTCCCCCTCGTGAGCATGGCGGAAACTGCGATATTAAAAACTTGTCCAAAGGCACTCGTATTTACTTCCCGGTTTATGTAAATGGAGCGAAGCTGTCCATGGGCGATTTGCATTTTTCACAAGGAGACGGAGAGGTGACCTTCTGCGGCGGAATTGAAATGGCTGGTTGGCTGGATCTTCATGTGGATGTCATCAAGGGCGGGATGGCGAAGTATAACATCGTGAACAACCCTGTATTCAAGCCAGGTCCAGTAGAGCCTCGCTATACGGAATACCTCGTTTTCGAAGGAATTTCCGTCCACGAGACGACAGGCCAGCAGCTGTACATGGATGCGCATGTCGCTTACCGCAATGCATGCCTGAATGCCATCGAATATTTGAAAACAGCGATGGGTTTCACGGGGGAGCAGGCGTACATGCTGCTGGGAACGGCACCGGTGGAGGGAAGAATTGCGGGAATCGTCGACATTCCGAACGCGTGCTGCACCTTGTCTATCCCGACAAGCATTTTTGATCGAGATATTTTGCCGAAGTAGCCAAGAAAAAGATCGCGAAAGAGGGAGCCAAATACGATGCCGAGATACGATTACATGTGCGAGGATTGTGGCCCATTTGTACAGTGGCTGAAGATGAGCGAGCTGACAGATAGCGTTGCTTGCCCGGATTGCCAGCAGCTATCAAAGCGTTTGTACGCTGCACCAGGATTGATCATGACACCGCAAGCGCTGCGACAACGCATCGAGCGTGGTGTAGAACCGAAAATTGTACGGAAACAATCGCATTCACATGAAGGAGCAGGGTGCAGTCACAGCCATGGCAGTCAGGCACATCGGGGACATACCCACAGCCGTGGAGGCAAACGCCCTTGGATGGTTGGGCACTAAACGGAATGGATGAAAAGGGCGTTCATTCAGGCTGCAATCGTCTGAATAAACGCCCCCTTTGCTATTACCGCAGATACCCGCCGTTGTTGATGTCAAAAGTCGCTCCGGTGTAGTGTTTTGACTTCTCCGATAACAGGAAAACGACGGTATCTGCCACATCCGCTGGCATTACAGGGCTGTCGATGAGTCCATGAGCGAGATATTCTGCCCGACGCCACTCTGGTATGGTGTCCATCATCGGTGTGGCAACCATGGTGGGTGCTACCGTATTGACCCGGATATAGGGAGCGAAGTTCATTGCGCAGCTTTTCGTCAACCCGAGAATCGCCGCCTTCGAGGTTCCATAGACTGCATCCGAGCTGCCCTCGATTCCGGATACAGAGGACAGGTTGACGATCGTTCCTCGTTTTTGGGCAGGAAAAAGGAGCTTCCCGAACATCTGTGAGAAATAAATGCAACCTTTTACGTTAATTGCGAGCACTTTTTCAATTGTGTCGAGGTCGTAGTCCAGAATGTTTTTCGCCAGGTAAATGCCCGCGTTATTGACGAGACTGGTACAATCCGCATGCTCTGCCTCAATATGCGCAAAAAAAGCCGCGACCTCCTCATATTTGCTAACATCCACACAATACGTATGTAGTCTTTCTGCTCGATCCATCTCTTCTTCCAGTGCGAGCAAAGCTTCCTGATTGAGGTCACATGCGATGACAGCGGCCCCTTCTTGCAAGCATTGCATCACTACGGCTTTCCCGATCCCAGAAGCTGCTCCTGTTACGATTACTTTTTGATTGCTCAGCATACCTGTACCTCTTTCTGTCTGTGTTTTAGTAGAAACATAGGTAGAAAATATTGCTTTATTAAAATATAAGATCATTTAGAAATATTTGTCTACAAAGAGTGTCATGTGAATAGCTAAAGTGGAAAGAGAAAACGCCGAGTGGTCATCTTATGATCGTTTGGCTTTTTTTGCTTTTTCTCACTCAAGTGCAATTGCAGTTTTGCCAAGTCTCTCGTGCAATTGGTGAGAATTGTTATCAATTGCTGCATCATGATTCAAGAGGAGTTATTTATGAGAAAAACAGAAAAATATAGTGATCCGAATGTCATCACTGTAAATGATGTGCAAGTTTTGTCCATTTCAAAAGAATGGAAGCTTGTAGAAGCGAGAGATAAAAGCGAACAAATCATCATTCTGATAATAGAGGGCAGGGCGTCGTTTCGGTTGGATAAGACAGGAGGGATGCTTAACCAGGGAGATTGCATGGTTATATCTCCAGAGGATATGCAGGAAGGGCTCGCCCTTTTGCCCATCACAGAGAACATCTATGTTTGTTACGTGGCGCTTTTTGCTGCTCATGCCAGAAAAGAAAGGGATGGATGGCTCATAAACGAAGTGATGCTGCCGATCCAGGGGAAGCACCATATCGAAACAATATCCTTAATTCACCATCACATCGAACAATTGCATCTGGCTTGGCGAAAAGATCACTTCGATCAGGCAACCATGCAGATTCTTTTTCTGAAGCTATGGCAAGCTATTCTGGCTGGAATCACGCTGCAAGAGAAAAAAACAGATCGCCAGCAACTTCTTCAAGGGATCGCAGAGCATATGGAGCAGCATTGTGAGGAGACTTTTCAGATCGAGGAGATGGCTCGCTACTCAGGAATGACGCCGACCCTTTTCTATCAGCAATTTAAGGAGTACACCTCGCTTACTCCCTTGCAATTCATCAATCGGAAACGAATGGAGAAGGCTTGTCAGCTTCTGGTGACGCAGGACGTGATGATTCCTGAGGTAGCTAGTGAAGTGGGCTATCGGGATGTGTACTATTTCAGTCGGATGTTTAAAAAGATCGTTGGCGTTCCCCCTTATCGCTTCAAGAAATCGTTACAAAAGAAAATCGCCGTACTCCATCCAGCACTCTTCGGTGATCTGCTCGCATTGGGGGTTTCGATTCAACATCTGATCCCTATTTGGGAAAAGCATCGGCAAAAGAGGCCGTACTCCCAGATGGAAGCAGCCACACTGGAATTTGACTTGTACCGTCTGCACCAGATGGAGCCGGATTTGATTGTCGGTACAGATCAGGTTGCACCTTGGCTGGAACAATTGGAAACCATTGCACCGACCTGGCTCATTCCCTTTAAAACAACGACTTGGCGAGATCATTTGCAGCAGGTAGCTGCCATGCTGGGAATTACAGAGGTGGCGACCAGCTGGCTCTATTATTATGATCTGAAAGCAGTTGCTGCTCGCGAGCGTATCGGCAAAAAAATTGGGAACGAAACCGTTATGGCAGTGAGGGTGTGGGATGGTGGAGCCCGTATATTTGGTGCGAAAAGGCGGAAAATTTCCGATATTTTGTACGGAGACCTCCAGGTAAGACCTCCAGTGGGAACAGGTCATTTTGCCTTTCTGGATATTGCGAGCCTGGATGAGCTTCAAGATTTTCAGGCTGATCATATTCTGCTTTTCGACGAAAGGAAAATTCGAACGGATGTACGCAAGCATCGTTTGAAAGGGAATGTACATCGAGCTGGGGTATATCCTTGGCTGCATTATTCCGCACTCGGCCATGAGCAGGCCATATCAGAGGCGCTCACGCATCTTGCAGAGTCACAGGAATGTACAAAAAAGGAATCAGGTTCTTCAATTTTCTTGCGTCCACAAGTTTGTGATAATGATTGAGAATGAGTATCACTATTGTTGGAGGGAACGAGATGGAGTCATCCTTGTATCCGATTGCACAAGCGATCCGTGACCGCAGAACCATAAAGAAATTCAAGCCGGACCCGATTCCACTGGAATTGATTCGTGAGTTGCTGGATGTAGCTGTCTGGGCACCTAACCACGGACTACGCGAGCCTTGGCGATTCATCCTTTACATGGAAGAAGGGAAGCGGGTAGTCGTCGATGCCATTCTTCAAAACGCCATGAAAAAAAGAGATCCGGAATTGCTTTTACGCGTTCCGGCATATCTTTTGGTTATCGTAAATGAAGACTCTCGGCAAAGAGAACGGGAAGAGGACTATGCGGCAGCCTGCACGTTGATTCAAAACTTTCAGCTAGCGGCGTGGGAGCGGGGATTGGGCGTCGTTTGGAAAACGGAACCGTTCACGTATCAAGCAGGATTTTTGCAAGCGGTAGGGGTACGTACGGAGGAAAAACTCGTAGGAATGCTTCAGCTTGGCTTTCCGGAGGTCATCCCGGAAGCACGAGCGAGAACGGCTGCAAATGACAAGCTGACCGTGATTCATTCGAACGTTGCTCTGGAGGATAAGAAGGGAAATGTCACTGTCACAGCCGATCACTAAAAATGCTTCGCTTCGAACCAGGCCGTGGATGGCGACGGTGTTGATTGTTGCGGGGATTTGCGCCATCCTTTTCGGGCTGGGCTCATCCATTATCACGGGAGTGGCGAATATCTCGTTTGCCACCGTTTGGAACTCGATTTTTCATTATGATTCTAGCAACGAGCACCACGTCATTATTCAAACACTGCGAATGCCGCGTGCCTTGGCAGGAGCGCTGGTGGGAGCTGCTTTTGCCGTAGCGGGAGCCATCATGCAAGGGGTTACGAGAAATCCGATTGCGGATACGGGCTTGATGGGCATTAATGCAGGGGCTGGATTCGTACTCGTACTCGTTTTTGCTTTTGCGCCAGGACTCCCTTTTGAGTCTATTATTCTCTTTTCTTTTATCGGAGCGGGTCTCGGGGTAGGGCTTGTTTATGGACTGGCTTATTTTTCCAAAAGCGGTTTGACCCCCTTGCGGCTCGCGTTGGCAGGGGCAGTAGTCAGCTCAATCCTATCAGGGATTAGTCAGGCGATTTCCCTCCTTTTTCAGATCAATTACGATCTGGCATTCTGGTCAGCAGGGGGGATCTCTACAGCGGATTGGTTTCAAGTATCCGTCATGATGCCATGGATTGCGGGAGGAATCATTGTGGCCATGATCCTTTCTCGCTCCATTACCATTTTAAGTCTGGGAGAAGAGATCGCAGCGGGACTCGGACAAAAGACCAGGCTGGTGAAGGGGGGAGCAGCGGTTGTCGTCATGGTGCTGGCGGGTGCTTCAGTCTCAACAGTTGGCGGAGTTGGGTTTGTCGGTCTCGTTGTCCCACACATCGTCCGTTTTCTGGTCGGGGTTGATTACCGCTGGATTATTCCTTGCTCGGCTGTCATGGGAGGCGTTTTGGTTGTTTTTGCAGACATCGGAGCCAAAATGATAGCGATGCCCTACGAGACACCGCTTGGCGCCATTATCGCTGTTATCGGGGTCCCCTTCTTCCTGTACCTGGCACGTAAGGAAAGGAGGGAGTGGTAGTGGACATCGATCTATTTTCCCAAAAAAGAAAAAGCCGCAGTGTCCGACTGATCCTTCTTTTCACGGTACTTTTGCTTGTCGGGTTTGTCTTGAGTTTGAACACGGGACCTTATAGCATTGGGCCCTATGAGGTGTTCCAAACACTGCTGGGAGAGGGTTCAAAAAAGCAGAATCTCGTGCTGTTTGAGCTGCGGCTTCCTCGCATGGTGATTGCGCTCATGATTGGGGCTGGGCTTGCTGTATCGGGAGCGATCCTGCAAGGAATCTCTCGCAATGGCCTGTCTGACCCCGGCATTCTTGGAATCAGTTCAGGTGCTGGACTGGCCGTATTGTTGTTCGTTTCCTTATATCCCGCGACGAACATGGCACCGCCTTTTTTGATGCCGTTTCTCGCGCTCATCGGTGCGACTGCCACAGCAGCCATAATTTATCTGCTGGCATACAAGAAGGGGCATGGCATTTCTCCTACCCGTCTCTTGCTTACAGGGATTGCAGTAGGGGCGGGACTTAGCGCCGTCAGCATTATTTTGACACTTCAGTTGAATCCGCGAAACCTCGAGTTTGTCGTCACTTGGCAAATGGGATCGTTGTGGGGTTCCAATTGGAAGTTCGTGCTGGCACTTTTGCCTTGGATGGTGATCCTGCTGCCGTACGTGTATCGGAAGGCAAATGTGCTGAACCTGCTCAGTATGAATGAACAAATTGCAGCAAGCCTGGGCGTATCTCTTCAACGAGAGCGACTAGCTTTGATGGCGGGTGCGGTTGGATTGGCTGCGTCGAGTGTAGCGACAGGCGGAGGCATAGGGTTTATCGGTTTGCTTGGCCCGCATATCGCGCGCAGATTGGTCGGACCCCAGCATCAATACATGCTGCCTATTACGGCGCTCGTCGGTTCATTGCTCGTATTGACTGGAGATACGATAGGGCGAAGCATTATGCCGGCTACAGAAGTACCGGCGGGTATTGTTATTTCCCTCATTGGGGGGCCTTACTTTCTGTACTTGTTGATCCGGACAAAAGGGTAAAACACGTTTGAAATCAGGAGATGAATAAAAGGAGTTCAATCGATATGAAAAAGAAATTATCAGGCATTCTGTCCGTAATCTTAGCCACAGCCTTCGTGGCGGGGTGCGGAGCAGGACAGGCGACTACAGACACAAACGCTACCAATAAAGCGCAAACGGCTGAGGCGGGAGCAGCACAACCCGCTGCAAAAGGGACAGGGGAGTCTGTCTATCCGCGAACCATCAAGCATACGATGGGGGAAGTCACACTGGAGAAAAAGCCGGAGCGTGTCGCTTCTGTTGATATCATGGGAACAGATTACTTCCTCGTGCTAGATTTTGCTCCGATTGTATCGGAAGGCTTTGATTCGACGAAAAGCAAGTCACCCATTTTTGCGAAGTATGCGGAAGGAAAAACGGTGAAGGATCTGGGTGGAAAAACGAATTTGGAGACTTTGTTGGAGATGGACCCAGAGGTTATTGTTATGACAAGCACCGGAAAAGGCTCCAGATTTGAGGAATTCAACAAAATGGCTGATTCCATTGTCATTGATTTCTCAGTGGATGCACCCACCCGCCTCATGAAAATAGCTGAAGTGATTGGCAAAGAAGAAAAGGCGAAGCAAGTTTTGGCCGATTTTGATAAGCTGAAAAACGAAGCAAAAGCAGCAGCCGACAAGCATAAAGGAGAAACGGCGCTATTCCTCGTTTCCAATGGTAAGGATTTTACGGTGATGCATCCCAAAAACTTCCCGATTTACTATGAGGAAGTGGGATTAACACCGATAGCAGGATTGCCCGAGGATGGCAAAATTGGGGGGCGTATCGGAATCGAGGCGTTGAGTGAGCTCGCTCCCGATCATATCTTTATTGCGGAGAACCGCCGTTCAGCAAAAGCAGAGGAGCCAGAAGGGTTGATTCATATCTGGAAGGATCATCCTGTCTGGAAAAACCTCAAAGCAGTGAAAAACAACCAGGTTTACACGATGGATACACTCGCGGGCGATACGTTCTTCCTGGGAGAAATCGCTGGATTGGAAGCCATTAAGAACAATCTCGGAAAATAGAAATTTACTACTGCTCATTCTGAGAATATTTCCATACAAGCGCCTTTTGCTCCAGTGTTTTTGCAAGTGAATCTTTCCCTTTTACATAACCGCCAGAATCATAGGGGAATCGTTTGGCCAGCTCTGCCTTCACATCGCCGTAATGCTTGGCTTCATCAGGATGAGCACGCAAGTAGTCGCGAAAAGCCAGATGGCGGTGAATAGCTGGATGCCCTACCTGATACATGTGGACATGATGGGTACGTTGGTCACCGCCCTTTGGAAAATACCGCCTTCCTGCAAGTCCGAGTTCTCCTCTAGGTTCGTAACCATGTGTCAGCATCCCGCTGTTGTAATCATCCACGCGCGTGATATCTCGGACCACTGGCAAAATGTCGATGATGGGTTTTGCTGAGAGTCCAGGTACGGCAGTGCTGCCGATGTGATGGATCTCGACGAGTTCGTCACCGAAAATTCTTTGCAACAACAGCGCCTCGTCTCTAAACAATGTCGCCCATTGTGCTTCGTAAGGCCGTACTTCCATTTTTCGCATCCTGCTGTCACTCCTTTTTCACATGAAAAGCACTCTACAAGATTAGTAGAGTGCCTTTTTTCATTTCCGATTGCCCGAATCCGTATAGGCGTAAGAGATAGCTTGGGTTGCTTGTGCAGTCAATTGGATACGTGCTGGGTTTTTCACTTCCAAGGTCATAACGGACATGACGACCGTTTGCATGGTGACGAGAAAATAGATTCAAAAAAAGATGGTTTTCAAAAGTGGTGATTCCACGGGAAAATCGTTTCTCCTTCTCATTTACGAAAAAATAGAAAGTAGCTAGAAACGATATGTATTACACTGCCATTCACGCTCTCTTTCGTATGTCATCGAGTCGACTGTTGTCCTCTCGATTGCTTTTATTATACGGATAAAAGCGGAAAGCACGCAAAAGCGCGGACGCTTCATTTGCGTCGATTTACAGCAGGAATGATCGTTTTTGCCCGTAGAAAACACTCGCTCTTTTTGTTAATCGTTGTGGCTCGCCGGCAATCATGAATTCTGTGAGAGGTCTCCTCTATTTTCTCATCAATTTCTAATCTTTCTCTTTTTTTTCCTTCATCTATCCTTTTTATGATAAAGGAGATCAAACAAAACCGGTCGAAAAAAAGGAGCGAGATCATATGAAAAAAGTAGTCATGACCATGGTAGGAGCACTGATTGTAGGAAGCCTCAGCGTAACAGCCTTTGCACATAGCAACCAATATTACAACGTACCTCAAAAGAACACTTCTACCGTGTACCTGCAAATTGACGATGATGTGAAACACAACTGGGCGAAGCTCGTAGGCATTACGCCTGAAAAAGCACTGAAAAAAGTTCGGGATGTACAGACTGGTATCATTACCGAATGGAAGCTGGATGAAGAGGACGGTTTCCTCGTATACAAAGCAGAGATCAAAAACAAGCATCAAGAGATTGATGTGTACGTCGACGCAATGACTGGCGAGCTGTGGCAAACAGTCGACCATGATGACGACGATGATCATGACGACGACAACGACGATCATTGGAAAAACCAACAGGTGAAAATCAGTGTCGAGCAAGCGAAAAAAATCGCTTTGGCAAAAGTGAAAGGAAACATCAAATCCATTAAGCTGGATGAAGACGATAATCACTATGTGTATGAAGTAGAAGTGAAAACGGCTAAAGGACAGGAAGTAGATTTGGAGATTTCCGCTACGACAGGTGCTGTACTGGATGTAGACTGGGACGATTAATTGAATCAGCCATATTTCTCAGCCGCCCCTTTACGATGTAGAGGGGCGGTTTTTTTGTGCCATGGCTTCCAAAAATGCCATCGCTTCTTGAGCAGAAGGGATCTTTCTGACATTCTCATCGGCAAACTGCTGGGCTCGCGGATAGCTCGTTGAGGCGATTTGTTTTGCGGCAACCTCTACGTCATACGGTGTAAAGCGATGCTCATAGCTGTCGCCATCAAGCAGTAACCAGTACGCACCTGGTTTGTTCGCAAACGGCATGCCCACGCTTCCAGCATTTAAAATACGTAGATCGCCAAGACGACGTTCAAATTGGACATGCGTATGACCGCAGAGGATTGTTCGTTGCGACGTCCCCTGAAAGTAAGCGGCCACGACTTCATCAGGTGTGAGTGGGGTGAAAATATCTTCATCATTTGTGGGAATAGCGTGGCAGAATAGCACGTCCTCGAAATTTTCTCGTTGTAGCGTGTAGGTAAGTGGGAGTTGCGCGAGGAAATCACGATGAGAGCGGCTCAATTGCTCCGCAACCCATGACGTGATTTCTCGAACAGAATCAGACATTTCCGGACGCTGAGCCTCACCGTCAAATGTGAGGAGTACTTCACGATCACCATTGCCACGTATGAATTGTACAGGTGTATCCAATTGGAAGAGCATTTCAAGCGTTTGGACGGGCATCGGGCCTGAGATGATATCACCCCCGATGACAATAAGATCAGGCCTCACAACTTCGAGTTCTGCCAATGTTGCATGTAGTGCAGGTACATTCCCGTGAATGTCATACAAAGCTGCCACTCTCATTTTACTTCGCCTCCCATTTATTTCCGAATGATCTTCAAAACCTTATTTCCAACAACCGAGTTTGAACCTATAATGTATCTTGGGCATATCCTCTAAGCTATGGTATAATTTTGACGCCAAATTACGATGAAGGAGTATGGATGATGGAAAAAAAATTAATCTTCGGTCATAAAAATCCAGACACAGATTCCATTTGTTCAGCGCTTGTGTACGCTGACTTGAAAACAAAACTAGGCGCGAATGTAGAGCCTGTACGTCTGGGTGTAATCAGCAGCGAAACCGCATTTGTGTTGAATTACTTCCAAGTAAAAGAGCCGCGCCTCGTAGAAACAGTGGCGAATGAAGTTAATGAAGTCATCCTTGTAGACCACAACGAGCGCCAACAAAGCGCGAATGACATTGAGCAAGTGCAAGTGGTAGAAGTGATTGACCATCACCGTATTGCGAACTTTGAGACGAGCAATCCTCTCTACTTCCGTGCAGAGCCGGTAGGATGCACCACAACCATTTTGAAGAAAATGTACAAAGAAAATGGCGTAGACATTCCAAAAGATATGGCGGGCTTGATGCTTTCTGCCATCATTTCGGATACGTTGCTGTTGAAATCCCCAACTTGCACGGAGCAAGATGTAGCGGCTGCTCATGAGCTGGCTGAAATCGCGGGTGTCAATCTGGAAGCATACGGTCTGGAAATGCTCAAAGCGGGGGCAGACCTGAGCGACAAAACAATCGCACAACTGCTCACACTGGATGCAAAAGAGTTCCAAATGGGCAATGCGAAAGTAGAAATCGCGCAAGTAAATGCAGTGGATGTAAATGATGTACTCGCACGACAAGGCGAATTGGAAGCAGCTATGAATGCAAACATCGCTGAAAAAGGTTTGGACCTGTTCGTGTTTGTCGTAACCGATATCTTGAACAACGACTCTGTTGCGATCGCTCTCGGCAGCGCAACACAAGCAGTAGAAAAAGCGTACCAAGTAACATTGGTGGACAACAAAGCTGTTCTGAAGGGCGTTGTCTCCCGTAAAAAACAAATCGTACCGGTATTGACCGATACGTTCCAAGCTCTGTAAAAAAGAAAGTTGGCTGCCATGCACACGATGCGGGCAGCCGTTTTTTATTTTTACATGCCTTGGGTAGGATTGTTGTGCATTTGGAACAAGGTTTGCTGGGCGTAAGCATCGTCAGAGTAATGGGTGATGGCATGTTTGTCTCTTGCTTTGAGACTGAGCAGCCCTGTCAAACCCCAGCCAGCACCGAGCATGGCTACAATGAAGCCGATGACATAGAGCATCGCATAACCTCCTTTGTAATGTCCTTCCTATATTTTAACAAATAATAAAAATAGAGTAACGCCAATTTTTTTATGAATTTGTGTTTGACATTGACGGTCCGTAAATGTGTACGATCAATTTGTCAGGAGGAATGAACATGGAATATACGGTGCAAAAGCTAGGACTCCTGGCGGGTGTCAGCACCCGGACGCTCCGATACTACGATGAAATTGACCTTCTCAAGCCGGCGAGAATCAATTCGTCAGGGTATCGCATTTACGGACAGCAAGAGGTTGATCGATTGCAGCAAATCCTTTTTTACCGCGAGCTGGGTGTGAGCTTGGAGGAAATCAAGGAGATCCTGGATTCACCAACCTTTGATGCTGACCGGGCACTGCGGGAGCACCGCGAGAAGCTCCTGGAAAGGCGAGCGCAGTTGGATGCGTTAATCGCCAATGTCGATTTGACATTAGCACAAAGAGAGGGGACCAAAACGATGAGTGACAAACAAAAATTCGAAGGCTTCAAGCAAAAGTTGATTGACGACAACGAGGCACAATACGGAGATGAAATTCGCGCAAAATATGGCAGTGACCAGGTTGACAAATCCAATCAGAAAATCAAAGGAATGACCGAGCAGGAGTACGCTGCACTTGAGCAGTTGAATGAAGAACTGCATGAAACGTTGGCACAGGCTTTTGCGACGGGAGATCCTGCTCATGAGCTTGCGCAAAAAGCAGCGGATATTCACCGTCAATGGCTGAGCTTTTATTGGGACAGCTACAGCAAAGAAGCTCACGCAGGTGTTGCCCAGATGTACGTCGATGACCCGCGCTTTACCGCATACTATGACAAGGAGCAGCCTGGTGTTGCCGAGTTTCTCCGAGATGTAGTGGTCATTTATACGAGCAAGTAAAGAGGGTTTAAAAAAGAAGCTGCGAGCAAGGCAGCTTCTTTGCGTTTTACGCTTAGTTATCCCCACCTACTGCGGGAAAAAGCTTTTGTCCCAATGGTGTTGGCAATCCATCCATGCTGACTACGTTGTTTTCCTTTTGATAAGCAAGCAGTTCCTGCTCGTCTTTTGCCAGGGTCCATTTCTGAAGGGTGTCGCGTTCTTTTGAAAAGGAATAGAAGGGGATAGCCCAGCCGCAAGAAGTCTTTACTTCCTGTATGTTTACGGTAATGATTTGACGAGCACCGGGCAGAAGCGGGAAGTCTTTTACGAGCTCATCCCACCGAGGCGTATCTGGGAGAATAACCGTTCCTTTGCCGAATAGGCGCATGATGAGAGGGGGGCCTTCAAATGCACAGAACATGATCGTAATCCTGCCATTTTCCTGCAGATGAGCGCTGGTTTCGTTTCCACTTCCAGTCAGGTCCAAATAGGCGACCTCATTAGGCGATAATATGCGAAAAGAATCGTACCCTTTTGGTGAAAGATTCACGTGACCATCTGTGTCCATAGGAGCAGAGGCAACAAAGAACATCTGTTGCTTCTTGATAAACGCCTCATGCTCAGGTCGTAATTCAGAAAAAAGCTTACCCATTTTTACACCCCTCCAGGTAATGGAATTGTTTTTGCTACCCTCATACTACGATAAAAATATGAAGATTTTGTGTGTTTATCCTCAATGCGTCCAGAATAGATGGTAAAGTGTAAATATTCGGTCAATGCATTACTTTTGAAAAGGAGGAGTATTTACATGCAATCAACACAGCCAATCGACTTAGGGGAACGCATCCATTTAATAGACGGTTTCGATATGGGCTGGGCAGAACGTACGGGGACATATGTGATCGCAGAAGAGGAGCTCACATTGGTAGAAACAGGTCCAAGCCCCTCCGTCCCGTATATCAAGGCCGGTCTCGCCAAGCTCGGTTATACGGTGGAACAAGTAAAATACATCATCGTCACGCACATTCACTTGGATCATGCAGGAGGGGCCGGACTGTTTCTGAAGGATTGTCCAAACGCAAAGATCGTCGTCCATCCGAAAGGTGCACGCCATCTCGTAGATCCGAGCCGACTGATCACAGGCGCGAGAGCGGTTTATCATGATGATTTTGATCGATTGTTTGATCCGATTGAGGCTGTTCCTGAGGAGCGGATTTTGATTCGTGGGGACGGGGATACACTAAAGATCGGAGAGAATTGCGTGTTGGAGTTTCTGGATTCGCCAGGGCATGCCAATCATCACTTCAGCATCTACGATCCCGTAAGCCGCGGCATGTTCACAGGTGATACGGCAGGTGTGCTCTATCCACAGCTTAAAAAGGATGGTGTACACCTCGTGCTGCCATCTACTTCGCCGAATCAGTTTGACCCGGATGCCATGTTAGCGTCTGTAAGCCGCTTTGAAGCACGCAAGCTAAGTCGCATTTACTTTGGTCATTTTGGGATGTCAGAGCAGGTAGACGACGTGTACCGCCAATTACGTGAGTGGCTCCCTGTGTTTCTAGTAGAAGGAGAATTAAGCCTTGCAGCTGGACAAACATATGACGAGCTGTCTCGCAAGTTATTGGAACGAGTCTCGGATCATCTACAGTCACAAGGCATCAGTGGTGACCACGAAGTTTTCGAAGTACTCAAGCTCGATTTACAGGTATGCTCCATGGGCATTCTGGATTATTTGTACAAACGAGGGAAATAGCCTGCCAAAAGCTTTACATTTGCCTGAACCTTTTGTTCAGGCGTTTTTCATTTTTAGGAGGCAAGAGTGTATTGGCTTAGGTGTTTGTCATTCTTTTTTCATCCAAGGAATGCTATGATGTAGGATGAGTCATGGACTGTGACAAATTCAATCGTAACAGCAAATAGGTGCCTCGTCTTTTTAGCAAAAAGATCGGGTGAAAAGGGAAGTCGGTGAAAATCCGACGCGGTCCCGCCACTGTAAATCGGCTTGTTTCTCAGCCGTAAGCCAGGAGACCTGCCTATTTGTTTTCGTGCCTGTTGCCTTCGCGGAAAGGATCGGCCTATTTCAGGGAGCAGACCATCCTGGCAGTTTGCCCTGAGGTACCGACCTATTGTTTTCCGAATGGAAGCAAGGGTCGCTTTTTTTATTGGAAGGAACAGTCAATCAGACATGAAGAAAGGAAGTTCTACATATGAAACGTTCATTGCGATTTATGATCCCACTACTAGTTGCGGCTAGCCTCGCAGGTTGTGCGGGTAACGATAACAGCCAGCCAGCACCTGGTGGACAAACAAGCACACCGCAGACAGCACCGCAAGAGAACACGGCCGAGCAGCCTGCAAAACAAACAACGTATCCATTGACAGTCACGGATGCGACAGGAAAAGAAGTAACCTTTGCAAAAGCCCCTGAGCGAATCGTCTCGACATCCCCTGCCGAGACGGAGATTTTGTTCGCATTAGGCTTGGAAAATCGGATCGTAGCTGTTTCAGACTATGACGATTATCCGGAAGCGGCGAAGGCAAAACCGAAAATTGGCGGAGTCGTCAAACCGAATGAAGAAGCCATTCTCGCTCAAACGCCGGATATGGTCATCGGTGGGATTTCGATGGAAAAGCCAGTGGCTGACAAGCTCAAATCTCTCGGAATGCCGGTCTATATTACCCATCCAACAAAGATGGACGACATCCTAAACAACATCTTGACGATGGGAGTTATCACCAACACACAGGACCAAGCTGAAAAAGTCGTCGCGCAAATGAAGAAGGACATCGCGTACGTTCAAGAAGCAGTGAAAAATGTAAAACCGGAAGAGAAGAAAAAGGTATATTTGGAATTTTCCCCAGGCTGGACAGTCGGAAAAGGCGAATTCATGGACGAACTCATCACGCTGGCTGGGGCGACAAATATTGCCTCCGACACTGAAGGATGGAATCCGATCAGTGAGGAAAAGATTTTGCAAAACGACCCGGACGTTATTTTGTACGCGAGCGGAATTACCGATGAAAAGACTGGCGTCAAGCTGGAGGATATGATCGCGAATCGCAATGGCTGGGATAAAATGAAGGCGATTCGTGAAAAACAAATTTTTGGCATGGACCAAAATATTTTGTCCCGTCCCGGTCCACGTATTACACAAGGCTTAATCGAGGTAGCCAAGGCAATTTACCCTGACTTGGTGAAATAAAATGAAGAAGCGACTTTTCATATGGGGAGGGGTCAGCTGTCTCGTCCTGCTGGCATCGATAGTCATCAGTATCTCGATGGGGGCGGCCCACCTCCCCATTTCACAAGTGTGGCTCATCCTGCTTCATCAAATCCCGGGCTTGTCTGAGTGGATCACCGTAACGTGGCCCGAGTCTTCTGAGCAAATTGTCATGAAGGTTCGTTTTCCACGGGTTGTATTGGCTGTCTTGATAGGCGCCTGCTTGTCACTTGCGGGGGCGGGCTTTCAGGGAGTTTTGCGCAATCCGCTCGCAGATCCGTTTACGATGGGCGTGGCATCGGGTTCTGCTGTCGGAGCAGCCTTCTTGATCCTTTTTGGCTTGCAAATCAGTTTTCTGGGTGCATGGAGCACACCTGTTGTCGCCTTTCTTACAGGATTGCTCAGTTTATGGATCGTACTCGGACTCGCAAACACGCAAGGAAAGCTGCAGACGGAGACCCTGATTTTGTCTGGTGTCGTGGTGCAGGCTTTTCTCGGCTCTCTCGTTTCCTTTATGGTATCGCTATCCGATCAGACGGTGAATGAGATTGTGTTCTGGCTGATGGGCAGCCTGTCATTTCGCGGCTGGGCCTTTACGTACGTCTTGATTCCGTACTTGGTCATAGGTGGAATGGTGCTGGTGAGTTATGCGCGCTCCTTGAACCTATTTGCATTGGGAGAGCGGCAGGCTGCGCATCTCGGCGTCCATGTGGATCGAACGAAGCTCGTGGTTCTGGTCGTCTCGACTCTCCTGACTGCAGCGGCAGTTTCTATCGCGGGTATTATCGGGTTCGTTGGCTTGGTGGTACCGCATCTCGTCCGATTGCTGGTTGGTCCTGACCATCGTATTTTACTGCCAATGGCTGCGATCTGCGGTGGTATTTATGTGCTGTGGGCCGATACTCTAGCCAGAATGCTGCTGAGTCCAACGGAAATCCCGCTCGGTGTCGTGACAGCATTTCTGGGAGCACCATTTTTCGCTTATTTATTGAAGCAAAATAAACGCTTTAGGAAGAGGTAACGTAAGCTTATGATCAATGTGCGCAGCTTGCAAAAATCGTATCAGGATACGCCTGTTTTGCACGGAATCGATTTTTGCGTGGACAAGGGAGAATTTTTTGGCATCATCGGGCCCAATGGCAGCGGTAAATCTACCTTGTTGAAAATGATTTCAGGTGTCATCAAGGCAGATGCCGGTGCCATTTTGCTTCAAGAGAAAAAGCTTCATTCATATCCACGTAAAGAGCTTGCCAAAATACTGGCTGTTTTGGAGCAGGAAGGTCTGCCGCCAGTCGGCTTTCGTGTCCGAGAGGTGCTGGAGATGGGGCGCTTTCCTTACCAAAATTGGCTGGGGGAAGAGAAGCAGGATGTCGCATCGCTCATTGATGAAATCGTACAGATGCTCGGTCTTGAACATTTGGAAGAGCGCACACTGGATCAGTTGAGTGGTGGGGAAAAGCAGCGCGTAGCTTTGGGGAAGGCATTGATTCAAAGACCTCAGGTGCTGTTGCTCGATGAACCCACGACTTACCTCGATATCGGGTACCAGATTCAACTCATGGACATCGTGCGAAAATGGCAAAAGACGACGCAGGTGACAGTCATTGCTGTGCTGCACGATTTGAATCTGGCCTCTATATATTGCGATCGTATTTTGATGCTGCATAAAGGAAAGCAGATAAGCGTCGGCGCACCAAAAGACATCTTGCAAAGTGACAGAATAGAGGCTGTATACGGAACCAAACCGATTGTGATGGAGCATCCTGTCCATCATTTGCCGCAAATTATTTTGCAATCGCAAGTATAAGTGGTTGTTTAAGGAGAAAGAGGCATGATCGTACTCATTACAGGCGGAGCACGCAGCGGAAAAAGCACGTTTGCCGAAAAATACGCGGCTCATTTGGGCTCCCAGGGTGTTTACATCGCGACCGCACAAATCACTGATGAGGAAATGGAAGAGCGGATCTTGCACCATCGAGACCGCCGCTTGCAGTCTGGCTTCCCTTGGCAAACGATCGAGGAGCCGTACGCATTGACAGAGTGGCTCGCGAAGCTCGGAGCACAAAAGGACATACAAGAACAGCAGACAGTGATTTTGGTTGATTGCTTGATCCTTTGGCTGTCAAATTGGCTGTTACATGATGGAGAGGAGCAGCAGTTTGAGCAAGTGCTCCAGCAGGTGGATATGCTGGTAAACAAGCTAAAAGACCACCCAGGGACCGTTTTACTGGTGACAAACGAAGTAGGCGACGGACTCGTCCCACAAAACCCGTTGGGCCGTATGTTCCGTGACTTGGCGGGCTTGATGAATCAACGCGTGGCAGCCGTTGCCGATCAAGTTTTTCTTGTCACAGCAGGGATTCCGGTGGAGCTAAAAGGACAAGCATTCCGATTTTAACTCGGTGAAAAGACGGATTCGAGTCGTCTTTTCACCTTTTTTGTGATATAATACAAGAAAAGCCATGGAAGGGATCAGGATACCATGCGTCCCCATAGGACGATCTGGAAACGTTTTGACCTCTCCTACATCTAGCTTCGTAGTAGTCGATCGTCACTGAAGACGACTAACCTACTACGAAAGCGAGGCCCTTTGTATGAGTAGCGACTTATGCTTGCGATGTTCCTCGGTAGTCGGTTGGTCGTCTGTGCCTAAACCGACAAAAATGCGAGGAAACCATGATGAGGAGAGCGCTGCAGTTATCTAAGCGTTACAGTATGATTTTGTTTGGAGCTTGTTTACTTGCTTTTGCGTATTATCACATTAACTTTCAGAACCATTTGTCTGAAGGTGGGTTTGTTGGCTTGGGGTTATTGGCGAAATACGCCTTTGACTTGTCGCCAGCGATGGTGATGCTTTTGCTGGATATTCCACTGTTTTTGGTTGCCTGGTTAGTAAGAGGCCGCCAATTCATTTGGGACACGATCTTTGCATCACTTGCTTTTACCGTATTTTACGATTTGTTTGAGCGATTTTCACCGATTGTCATGGATATGAGCAGAATGATGCCGCTGGCGTCTGTCTTGGCCGGTGTATTGACCGGGCTGGGTACCGGATTGGTTCTGCGCTATGGAGCTGCGACAGGTGGAGACGATATTTTCTCCCTGTTGATCAGTAAGTACACGGGATTGTCCATTGGTACGGTCTTTCTTTTACTGGACGTCATTGTGCTTTGCATGTCGTTCTGGTTCGTACCGATGAAAGAGATGATGTATACCATTTTGGCCGTTGTCATTTCCAGCCAAGTCATCACCTGGACCGTCAATCATGGTGCAGGAATGGAGGTCATGGAAGAGGAGCACGGGCATGGAAACGTCTCGATGACCCACCGGTAATGAGTAGATATTCAGTTGAAAAACATGCCTATACAAAAGCAAGCAAAAGGCCAAGTCGGTTTTCATGTCGACTTGGCCTTTTGAACGTTTATAACCGTTTTTGTACATAATATCCTGCTTTCCTAGTGGATACTAACCAACACAGAAACTATCGAAGGAAAGGACCTGCCATGAGCGATCCGTTTTTTAGCAACTACAAAGCATTCGTCGTCATACCAGCGGATGAGAAGCAAATGGGACCGGAGCCTTTTGACCCGAAGGATTACGCCAGCCATTTCATCCTGACGTTTTCGTTGTACGATGCGGTTATTTCCTCTTGGAGGGAAGCGACAAAGTATAAAGTGCAGGCAAAAAAAGGTCTCACGAATGTGATTGATGGCTTCAACGCCAAACGCCGTGGCACAGCCCGTCTGCATTTGTTGGAAATGGAAGAAGACCAGGCGTATTTTGTCCTGGCCTTGTCGTTGAAAATCCAAAAAGACAATGAGAAAGCGGTCATGGAGGCGATCACCAATTTGCTGGAGAAAGACTTCGCAACCGACTTGTTGATCGGAGAGACCTGGTATCAGATCATTGGTGCCAAAGGAAAATTCGAGCGGAAGCTGTTCTCCTACAGTGTCCAGCCGTACGATTATCGACCGAAGTAATCCGCTAGAGCTTCTGTAATCGCCTGCGCAGCTTTGTCCTGATAGGACGATGTACGGACGATGCCTTCATCCTTTGGATTCGATAGGAAGCCAAGCTCAATTAAGACGGACGGATCATTGTTTTCGCGCAGGACGTGATAATTGCCGAATGAAATGCCGTTGCTTCTTAAACCGATGCCACCTGCCAAGCGAGACTCAATCGCGCGAGCTAACGGCTCATCTTTGTCTTGCGAATAATAAAACGTAAGTGTCCCGCTATTTGGTTTCGGAGAAGAATTGTAATGAATGCTGATGAAGGCATCTGCCGCCTTGGATTCGCTAAAAGCCACACGCTGCGATAGCGAAGGCTTTTGTGTGTCACTTGTCCTCGTCATGAAGACTTGCGCACCGCGTTGTCGCAGTTTGCTGGCGAGCAGCATGGACGTTTTGTAATTCAACGTTTTTTCCATACTATTCCACTTGGTTCCCTGTGTCCCGACATCTGAACCACCATGTCCTGGGTCGATCACGATGACTTTTCCTTTTAAGCCTGGCTTTTTACCGCTTTTGGACACCGAAGCGCTGGCCTTGGCATCGCCAATATACGTCGCAGACACCCAGCCTGATTGTCCATCGGAAGCTCTCGCTTGGATCCAGTCTCCTTGCTTTTTCAAAATGTCTACACGGGTTCCTTTGGGCAGCGAAAGGATAATCTCATGGCTCGTGCTTGGCCCTTTCCGCATTCGAAGCGAATCGGCCAAAACCGTGCCTTGCTTGCTTTTGCCAGTGGCTGTTGTGGCTGAGGAAGAACCTGAACCCGCACTCGTTACCGCGCCTTTTTGCAAGTAATACCCCGCGACCCAGCCTACCTTTTGATTGTATCTAATTTTTGCCCACCCGTATGCTTCATCCGTAATCGTCACGACGGCTCCATACGGCACGTTTGCAACAACAGAAGCATGAAGGGCTGGCTCACTGCGTACGTTCAGAGAGGTTGCGACCACCTTTGCCTGGATGACACTTGCTGCTTGCGCCGGCTCCGTAATAAACGGCCATGACAGACTAAGCCACAACCCACATATGAGAGACGCTTTTTTACATGTTGTTTTCATCATTTCTACCTCTGACTTGGATTAGCTACTATCTCACCTGAACTATGATAAGGGAAATGCAGGAAATCGAATAGGGTATGATTTCCTGATTTTTTGGGACAATCAAAGTGGAGTTTCGGTATATCTTGCCAAGGCGTTCGTTGCCGACTCTGCCATTCGCTGTTTGAGTTGATCGTTTTCTACTACTTTTACCCGCAGGCCGAGAAAGCGAATGCGCGATAAAATAAACTCCTGCTCGTCGGATAGGAAGTGCAGGGTGATCGTATACACCTGCGATTCTGGGTCAAAAGAGACCTCTTTGTCAAAGCAGGAAAAGGCGTACAATATGCGCTGGAGCTCAGCGTTGTAACGGCGGATGATCACAATTTTTGCCACCTGCTTGCGCTGTTGGATCTGTTCCGAAATGGTCGGTAAAAAACTGTCATACCATACATCTTCAATGTAAAGCTCTTCGACAGTGCGAATGAGATGCAGCGGAGTCGTGATCAGGCGATTGGAAGACATGTTCAGCCAGATCAGGTACCAGGCCTTCTTCGCAAGTGAATATTCCAGCTTGTAGGGAACCCCTCGTTGATTGCGAAAAACCGGGCCTTTGTTCGTGGCTGCGGTTATTTTTATGTGATTCTTGCCGAGAATGATTCGCCGCAGGGTACGCACGAGTGGGCTCCAGAGCTGTTTAACCTGTGTTTGCGCTTTTTCCACGAATCGTTCCTGTTCGCTCGATTCACTTTCTGGCAGGTGTGTCAAACGGCGAAGCTTGTCGAGTGTAGCGGGCTCGAAAATTTCTCCCGCAGACGGATTCGCCAGCATCAAGGCGAGCCACGCTTTTTCATGCGATGTAACCGGATAAACACCCGCTTCATCCAGTCGTGTCAATAGCTGGTAATTATGTATCTTGTCAAACAGATTCATAGTAGGCGAGCAGCTCCTCCCATTCTTTTTGGAATTGCTTGCGAAGAAACAGCGGTTCAAGAACTTCGACGCTTGAACCGAAGCTGCGAATCCACGGTGTAATTTCCATCGTACTGTTCACTTTTATCTCGTACACAAAGCTCTCCCGTGATTCTTCTGTCACAATCCCCCATTGCCCTTGTGCCTCCACTCTCTCTTGGATAAAGGAATGAGGCGTGTCGCGAGGCTGAAAAAAGCGAAGGCGTACGGTTACGAGTTTTCCGGTATCAATCAGCCAACTATGGGCAATACGCTCATCCGCGCTTGCTTGCAAGGAAGAGAAGATTTCCGGCGTAACGGATTTGCCTGTTACGAGCTTGGTCATACCCTCCACGCGGTATTTTCGCAGCGGACCATTGCCGCATCCTTGTGCCAGCAAGTACCATCTGCCGTATTGATGATCAAAAATAACCCGGAGTGGAATCACTTTTTCATGTCTGCCCGAAGTATCCCGTTGGAATGCCGGATTCGTGTTTTGGGAATCGTAAAACTTTCGGCGTTTGGGCGTGTAGTAGTGAAATTCAACGATTTTTCGCTGACGAATGGCTTCGGTGAGAAGCAAAGCTTGATATTCATCAAGAATACGTGAGACGAAATGGTATTTGTATAAAAACGCAGATGCATCGGTTAGCTTCAAGCGATATTTGAGATAGCGCTTCACTTTTTCTTGCAGAAGATATCCAGGGACAGCCGGCAGCTGTGTATTGGCCATGAAGTCGATGAAATCATACAGATCCAATAGCTCGTCGTCCGTCAGCGAGTCCAGCAGCTCACTGTCGAATTGATAGACGTATGGTCTGACCTCACTAACATTTTTTATCACGCCAATTTCTTCGAGGTATTTCATGTCCTGGCGAATCGTTTTTTCATCGGGCTCTGTATCCACAAACGTATCCAGCAAGTCTTTAATGGAGAGAGGCTGTTGTCTGAGCTTTTCCAAAATGTGCGACAGCCGCTCTACTTCCGAATCCTTCAATGATTTTGCATGGTACAAAAACATCAGGAAATTGTCCGTCACCTCAAAATAGTTGTAACGAAGCTGCGCGTAATACTCTTTTTTCTCCTCATCGCCGACATGCTGATAAAAGGTCGATTGAATGTCCTTCAGCTTTTTTATCGTTTTATCTAGCGTATGAACGGAGATCCCGAGCCGCTCGGCCAACTGCTGCCGATTGTAGGCACCAGCGGTCAAAAACAGGAGACGGAGCAATTGCAGCTCTTTGTCAAAGCTTTCGCGTGCCATTACACTCATCCTTATTCATTCGTCATTTATTTCCAAATTAGTCCTCATATTACGAAGAGGCTGAAGAGAAGTCAATGATAAAAAGAGGTTCGTAATACTTTTACCATGTTCAAACCACATGCGCCGATGGAAAATAAGGGTATGAAAAACAGCACAGGCTGTGAGAGACAGGAGAAATGAATGATGAAAACAATTTTGCATGGAAACAACCATCGTGAAGTGAAGCTGGAGCATGGAGATGTGCACGTTTTTGCGAATGACGAAGTCTTTGCGAGCTTCGGTGAACGCGTATATCAAATGGCAGACAATAATTTGCGTATTCCGCGAAATGTTTATTTTTCGTATACCCCCGATGCTCATGTAGGCGTTGGGACCTGCATTGGGACGACAGCGGTTTGGAATCTTGCCGATGGATTTGTCTCGCCTTCCATCGTCGGATCAGACATTGGATGTGGAATGCGTGTGCATCTGACTCCGTTGCATCGAGACGACCTCAAAGACAAGAGCCTAAAACGTGCACTGATCGAAGCGATCGAAGCGTACGTCCCGACAAACGAACGGGGAAATACGCATTTTACAGATATTCGCTTGGAGGAAGTGGTGAAGCATGGCTTAAAGGGGTTGCCTGGCAACTACATTCCGGACACAGAAGTAGAGCCTGACACCTTACCTCGTTCTTTCTCGCATGTGGAAAAGTACACATTTGAATTCGACCATTCCTTCCTGGAGCAAATACCGCAAAAATCATGGAGTCGCGCGTGGGGCCAGTTGGGAACATTGGGGGGCGGTAACCACTTTATTGAAATCCAGTATATCGAGATCGCGGAGGAGAACAGGGAGATTGCGAAAGCGTGGGGACTGTTCGACGGCCAGGTCGTCATCATGATTCATTCCGGTTCGCGGGCGTGGGGAGCTATGCTAGGGCGGGATTATACCAAAAGCTTCAAGGAAGCTATGTACAAATGGGGGATTCATAATCCTGAGCCGAGCCTGGTATATGCTCCGATCCAAAGCGAGGAAGGGCAACAGTATTTGAATTTGATGTACTCCGCGCTGAACTTTGCGGTAACGAATCGGCATATGATCGGATTTTCAGTAGAGCAGGCGTTTCGGGATATTTTCGGTAGCGAGATGCGTACACCAGTCTTATATGATCTGATGCATAATTACGCCTTGAAAGAATTCCACCGCAACACACCGATGCTCGTCCACCGCAAAGGAGCGACGAAGGCGTTGCCAGCAGGCCATTTCCAAAATCCGAAGGCTTACCGTGAAACAGGACATCCAGCTTTGATCCCAGGTTCTATGGGAACATCGTCCTATATCATGGTCGGATCGGAGGCCGGAGCCAAAAACTTTTATTCGATCTGTCATGGTGCAGGGCGTATTCGTTCCCGCAAAGCAACCAAGGAGCTTGTGACCATCGATCAATTCGAGCAGGCAATGCGCGTGGGACAGGAAGATGAGATCATGGTGAATCACCGTTCACTCGCTTCCATTCTTGATGAATGCCCGCAAGCCTATAAAGATGTAGATCAAATCATCGATTCGGTTGTAGGAGCAAATCTTGCATCTGTCGTAGCAAAATGTAACCCTCTTATTGCCATAAAAGGAGTATAATGAAGAGTGGCTTCCTGAAAAATTTTGGGGGAGCCACCTTTTGCGATTTAACTTAGACTAAATAATAGAAGTTAAATTGTGAACAAATTGCGTGAGAAGTTTAAAAAATAGGTTCGAATGTAACATAAATTGCTTCGCTTCCTCAACCGATACCAAAAGAGAGACAAAATAGGGGAGATAGGGGAACAGATATGCCTACATACTATTACTTCACCTGCCTAAAATGCCGAACCCGGGGGGGAGTTTTCGGCGAACAGGCCTGGGGCTGGGGGAACTTTGACATGATCGAGTCATTCAAATACCTGGCTCACCACATCCGTACATGCGGAGAAGATTCGATTCGCGTGATTTCTGAGGATGTAGATGATTATGTAGATCAGCTGCACGGAGAGTACAACACCTTCCTTGAGCAAACGAAGCATATATTTCCGCATTCCAAGGATTGGGAGTTCCTTGATCGTTGGAAAACATTAAAAGTAGAAGAAATGAAGCTAAAATGGGTCGAGGAAAACCGGATCATGCATCCAGATGATCGGATAAAAATAATCGGAGTCCTTGATGCCGTGGACATCTTGAAAGAAGGGGCGGGAAGAGTCTCCTTCAGTGCTAGCGTGACGGATGATGATGGAAAGGTATGGAAAATTGTAGCTGACATGCACGAATTACCCATCTTAAAACACTCGTATATCATCATTGGCGTCATGCAAGAGCATTCTATATTAGGGGAAGTCATCGAAGTGTACAAGATGATTCCACGAGTCGCCGCTCAAGAGGAAAGGGGTAACGATCATGATTCTGGAGACAATCGGACAATTACTAATTAAAGTGCGTGAGGAGAATCCACTTGTCCATAACATGACGAACGTTGTTGTCACGAACTTTACAGCGAACGGCTTGTTAGCTCTTGGTGCATCACCTGTCATGGCGTATGCCAAACAGGAGGTGGCAGACATGGCAAAGATCGCCGGGTCTCTTGTATTGAATATAGGGACATTGAATGAGCATGAGATCGAAGCGATGCTGATCGCAGGAAAATCGGCGAATCAGCATGGCGTGCCTGTTTTGTTTGATCCAGTGGGAGCGGGAGCAACATCGTACCGAACCGAGACAAGTCAACATCTTGCGCAGGAACTGGACCTTACCCTCATTAGAGGAAATGCTGCCGAGATTGCCAATGTCATCGGGGAGCGCTGGGAGATTAAAGGTGTAGATGCGAAGGAAGCGGGCGGAGATGTCCAGGACCTAGCGAGAGCAGCAGCGAAAAAGCTGAGGACAATCGTTGCGATTACCGGGAAGGTCGATGTGATTTCGGATGGAGAAACAACTTACTCGATCCATAATGGTCATCCAATCTTAACGAAGGTAACCGGAACAGGCTGTTTGTTAACGTCTGTTATGGGAGCGTTTGCAGCCATTTCAAATGACAAGCTGATCGCAGGAGCTGCGGCATTGGTATGCTACGGTGTTGCTGCTCAACTGGCAGCAGAGAAAGCAGCAGAAGTAGGTCCAGGCAGTTTCCAAATCGAATTTTTGAATGCTTTGCATAACTTGACCGCAGACGATGTTCGCCGTTTTGGGTATATCGAAAAAAAAGAATAAAAATTCCCCTTTAAAAAAGGGGAGAAAAATGGCCGTAGAACGATTAGGCTAGATATGTTAGACAGTAGCTGTAATTTCGTAGTGAATAAGACAGTAGCTTCTTCTGGTGCTCTGAAAGTGCTAGGAATATAAATTCTACTTGATCATCATCGTATGGACGGACATAAAAACGGGAAATACCATGACAAATAATTTCTCTCTTTAACGGCAGCGCCACACTGGCGTCTGTTCGTATGTGCAATTCCACGCTGCGTACCCTCCTTGGACATTCAATAGAGTACCAAAAAAATACAAGGAAAAACAAGGGAATTATGTCTGATTCATGTCCAAGTTGTTACCGTTTTTTGGATGAAAACTGACAAGGAGAACGATTCAGAAAGTACTAGTGGGGATTGTTGGGGAAGCACCCTGTTCGAGAGAAAAAATTCGAAATGAGTCCGGCCATTCTCCCTTTTTCCGTTGAGTTGTTTACTTTATTTCGAAGGCAGCGTACGAGCTCCTGATCGCAGTGACAAGAAAAATAGCCGTGCTTTCGATAGCAATTATCATGCCTCTTGCAGCATCTGTCGACGTCATCAATCGGCGCCCCCGGTCCGGAGCATCCAGGCCCACACCAGTTTCCGTACAAACAGGGGAAGCCTCCTGAACGGCGCTTTCTTTTTGACAACTGACATCACTCCGTCTTGTAAAGGCATACTACTTGTATCATATTGAACAGAAAGTGAAGTTGCTTTAGGCAATCTCCCTTTTTTTGGCCGAACAAGGGGAAAACTTTCAAAATATCACTTGAAATCACGTTGTGAATATGATAGATTAATTCTTGCCGAAGCGAACGCTTGCAGGCTCAATGGATGGATGTCCGAGCGGCCGAAGGAGCACGATTGGAAATCGTGTAGGCGGTGTCGAACCGTCTCGTGGGTTCAAATCCCACTCCATCCGCCATCTTACTTGGCCCGTTGGTGAAGCGGTTTAACACAGCAGCCTTTCACGCTGTCATACAGGGGTTCGAATCCCCTACGGGTCACTTATACCCCACAAAGTGATGTGAATGCTTTGCAGGGGCCCCAACAACTGGTTTGGGGTAGGGAGGCTTAGCTCAGCTGGGAGAGCATCTGCCTTACAAGCAGAGGGTCGGCGGTTCGATCCCGTCAGCCTCCACCATTTTTATATGCGGTCGTGGCGGAATTGGCAGACGCGCTAGATTCAGGTTCTAGTGGTGGCAACACCGTGGAGGTTCAAGTCCTCTCGACCGCACCAAGCAAACCCTATACATGGCGGTCGTGGCGAAGGGGTTAACGCACCGGATTGTGGCTCCGGCACTCGTGGGTTCAAGTCCCATCGATCGCCCCATCTATGTTAACATTGTAAAATGATATAGCCCAGCGGTGGCTCCTGTAAAGGAACTCCGGCTGGGCTTTCTTTGTATTTGCTTACGAATGATCGACAGGCTCATAAAAGTGAAGGCGATTGCCAAAAGGATCGGTCACGCTCACTTCATGTGTTCCCCACGGCGTCTCCTCTAGACCGGGACAAGCGTACTTGTATCCTTGACGCAACAGTGACTGATGAAAAAGCTCAATGTTCTCTACCTGTACGCGAATCGCTGAGCCAGGACAAGCATCCCCGTGATGCTCGGACAGATGAAGCGTGCATGAGGGAGAGGAAATTTGCATGTACAAAGGAAAATGATCCTCGTAACGATGCTCCCAATCAATCTGAAAACCTAGAAACTCCACATAAAACTCTCTTGCCTTCTCAACGTCAAACATACGAAAAATCGGTGTTATGATCTGATTCATTTGCCCAGAAACCTCCTGATCGTATTGAGGGAGGCGAGGTGCACTCCTTCGTGAAAAATCGTTCGGACAAGCACCTGTGCTATTGTATGCATGCCGGATTCAGTTGCGGGAAACTCTTCTTCTAATCGATCCTTGTAAGCAGCTTGTATCTTCTTGGGTTGTTCTTGTAACAAGGAGACGAGCACGGCGAGTTTCGGGGGCGGTGTATCCCAGTCAGCAGGTTTTGTCCCGAAGTTAAACCATTCGTTAAAGCCAGGGGGGAGTGGGATCGTTTCTTTTGTAAGGTGAGAAATCCATAAATACTGATCGAGATAGATGTGCCCTAGATTCCACAAGATATTGTTGGAGAAACCATCGGGTATGTGGTTTACATCTTCATCCGTCAAACCATCAATTGCTTTTAACGTCTCCTGTCGATAATCCTCTAGCTGCTGGAATAGCACCCTATGCCGTGTTTCCATACTTTTTCCCCCTTGAGTGGCAGTCTTCGCAAATAAATTCGAGTCAGATAATCTACCTTCCTTCTATAAGAAGGGGATCTACCAACAAAAAAACGTGCAGAACCAGCTCGTCTGCACGCGATTTGTATACTTTGTATAGGAAACGGGGCTACATTCTTTCCTGCTCGAGTGCGTGAGAAGGGGAGAATAGTTTCCGCCATTTTACTTGCGGTACGCAAATGGCAGCGAGAATCATGAATACGCCACCCCATTGTGGGAGAGAGACAGTCTCTTGAAGCACGAAGCTCGACAAGAGCACGACTGTTGGCAGCTCCACTGCACTTAAAATAGTAGCCAGTCCATTGCCGATCCGAGGCACACCGACAGCCAAACAGAAGATCGGGATGACCGAACCGAAGATCGCAACCAAAAGACCGAGCGGCAGCAAACCTTGCAGAAGCTGACCATTTACCAGGAAAGTGGGTGGATAAACAATCGAGAGCATCAGAGCTGCCATAGTTATCGAAATCGCGCTTCGCAAGTATGGGTCCATTCCAGGTAGAATTCGCCCACTGAAGAAAATAACCAGGGCAAAGGTCGCGCCAGACATCAGACCGAAGATCAATCCGACTATGTCTACGCTCTGAATGCCGCTTTCCCCAAGTCCGCTTGCAAGAACCGTCCCTGCTCCAAGCATAACCAGAGACACCCATTTTTCAGCGGTTGGCCATTTGCGATCCACAATCGCCTCCAGCAAGACGCCGATCCAGGTAAACTGAAAGAGGAGAACGATTGCGAGCGAAGCAGAGACCCGGCTAACAGCCTGATGGTAAAAAAGACTGGTTGAGGCCATCATGAGGCTGGCTGGTGCCAAAAGCAACAAATACTTGAACGAAAACCGTTGCTTGGAGAAAAAGATGGCCATGACTGTCATGATCAAGCCGCCAAAAATCAATTGGCTCCCGCTCATTTCGAATGGTGTAAAGCCGAGTTGAAAAGCATGCTTCATGAAGATTGAGAGGACACCGTAGCTGCACGCACCGAGTAAAACTAAAAAGATAGATCGCCAGTATGTCATAAGTAAAAGTTCCTTTCGTATGACTAAACTCGGAAGAATAATGACTATTGTACTACAGGTATAAAAGTGGTACAATAAAATTTTTGTCCATACTTTACTATGCTACTAAGGTAATTAGCTAGCTGCATGCATTGGTAATATGGTAACGGATGAAAGTGTAGGGGACTCCTTATTCTTCGTGAGAATACATAGCTGTTTTTTCGTATTTCCTTTACACTACTCCATAGAGAAGAAGTTCAAAAAGTCGTCAATAGAGAAAGAGAAGGCGAAACACATGGAGGAGCATGGATGAGACAGGGAATTATTTACGCAATTGTGGCGTATTTGGCTTGGGGGTTACTCCCGCTCTATTGGAAGCTGTTTCAGGCGATGGGGGCATGGGAGATACTCGCTCATCGAATCGTCTGGTCGATTATTTTTGTCGCAATCATTATTCAGGTAACGAAACGCTGGCGCAGTATGTGGGGAGCGGTCACTGGTTTTAAAATGTTCGGAGCATTAGCGATTTGTTCACTGCTAATCAGCGCAAACTGGCTCATTTTTATCTGGGCCGTGAATAACGATCAAGTCATGCAAACGAGTCTTGGCTACTACATGAATCCTCTCATCACCGTACTGCTCGGAGTTATTTTCTTAAAAGAAAAAATGCATGCTGGGCAATGGCTCGCGCTTGTACTCGCGGCTTTCGGAGTCATGTTCATCACCTTCCAGTACGGTGAGATTCCATGGGTCTCTCTATCACTTGCCCTGACCTTTGCTTTTTACAGCTTGGCGAAAAAGGTCGTCCGAATGGAGGCGATGATTGGACTGGCGTGGGAAACGCTGTTTGTGGCCCCTATTGCTTTCGGTTATCTGCTGATGCTGCAGGTCAATGGGACGGAGACGATGACATCCTTAGCATGGTGGCAACTTTTGTTGCTGACGCTGGCGGGGGTAGCTACTGCCATGCCGCTCTACTGGTTCGCCCTAGCAACGACTAGACTCCCACTTTCCGTTGTAGGCTTCATTCAATACTTGGCGCCTACGATATCGCTCCTATCAGCTGTTTTCTTGTTTGGAGAGCCTTTCACCCAAACACATCTCATCAGCTTTGGATTCATCTGGTCTGCGCTCATCGTATTTACGGTGTCTTCCGTGCGAATAAAACGAAAAGCGACCCCAATCAATGCCGAGGTCGCCATCAAAAAACAAGCGTAAACATAAGAAAACTCCTGACCCGCCGAGAAAGCCTCGGATATGGTCAGGAGTTTTTGCTTACCAGGACGTGATTAGCAAATTGCTTCGCCGTGTTTTTTCATGCGGTACGCACCGTGATTAGTAGGTCCCACATATTTATTGAGCGCAAACGAGTGGCGAATAGCTTCAGTAATAAACTCTTTGGCAACAGCTACTGCGTTGTGTACAGAGCTTCCTTTTGCCAATTCAGCACAGATTGCAGCTGAGAACGTGCAGCCGGCACCATGAGTAAAGCTCGTTTCAAAGCGCTCGGATTCCAATACCTCGAGCGTTTTCCCGTCATAGAAAACATCTACAGCATTGCCGCTTTGGAGCTTGCTGCCGCCTTTTACAACGACATAAGAGGTACCGAAGTCGTGGATGCGCTTCGCCGCTTCCTTCATGTCCTCGACACTTTTCAGTGCGCCCATTTGGCTGAGAATACCAGCTTCGAACAGGTTAGGAGTCGCAACTGTCGCGTTCGGGAGCAAGACTTCACGCAGGCTGACAGCAATTTCTGGATGGAGTGCTTCATCTGCACCCTTACAGATCATCACAGGGTCAACGACAACATTTTTCAAATCATATTCTTTTATTTTACGGGTAGCGAGGTCAACCAGTTCAGTGGTTCCGAGCATCCCTGTTTTTACAGCATCTACGCCAATTCCTGCGAGGACGGTTTCGATTTGTTTTTCCAAGATCGCGACATCGATCGGAAACACTTCGTGAAACCATTCGTTATGTGGATCTTGGGCTACGATAACGGTGAGGGCGGTCATCCCGAAAACACCAAGCTCCTGAAACGTTTTGAGGTCTGCTTGCTGACCAGCTCCGCCGCTGGTGTCGGAACCTGCAATGGTGAGTGCTTTCTTCATGGTCATTGTGATTATCTCCCTTTGTATACCGCTGCACAATCGAAGCGGATCTATACTGTCATGCACTGTAATGGCTCTCTCTATATTAAAGAGGAAGAAATCGGTGCTGTCAATAATATCCCCAAAATATAAAAACCGCCTCCCATAGCGGGCAAGCGGTTTATGTATGTGTGCATTTATGCTTGAGAAGCAGCGTGGTGAAAAGAGAAGCTGATGGTGGTGGACATGGACTTGGAACGCTTGGTTGCAAGCTGTTTGGCTTGCTTTGCTGCCTCAAACATACTGGGTGCCTTGATGATTTCAACCCATCTGCGTGTTGCTGTTTCAAATAAAAAGCGATAGATAGTCATCTTCTTCGACCCTCCATGGTTTGTTGACATCTACATTGTATTACGTAGCAGGCTGCAAAAGGTTACATAGCTGTTACATATTTTTGAAGAAAAGATTGTTTTTTTGTAAAACGTAAATTGTTTCCGAAAGAAGCGTTACGTTTTGCGAAATGTTACGTCTTTAGTATGTGATGTTTACGAAAGCTTCCATTTTGAAAGAACGAATGAGGTGCGACAAACGATGGTCAATTCAACAGGAGAGCTGACGGTGACAGGGGTCAATCACAGCTACGGAACGGGAAAAATCAAAGTTCCCGTGCTGTATGATATCAACCTTCATATCAACAAGGGCGAATTCGTGGCTTTGTGTGGCTCGTCGGGGTCAGGCAAGTCTACGCTCTTGAATTTGCTTGCAGGTTTGACCAAGCCGGAGGAAGGAAGTGTCATGGTTAGCGGAGCAGAAATTTCCAGCTACAGCGAAAATGAACTATGCATGTTTCGCCGTAAAAATATGGGCTTTATCTTCCAGTCATACAATCTGCTCCCCAATCTGACAGCGTTGGAAAACGTAGAACTTCCCTTGATTTTTGCAGGCGAAAGCAAGAAAAAACGTCGGGCAAAAGCAACGGAAATCCTACACCGCGTAGGGCTGGAAGGTCGTATCGACCACAGACCCAATGAGCTTAGTGGTGGACAGCAGCAGCGTGTCAGTATTGCGAGAGCGCTCGTCAATCAGCCAGGCATCATCTTGGCGGATGAGCCGACGGGGAACCTGGACTCGAAGACCGAACAAGAGATTCTCCTATTAATGAGAGAAATGAACAAGGAAAATGGGACTACGTTCATCATCGTTACCCATGAGCAGGAAGTAGCGGAACAGTCCGACCGCGTCATTTATCTCCAGGACGGACGGGTTGTACAAAAAAGGACAAGACCAGCGTAGGCGAGGGTATGAGGTGAACAAACAGTGAAGGTAATGGATTCTTTTCGCATCGTCTGGAGGAATCTGTGGCGAATGAAGCTGCGGACAGCCCTCACGTCGGTTGGTGTCATGATCGGGACGGCTGCAATCGTTGCGATGATGGCACTTAGTTTAGGGCTTAAGGAAAGTGCGGTAAAAAGCTTGGAGAACTTCGGAAACTTGACAGAGATGGACGTCGAGCCATTGCGTTGGTACGAGGAAAATGGCGAATGGATCGATGTTCCAGAGGATAAAGTCAAGAAGCTGAACATGCAAGCGGTGCAGGAATTAAAAAAGATTCCTGGCATTCAGGCAGTTATGCCGATAAAAGAATTACGAGAGCAAGCGAAGCTCAAGGTAGGTAGACGAGAAGGGTACGTACAGCTTATTGGGGTGGATGTAAATGAGTCGGCTGCCTATCGCAAAAATGACATTGAAAAAGGAAGCTATCTGACAGGGGCGCCACAAGAGATAGTGGTTGCTTTCGATGTATCCAGAGAATTGCGCGACGTAGAAAAGGAAAAGCGCGAGGAACGGCGAAGAAAGGCCGGAGGTGGCCGTAATGAAATGTCCAACATGCCGCCGCCGGATATCGGGGGCGGAGAAGCACTGGCCTTCAATCTCGTAGACAGAGCGGGGACTCTCATCTTGTCACGCGAATATCGCATCGACGATGAACCGAAATACGAGAAAAAAGAACTGCGTGTGAAGGTTGTCGGTCAATTAAAGAAGTCTGAAGAACGTAACTCGTCAGCTGCGGTTTATGTACCGATTAACGTTGTGAAAGAGCTGAACGAGTGGGTCACGCGCAGTCGAGGTGACGAAGTCGAAGAGGGAGCATCTCGCAGATCACGCGATAAAGCCAAAAAGGAAACTTTTGAATTTGACAGAATTACTGTCAAGGTAGAATCTCGGGAAAAAGTCGAGGGTGTCGTACAAGCTTTGAAGGAAAAGGGCTTTGAAGTATGGTCGCCTGCACGTGAGCTGGAAACCATCAATAAATTCTTCTTCGTGATTCAGATGGTCCTCGGAGGAATTGCAGCAATCTCCTTGCTCGTCGCAACCATTGGAATTGTCAATACGATGATCATGTCGATTTTAGAGCGAACCAAAGAGATTGGCATCATGAAAGTAATCGGAGCCACTGTGTTGAATATTCGCTGGCTGTTCTTAATGGAATCAGGCTTTATTGGCTTAATTGGTGGACTGGCTGGTCTCGGTATGGCGTGGGGAGCGGTTGAGCTCGTGAATTACTTCGGAGCGTCTGGCGGTCTCTTGGATAGTCTGAACATGGGCTACGGCGGTGGTGATCCAGAGGCTGAACCTACAAAATTGGCGGTCATTCCGAGCTGGCTGGCACTCTTTGCGATTGGCTTCTCCTTTATTATTGGGGTGTTGGCGGGAATCTTCCCGGCGATCCGTGCGTCTCGTTTAAGTGCACTGCAAGCGATTCGATCTGAATAAGTGATGAAATGTGAGGAACGTAAGATGAACAAGAAAAAATGGATCATTATCGCCACGGTCGTGGCCGTTCTTGGAGGGGGAAGCTATTACGGCTATTCGTACTTCAAGGGCGAAGAGGTTACAGAAGAAAAGCCAGAAGAAAAACCGAACTTCCCGACAGCGCTCGTGGAACGTGGTGACGTCAAGAAGACGATCAACTCTGCAGGTACAGTGGAAGCGAAGGCGCGTGAGGAAGTCAAGCCAGAGCTCAGTGGCAAGGTGCAACGTGTGCTAGTGAAGGAAGGGCAGTCCGTCAAAAAAGGCGATGTCTTGTTCACGATAGACAGTTCGGATGCACAGCTGGAAATTCAAAAGCTGGAGCTGGACATTTTAAAGGCGAAAAAAGAGCTAAATGAAATTAAACAAAAGAAAGACAAAATTACGGCTACTAAAGAAGGAAAAGTGGTTGAGGTCCTTGTGGAAGAAGGGCAAGATGTAAGACCGGAGCAGGTAGTAGTCAAGCTTGCTAATACCGACTATTTGAAAATTATTGGACAATTTACCTCCTATGAGTCTGAACGATTCAGTGTAGGTCAAAAAGTGAAGGTGTTCATTCCAACTTCCATGTATTTTGTGGATGGTGTCGTAACGGAAGTCGATAGAATTGGTGAAAAGGTAGAAGGAGCGGGCGGTATTCACAATGTCGAGGTTTTGGTCAAAAAACCTGGTGCAATCTATGTTGGGGATAAGGGTGAGGTACAGTATACGGATGATAAGGGCCTCTTATATGTAAGCCGAAATCAGAAAGAATTCCAGTTGCCAGATGAAATAGAAATTTTGGCGGGTACTCACGGAAAAATTGGCAAAATCGACGTGAAAAAAGACGATGTAGTCAAGGTAGGGCAACAACTATTCAAGATGGATATGGAATCGTCCTCTATGGAACTGCAGGAAAAAGAGCTCGCGCTAAAAACGTCCTTATTGAACATGGAGCAGAAAAAGCGTGAAATTGCGAAGAACCAAGTAACAGCGCCAATCAGCGGTGTCATCACCAAGCTAGGAGTAAAAGAAGGCGAAGCGCCAGGATCAGATCCTGCAGCCATTATTATGGACACGACTTCTGTTTACTTTGTGGCAGCCGTTGGAGAGCTTGATATTCCCGAAATTAAAATTGGACAAAATGTCGATGTTTATGTGTATGCGTTCGGTACCGAGCCGTTTAAAGGCAAAGTCATAGAGCTTCCGAAGGAAGGGAAAAAAGAAGACAAGGAAGTTCGTTTCGCGGTAAAAGTGGAACTGCTAGACAAGGCTGATTTTAAGCATGGGATGACGGGAGACAACGATATTATCGTCGCCCAAGCACAGAATGTCCTGCGCTTGCCAAGCAATGCGGTTGAAATTCTGGGGCCAGGTCAGGGAACGGTAATGGTGAAAGATCCGAGCACCGGAGATCCAATGCCGAAAGATGTAGAAATCGGCATTGAAGGATACGATTTTATTGAAATCAAAGGCGGCTTGAATGAGGGAGAAGAGGTTCTGGTGACCAACTCCGAAGGCATGTAAAAGCCAATCGAATTCGTTTATAGCGACAGCCCCATTGCCACTGGCCAAAGACCTAAGCAAACGGGGCTGTTTTTTATACTCATACGCACTTCAACGCTTTGAACGCAATTGTAACGTTGCGGACATTTGCGACGTCAAACTATGTAAAGGATGGGAGATTGTACAGTCGTTTTCCATTGCAAACTCATCAGCAACAGGTGCCATGGAGAGCTGTGCCACTGCAATAGGTTGATCTGGAAACGTTTGGTGGAGTTGATACAGGGCGTCTTTTATCGCTTCTCTGTACGCTTCCTGCTTGTTTTCCATGAGCAGGGCAAAAGCATTTTCGACGATACTTACTTGTATCTCTGGGTGCAGGTTGTAGGAATGGCCGTGTTTTACGAGACGCTCCAACGTAGGTTGGACAGTAGCGGGATTGGAGAACAGCAGAACTTGTGGCTCCGTATGCTGTGCTATCTCATGAAAAAAAGGTCCATCGATGGTGAAGATGGGGACAGTGGCAGTTGCCTCATCCTCTGGTGTTACCAGTCCGGCATACTGCGTGCAAGTGATCATGATTGCATCTACGGTGCAGCTCTGCATCCAGGCTAGTTGATCACGTAATTTGGCATGTGATTGTTCCGTGGTATGGACAGGTGTTCCCGCGTTTTGCAGGAGTAAACCTGGATCAACAAAATGAATGAGCTCTACGTCAAAGGCTGCGAACGCATCTGATAAGAGGGAAATGTTCGAATAATGTCCATGGAGACAGGCAATACGGGTCATCGTGCAGCTCCCCCATGTAGCGTATCATTCTCTGATTTCTTATGGGCAAGGACGCGAATACGCTTGTAATCGAGCACCCAGTGACCCTCTTGAAACAGCGCAGGACGCAGTAAGTCAGTGACTTCCCTACATACTTGCTGGATTTCATCTGAGGACAGTCCGGCAAAAAAAGGACTGCAAAAAGAATTCAGCCAATGCGAAAGCCCCAGGTCCCCATCAGCCATGACTGTCGGACGATCAAAATGGGAGGCAAGCACGACGTGGAAGCCTTGCTTCTCCAAAAGAGTCGTGTACTCGCCAATGCTGGGAAAATACCAAGGCGAGCGTTCATCGGCAGCTATTCCTTTTCGTGCCAAAACAGTCCGTAATGCCTTTGTGATTTGTCCGCAATTGCCATGTCCTCCAAATTCGGCAACAAAGCGTCCACCGGGAGCAAGAGCCAACCAAATGGTTTCAACGACTTCTGCTGGACGTTTCATCCAGTGGAGTGCGGCATTGGAAAAGACAGCGTCGTAGCTGACATTTGTTCGATACGTATGCGCATCGGCTACTTCAAAGGCAAACTGCGGATATTTTTGGCGAGCTGCCTCAATCATGGCGGCAGAAAAGTCGATTCCTGTCACATTTGCTCCCGCAAGCGATAGTTGAGCGCACAGGTCGCCTGTTCCACAGCCTAAGTCCAGAATGCTTTCTCCAGGAGCCGGTTGTAGCCAGTCCACTACCCCTTTGCCGTATTCAGAAACAAAATTCATTTTGGCGTCGTATAACCCGGCATCCCATTGATTGGTTTGAACCATCTGAATCCCCTCCCTTTCTTCCTTTTTACCGACTTTGAAGTCATAAGTCAAATCTATATAAATTATTAAGCGGATAGTTTTTAACTATATCTCTCTTAGGAAAAAGTGTGCGAACTTAAAGGATATAACACGGTTATTGTCGAATAAAATCAGTTGTTCAAATGCAAATACGTAAGACAAAAAAGTAGGAGGACAGTTCGTGAAAAAATGGGTTGTAAAAGCACTTCTCGTGTGTTTGGCAACTGGTACTTTTTTGTCAGGTGTGTCAGTACCGCCAGCCATGGGAGCCGGGGCAACAGCATCAATGAAAAAAAACAGCCAAGTATCTAAGCCAATCCGGAAGCAGCCTGTTCACGATATGGTTATCTTTAACGATTATCAGGTTGCGGGACTGGATTCAAAAGGTTGGAACTGGGTGAAGAATGATGAGTTTATTCTACCTCCGGAGACACCACTTGATATTGATGTGATACAGACCACTTATGGAAATGGAACAAATCTTAGTCGGAAGCAAGTATATTTGGATGGTGCAGAATTAACGGAGTTTCAAATGGAGCAAAGCTCAAATCAAGCTGTGTTCAAATGGCAGGTACCTCGCTTTACAATTCCCGCAGCGAAATTGTCAGCTGGCTCTCATACGTTGACCTTTGTAGTGACTGATGCTAATGAAAAGAGCAGTACGTTACACGTGAGCTTTCAGGTAGAAGCACAAAATTACCCACGTATTTATAAGGGGGAAAAAGCAGAGGGAGAGCCTTTGGCGACAGGCGGGCAGACGACCATTTTCGGAAATATGGGGTCAACTGATTTTAACAGTTCTGTACCTGGTACGTGGAAGCTAACAAACAAGTCTACGAACCAAGAAATGAGATCTGTTCCTGCTACTGTGTTTTCAACAGGTACGTTGTTGACTGGTCAATACCAGCTCCTTTTTCTACCTGACGATACCTCAATGTCGACTTGGACTACGACGGTTCAGATTGGCATGGCGGAGCTGTATATGGGGACAGATGCAAGCGGTCAAAAACTCGCGCCGGATCAGACCATTACTGCCCCGGAGCCACCAGGTAAGATTTCCTTGTATTCGGCATACCTAGGTCGATGGTCGGTGAACGGAACTGGACAAACGTTGACAAATGCGCAACATTTTGAAGTTGATATCCCGAAAATGCTGGCAGGTATGACGATTTCTGTCACATTTGAGCCAGATTCCAAGGAAAACAAAACGGATTCCTTATGGGGGGGTTCTACGTCGACTACGATTTACATACAAATTCCAGGTGCACCGAATGCTTGTGGTCCCACAAGCGGAGACGTCACGTTGGATGTGTTGATGCAGCCAAACGAAAAATCTACACTTATGGTCGAGAAAGCAAATGTGTATTCATCAGACAATACAGTGAGGCTCTATCAAAACCCGGTACATGTGATATGGCTGACTACAGCAGCAGAGCATATCGAATTCGGTAGTGAAGCTGATGACGATGAAGGACCAGGAGTATGGGCAGTCGATAACGTCGTGGTCGATAGTGATAAATTGAATTGGGATCATACAGGCTTGTTACTGTCGGGCTATAAGCCAGGGCGTTACAAGGTAAACTATTACAGCAAAAGGGACCCTGCTAAGACATGGTGCGGTTACATACAGGTCATTGAGGATACGCCACCAATCCCAGCGTCCCAAAGTTGTGATCCAGGTGATTCAGGTATAGCTCCACCACAAGCGCCGATGTTCATGAGAGGAAAAGAGGGCAAGGAATATCGCAATGGAGATCTTGTGACTGTGGAATCTGATAGCGATCTTGCTGAATTGGAGAACCTACAACTCATCTCCACGTATGCAGAGCGGACTGGGACGAAGAAAGTTAGAGAGAGTAGGAAGGCTTCCTCTTACCATATGCCCAAGTATGAGTGGAAATATGGAGAGAACGCCATCGGTGCTAGACAAGAGCATAGCAGTGCTACGATATCATCAGAAAATCGGATCGAGATCTACTACGAAGGAAAAGAAATCACTGACATTAAGCCTTCAAATCGCGATGACGGCACTGAAAACGGACTGGAATCACTTGATATCAGCAAGTTCATTGATCGGCAGCAGCCCGGTAAATACGAGATCAAAATAACCAATATCCTTAGCAACAAGACTTGTCGACTCGTTCAAAGACAAAAAAGATCAGTCAAAAAAACAGACGTTGATGAACGAAAAGAAACGATCGCATTCACAATCGAAGTGAAATAACGATTGACCCCCTTGCATTTTGGCATGGGGGTTTTCGACTATAAGGGGAGGAAGTCCTGTGACAAACGAGCAGAAGGCGATCTTGGAAAAGTTCGGGTTTCAGATCGAAGGAGAGCAAGTGAAACATTTGAAGCTGGGAATCGTAAGAAATAAAAAAGAATTCGTCTGTCACGCCACGTCAAAAGAGTTGCAGGACTATATCAAGTCCATCTTGCGCAACCAATGTCAGTGGAAGCGAGGAGAAGCTGAGTGAGCAGCCAGGGAGGTTGTTGGGGTTGAAAGAGTCTAGGGAGACATTGGTTACGGCATTACGTGAAGTAGAGGCTTGGGAGAAGGACCAGAACGACTTGTGGTTCTGGGAAAAGCTTGGCAGACTTCCTTTTGTTCTGTTGGATCGGATTACGCCTGCATTCGTTCAAGAGAAGCTGGGAAAAGCCGTAGATGAAATGGCAGCCTTTCTTGAGACAGGTGGAACATATTTGGTGCAGGATGAACCGATTTACAAGCGGTTTGGCAAACGGTTAGAGGGACAGGGCACTTCTGTTATGGGCAAGGAGGAGATTGCTGCTGTACCGCTTACGATCATGAATGATGTCGCGTTGGAGCTGAAGGATTCACGTGCGAATTTTGCCACGGTACAAGGTGCGACGACTGGCTTCGGGGGGATTTTTACCCTCGCAATCGATATCCCGTTATTGATGGGGACATCCCTAAAAGTATTACAAGAGATGGCTCTAGCCTATGGCTATCGACCAGAAGAGAAGAGGGAGCGGCTGTTTGTCGTCAAATGCTTGCAGTTTGCTTCATCAGACATCGTAGGGAAAAAAGCGATACTCGCTGAGCTCTCTCGCTTTGATGATCCAAGTGCGCAGAGAGAGGTGATGGCGCAATTGCAGGGATGGCGTGAAGTCGTAGTAACATACACAGAAAACTATGGGTGGAAAAAATTATTTCAGATGGTGCCCATTGCGGGTATTTTGTTCGGGGCGTATTTGAATCGCTCAACCGTACAGGATGTCGCCGAAGCGGGGATGATGCTATACCGTAAACGGCGCATCCTGGAGCGGCTACGTGAGAGTGAAAAGAGCGAGGAGATTACTGAGACCACTCCTCAGCAGTAAGAGCGAAGATGAGATGGTCCTCCCATACACCGTTAATTTGCAAATAACGTAACGAAAGGCCTTCCTGGCGAAAACGGTTTTTTTCCAAGACGCGAATGGAAGCTTGATTGCGAGGCATGACAGCGGCTTGTACCCTATGCAGCCCAGCATCCGTTAAAGCAAAGCGGAGGGCAAGATTTACTGCTGATGTCGTATAGCCTTTGCCATTGCACGCCTGATCCATGAAGTAACCAATCGTTGCATTTTGCCACGCACCACGTGCGACATTCGAAAGCGCTACACGGCCAATCATCTTTCCGGATTCTCGGGAGAATACGCCGAAAGCATAGGCAGTACCATGTTCAAAATCATTCTGAGCTTGTGAAATCTGCTCTTGCTGTCCTGGGAGGGTCAAAAAAGAAGCGGGGCGGATCGGTTCAAATGGTTGGAGAAAGTCATGATTGCGCAGCCGAAGCTCTAGGAGCTCGGCTGCGTCTTGTTGTTGGAGAGGCCGTAAGAGAATCTCGTCCGTATGTAGTGACATGAGATCAATCCTCCTTAAAAAGTTGGATTGATAGTATATCATGTGCCAGAGTATTTGAGAAACATCAATTAGCCGAGCAATTCAGCAAACGATACCCCAAATGCTTTGCAAGTTTCCACTTCTTTTGCAGTAGGAGAAAGCTCGATTTTCAATCCTTCCATTGGTGTTTCCGCGCCACGCTCACTCGCTTTTTTCAGCAAAATATCAACAGCTGCACCAACATGCTCGTAAGCGGAGTCGCAAGAGCCAAAAGCAACAACCTTTTTCCCGCTGAGGTCAATATCGTCCATTTCCTCATAAAAATCCAGGCATTCGTCTGGCAGTTCGCCATCGCCCCATGTGTAGGCGCCAAGCAAGATTCCGTCGTATGCTTCGAGTTCTTTTGCGTTTGCATCCATCACTTCTTTTATCTCCAGCTCAGCACCAGTTGAACGAATACCTTCTGCAATTGCTTCAGCAATCTCCTGTGTATTCCCCGTCATGCTCGCGTATACCATCAAAATGCTCATAAAACGTAAAACCTCCAATTAGATAATGAGTATCATTCTCACAAATAAAATAATGAAAATGAGAATCGTTGTCAATAACTTTTTTCTTATTGCCACGTCTCATTCATTTTGGTAGAGTTAAATAAAATTATAATAATGTACACTAAATAGAGGTGCGCCGAAGAAGAGTAAGCCTTTTCGCAATCTGCCAGGGGGTAGGAGAAGGAAGAAAGGCTAAAGCGCCGAAGCTTATGCTATGCCCCTACGTAGCACAGGCTGGGGTGTCTCATGAAAAATGAACATCCTGTCACAAGGGACCTTTCGTCTTTTTGTGGAGCGCTATTTATGATTTGCTTCTGTAGTATCAAGAGCAATGAGATAGCGAATGCACTCATTGCTTTTTTTGATTTACCATGCTGTTATTTTGAGGAGGATGTAACTATGAACATGATGGATGCCAACGAAATTATCGCGTTTATTCAAAAAAGCGAAAAGAAAACACCAGTGAAGGTATATGTGAAAGGGAACCTGGAGGGAATCGACTTCGGTGCTAGCTCCAAAGCTTTCATTACTGGCTCAACTGGTGTTGTTTTTGGTGAGTGGAAAGAGATTGAGCCAGTACTCGCTGCTAACGCGGAAAAAATTGAAGATTATGTAGTAGAAAGCGACCGCCGCAATTCCGCTATTCCATTGCTGGACACAAAAGGGATTCAAGCGCGTATTGAGCCAGGCGCAATTATCCGTGACCAAGTGACAATCGGCAACAACGCGGTCATCATGATGGGTGCTTCCATTAACATTGGTGCAGTTATCGGTGAAGGCACGATGATCGACATGAATGTTGTCGTAGGTGGGCGTGGAACCATCGGGAAAAACTGCCACATCGGCGCGGGATCGGTTATCGCGGGAGTCATCGAGCCGCCATCTGCACAGCCAGTTGTAGTCGAGGATGATGTTGTCATCGGAGCAAATGCTGTCATTCTGGAAGGCGTACGCGTAGGTAAAGGTGCTGTCGTTGCAGCGGGTGCTGTCGTGATTGAAGATGTACCTCCATACGTGGTAGTTGCGGGAACGCCTGCACGCGTGATCAAGCAAATCGATGAAAAAACTCGTTCCAAGACAGAGATCAAGCAGGAGCTACGTCAGCTGTAAGGGAGAGAGTGTACATGGACTGGCGTTCGCTCGATGAACAATATATCGTCTCTTCTTACAAAAGAATTCCGATTGCCATAGAAAAAGGCGAAGGAAATTACTTGTACGATACGAACGGAAAGAGCTATCTCGACTTGTTTACCGGACTCGCGGTAAACGTTCTGGGTCATTCTCATCCGCGCATTGTACAGGCTCTGCGTGAGCAGGGAGAGCGTTTCTTGCATATTTCCAATGTATTTTTAAACAAGCCGGCTATTCGTTTGGCCGAGCGGTTGGTTGCGAACAGCATCAGTGGGAAAGTGTTTTTCACCAACTCTGGTGCCGAGGCTACAGAGTCTGCGATCAAGCTGATTCACAAATGGACGAAGAATGAGGGAGCAGGTCGTGAAGGCATCGTTGTCTTACGCAACAGCTTTCACGGACGAACACTTGGAGCAGTGCGTTTGACGAGGCAGGCTCATGTCTATCAAGACTTTCCTCAGCCAGCTTTTCCTGTTTATGAACTGGATGTGGAGGACACGGAAGGATTGCGAGCGATTTGCCAGGAAGCAAGGCCCGCTGCAGTCCTGATGGAGCCAGTCTTGGGTTCCGGCGGTGTGGTGCCGCTAACGGAAGCGTTCTTGCGAGAGGTAGCTGCCATCTGTGAACAAGAAGGCATGCTCTTTGTCATGGACGAAATCCAGACAGGAATGGGCAGAACAGGAAAGCTGTTTGCTTATGAGCATGCAGGCGTAACGCCAGACCTTATCCTTTTTGCCAAAGGCATAGGGGGAGGGCTTCCCCTTGGCGGAGTCATCGCTGGCCCAAAGCTGATGAACCAGTTCAAACCGGGGGATCACGGAACGACGTTCGCACCATCACCACTGTCTGCTGCCCTGGGGAATGTCGTGTTGGACGAATTGCTTGATCCAGCCTTCATTGCTCACGTAGAAGAAGTAATTGCGTATCTGTGGTCAGGCTTGGAAGCGTTGCGGATGCGTCTTCCAGATCAGCTGCAATCCCTTCGCGGAAAAGGCTTGATGGTTGGAATTCCGCTCTCTTCCACCCCGGAAGAGGTAAGTCACTTGCAGCAAGCATTGCTTAACGAAGGAATTCTCGTTGACGTGACGCAGAAAACGATTGTTCGTCTGCTTCCGCCTCTGACGTTGACAAAAGCTGATGTGGACCGTTTCCTTGCCGTGTTTGAGGAGCAACTAACAGCAAGAACAGGTACGAAAAAGGAGGCGTAGACCTTGACGACTTCTTTGTTTACACAAATTCGCCGAGACCTGCACCAAATACCGGAGCCAGGCTTTGCTGAAGTGAAGACGCAACAATACTTGCTTGATTATTTGAAAAAGCTGCCCCAGGATCGAATCGAGATCAAAACGTGGCGGACAGGCATTTTGGTCAAGCTGGCAGGAACAGAGCCAAAACGATTAATTGCCTGGCGGACGGATATGGATGGCCTGCCGATCGTAGAGGAAACGTCCTATCCGTTTCGCTCGCTTCATGAAGGATACATGCATGCTTGCGGGCATGATATGCATATGGCAATTGCTCTGGGCCTCCTGACGCATTTTACAGAACATCCGATAGCAGATGATTTGCTGTTCCTCTTCCAGCCGGCAGAAGAAGGTCCTGGCGGTGCACAGCCGATGTTGGAAAGTGAAGAGTTTGCAGGGTGGCGACCGGACTGTATTTTTGCCCTGCATATCGCGCCAGAATATCCAGTTGGTCATATTGCGACGAAGCCAGGAATTTTGTTTGCCAACACTTCTGAGTTGTACATTGATTTGGTTGGCAAAGGGGGGCATGCAGCCTTCCCGCACAAGGCGAATGACATGGTGGTTGCAGGAAGCCATCTTGTGACACAGCTTCAATCGATTATTTCGCGCAATATAGATCCATTGGATTCGGCCGTCGTAACGATTGGCAAGCTGGAGAGCGGGACGAAGCAGAACATCATCGCAGAGAAGTCCAGGCTAGAAGGGACCATCCGAACCTTTTCGATGGAATCGATGGCACTCGTCAAGAGCCGCATTGAATCTCTCGTAAAGGGAGTGGAAATAGGCTTTGATTGCCAGGCAACGATTGACTACGGTGTCGGCTACTGCCAGGTTTACAACGAGGAGCAGCTAACGACAGACTTCATGCAATGGGTACAGGAACAATGTGAAGATGTAACTCTCATCACCTGCAAGGAAGCCATGACCGGAGAAGACTTCGGTTACTTTTTGAAAGAAATCCCCGGCTTTTTGTTCTGGCTGGGTGTGCAAACGCCGTACGGCTTGCACCATTCCAAAATTGAGCCGAACGAAGACGCGATCGAGGTTGCCATTCGACTGGTCTCCCGGTATTTTACATGGCTTTCACAACAGAAGTAGCAGGTGTCTGGAGTAAAAAAGAGTGGCTGGATAGCCGCTCTTTTTTCTGTGTCATTCCCAACCGTATATTCTCGTCAAGAGTAAGAAGTAGTTACTAACATCTCTGTGCATAAGTCTTTCTTCCTAAGCATTTTGTGCTTGTGGATAATGTGGATATTGTTGAAAAAACTTATCAGGGCAGCACAACTATTTCCTTTTCCAAACGTATAAACTAGAGAGAAGAAATTCCGGAAAAACAAGCGCTGCCGCGCACACATACAGGAGGATTATTGACATGAAAAAAGCATGGTTATCGGCCTTGTTGGCGTTGACTGTAGCAGCAGGGGTGGGGAGCACTACTGCGCTGGGAGAGGGTGCGATGCGCGTATTTTTCGGTGCGGAAACCGTAGCGAGTGAAATGCCAGCATCCAAGGCCGAATCGGTAGAATCAATAGTGAACAAGCTCGGTGGTTTCACCGATTACGATCAGCAATCTGGGAAATTGCAAGTGATTAAGCCAAATGTGAATATTATTGTGGTCGAAGGGATTCAGCAGACCCGCAATAAAAATGTCGTTTTCAGCAACCCTGTCAAAGGATACAGCGACAAAAATGTGCCTCGTACGTTTAACGTGTTCGTAGAGGTTGATGACGCGCCTGTTGCCAAAGACTTGCGCATGCAACTTGTGTTGATCGGACCGGACGGCAAAGAAGTGTCTAAAGGGAAAGAATGGAAATACTCCACGCAAAATGCAAACAGCTTCTATTTTTCTGAGCCTTTTGTATCTACGAAACTTGAAGCATACGGCACTTATAAAGTACAAGTTCAAATGAAATCCGAGAAATTCACTTCTTATGTAACCGTCGGTGAAAATACATTTACAGTTGGGCGTTAAAAATTATGGCTTGGATGCGTTTCCACTTTGCATGTCCCCGTGCTATAATATACGGAAAAGCCAATATACTTGGTAATAGCAAGTACATGAAAGAAAGGAACGATGGGAGCGAATGGAGACAAATCCCCCGCGATCGTCCACGGATGTAGAAGGCCCGAGTATACGCATTGCCTGGAAAGATGAGCAATCCATTCAGGCAGAGTGGAGCATGACGAAGGAGTTCGAGCAAGAAATAGAGCGAAAGTTTGCTATTCCGTTCGCTGAACTGCCTTTTGTCCTACGCCTTTTTGATGTGACGTACCGCAAAGAGATCCGAAATGATGGCACTGACCTTTACACTGATTTTGATATCAACCACCGTTCTTCCGAATGGATTTTGTACGGAGTGACGCAAGGATTGGAATATTGCGTCGATCTGGGAATTCGGATGGTGGACGGAAGGTTTTATTCGCTGTCCAGGTCTCAAATGATTTGATCAACGTGCTCAAGCAACGTACGACTGAGGCAACTGCATTTTTATACGAAACAGCCCCATTACCCACGAGATTTGCTTGTGGCAATGGGGCTTTTGATTTTTATTTATGGACTCATGGCTTCTCTCGCTGTTTGTCCAGAAGCCGCAGGGCAACCGCTAGAACAGCCCATACTGGCATTGGTTCGTCTAATTTATTTAGCCATTCAGGTGAGGTCAGCAAGCCCTCCTGTAACGCACGATTCCCCAGCTCCAATTTCCAGGGAGGAAACGCTTGTGGCTCTTCTGAGGCGACTTGATCGTACTGAGACAAGTTGTACGTCTGAATGAGGCGCGTCAGCTTTTCAGCGTACGCAGGATCGGTAGCGTACCCGGCTTCTTCCAAAGCCTGTGCCGCTTGTGCGGGAGTAGTGGCTGCAAGCACGTTTTTGTAAGCGGGTTTACGTAAAAACTGGGTATGGTCTTCCATAGATTGCTGGTAATTTTCATAAGCGCGGAACTGGGAAGTACGTGTAACCGTCTTTCCGTTTTCCACCTCTTTGCTTTCGATGGTGACAGAGCCGGCAGGTCCTGTTCCCTTTATTCCAAAGAGGTTGTACGAGGATGTCCCAGTGGCAGGGTCAACAGGTACTTTTTTACCCCAACCTGACTCGAGTATGGCTTGCGCTATGATAATGGAGGGGAATAGACGATGGTTCAGATAAGACTTTTTGGCGTGGTCAGCAACCAACTGTATAAATGCTTGCGCTTCCATAAGCTCACCCCTTTCCTCTCTTTGTTATTCGTATGAAAAAAAGAGGTCAGGGGCAATAGGCCTGAACATGAAAAAACAGTCGATATTTCTCGACTGTTTTTACGTTTTTCATTATGGCTTTCGAGGTTGGAAGTATTGAATGCGCTTGTTGAAGAGGTGCAGCTCTGCTTTATAATCACGTGCCAAGTATCGACAGTACTCATTTGCCTTGTTTTTATCGCCATGCGTCGCTGATTCAGGAAGGGACACTTGTATGTAGTGCTTCTCGGAACCGTTTTCATTTTTGCTCCCGACTCCAACAACGATGGCTTTGTACATGTTTGGGTCTTTACCTTTGAGAAGGAACCACGAGTCCTTTCCTTCTGAGCGTTCTTCTAGGGTGTAAGGGAAAGCGGCGTCTGCATAGGTCCAGCCCAACTGCTTTCCTGTTTTTGAGGTCATGTCAACGTATCGCGTAAACTTGGCTTTCACGTCGTCAATACTTACAGATGCTGCGGTAGAACCATCAACGAAATAGATGTAGGCCGATTGAAGTTTCACGACTGCACTCACTCCTAGTACCGGTATTCTGTGCGTTTAGTGTAGCATTGTCTTCCACTCTTTGGCAATGAGGCAGTTGGCGACCAAAAACAATTGCGTGTTTTTTCTGAAAAGTGTAAAATATATATCATATTTATATAGCCATTAGATGAACGATAAAGGATCATGGAGGAATATACGCATGCAGGAGGCCTCAATTAGACACGTATTCGAAGCTTTAAACACCATGCGCGCCATCGATGTGGTGAACAAAGAAGACTGGGAGCGGGCAGCGAAGGAAGCCGAATTGGATTCCTCCGTACAGTTAAACATTCTCTGGATCATCTACTGTTATGAAGGTGTACGCGTCACGCAAATTGCAGATTGGACCTTCTGGCATCCCTCATCGATTGTCATTCATATCAAGAAGTTAATGGAGAAAGGCATGGTGACCATCGAAAAGTCGGAGTTGGATGGGCGTGTGGTTCACGTATACCCGACTGAAAAAGGAAAAGAAGTATTGGAAGCCAGTCGAAGAAGTGTACCAGATATTTTTAGATTGACGTATGCATTGGAGAAAATGGAGGAACGATACAGTACAGCAGTAGTTGAACTGTTCTTTGAATGTCTCTCCTTTGTCGCGCAATCGTTGCATGGTGCAGAAAAAGTGAGATGGATTCAAGAAGGGGAAGACAGGGTAATTAACCCGACGCGTCTGGTAAATGATGCTGTTTGGGTAGCAAAAACGTGATTTTTCGATTATACTAGTGAATAATCCGAATATTTCACGAAATTCGGAGGCCAAAATACTGTTGAGGAGGGATTGCTGATGGAGCACTACGACCACTTATACGATGTTTCGGAGAACGCTAATGTACGTTTCCTTGGCTTTATTTCAGAGGGAACACGTTACGACTTTGGCATGGTATTTACACACAAGTTTTATGGGAAGCCGTTGGTGATCTGTATGCAGACAGGGCAATCGACTCTTCTCAGTTCGGACGATGCGGTGAATCCAGGATATCTGCAAAAAATTTTCAGGCTGGATTCGGAGAACGAGGCAGCCGCTCTTGCTGAGTTTTTCCAGGAGCATTTACCATCCATTCCATTTGAAGAAAATCAGTATTAGGTAACGAGCAGAAGTTTATCTTCTGCTCGTTTTGGTTTTTCTGTAAAAAACGGCCTTATCCGTTTTTTAGTATAATCGAAAGAAATTAAGCAGTAGGAGGAACAGGGAGAATGGGTGTACATAAATGGTCGGCCAAAGATTCTCGGGGAGCGATTGTTCTCGTCCATGGAACGGGAGAACATCATGGGCGTTATGAGCATGTAGCGAGTTATTTTAATCAGGCGGACTGGGACGTATATGCGGAAGATTTGCCGGGATGGGGGCGCTCTCCCGGGAGACGGGGGCATATTCAATCATTCGAAGACTATTTGTCCCGTGTCCGCGAGTGGACGAGTACCGCTCTTGCAGATGCATCAGGAGAGAAGCCTGTATTTTTAATGGGGCATAGTCTGGGTGGTCTCATCGCGACTCGCTTTATTCAGACGGATGAGCGCAGTAAAGAGTTGGCAGGGTTAATTCTCACATCCCCATGCTTGAAGCTAAAACTGACAGTACCGGCGTGGAAGGAGCAATTGGCACAGTTTCTCGACCGGGTTTGGCCAACACTTGTCATGCCGAATGGAATAACTCCCGACATGGTATCCCGTGACGAAGCTGTTCAGGCTGCTTATCAGAACGATCCGCTCAATTATTCCAAGGTAAGTGTCAGATGGTTCACGGAATTGAATCGCTCTATGGAAAAGGCGTGGGAGGATAGGCATCGAATCAAGCATCCAGTCCTTGTTCTGCAGGCTGGTGCTGATACATTGGTTGATGCGGATGCAGTGGAGAAGTTTACAGTTGGCCTTCCAGACAGACAAACATTTGAACGATTCGCAGGCTTGCGGCACGAAATTTTGAACGAACCTGAAAAGGAAGAAGTCTTGCAAAAAATCGTGAACTGGTTGAATGACAATATTTAGTTTAATGTGACATACTAATTATCAACAAATGTATCTTGACTCCGAATGACGTGGCATATTAAGATGAATGTAACATAACATTTGTAGTAATATGTGAATCAATTGAATGCGGAGGGGACATAGATGGGAACTATCGTATGTCAGACTTGCGGAACCATCATCGAGCATTTTGAATGTAATTCAGTGAAAACGCTTTATGCGGTATGCAACTGTGACTGCCGACCTGGTGAAAGACAGGAAAAAGAATAAAAAATAGTCAACAGGCCTATGTTGAGGCCTGTTTTTTTTGACAACCTTTTCCGGATGGAGGATAATGGAGAAGTGTGAAAATCGTTGCAAAAGGAGGAATTGTTTCATGAAGCGAAAACCGATGCAGGGAATGTTGGCCGCTGCACTTTTGGTCACATCCCTGTGGAGCGGGACACCGGCGCTTGCCTACAATATTGGTGATGAAGAAAAAATCGACGGTAGTCAGCCAACAATATCCTCAGCAGGATATGATATATCAAAAAAATATGCGGTATGGATGGTTGAAGGTGGGCAAAGAGTAACACTCTACAACCTCAATAAAGGTGACCAGAGCGAAATAGGCGACAAGGAATCTGAGAAGACAAATCCAAAGGTCGATGGAGATTACGTCGTATGGATTGATTCCCGTGATGGCGGCTCAGATGTCTATTTGTATGACATAGTGAAAGAGAAAGAAATCCGTTTGACAAGTGGTTCTGCTTCGGTCGATGGGCTGGAGATTGCTGATAAAAATGTTGTATGGACAGACAACGGCGATGTTTATCTACATAAAATTTCTACTGGGGATACAGAGATTGTATCTGCGAGTGGAAAAGCAAGCAACCCGGTGGTAAGCAGTGGTTATGTTGCTTGGGAAGATGATCGTGATGGCAATGATGACATTTATTACTATGACATCAAAGCAAAAGAGGAAAAGGCTGCCGTCACTGCTAAAGGAGACCAAGGGCGTCCCAGCATTTTCTCCAATCAAATCGTATACGAGCATCAATCGGCTGGAGACCTCTATTCCTATTCCATCAGCAACGGTAGAATTAAGAAATTGACCGATGATGACAACGAACAGCAAAACGTGCATTTGTATCAAGAGGATTATGTCTACTCTGACGATAATGACTTAAAATATCGTGAGCTTGGCAAAACGTCTGGCAAAAAGATAGCGAGCAATCTGTACGGTGAGACTGGACCGAAAATTTATGGCGATTTCATCTTATTCGCGAAAAAAGAAAGTAACAAAAAGCTCCAACTCCACCTGTATGACCTGGACGAAAAGGAATTAGTTCCGATAGGTAATGCAGGAGGAAAACCAAAGGAGCCAAGTGCTCATGATCGTTATGTAGCGTACGTAACCGAGTCTAAAAAAAATAATACGGTCGTTTTCTACGATGTCGAAAATAAAAAAGGTAAAGTCGTCAGTAATCCAGAGCATGATTCTGTTCGCCCTGTTGTAAGCTCGCGTTATGTTGTCTGGTATGACGAGCACGAGGATGCACTCTTCTCCTACGATATTCGTAAAGACATTCAAAAGCAGATTACACATGAAGATGATGATCAAAAGCCGAGTGAGAAGCTTTATGAGATTGACGGAGAGCGTTTGTTATGGGTGAATATCGCTGGCAGATCAGAAGTGATCATCACAGATCTATCGACTGGAAAGCATACGGAAGTTACGACGGTGAGAAAGGAACCACTGAGTGTTGATATTTACAAAAACTATGCTACCTGGGTAGTAGAAGAAGGCTCAAAGAGCGCAAGCATCGTACTCTACGATATCGAAGAAGATGACGAGACAGAAATCCGTGATAACGTCAAAGTAGAGAAAGCGGAAATCGGCGATGACTTCGTTGTTTGGAGCGAAGATACAGGCAATTCCAAAACCGGTTGGGATTTGTACTATTACAACATCGACCGTCAAAGAGTCAATCCTTTGCTTCGTTATACAGATGGTGACCAGAAAAATCCACAGGCTTCACGCAATATGATTTTGTATGAAGACAATCGTCTGTCCTCAAAAGGTAAGGAATTCTACTATGAGTTGTACGATTTCGAAGAGGATTCCTATAGCGATTTTGAGTGGGATGATGATGCGGAGATGGAAAATGCCCGCATCGGTGGAAATCGCGTTGTCTGGGTCGATAAGCGTGATAAAGACCCATATGTATACACGGTAGCATTCGCTCCGGGCAATGATGAAGAAGAGGAAGAAGACGAAGACTGATTCTGCATAATGGTAGTCAGGCTTTTATAAAAAACAGACGAAAGGAATTCTTTCGTCTGTTTTCTTTTATGTCCGGCATAAATACGGCTTCAAAAGTACGAGTGCTACGAGAAATAAAATGACGGCGACATAAGCGGGCAAGAGATGAAGAAAATCGACATAGCCTACAGTAAAATGTATGCCTATGCCAGAAACAAAGCCTGGAATACCTGCTAAAAACAATGTCCACCAAATCCACGCTTCTCCTCGCCTGATCCCCCAAAGGCTAATCAGCAAGACAGCCAGGCCATTCGAAAATAATGCTCCGCCAAAGCCAGCACGGTCATGAGCAATGACCGGAATTAATCGCTCATTGTAAGACTGCAAGGCATCAGCAGACACACAGAGAAAGACGAGGTCGGAAGGAACGAAGACACCTGTGACGCCGATGATCGAAATGATAATACCAGCCCCTGTCAAACCAAATCCGATGATGACAAAGAGCAATTGTCCCCATAGAGCCATTCGCCAATCACGATCGTTGTGAAGCTGAGGCGGTAGTCGAGTCAAATGAACCTTTGCAGGTGTACGTAATGCGAGCAAAAACATAGGGAACAACATGAGTGCTAAAATCGCGTGCAAGTAATCGAAGTACCCGTATCCAATAAATAAAAAGAAGCTGGAAAAGCCAACAGCACCGGAGACGAGCAAGATGGTCCGCGTCCAGTGAATGTCTTTGCGCAGGCCATGGTAAGCTAGTTGGCTATACAAAATTCCAATGGATATCATTGTTCCTGCCAGACTAATCCGATCGTGTGACATAAAAGAGAGGATTTGCGCATTTAAGAGCGCAAGCTGGTCGGCTGACATCCCGAGAAAGCGTTCGTCGTAGGGGAGGACGACGGTTGTTGCGGCGACCAGCCAAGCAAGTGCGCCACCGATCATCATGCCCACGCCCAGCAAGATTCCCCATACCCAAGAAGGAAATAAAAAAGCAGATCGTTTTTCTTGAGGAGGGGCAATGTCTGGTTGTGTTTGCAAGATGGCTTCGTTAATTCGTTTTGGCAAGCCGGGGCCAGAATAGACCAAGCCACTGTGCAACTGCACAAAATTGGCGCCCGCTGCAAGAAAGGTCAGAGCATCTTGTGGCGCTAGAATGCCGCCTGATCCAATGATAAGGGCATCTGACCACTGTTCCCGTGCCCAGGAGACAAATTTGACGGCTTGCTCGTGTGAACTTCTCCCTGTGGTGTAAACGGAGGTGTTTGCGGACGGTGAAGCTTCCTGAATCGTGCCTCCAGCGACAACGAGACCGTTGAGTCCTGCTTCTTTTGCTGAGATGAGAATGGGGAATGCTTCCAATTCTGTAAGGCTAGGAGGGAGCGCCAGCAAGAGTGGCAGATCCGTTTGGTTACGCAAACAGGAAAAATGTTCCTTCCAAGCTGTATGGCTCCATTCTGGATGTCCCATATTCGCCCGCGCATCAATAGTGAAAAACGAACAAAAACGCTTCAGTTTGTCGATCAGCTCCTGACGCTCTTCTGTGGCTTCTCTCAGGCTAGCTTCTGGTCGGCAGGCCAATCTGACTCCGATAGGAATTTTGATGCCAGAAGCCCCCTCCAGGCGCCTCTCAAGGGCATATATACCATTATTTACCAATGGACTGGAATAGTGGATATTCATCGCGGCAGTGTCACGTTGAATAGTGCCGTGGGAATCAATTGCTTCTTTGGACACAGGTCCCAGCTCTAGAAACCCGAAGCCGAATTTGGACAGAGCCTGAATGGCGATGCATTCTGGGTCCAATCCGGCACCCAACCCGACTGGAGTAGGGAACGTGGCAGGACCAATTGTTTTGGAGAGCTGTGAAGGAGGCTCCATATGTCCCATCCATTCGATGATGAACGGACCACCCGGAATTTTTGCCAAAGCGCCGATTGACTGCAAGGTAATAAATCGGGCCCGTTCGGGTGGCATGAGCAAGAGAAGTGGTCGAAACATCGTTTGATACGACCAGTCTGGCATGGCAGCATCGCCCACCTTTCCTGATTTTTCCCATTTCCATCATATCTCAAAATGTTTGCATAAAAAATAAAAACAGCTGCTCTCTCGTGAAAGAGGCAGCTGTTTTTCGTTTTGGATCGGTTAGCCAGAAATGGCGGTTTGTCTTTTTACGACTTTGATCGTTTTCAGTGTCTCATCTTCAGGACCTTGTACGGGTAATCCGACTCGGATGTTTTCCTGAATGTACGCGATATTTTCCTCGGTGATTACTTCCCCAGGAAGGAAGATCGGGATGCCTGGAGGATACACCATGATGAACTCAGTGATGACTCGACCTGCTGCTTCCGCCAACGGAATCGTCTCTGTTTCTGCATAGAATGCTTCCCGAGGAGTGGTGGATAGCACAGGGATATTCGGTAGCGAGATGGTAGGCTTCTCTTCTGCTTGTACGTGCGAAAATTCAACGGACAGATCACGCAAGCCATTTACCAGTGTACGGATGGATTCTTCCGTATCTCCCGCAGTAACGAAGCAGAGGATGTTGTACAGATCGCTCATCTCTACCTCAATGTTGTACTTGTCACGCAGCCAGTTCTCGACTTCCCATCCAGTGATTCCGAGATCGCGTACGTGGATGAGGAGTTTGGTTGGGTCCATCGCAAAAGTCGCAGGCTTTCCAAGAATCTCCTTGCCAACGCAGTAGATGCGCGGGATTTCGTTGATCATATCGCGTGCTTTTGCTGCCAGTTCCATCGCTTGATCCGCGAGCATTTTCCCGTTGAGGGCCAAATGCTGACGCGCCATGTCCAACGATGCGAGGAAGATGTAAGAAGTCGAGGTCGTCGTGAGCATGCTCATGACAGTTTTCACCCGATCGACATCGACGAGGCCTTCCCGTACATTCAAGATCGACGTTTGAGTCAAAGAGCCACCGAGCTTGTGTACGCTGGTCGCTGCCATGTCGGCACCTGCTTGCATGGCCGAAATCGGCAGTTCCTCATGAAAATGAATATGCACACCATGAGCTTCGTCGACCAATACAGGAATTTCATAGTTATGCGCAGCCCGCACGATCTCACGCAGGTCACCTGCAATACCGAAGTACGTTGGGTTAATTACCAACAGGGCAGCAGCATCAGGATGGGCTTCCAGTGCTTTTTGCACGGCCTTCACTGTAATCCCGTGAGAAATACCCAGACGCTCGTCCATTGCAGGGTGAATAAAGATTGGGATTGCTCCAGCGAAAATAATCGCCGACATAATCGATTTGTGTACGTTACGCGGTACGATAATTTTGTCGCCAGGACTGCAGGTCGCCATAATCATCGCCATGATGGCACCGCTTGTACCTTGCACGGAAAAAAATGTATGGTCAGCGCCGAATGCCTCGGCTGCCAATTCTTGTGCTTCTTTAATCATTGCCTTCGGGTGATGCAAGTCATCCAATGGCGCAATGTTGATGAGGTCTATCGAAAGAGCGTTGTCCCCGATGAACTCACGAAATGCCGGATGCATACCCATACCCTTTTTATGGCCCGGAATGTGAAATTGAATCGGGTTCCGGTTGGCGTGCTCCAACAACCCGCTGAACAAAGGAGTTTTCATTTGTCTCATTACGATCGCCTCACTTTACTAATCAAGAATATATAGGGGAAAAACAAACAAATTGAGTATAGCAAAATAGGGGGGGAAAGCAAGCGAATTTTTATTCATGTTAACGAGTGGCGGCAGGAGTTTGGCTTGTAAGCCGAGAAGGTCATTAGCACGGGGTGATAAAAGGATGAAAACGAGAGTAACGGAGCTGCTACAAATTACATATCCGGTCGTCCAAGGTGGCTTGGCATATTTGGCTTACGCAGACTTGGCTGCGGCTGTGTCAAATGCCGGGGGACTCGGTCAAATTACGGCTATGTCCTTGCCATCGGCTGATGCACTGCGGGAGGAGATTCGCAAGGTTCGTGCATTGACGGATAAACCGTTTGGTGTGAATTATGCAATTGGTCAACACGGTCGGCCGTATGAAGAAATGCTGGATGTGGCGATTGAAGAGGGAGTGGCAGCTGTTTCGGTAACAGGAGGCAATCCAGAGCCGCTGCTGCGCAGACTCGATGGTCATCCCATCAAAAAGCTTGTCTTGGTTGCGTCTGCCCGCCAAGCACAAAAAGCCGAATCGATTGGTGCGGATGCTGTGATGGCTGTCGGTCAAGAAGGTGGGGGTCATCTGGGACGAGATGATATCGGGACATTTGTTTTGATTCCGCGTGTGGTGGATTCCGTAAAAATTCCGGTATTGGCTAGCGGTGGCATCGGCGATGGTCGGGGGATTTTGGCAGCGCTTGCACTTGGTGCAGAGGGTGTGGAGATGGGGACGCGATTTATTGCGACGCAAGAATGTGTCCATGCGCATTCGGCCTACAAAGAGGCGCTGGTTGCTGGAACGGAGCACGATACTGCAGTTATCAAGCGCACACTGGGGACACCTGCCAGGGTGGTTCGTACACCGGGCTCTGATCATATTCTCCAATTGGAAAAAGAAGGGGCAGGCTACGAGCAGTTAAAGAGCTTCATCAGTGGAGAGAACAATTGCACATTTATTTATGAGGGCGACAGCCAGCGTGGCTTTGGTTGGGCTGGTCAGGTTATTGGATTGATTGATGATGTGCCAAGTGTCCAACAATTGTTTGACCGCATGTTTGGTGATGTGAACAAGTCATTGGATCGACTGCGGTCTTTTTCCTAAAACAAAAGAACAGGCCTGCGTTTTTCAAATGAAAGCGGACCTGTTCTTTTGCATATAACTTAACTAAAGAAAGCGGGAGGCGGTCTATCCACGAGAATTTCCTAAAGTATAGAGCTTGCTCAACACCCCAAATGTTTCTTCGAGACGACTCACCAATGCTTCACCGTCTGCCAGGATTGGATCATGACGATCAATGGTAATTCCACAGAGCAACTCCGCTTTTTTTACCTGTGCCAGCCTGTCCACCAGCTTTTTTACGCCAGCCGTTCCCAACTCTTTTTGAGACGTGCTTGCTGGTTGCATATGATCTGGAGACCAGTGAAAATGCTCCGGAACCAACGCGATGACCTCATCTAGACGCTCGTTAAAAGCATGGCTGATGATCTCTTTGGAAGGAGACTCGTAGATTACCGCGTACCAAACGAACAAATGTGTTCCCCACAAGCCGATTTGAAAGTGCGGGTGTTTTTTGTAACCGCGTTTATCATTAGCCCAGGCAACCCACGTATCTGCAGGTGGGTTCACCGTACGGCGTGCATGCTTTGCTATGTGCGTAAACATTTCATCCCCGGTTGCTACGGAGAGAAAAGGCGCAAAGTGCTGGCTGAGTACTTCGAATTTGGGACGGATATTGGTTTTGATCGCATCCATCCGAGAATCCAGTCCATCAATGGCAAAAACATCAAAATCTTCTTGACGAAAGCCTGAAAACGTTGGCATGTAACAAACACCTCTTTTAAGCATCATCGAACCCCACTGGAAAGAAAAGGGCGATCGTCCCCGTCAAGGGAGCTTGGAATCCTCCATATGATATCATACCATCTAGGAAAAAAATACATGCCGAGTTTTATGAATAGCAAAACCAAAGCCTGAATAATATGATATACCACTCACTCCCTTACGGCGAAAATGATATCTGAGTATTCTGTCAACGGGAGGGGCCTGTAGAAGATGAATCTCGGCATGGAGTTGGAGTATTTTCATTTGGCAGTTTGGTTTGACCGCAAAACATTGCACGCGATGGTGCAGGCCCTGGTGGAAGCAGGGGTGAGCGTCACGTGGAAAGAATCTCCCGAGCAGTTTCACCTCCTCGTGAACACCACAGATGGCCGATCCGACTGGAAAATGCAGCGTTTAAATGGGTCCTATAAGCTGCACATTGCAGGCATTCCTGTCAATGATTCGCGGGTGGCACTCGTACTGTACCACTTCGTAGAGAGGGCAAAAGGGCATGCCATGATCAAGGTCACTTTTGAAGAGTGCGTCTTGCTGAAGCAAATCCAGTACGGAGAAGTTGTCAGAATAGTGGAATTAAAAGGAGCTGAGAAAAAAGTGATCTATGAAAAATTTTGCAATGTAACGATGGATCAGGTAATTGCCGCGATGAAACGACGTGACTCGGAAGAACGCATCCCGGTGCTGCGTCTGGAGTTGGATTATGAACTGGCGACGTTGTATGACGCGATGCAAGCAAAAGACCAAAGTCAAATGAAGCAGTCCACAGAGCGATTAAAACAGCTCCGTCGGGAAATGTTGCTTTTGGAAGCGTAGGCAGACTGGAGGATAGCCAAAGGACGATGAGTTTGACACAGACCAATACGGAATGAAAAAGCGACATCTCAAACAAATGAGGGTGTCGCTTTTTTTGGTGTGAAAGTCGTTTGTTTAGGAATTGTTGTTTTTATGAAAGACTTGTTTGAATGGGAGGCCCGGCGGTTGTACAATAAAGAAGGTTTTTGACAGCATATTTACGCACGCGCCGGAAAGGAAGAAAAGTTTTGGAAGCATTCCTATCACAAATCCCCAATGTAGCGATCCTGCTTTTAGCCGTCATCGCATTGACACTGATCCTGTTATGGATCGTGATTATGCAGTCTGTCCGGATTAGTCGACTAAGGAAATCAATCAACCGGATTATGACAGGGACGGGAGGAGCCAATCTCGAGGAAGGCTTGCACAGACTGCTGGATCAGGTAGAGGAAATGAAAAAGCAGCACAGTGATCAGCAGTTTGCCATCAATCGTCTGTCACAACGAATGGCAGCGCAATGCGGCAAAGTAGCGATTATCCGTTACAATGCCTTCGGGGATGTCGGCAGTGATCTTAGCTTTTCGCTGGCGGTAACAGATGACGCTGGGAACGGTGTCGTGATCACCAGCATTTTTGGACGAGAAGAATCTCGCGTGTACGCCAAGCCGCTTGAGCAAGGAACATCGAGCTACCATTTGTCTGAAGAAGAACAGGCTGCGATCAAAAAAGCGATGACCTCAACTACAGGGATATAAGTCCCTCTGAATTTCAATGAAACAGCAAGCATATGAATGAATCAGGGAGTTCTTTTCATTTCCCTGCGTCTGATTGCGGATATTCCTGTTTTTTGCTAAAATTCATCGCTATTTTTCTCAAGACTTTTGAGGGCATCTGAGATATAATAAAGGTGTCAAAAGTAGCTTTTTTGCGAAAAACAAAAAGTAGGTGATCCGCCTTCATTACCCAAATCGATTTTCGATTCGCGGGGCAAGGCCAGGTTCTACAGCGTTCTTTTGTTGACACTTAGCGTATCTCCTCAGATTTGGATAACTGTTCGGTCGTACTCGGCCCATGCAAACCAAAAGAATTGAGGAGATATTTATGGCACAGCGTTTAGCAACTAATTACGCCAAGGCCTATTTTACGGTGAATGAAGAAGAGCTGAACCAGTTCGTTTCGCTTTTCACCAATGAACACATTTCAGTCCAAGTCAAAGTGTGTGACAATGGCGATCGTGACGTAATCTTGAATGACAAGAACGGCGAAATTCAATTGAGTTTTTGCCGGGTTGGCAGCCGCTACTCATGCGACAGCTCGTATCTGATCCGAGATCGACAGCTGGCAAATGCCATGAGAAAAGCAATGAAAGCGTTCCGAGGCTATGGAATTGTCCACCGGATTTATGACGGCTTCACAATGGTGTATCACTACGATCAAGGATCGGTTGTGAGCATTCAGGAGCTAACCGGAGACGAAGAAGTGTCCATCTTTGAAAATAACTCATTGCACATGGCCAATGAGCTGGAGGCTTTGTTCCAGCAGGATGGCAGTGAGCAGGAGATTGAGTCCTTACGTCAAGAAACGGACCGATGGCTGGATTTGCGTAATTGGGCAAAGAGAACTGCCCCAGAAAAACTTCCAGCAATTGATGTTCGATTAGTTACGTTGTCGCGACGTCTATTTGAATTAGAAGTTTAGTGAAAGAAGGGTGCCTTGGGCGCCCTTTTTTATGTATTGGTTCCTGATACGGTGCTGAGGCAGCATGGCGATCACACAGTGAATAACAAAAAGCGGGTTTCCTCCTAAACAAGGGGTGCCCGCTTTTGTTGTTTGTCCTTCCCTTAGCGTAATGGCTTGCTCATATTGTACCAAATTGCTCCAGCATGATCTGAGCTGGAAACGCCGTTGTTGAGATATCCATGACTTTCATAGTAGCCAACCAGATTTTCTTTACACGTAAGCGTGATCGTCTCACGACCGGTTACCCTTGCTGATGCTTCCAGGTGTGCTAGGAGCATGGAGGCAATGCCGCGATTTTGAAAAGCGGGGGAAACCGCTAACCCTAAAATGGTTTGATGTCCGCCAGATGCCGGATTTTCTGTAATGGATTGAAACAGGTCATCGGTAATGAAGGTGGATTCGATGACGGGTCCATTAACCAAACCCGCAATGATTCCATCCGCTTCCGCTACAAAAAAACTGTCAGGAATCAATCGAATACGCTTCTCGAATGCTTCCTGTGTTGCAGCTTCCTCTGGTGAGAAGCAAAGGTGCTCGATGGCGATTAGTGCTGGCAAGTCTTCTGCTTTGGCATTACGGATAGTAATCATGTATAGCGATCCTCTCCATTCTGGTCCATTTCTAAAAGTGTAGCATATCTCATAATATGTGAAAGCCATTTGTAGCAGGTGGCGTTCCTCCATTCTGTAGAGATAGCCGTCGGCCTATTTGTATTGTTCTTATAGATTATTGAAAAAGGGTATTGTCAAACTAGGCCGATGCATGGTATTGTTGTTTTCGTTGGAAACAGGATTAGGAACCAGGATTCACTTTAAAGGGTGGATAACAACGGAAACCGCCCCCGTTAGTGAATGACGCAGGTCCTAGCGATGTTTAACATTACACTCGTTAGGAAGGGGGAACCGAAAGATGGAATATTCGACTTTCGGAAGACACGTTGCTGTTGACACATGGGGAGTTCAGTTTGATTTGTTGAACGACGCAGAATTTTTGAAAAAGGAAATGATTGAGGCTGCTGAGGCATGCGGTGCTACGGTGCTGAGTGTGCAAGCGAAGCAGTTTTCTCCTCAGGGTGCTACCGTACTGGTTCTTCTCTCGGAAAGCCACCTGTCCATTCATACGTATCCTGAGCGCGGCTTTGCTGCTCTGGATTGCTACACGTGTGGGGAAACCGTTGATCCGCAAATTGCCATCGACTACTTGGTATCCGTGCTGAAGCCGGAAAAAACTTACGCGAAGAAATTAGTTCGTGGTTTGGGTGAACTGCAAGTTGTTGAGCCAGAAATGAAACTGGTTGAAGCGGCAAAGTAAGTAACAAATGGAAAAGTTTTCAAGAGGTGCGGGCTGATTCCGCACCTCTTTTATATGGAGCTTCGGTTCATATTTGTCATCATGGAGTGACAGTAGGAGTTCTGCGGCCGATATCGTGGAGCAGAGAACGAAATTCCGTGAATGTATTGGTGATCTGGCTGTTCATGTCGGGTCTCACATCAACTTGATTGGTCCGATGCGTCGCTTCTTCATAAATATCTGCATGGATGGCACGAATCCGGTCAAATGTGGCTGCGTCGGAGGCTACTTGGATCGAGAAGTTGGGAACACGTAAACGAACGGCTGAATGGACCTGCTGTTCGATTATGCGCGTTTGCTCAGGGCCGAAATTTTTCCGAACACGAATTCCGATGACGGCATCTGTGCCGCTGACGAGAACAGTAGCACGTTCCACGCCAGGCACGTCATCTGCGGCCATGGTGAGCTGCTCAGCCAAATCCTGATTAAAACCATTGATCGTATATCCGTTTCGATAATTACGGGCATTGATTCCGCCAGTGTTGGCATGATAATCATGAGTGAGGCTTGTCCTTGCACCTGGGGCCTGTTGATAGGCGGTATTTTGTGTGTGCGCTTGATTTTTTGGCTGGTTGCTCGAGCTAGCGCATCCGGTCATCATGGTTGCAATCATAAGCAAGCCAACCAAACATTTCGGGCCGTACCGTTTCATACGTATGCCACCTCCATTTTCCTTAGTATGACGAAAATAAAGTCCCTTACTCTGGAAGTGGCTCCCGTAAAAAACTGCCCATTGTGCCGCGTTTCACTACCTGTTAATATGGAAGGTATGCATAATAGAGGAGGTTCACATGAAGCGTCTTGACATACGCAACATTGCAATTATTGCCCACGTTGACCACGGAAAAACCACACTGGTTGACAAACTTTTGATCCAATCGGGCACATTCCGCTCGAACCAACAGGTAGAAGAGAGAATGATGGACTCCAACGACCTGGAGCGCGAGCGTGGAATTACGATCCTGGCGAAAACCACTTCTGTCAAATACAAAGATTTCACGATTAACATCTTGGATACACCAGGCCATGCTGACTTCGGTGGCGAGGTTGAGCGTATCATGAGCATGGTGGATGGCGTTCTGTTGATCGTAGACGCATTCGAAGGCTGTATGCCACAAACGCGCTTTGTATTGAAAAAAGCGCTGGAAGCAAAAGTTACCCCTATCGTTGTCGTGAACAAAGTAGACCGCGACAATGCACGTCCTCAAGAAGTTATCAACGAAGTGTACGACCTGTTCATTGATCTGGATGCGACGGAAGACCAGCTGGAATTCCCAATCGTATATGCTTCCGGTCTGCAAGGGATTGCAGGACTTGAGCCAGATAAGCTGGAAGGCGACCTTCGCCCACTGTTTGACACCATCGTAGAGCATATGCCTGCTCCTGACGCAGACGAATCTGCTCCGCTCCAAATGCAAGTAACCATGCTGGATTACAACGACTTTTTGGGTCGTATCGGGATTGGCCGCATCTATCGCGGAACCATGAACCTGAATGAAATGGTATCCGTCACTACACGCGAAGGCGAAGTGAAAAAAGCACGGATTCAAAAGCTGTTCGGTTTCTCCGGTCTGCAACGTGTTGAGCAAAAAACAGCAAGAGCAGGAGATATCGTAGCCATTTCTGGTATTGACGATATCAACGTAGGGGAAACCGTTTGCCACGTTGATCATCCAGAGGCATTGCCACTCTTGAAAATTGACGAGCCTACCCTGCAAATGACGTTCCTCGTGAATAACAGCCCGTTTGCTGGTCGCGAAGGTAAGCACGTGACTTCCCGCAAGCTGCGTGATCGTCTGATGGCTGAGCTGGAGACAGATGTATCTTTGCGTGTAGATGAAACAGATTCACCAGATGCGTATGTGGTTTCTGGACGCGGTGAATTGCACTTGTCCATCTTGGTAGAGAACATGCGTCGTGAAGGCTTTGAGCTGGGTGTGTCCAAGCCTGAGGTTATCATTCGTATGATCGATGGTCAAAAAATGGAACCGGCTGAGCTGTTGATCATTGATGTGCCTGAGGAATACACAGGGGCGGTTATGGAGACATTGGGTCAACGTAAAGCCGAGATGGTTAACATGATCAACAACGGCTTCGGACAAGTTCGTCTGGAATTCATTATTCCATCCCGCGGTTTGATTGGATATCGTACAGAGTTCTTGACGATCACACGCGGTTACGGAATTCTCAACCACTCCTTCGACAGCTACCGTCCACTTGTACCAGGAGCGGTAGGAGGACGTCACGCAGGGGTACTCATTTCCCACGAGACAGGAACAGCTACCACGTACGGCTTGATGTCCGTAGAAGATCGCGGAACGATGTTCATTCAGCCAGGTACAGAAGTATACGAGGGAATGATCGTAGGTGAGCATAACCGCGACAACGATCTGACCGTTAACGTATGTAAAGAAAAGCATGCGACCAACGTACGTTCTGCGACCAAGGATGAGACTGTCAAAATGAAGGCTCCTCGCATGTTGTCTTTGGAAGAGGCGCTGGAATATCTGAACGACGATGAGCTGTGCGAAGTAACACCACAATCCGTTCGTTTGCGCAAAAAATATCTGAACAAATCAGATCGTGAGCGCTATGAGAAGCAAAAACGCTGGGAAGCACAACCGCAAGCGTAAGATGGAAAGAAAAGAACGCCACTTTATCCTGCTTGGGATGAAGTGGCGTTTTTGTTTGGGCTGTCCTTACAACAGACTTTCAATATCAGAGATGAGCTCTTCAGGTTGAGTACGAGCACTGATACGTTTTACGACATGACCGTCTTTATCCACGAGAAATTTGGCGAAGTTCCATTCGATATCTGGATTTTCTTCGCTCGGGGCATGTTCCTTTAAGTGCTGATACAACGGATGAGTACCAGGACCATTGACATCGATCTTCGCAAACAGCGGGAACGTCACGCCGTAATTACGATCGCAGAACGTTGCGATTTCATCTTCTGTTCCTGGCTCTTGCCCAGCGAACTGGTTGCAAGGGAAGCCAAGAACAACGAGACCCTTATCCTGATAACGCTCATACAGCTCCTGCAGGCCTTTGTATTGAGGGGTAAGGCCGCATTGGCTGGCGACGTTCACGATTAGCAGGACATGCCCTTTGAAGGAGGCCAATGTCTTCTCTTCACCGGAAATCGTTTTGACGGCAATATCATACAAACTCATTTTATTCCCACCTTTTTCTACTGACATATCCTCATCATAGCATGTACGGCGAAATTCATGCCAGCAACATGGAAGGGCCTGCCGTTTTTTGACACAGAATCCACCACCTGATAAAGTAAGAAAGATAGCGTTTTCCTAAGAAAAAAGGAGTGACTATTCGTTTCATTCCGCCTATGAGGGTGGCATGTGAAGCGGTAGGAGTTTCACCGCTTGAAGACAGGAGAGATAAGTGATGGACTGGATACAAATCGCATCAACCTATGTGCCAACGAATCCAGATCAGCTCACAGCATATGACAGCTTTCGCATATGGGCTGACAAATATCGGGCTTGGATTTTGTTTGTGGAACTAATTATCGTCTATTATCTTGGCTTTGCTACCCGTATCCGTATGCCTATTTTGAAAAACTTGCTCTTGTACATTCTTTTGTTTGCTGGAGCTCTCATTTTCGCTATTTTGGATGTGCAGCTTCCTGTGAAAAGTGCAATGCTGGTGGCGATTGCGATTCTCGTGATTGTAAAGGTACGGATCAAGCCGGATCAAACTGGGCGAAAGTGAGGAGAACCGCGTGAAGCGTGAAGATGCACTTTTTAACTGGCTCCAAATTCAAGTGGTTGCCGATGCGCGACCAGAAGACCGCTCTGCTTTGGATACAGCTGCTTTTTTCTTGCAATTGCTGCAAGAGGATCATCAAATCAGCGATATCGGCTATCGACAGGAAGGCAGCTGGTACGTGCTATTTGGGAACGCTGATTCACAGCCCATGGAAGTGCGATACCCTGCTGAATCAGTCGAATCTTTATTGGTTGCGATTGAAAGTGAACCCAAGTACAACTGCAACTAGCGGGACAAAGACTCCCCTCCACTTGCCGAAATGATTCGGAAGTTGGGGGAGTTTTTTGTATTAAGCGCTTTTTATAGGTAATAAGATGCGGTTTCTTGGATGATGCAACTTTTGAAAATGATTTCCCGTCAATATTCATGCCCCAAGCATGCAGGGGGATTTTGGCAGACTAGAAGGGGGAACTACTATTGAAAAAGTACATGACCAAACCCGTATTAGCGGTGGTGACAGCTGCAGGTATTCTTGGCTGTTTGACGCCAATTTTTGCCGATGCAAGCTCGATTGCTAGTCCAAGCGCCACAAAAGTAGTCATGAATGACGCGGGGAAGCAAGTCACACGCTACAATCTGAAAGAACTTGCCCAAAATGATCCAACCACGTTGAACATGCTCTTGAAGAATCAAGCGGATCACTTGTACATCATTGTGGAAGAAATCAACTTGAATACGAAGCTCCAAACCTTTATGGAAGAAAACAAAGCGGAGTGGGAGCGTATCTACAACGAGTACTACAGCGATATTTGGCTGGAAGTGCGCCTGACAGACAATGATGAAGAAATTGTGAGCGTAAATGCCAAGACTGAAAATAACAAAGTATACATAAAGGGGATTGTGACTTCAGATGTCACCAAGGTGGTTGTGAAAAAGCCGAATTCTGACATCATTGAAGTCGTTCCGACCAACGAGCACTCTTTTACGGTCAGCTTTGAAGCTCCTGATGCATCCTATGAACCGTATGTAACGGTGAGTGCCTATGAAGGCAGCAAGCTGGTAGATAGCGAAAAAGTAAAAATCGTTCCAAAAGCAGAAGAAGATAAGGAAATGATCATTCATACCATGTCTGTATTGGATGCGAAGAAAAAGGAATTAAAAGTAAAAGGAATTGTCAAGCAGGGGGCAGACAAAGTAACTGTCACCTATAATGGCGTGAAAAAAGACGCAAACGTGAAGAAGCTGTGGGATGGCGTAGGCAGCTTTACGGTTTCAGTAAAGGATGTACAAGCAGCAAAAGATCAAAAAGCCTTGATCGAGGTTTACGAGGATGGCAAGAAGGTTGATTCCGAATCCGTTCAGGTAGAGATCGTTAACGCTCCTGACAAGGATCAAGGGACTGTATATGCCATCAAGGCGACTGCTGTAAACAATCCTGCCGCCAAGTCCATTCAGGTGAAGGGGACAGTAAGCGGCTGGAATAAAAAGGACGATACTGAATTGTTTGTGATCGCTCCTGATGGGAAGAAAAAAGAAATTGAACCGAATGACAAAGGTGAGTTTTCTTTGACGTTGTCTTATAAGAATCGTTCCTTTAGCGCCCAATCGATTCAATTCGCATTGTATGAAGACGATAAGCTGGTTAAAAAAGCTGACGTTGCATTAAGCACAAAAGTCATTGTCGAGCCTGTGAAGCCAACAGACGACGATGAAGACGATGATGATGACAAAAAGAAAAAAGAAAAAGGGAAGCAGAAAGATAAGCATCCCAACGGCAACGCGTATGGCTATTGGAAAAAGCACGGTAAGGAATGGAATGACGACAGAGATGATGACAATGACGACCACGATGATGACGACGATGACGATCGTGACGACGACAGAGACTAGTCTCTGTCGTTAAGGCCGCTGCTTGTAAGTCTCGACGTACTCCACCAATTGTCTGATGTAATCCCCCAGAATGGGGATCGAAAGAAATTGCGTTAAGAGGGAGCCGAGGAAAGCCAAAACGATAGCAGTACCAATCGTCAATCCCAGACCCCGGGCAAGACCTGCGAGGAAATTGATCCAGAGCAGCTTGCGCGGGGCTGTGTAATTTTGGATCACATCTGCTAGTCGGATATCTTCCAGGAACATCGCAATTTTATGCATCCGCTCATTTACCTTCCGAACTTCCTGAAGCTCTTCAAGAACTTGATCAATTTGCTGCATAAGGCGATCTGTAGGCGACAAGCTGTCCATCCCCTTCCATCATTCGGTATCGTTACCTACCAGTCTAGGGAAAAAGACAACCAGAATCAAGGTGAAGAGGAAACGTTTGCCTATCAGCTATACGAAGGGTACAATGAACGTACAAAACGTTTGTTAGGAGGCTTTGAAATGGCTGAAACTGTTTCCCAATCTCTTTCCGAAGATTTATTCAAGCTCTTGCAAAAGGAGCGTTTTGTTACCTTGGGCACAGTAGACCATGAGTCAGGGGCACCATCGCTCAGCTCCTTGTCCTGGACGTATGCTGTCAGCGCCGATACGATTCGTTTTGCTGTGGATAATCGCTCGCGTATTTTGGCTAATATTGCGAAGGAACCACAAGTTGTTCTGCATTTGATCGGTGCTGGCTCATCTTTTGCCATTAATGGTCGTGCTGTCGTCAAAACAGACCGACTGGAAGGTGTTCCGCTCAAGCTGGCCATGGCGGAAATCAAAATTGAGGCCGTTCGTGATATTATGTTTTACGGTTCCCGTATTTCCGTAGAACCACAGTATGAAAAGACGTATGACAAAAACGCGGCAGCGAAGCTGGACAATCAAGTTATGACCGCCTTGAAAGAGGCAAACTAACAGGTGGAAATAAATTGTTGACAAGAATCCTGCCGATCCTTTAGTATTAGGGTCAATCGAATTGAATAGCAATCTTCTTATCCAGAGCGGCGGAGGGACTGGCCCGATGATGCCCGGCAACCAATCACCTGTATTGAACAGGGAGATAATGGTGCTAATTCCTGCAGAGTTATCAAACTCTGAAAGATGAGAAGGATTTGCTTACGGTGACGTAAACAAAGCCTTCTTTCAGAGGAAAGAGGGCTTTTTTGATGCCCTCGTACACTATTGGAGGGAGAGAAACAGACATGAAATTGGAAACGAAATTGATTCAGGCGGGAGTAGGCAGAGACGAAAAAACAGGGGCGGTGAGCTTTCCTGTTTACTATGCAACGGCTTATCGCCATCCTGCCTTGGGCCAGAGCACTGGATATGATTATACGCGTACAGCTAATCCTACTCGCACCATTTTGGAGGAGACCATCGCTGAAGCGGAATCAGGAGATACAGGATTCGCTTGCGCCTCAGGAATGGCTGCTGTTCATACCGTCATGGGCTTGTTTTCCCAAGGGGATCATCTGATCGTGTCACTCGATCTGTACGGGGGAACCTATCGATTGTTCGAGCAAGTGCTCTCTCGTTACGGTCTGACGTTTTCGTACGTGGATTTGCGTGACATTGGTGCACTCAAAAATGCGATTCGTCCAGATACAAAAGCCATCTTCGTCGAGACACCAACCAATCCGCTCATGCAGATTACCGATATTCGAGCAGTAGCGCTTTTGGCGAAACAGCACGGGCTTCTTACGATTGTAGACAACACATTCTTAACCCCGTATTGTCAACGCCCACTTGAGCTTGGTGCAGATATTGTCTTACATAGTGCAACCAAGTATTTGGCAGGACATAACGATGTGCTGGCTGGCCTCATCGTAACAAAAGGGGAAGAGTTATCGGAAAAAATACGGTTTTTGCACAATTCAATCGGTGCTGTACTCGGACCGCAAGATTGCTGGCTTCTCGTTCGCGGGATGAAAACACTGGCATTGCGGATGGAGCGTCATCAATCCAATGCCTTGATTGTAGCGGAAAAGCTGCGTGAGCATCCGGCAGTGGCGGAGGTATTTTATCCAGGTCTGCCAGAGCATCCGGGGCATGAGATCCAGGTGAATCAAGCGACTGGGCATAGTGGAATGGTATCGTTCCGCGTGCGCGCTGCTGAGCAGGTGGGATTGTTCCTGCAAAATCTGCAAATCGTGTCCTTTGCGGAAAGTCTGGGTGGTGTAGAGTCATTGTGTACGTATCCGGCGACGCAGACTCACGCCGATATCCCGCAAGAAGTCAGAGAGCATGTCGGTGTTTGTGATCGATTGTTGCGACTGTCGGTTGGCATCGAGCATCCAGATGATGTCGTAGCCGATTTGTTTCAGGCCTTGAATGCTAGTTTGGTCGTAGGGGGGAGTGTACGATGAATTTTGCAACCAAGATCCTCCACGGTTCGACTTGCATTGACCCGTTCACAGGTGCGTCGTCGGTTCCAATTTATCAAGCTTCGACGTTTCATCAGGCTGATATCGATCAGCCAGCTACATTCGATTATGCCAGATCAGGTAATCCGACGAGGCAGGCTTTGGAGGAAGCCATTGCGTCTCTGGAGGGAGGCGCACGCGGTTTCGCGTTCTCATCTGGCATGGCTGCCATTTCCAGCGTGTTCATGCTGTTTTCAGCCGGAGACCATGTTATCGTGGCGGAAGATGTATACGGTGGCACGTTTCGGTTTTTGACCAAGGTATTGTCGAGAATGGGCATCTCCGTTACATTCGTGGATGCGACAGATACAGAAGCTGTTCGTGCGGCCATTACACCGGCGACGAAAGGGGTTTACCTGGAGACCCCCTCCAATCCCACCTTAAAGGTGACCGATATTGCAGCGGTTTCACGTATCGGGAAGGAGCACGGCTTGCTCGTCATTGTCGACAATACATTCCTTACCCCGTATTACCAGCGTCCATTGGAACTTGGCGCAGATGTGGTCATTCATAGTGCAACGAAGTTTATCGGAGGGCATAGCGACGTCGTGGCAGGTCTGGCCGTGACTAGAGAGGCTGGGTTAGGAGAGCAGCTCTACTTTATCCAGAATGGCATGGGAGCGATTTTGGGTGTGCAGGACTGCTGGCTCGTGATGCGTGGGCTCAAAACATTGAAAGCCCGGCTGGATGTCAGCACGAAGACAGCCGCGAGCTTGGCTGACTGGTTGTCTACGCATCCACAAGTAAGCCGAGTTTACTATACGGGACTGGCGGATCACCCCGGTCACTTGATTCAGACACAACAAGCGACTGGTCATGGGGCTGTTCTTTCCTTTGATGTAGGGAGCCGCGAGCGAGCAAAAGCGCTGTTTGATCGTGTGAAATTGCCGATTGTAGCGGTTAGCCTCGGAGCAGTAGAAACAATTCTCTCCTACCCGGCTACGATGTCACATGCAGCGATGCCTGCTGAGGAAAGAGCTGCAAGGGGAATCACAGATGGTTTGATCAGGTTGTCAGCTGGTTTAGAGGATTTCGATGACTTGGTGGCAGATTTGAAGCAAGCATTGGATTATTTGCCTTCTGAAGCATCTGTCCATAAAGAAAAAGAGGTATTCACCCGGGCATAAATCCGGGGGATACCTCTTTTCTTTTAAGGTGTTCCTGTACGATTTGCGTTGATCTTGTTCTGTCCTTGCGGTTCTTTATGCATGCGTTTTTCTTTTACTTGAGCAGGTGTTTCTTCGGGAGGCTGCACACTGCGCGGCAGCTGCGGCATGATCCGACCTACGATATCCGCGAGTTCTTCGGTAATTCCTGAAACAGGATGACCGCGACGAATATCTTCTCCCATTTCCCGTAATCGCTGTACGATGGCAGGGTCAGCGGTTACGACGGCATTCGCTCCTTGAGGATCTTCCTTCAGTGCTTCCGCAACTGTGTACTTAATGACACCCACCTCTGGGCGATCCAGATTCGGGTCTACTGTAATACCGACAACAGCATATTTACCCAAGACCAGAGCAGTCGCGTTCTGTACCCTTTTTACACGTGTTGCCAATTGAACGAGACGATCGGCAGTGGCTTGAGAAGATTGATTATAAGTAGGCTCAGGAGCTGTTTGCTGAACACGTTGAGTATGAGTGGCATGCTTGGGCTGTTGTCCAGCCTGATTCGCTGGTGGATTATTGCCCGACATGCATGCTGTAAGCAACAAGCTAAAACCGAGGCAGCAGATCATGATCCGTTTCACAGGCATTCTCCCTTTCCCAGTATTGCCTTCCTTCTTAAGGAGGGCAGGGTTACAAGTATTTTGTTCTGGGCTGCCCATTTTCATTCTGCCAATGGGTCGTCTATCTCTGTCTGCCTGAACATAGACTGTAGTACATCACGTCGCCGCACTTGAGCATCCCTCTAAAAATTGCATAGGGTATATAAGAAGGGTAATAGGAGGCGAGATTTTGAAGAAAATCTACGTACTGGACACCAACGTACTCCTGCAAGATCCAAGGGCGATGTTTTCTTTCGCTGACAACGAAATTGTCATACCAGCTGTCGTATTAGAAGAAATCGATTCCAAAAAGCGGTATATGGATGAAATTGGCCGCAATGCTCGGTACGTATCTCGGCTCTTTGACAGTTTTCGTGAGCTGGGGCAATTGCACACTGGAATTACCCTGGAAACAGGTGGGTTGTTTCGGGTGGAACTAAATCATTCCTCTTTCCACCGCCTTCAGAAACAATTCACAGAAATGAGTAATGACAACCGCATTTTGGCGGTCGCACTAAACTTACAGGAGGAGGAAAACGGAAAACCACAGCCAAGACCAGTCATTTTGGTAAGCAAGGATGCACTCATGAGAGTCAAGGCTGATGCTTTGAATATTTCCGCAGAGGATTTTCTTTCGGATCGAGTTGTGGGGGAGTTCTCCAGTATTTACCCGGGTTATCAGAAGATGATGGTAGCGTCCGACATCATCAAGACTTACTATGCGACAAGAAAGCTGCAGCTGGCCTCCTGTTTTCCACGCTATCGCTTTTACCCTCATCAATTTTTAGTGCTGAAGGACGAATGCAACCCATCGATTTCAGCGATTGGAAAAGTCGATCCGGACGGAAAAATGTTAGAAATGCTTGTGTCAGATGATGATCCGATTTGGGGCATCCGGGCCCGTAACGTGCAGCAACGGATGGCAACCGAATTGCTGCTGCGAGATGATATCCCTTTAGTAACCATGACCGGTAAGGCCGGTACAGGAAAAACTTTGCTGGCATTAGCAGCGGGCCTGCTGCAAATCGAGGACCAGCAAAAATACAAAAAACTGTTAGTGGCAAGACCTATCGTTCCGCTTGGAAAAGACATCGGTTATTTGCCCGGCGAAAAAGAAGAAAAGCTTCGACCGTGGATGCAACCGATTTATGATAATTTGGAATATTTGTTCAACACAAAACGCCCAGGTGATCTGGATAAAATTTTGGCAGGAATGGGTAGTCTGCAAGTGGAAGCTTTGACGTATATTCGGGGGCGCTCCATCCCTGAACAATTTATTATCATTGATGAAGCCCAAAACTTGACAAAGCATGAAGTGAAGACGATCCTGACGAGGGTGGGGGACGGCTCGAAAATTGTGCTAATGGGTGATCCTGAGCAGATTGATCATCCCTATCTGGATGAGAGCAACAACGGTTTAACCTACGTGGTAGAAGTATTTAAAGACCAAAAGCTGGCTGGACATATCCGGTTGGAAAAAGGCGAACGGAGTGTGCTCGCACAGCTGGCCGCAGATTTATTGTAAAGAGAGGTATGAAAAACAACGCGGAGGTCATACTATTTTTGTCGAGCCCGATGATTCATGTAAGTAAACGGCGAAATGCCTTGCAGGAGGCGAAGATCCGTGGATAATCATGATCAAGCAATCGACGAAAGTCGTATGGAGATAAACCGATTCCTTTAGCTACTTTTCTCTACGATGGAGGTTGAAGAGCCAAAGAGAATAACCGGTAGAACCCCATAAGCAATTCGGGCTCGACAAGGACCGCTCCTCATTGGAGCGGTTTTCATTTTTTGGAGGTTCGTAGGGCAAAAAGAAAAACGCGGATAAAAATTCCCGCGTTTTTGTCCGATTATCCTTATTTAGCAGCCGCGATCGCTTTTCGCAAGGACGAAATACATCCGATGTGCATTCCTTCATGGAAAAGCGTGAAGACCATCATTTCCCCATAAGTATGCATAGTGCCTTTGTCTCCTAGTTCAAACGGTTTTGGCAATGGATCATTCAATCGGGAATGCAATTCTTCTTTGATACGCACATGCTGTGCTTTTAGCTCGGCAGCTAAAGTTTCGAGGGAGGGCCCTTCTTTTTGCCAATCAGCAGGCTTGGTTCCTGGAGCAAACATGGCTCCGTAATACGAAGGACATTTCATTCCTTCTGGTCCGAAGAGTAAGAAATCTTGTGTCAGGAGAATATGACCAATATTCCAGCGAATGTTGTTTTTAAAGCCATCTGGAACTACGTCTGCTTCCTCCTCGGTTATTTCCGTCAATCTCGCCAAAAACATTCCGCGAATCAAGTCGTACTGATTCCACACAAAAGAAAAGTCCTGCATAGCAATCCCTGCCCTTCCTCATATTTACATGCACCAACATGTTACCGCATAAACAGCAAAGGGGAAATATCCAAACTGCAAAAAAATTTGCAAGTTGTCCCTCCAATTCCATACATATGTACAAAGGAGGGAAGAATGATGGTTACGTTGGATTCATCTATTTCTTTTTTGATTTATATAACAGCGGTGTCCAGCGCGGCAGCAGGTGTTACGGAAGCTTTTAAATCAGTCATTCCCTTTTTGGCGACGGACTACGAGGCGAAAGAAAATTGCTGGGAAGATCAGTATCGTGCTGCTCGATTGATGCACTACAAGCGCTTTTTCAATCTTCTTATTTCTGTATTGGCTGCTGGTGTGATTTTTGGCATGCTTGGTCTGGACCCGGCTCTGATTTTAACAGGTGCAGAATCAGCTTATGTAAAAAATTCATGGCAGTTAGGAACATGGATGTGGGGAATTGTTGCGGTATTCGGCTCGCCTTTTTTCGCATCACTCCTCAAAATACTAGAGAGCTTCAAACAATCGGTGGACAGCAATCTGCCGCCTAATCGTCCGCGCCGCAAAGTCAGCGGAACACGAGAATAAGCTGGTATCCCTATGGTTGCCCGATGCTTGCCGGATACGCTAAGATAACCAAAAGAGCGGTAGCAAAGGTGGGCACAGGTGAATGATGTGGAAATACTTGCGAATGACTGCGTTTTGGGTGCTGACAGTAGCTGTTTTGGCGGCGTGTTCGGCCCAGTCGGAACCAACTGCTACATTTGACCCCGAAAATCAAAAGGAGTACGGAGTAAACGGCATTTATCTCGGGCAGAACATAAAAGAAGCGATGGATATGTTGAAGCCGACAAAAGCGGATTTTATGGATATGGTGACAAGGCAAAGCTACACGGTAGAGCAGATGGCGCAGGGTACTGGAGATGCAGTGATGGGGATGCTGCTGGTTGATCAAGCCCAGATGATGATCAAAGTCCACAAAGGTGAATTGACATCGATCATGCTGGGAGGAGTTCCCCGTGAGGACGCGCAAAAATTCAAAACCTATCGAGGACTCGCTATGTTTGATAGTGCTGAGCAGCTAGAGAAGCTGTACGGCAAAGGAAAAGGCGAACAAGAAGTGGTGTATGAGGGCAGCAAATACACCGCCAATTTTGGTCTTGTGGACAATCAAGTGGCGTGGTTTCGATTTGATCGGAAAGCATCGTAAAAAGGAAAAGGGAGCTCGCTTAACCGAAGCTCCCTTTTTTTTGCATTTGAAGGATTCATTTAGTCGGATGGAGCCAAACAAGCTTCACTTGATAAGCCTTCGCGATTCCCTCTGCCAGTGGAATCAAGCTCTGATCGATCAGGTAGGCTTCGGGTTGCTGGTCGGTTTCAGGTATGACACCCAAGACATGCTCGCGGATTTGCTCCATGGCAGCCCACTGATCTTCTGATTGGGATAAAGCCCCGAGCGTTACGATGGCAACTTGATCTGCATATACATACAAATGTTCATTTTGGGAGACAAAACCGATATCATCGAGTTGATCGATTGTGGTTGCTGGCGGGAGCAGCAATAGGGAAAAGGCATCGCCTAACATGTTGGACTTCTCCAAAATGGTTTCCAGCTTCTCCTGTTCGGCTTGATTCTCTACAATAAAAAGCAGTTTGTCCCGATCAAAGACATTGACATGATCTCCGATTTTATGTATGACTTGAGCATAGAAGCCAGGGAGCTTCCCGGCTGGTACATTCAGTTCAATTCCGTACATATGGCGCATGTCATACCCCCATGTTTGCAAACGTGTTTTTTCTATCGTATCAAAAAATCAAGGAGGTTTCCTATGACGAATCAAAATCTTGCCATTGAATCCTATGCGTTGGGAGCATTTCAAACCAATGCGTATGTGGTGACAAACACCGATACCAATCAAACTATTGTGATTGACCCGGGCATGGAGCCAGATCAGTTGCTCCGCGCCCTCGCGAATAAAAACGTCGTTGCCATTCTTTTGACGCATGCTCACTTGGATCATATTGGTGGTCTCAACCAAGTAAGAGAATTGACAAAAGCACCAGTTTACATTCATCCATTGGAGCAGGAATGGCTCACCAATCCTGATCTCAACGGATCTCGACGTTGGGATCTGCCTGAACTCATCGTATGTGAGCGGGCCGAGCACGAGTTGGAGGATGGTCAGACTCTAGAACTGGCAGGTTTTCACATTCAGGTGTTGCATACGCCAGGTCATTCACCAGGCAGTTGTTCATTCGTCATTGGCCAGCACTGCTTCGGTGGCGATGTTCTGTTTAACCAGAGCATCGGGCGTACAGATCTCTTCGGAGGAGATTACGAAACACTGATGATCAGCATCCAGGACAAACTGTTTGAGCTCGATGATGAAACCATTGTTTATCCAGGACATGGACCAAAGACGACGATCGACTACGAGAAAACGTACAATCCGTTTGTCACAGGTTTGCTTCGTTAGTTACTTCATCATTCTTTATAAAGGTTGGGAGAGGATTTTGTCAGGCGGTGGAGAAAAGGAAGGGGTTACCATTTACTAAAGGAGCTATTCATTATGAAGCGAACATGGAAATGGGCACTCATTCTCGTTATCGCCTGCACGAGTCTGGTTGGGTGTGCGGCACCCGTCGCCCAAGCAGATAAGACGAACCAAGCTCCCAACGTGAAAGCGCCTGATCCCGAAACACCACTGCAGACAGCGCCCAATCATCAGGAGACACAACCTCCGACTTTGCCATCAAGATTTCCGGAACAGCGTATCTCCCTTCTTGCCGTTGGGGATATCATGATGCATCAGGAGCAGTTGGATGCCGTCTGGGACCCAACGACGAAACGCTATGATTTTAAGCGTTTCTTCCCGAATGTCATTCCGATGTTCCGCGAGGCAGACTGGGTCATCGGCAATCTTGAGACAACGATGAGCGGTAGCAAGGCAAAATACTCAGGTTATCCGATGTTTAATTCTCCTGAGTCACTTGCACATACGTTGAAGGAAATTGGATTTACTGCGGTATCGACAGCGAATAACCATTCGATGGACCGCAAAGAACAAGGGGTTCTCCAAACCATCAAATATCTCGATGAAGCTGGTCTTCCACACACGGGAACGTTTGCAAGTCCCGAAGAACGAGATGAGCCCTTGTTGTTGACCAAGGACGGATTCACACTAGCCTTGCTATCGTATACGTACGGAACGAATGGAATCGCGATTCCAGAAGGCAAGCCGTATCTGGTCAATTTGATTTCGCCTGCGCTGATGAAAAAAGACATCACACGGGCAAGAGAAAAAGGAGCCGATCTGGTTGCAGTGGCTCTTCATTTCGGAAATGAGTATCAACGCATGCCCAGTCCTGAACAAATCAAGACCGCCGAGCAAGCTCTAACATTTGGAGCGGATTTGATATTGGGCGCGCATCCACATGTGGTACAACCTTACGAATGGAAGACGGTTACCCTCGAAGATGGACGTCAACACAAAGGACTGATTGCCTACTCTTTAGGCAATTTCATCTCTGCGCAGCGATGGGACTACAAGGATGTTGGTGCAATCCTGAAGCTTGTGCTGTACAAGAATGAGTCAGGAGAGGCCAGCATCGAAAGTGCTGAAATGATTCCGACCTACGTTCATTTTTATCGGAAAAATAACAAGCGCAACTATGTCATTTACCCGGTGTCAGAAACATTGGAAAAGCTGAAGCAGGGGCAAAAATACCCTACGCTGACAAAAGAGGCGATCCAGTACATGACACAATTGCAAAAGGAAATGCCGGCTCATGTCAATAAGGTTGTCTCTAAGAAAAAAGCCAGCTAACGAATAGCTGGCTTTACTTCTTTCCGAATCCAAATGGAAGATTGAATTGCAGCTGGAGCTTTAATTCTTCGTCCATCAGTGTGATGCCCTGCACTTGGATATTGGGGGAGATCAGCTCTGGATAAAATCCGAGATCGTACGCTTCCTCCATTTCCTCCACGGTCGATTGAGGCAAGGCAAAGCCGTCAAAGTACAGCTCGGTAATGTGGAATTTGAGATGGGTAGGAGAGACGAGCTCATAGTTGCCAACGAGCTTTAGCTCCATTTGATCATACGTGCCTTCCACGGTCAGCTTGTTATCCTCAAAGGAGAAATGGGATTGTTTAAACAAGGCGTCTTTCTCTATCAAAAAATTGTTGAAGTCAGTTTGATTGATGGTTAGCGTATGCTTGAGGAGACCTTCCGACTGAATTCGCTCCGGAGTCGCCAACTCGGGAACTTGAACCATGACCTGCGCGAGCATTCCGAAGAAGGTCTGAAAAGCGGGCAAACCACGTTTTTCCCAGTCTAAAATCAAGTGATTCATCATGGATTCCACAACTGTCGGGTCATCCAGTTTTTGTACGTTTTTTTCTTTTTCAGCGGCAACGGCGAGCATCTCTGACAATTGAAGCTCGTATTTTTTTCGCAGCGTCTGAAGTTGGTCCAATTGATTCTTTTTGTCAGTTTGCATCGCGGTGAGCTTGGTGCGCTCAGTATGATAGGACTCTAGTCGAGACATGTCACGCTCGTACAAAATCTCGTAGAAGTCGTACATCAATAAGAACTGATTGAAATTTTCCGCATTTAATAGTAACGTCAGAAGATTAGTGCGCTCGCCCATGTAATAGGCTCGCGCTACCTCACCGGCACGACGTTGTGTCGCTTCCATCACCAGCTTTTGCCGTTGCAAGTCGAGATCCATTTGAGCGATTTCCCCGTATGTCCGTGACTCTTCTTCCTTGAGTAAGGTGAGGGTTCGCTCCAGCTCTTTTTGTGTAAAATGCTGCTGCAGGATGAGCTGCTCCAAGGGAGTAGCGGGCTCTTCCTGGGCGAACACCGTCAGTGGACATACAAGCAGGAACAAGACGAGAAGAAATTTGCGCATGATTTCACCTTTTGCTTTTGCCTTTCCATATTGTATGCTTCTTTTCGTATTATAGCCTTATCTAGTTGAATTTGGATAGCAGGAGAAGAGCTTATGACGATGATCGAACTGATTCGCGAGGAAATAGCATGCCAACCAGGAAAAGCGATTACGTTCGCGCGCTTTATGGAGTTGGCCCTCTACCATGACACTTATGGATATTATATGGTCGAACAACCCAAAGTAGGCAAAGCGGGAGATTTTTATACGAGTGCATCGGTGCATCCCGTTTTTGCGGAAACAATCGCAGATGCTGTCTTGGCATTATGGGAGGAGGCGGATATGACTTCGCCTGTTCTCGTTGAGATTGGTGGTGGAACCGGGACTGTTTGCCGTCACATGCTGGAGCGCATCCGTGAGAGTAAGCCAGAGGTATACAAAGAGCTGACGGTCATTTTAATAGAGGCGAGTCCGTATCACCGGAAAATGCAGCAGGAGGCGCTTCAGTGGCACGAGGGTCCGAAACGTTGGTATTCTTCCGTGAGTGAAGCTGCCAAGCATGAAAAAATAGAAGGGGTAATTTTCTCGAATGAATGGCTGGACGCATTTCCGGTACATATTGTGGAGAAAACCAGAGACGGCTGGCAGGAAGTGTGGGTGCGTGTTGGCGAGGACGGGTTGGAAGAGTGTTTGGGGGAGTTGACCCCAGCACTAGGGGAATATTTGCGCGGGCTGAACTTGAAGCTGCCAATCGGAATGCGGATCGAGATAAATTTGGCGATGGAGCAAGCTGCACAAGAAGTTTCCTGCCTATTGAAAAAAGGATTCGTCATCACGATTGATTACGGTGACCTGCAAGAGGAGCTCTATCATCCCAGTCGAAAAAACGGAACACTGATGTGCTACCATCGTCATCAGGCTCATACGAATCCGTATATCAACATAGGCGAACAAGACTTGACGACACATGTGAATTTTTCTGCGTGGCAAGAGTATGGAGAAAAGGCTGGCTTACGGGAAATAGACTATATGAGACAGGATCGGTTTTTAATGCGAAATGGCTTGCTTCATAAAGCGGTCGCACATATGGATACAGACCCTTTCACGAGCGTTGCGATGAAACGGAATCGGGCTATTCAGCAGTTGATTGATCCTGCTGGCTTGGGTGGGCGTTTTTGGGTCATGGTCCAAGAGAAAGGCACGCGGGAGTAAAAGAAGAAGAGGACACAAAAAAAGATGCTCATGGCGAGCATCTTTTTTCTTACATGATCAGTTGTAGGAAAGCGTGTTCTTGTGGGCCAACAGGCATCACGAAGAACGTGTAATACGTGAATCCAACAAAAGACAGGAACATGAAGCCGAAGAAAATGTTTAGGTATACTCGTTCAGTCAGGTTCATGTAGCTCAACGCTACGAAGAAAGCAGTCAAACTGAAGAAGATGAGCGCCATCGGGTACAATTCTGCCCAAAACGCCATCAACGCGATCACGATGGTCCAGAAACCAAGAACGCGATACATACGATCCATTTTTGTCCCCCCTTTTTGCCTCGACCGGTAAGATTTACAAGATTCCTCCCCCATTATATAGGACAGGTGAACACGTGTAAACGATAAAGGTATGACGGATTATTGTCACCCGGGGAGGAGAGACTGGACTTGCAGTGCTAATACTGAATCACCGTATAGTTGCAGGATTGGCAACCGCGAATTTTGGAATCATCCTCACGTAATTCAATGTTCCCCAAGTACGTTTCGAATATTCCCATCAAAAGAGCGTTGTGCATCTGGCATACGGCATTCGGATATTTTTTTGCGCTGTCAGAGAAGGTGCAATTATTCACGCGAAATCGCAGCTTTCCTTCAGCCATTGCTTCGATGTCTGGTTTCAATCCCTGAGCCACGACAATCCGATGGATCAGGTCCAATTTTTCTTCCATAGAGGCTGTTTCTAAATTGAGTCCGCTTTGGACAACCGCCCGTTTTGCCATCTCTGTTCCAATGCGATGTCCCATTTTAATTAGAGCGGCTTCGCCAGCTTCACCGAGCGAGAGCAGACTTTCAATCGCGATATCGGCCAACAGCTGATAGTCACGAGGTGGGAATTGCAGACTCACAACCTGTTCAGACAGTGAGTACAACCGACTGGGACGTCCTCCCTTACCACTTTTGTCTGTAACAGCAGTGAGTAAATTCACGTCCTCCAGCTTCGTCAAGTGCAAGCGTGCCACATTAGGATGGATAGAGAAGTGATCAGCTATATCCTGAACCGTGATGGGATCTTTACTGTAGGCGACAAATTGGTAAATGGAAAAACGGGTGGGGTCAGCTAAAGCACTGGTTAACTTTTGCGCATCGTGGTCCATGCCGATACCCCTTTCTCAAAACAATCTCCATAAGATCAAATTCAAAAAGTCGTCTTTTCAGCACCGAGAAAGTGGTGAGAACCTGAAAAAGGAGGAGCGGAGTGTAGGGGACCTACATGAGCACCGGACTTTGAAGGTGAACGCCTCTTTCGATGTTGCCCAAGCTTTCAGGACTTCTTCGTGATCAAAAGACGAATTTTTGAACAATCTCCATAAGTGTATCCCATTTTGTGTTACTTGTTAAGGTAGCAGTGTGCTACAACAGCATTTCGTTCTCATTTTCATCTAGTTTTTAAATTAACTACTATTGACATAGTGTTAATGAAGCATTAAAATCCAAAGTAAGGAAGGAAATTTTATTGGCTAACTTTTTGTAAGAGCTTGAACGAAACATCAAGAACTGCAAATGGCAAGACTTTTATAGATGAAATCACTCGTGATAGACGAGATGGAGGGGTATCCAATGGCCGTTGCTGAACGTACACAAACACAAAAATTAACGTTTTTCACTTATCCGAGCTGCACATCCTGTCGCAAAGCGAAGGCATGGCTGGCAGAAAACGGAGTGAATTATGAAGAGCGTCACTTGTTCAAAAATCCACCGACAGCAGAAGAACTGCTGGATATTATCAAAATGACTTCAAATGGCTTGGATGAAATCTTGTCGACGAGAAGTCAGCGTTTTAAAAACCTGGATGTCGATATTAATGATATGTCGGTAAAGGAACTGCTCGAAATGCTTAGTGAAGAGCCTCAGCTTTTGAAGCGTCCGATCCTGACTGACGGTGAAAACCTGATCGTCGGATTCAATTCTTCCGCCATGAAAAATCTGTTGTCCTAATGAAGAGGGGGAAAGCCTCCTCTTTTTTGTTTGTCCATCGAAAGGTAAAATAAAGCATCAAGCTGATAAAAAGGTGGGTGTTTTTATGGAGACCTTGCTTTTACAAAAACAGGACGGTATCGCCACGATCACATTAAATCGGCCGCATGTACATAATGCCATCAGCGTGGAGCTGGTTGACGAACTGCATCAGGTCTTGCAAGACTGCCACGTTGATCCTGAGGTAAAGGTTTTGATTGTGACGGGGACGGGCAGAAGCTTTGTTTCCGGCGGTGATTTGAATCAGTTTATTGCAGCACGCGGCTTTGAACAGGCGCATCCTTTGCTCAGTAAAGTGACGGAGCTTTTGTCGGCCATCGATCAGTATTCCAAACCGGTGATTGCTATGATAAACGGTGCCGCAGTCGGAGGTGGCTGTGAGTTTGCGGGCGCGTGTCATTTTCGTTTTGCCAGTGAGCGAGCGACCTTCGGGTTTGTGCAAATCAGCATGCATATTACGACAGGCTGGGGTGGAGGAAGTCGGTTGTTGGACTTGCTGCCTGAGTCAAAAGCACTCGCTCTCCTTCTGACTGGTGACAGATTGCGTGCAGAGGAAACTAAGTCCTACGGTTTTGTTGACGAGGTATATACAGAAGAGAAGCTGCATGAGGAAGTATATCGTTTCGCTCGAAAAATCGCTGCCCAGCCGCTAGCTGGCATTGAGGCGTACATGAAGATCTTGCAGTGGAAGCGTATGGGCCTTCCGCAAGAAGAACGAATCCGGCGCGAAGTGAGTCAATGTGCGCATCTATGGGGTAGTTCTGAACACGTCGCCGTAGTGGAAAGCTTCCTGACAAAGCGTCCAACGTCCTAATTGATGTGGTCCTTTTCGTTTAAACATTTATTTGCTTGGACATACTTTTTCTAGTAGAAAGCGATTCTACAAGAGTAGGGAAAAGCATAGGATGAATTACATCATCCTTTTTAAAGGTAACGGGAGGGACTCATATGGTAGCTTCCAGACAAGACGCATGGACCGAAGATGACGATCTAGTGTTGGCGGAAGTCACCTTGCGCCACATACGCGAAGGCGGCACACAGCTTGCTGCATTTGAAGAAGTGGGTCAAAGGTTGGGAAGGACAGCAGCTGCGTGCGGCTTCCGCTGGAACAGTTGCGTTCGCAAACGGTACGATGCGGCCATTTCGATTGCCAAAAGCCAAAGACAGCAGTTGAAAAAGCTCGGGAGGATTCAAGCACCGCCTCCTGTGGTGGCTGAGGTCGAGGTCGTCACGTTGCATACAAAATGTTCTGAGACGCCAGTAGCAGAGGTGCAAAAGTACGCGGATGTAGAGGAGCAGCAGATTGAAGCAGTCATTCGCATGCTCGTCAATCAAAAAGAAATGACTCGTCGCTTGCGACAATTGGAACAAGAGTTGGAAGGAAAAGAGTTGGAGTTAAAAGAATTGAAAGAAGCCCACGAACGCGCTAGAAAAGAGCTGGATCAGGTGCAGGGTGTCAATGATGACTACCGTGCGTTGGTACAGATCATGGAACGTGCACGCAAGCTTGCTTTTTTACAGGAAGAGGATTCCAACAAAGCGATCTTCAAAATGGATGAAAACGGAAATTTAGAGCGCGTGGAAAAATAAGCGCAAGGCCATGAAAAAAGAAGCGGTCATTGATCCGCTTCTTTTTGTTTACGCATTCATCTGTCATTCATGTTTTAGTAAATAGGGAGCTAGTCTTGCAGCTCTACGCTCTCTGGCAACCACACATATGGGTTTTCACCACGATCACGCATGAGGTTGTACTTCACAGGCGTGAAGCCCATTTTCAACCAAAAATCGTCTGCGCGACAGCGGGAGTTGGTTTTAATAGGAGCTCCAAAGCTTTTCGCGTGGTTGACCAAAGCAGTCCCGTAATCTTTGTGACGGTAGTCAGGCAGGACCTCGAGCTTCCACAGCTCATAATAGTCTTGGGCAGGTTGGAAGTAACGGTCGTATTTTCCGTCAATTTTGTAGAGGCTCATACGTGCTACCAGAAGATCGTTGTCATAAATACCGTAAAATGGAGATTCCGAATCGTTTTCCACGATGTTCGCCTCCAGGTCTTCCTTCATAGAAAGCTCCTCCAGGCCAAATTCGCGAAACTTCTGGAATTCCTCCAGTGTCTTATAGTTGATTTGCAAACGTCTTACTTCAAACATGGTTAGCCACTCCTCTCACAGCTCTTTGCCTTGGCCACCTATTGGCCCCGCCCCTTTATTATACACGATGATTGGCTTTTCCGAAGTGTTTTTCTTTTTTTATTGGAGGGATTGTCAGGAAATGATTTCGCTTCCTTGGAAAAATTTAAAATTTCATCCTAGAACTATGATCATTCTCGTGGCAAAATAGAAAGTAGCATCACATGATACAAACCAGGCAAACAATTTGGAAGCGCTTACGGTTGTAGTCGGTTTGTCAAAGAGGGGAGCGTTGCCATGAACAAGGTATTAATCGCAAACCGTGGTGAGATTGCCAGACGAATTATCCGTACATGCAAGGCAAGAGGAGTGGCTACGGTTGCTGTCTATTCGGATGCAGACAAGGATCTGCCGTTTGTACGTGAAGCAGATGAGTCAGTCCATATTGGTCCACCGCCTGTGCCACACAGCTACCTGAACGTAGAGGCCATTCTTGCAGCAGCGAAAAGCACCGGTGCCGATGCCATTCATCCAGGCTACGGTCTTTTGTCAGAAAACGAAGCTTTTGCCCGTCGCGTTTTGGAGGAAGGCCTTCTATTCATTGGGCCTACCCCCGAGGTCATCGGTCAAATGGGTGACAAGCTGACTGCCCGCCATATTATGGAGGCTGCGGGAGTACCAGTCGTTCCAGGGTGCGAACAGGCTATCGATTCTCCAGATGAAGCAGCTGTCATCGCGATGTCCATCGGATATCCCGTGATGCTAAAGGCCAGTGCTGGCGGCGGAGGCATCGGGATGCACATTTGCCGAGACGAGGCCGAGCTGCGACAAGCCTACCAATCGGCGAAGGGCCGTGCAAAAGCGTATTTTGGTAACGATGCGATGTATATGGAGAAATACGTGGTACGTCCGCGCCACATCGAAGTGCAGGTCGTTGCCGATCAGCATGGAAACGTCATCCACTTACTCGAACGGGAATGCTCCATACAGCGCAGACATCAAAAGGTGCTGGAGGAAAGCCCTTCGCCCTTTTTGGACACAGCAACGAGAGAGCTTCTGTGCGATGCAGCGGTTACAGCAGCGAAAGCAGTGGGCTACTCGGGTGTAGGAACGGTTGAATTTATCGTAGATGAGCAGAAAAATTTTTACTTCTTGGAAATGAATACACGTTTGCAAGTGGAGCATCCTGTAACGGAAGAAATGACGGGCATTGACCTCGTGTCGCTCCAACTGGACATTGCCGATGGTCATCCGCTGTCGATCAAGCAAGAGGATGTCAAGGCTCTGCGCCACGCGATTGAGCTGCGTGTCTATGCGGAAGACCCTGTCACCTTCCTGCCATCGCCAGGGACGATTACGTTGTACCAGCCACCTGCATTCGAACATGTACGAATTGATGATGGGGTAGAGACAGGTACACAGGTGACTCCTTTTTACGACCCGATGATTGCAAAGGTCATTGTATCCGGGGCGACTAGAGAAGAGGCTGTGCAACAGGCACAGAAAGCTATGGATCATTTTCTGATTACTGGCATTAAAACGAACATTCCGTTTTTGCAAGGAGTATTACAGGACGATCAATTCCGAGAAGGCAACTATACGACATGGTTTGTTACTGAGCGCGGAGCTGCGTCAAACACGGAAAAACGCTAAGCTAATAAGAATGATATGTAAGGGAGAGGACCATCCATGAAACAAGTAGCAGCCAATATGGCAGGGACCGTTATTAATGTCCTGGTGCAGCCAGGTGACGAGATCAATGAGGGACAAGACGTCCTTGTACTGGAATCGATGAAAATGGAAGTTCCTGTACAGGCTCAAGCCTCAGGCAAGGTTGTGGAAGTAAAAGCGAATATTGGCGATTTTGTCAACGATGGCGATATCATTGTCGTTCTGGAATAGGATTAGAATACTTCTAAACTGAGCGACCGCTAGGCAAGGGGGGTGACTTGTTGTGCGTGTGCAAATCGTGGAGGTCGGTCCTCGTGACGGGCTGCAAAATGAGAGCGCGATCGTTCCGGCAGCAGCAAAAATTGAGCTGATTCATAAGCTGATGGCAGCAGGCTTGAAGCGGATAGAAGCCAGTTCGTTTGTGAATCCGAAATGGATACCGCAATTGGCCGATGCAGATGAGGTCTTGCAGGGAATCAATCGCAGTCAAGACGTAACGCTTAGCGCATTGGTTCCAAATATTCGCGGTCTGGAGCGGGCACGCCAATGCGGACTGACAGAGATTGCCCTGTTCATGTCTGCCTCTGAAACGCATAATCAAAAAAACATCAATAAACGTATAGAAGACACGTATCCGATCCTGCGGGAGGTTGCCCAGGAAGCGCTGGCTCTCGGGATGAAAGTTCGCGGATATATTTCAACAGTGTTCGGTTGTCCGTACGAGGGAAACGTTCCGCTGGACAATAGCCGCAGGGTGACAGAGGCTCTGTTGGAAATGGGAGTGTACGAGATTTCTCTCGGGGATACGATAGGGGTTGCAACACCGAAGCAGGTTCATGAGGTTTTTAGAGAACTTGTGAAAGATGTTACGAACGAGCGCTTAGCCGCCCATTTCCATGATACGAGAGGAACTGGATTGGCGAACGTAGCAGCAGCGCTAGATGAAGGAATCCGAATCTTTGACAGCTCAATTGGCGGCCTCGGCGGATGCCCGTATGCGCCAGGAGCTGCAGGCAACATTTCGACTGAAGATTTGGTCTACATGTTGCATGGTATGGACTATGAAACAGGCGTCGATCTCGAGAAGTTGATTGAGGCTGGTGCGTATATTGGGCAGCAGTTGGGCAAAGAGCTCCCCTCAAAAGTGCTGCAGGCATCGCTCGCAAGCAAACCAGCTGGATGATCTGTTTTTTCCACACATTCGCAAAGAGGGGATAGAAGATGACGGTTTCCTTTCAAAGAGAGGGCGCAATCGGCGTACTAACGCTGCAACGGCCAGAAGTTTTTAACTGCCTCAATCTTGAAACGCTCGTGACATTGCGCGGCTTGATCAGTGAAATCAGCCATGATCGTGACATCCGGACGGTCATCGTTACAGGGGCTGGCGACAAGGCGTTTTGCTCTGGTGCAGATTTAAGAGAGCGGCGCTCCATGTCACCACAACAGGTCGAAGTATACATCCAAACGATTCGAGATACGTTCACAGAGCTGGAAAAGCTACCGAAACCAGTCATCGCGGCGATTAACGGGCTGGCACTGGGGGGCGGTACAGAATTGGCGTTGGCGTGCGATCTGCGGATCATGAGTGAACATGCCCAGATGGGTTTAACGGAGACATCGCTCGGGATCATCCCTGGTGCCGGCGGAACACAGCGTTTGCCTCGGCTGGTTGGAAAAGGCGTCGCCAAGGAACTGATTTTTACGGCAAGGCGTGTATTTCCCGAGGAGGCACTGTCCATTGGGTTGATCAATCGGATTGTTCCTGCTGATCAACTCATGGAGACAGCGATTTCTTTGGCCGAGCAAATTTCAGCGAATGCTCCACTTGCCCTAGCCCAAGCCAAGTTTGCCATCGATTGTGGAGGGGAAGTCGAACTAGCTAGCGGACTTCAGATTGAGAGCAACGCGTACAAGCTGCTCGTCCCGACGAAAGACCGCCTAGAAGGACTCGCAGCCTTTCAAGAAAAACGAAAACCGATATACCGCGGAGAGTGACGAGGGGGATTACGCTGATGACCAAACATTTGGAAGACACATTGCACGAAAGAATCGCCCAAGTAGTGCAAGGGGGCGATGCCAAGTATCACGACAAGCTCAAGGAGCAAAACAAGCTGTTCGTCCGCGATCGCCTCAAGCTATTGTTCGATGACGAGTTCATGGTCGAGGATGGGCTGTTCGCGAATGTCATGGCAGGTGATCTGCCGGCGGATGGAGTTGTGACCGCAATCGGCAAGGTAAATGGTCAAACTGTTTGCGTGATGGCCAATGATTCGACAGTGAAAGCAGGGTCTTGGGGATCGCGGACCGTCGAAAAAATTATTCGCATTCAAGAGACAGCTGAAAAAATGCGTGTTCCTCTTCTCTATCTCGTCGATTCAGCAGGAGCGCGTATCACTGACCAATTGGAGATGTTCCCAGGCCGACGGGGTGCTGGGCGAATCTTTTACAACCAAGTGAAGCTCTCTGGCAAAATTCCACAAGTGTGCATTTTGTTTGGACCTTCTGCGGCTGGTGGCGCCTATATCCCAGCTTTTTGTGACATTGTCATCATGGTCGACAAAAACGCGAGCATGTACTTGGGCTCTCCGCGCATGGCGGAAATGGTGATTGGAGAAAAAGTGAGCTTGGAAGAGTTGGGCGGCGCACGCATGCATTGCTCCGTCAGCGGATGCGGCGACGTACTGGCTGCCAATGAAGAAGAAGCGATTCAAGCAGCGCGCAGCTATCTTCGTTTCTTCCCGGCGAACTATACGTTGACGCCACCGACTGCACTGGCAAAAGCCCCTGTGTCTACCGCGAAAGAAATCACCAGCATCGTGCCGGAGAATCAAAATGCAGCTTTCAATATGCATGATGTGATTACAGCATTGGTCGACGAGGATTCGTTCTTTGAAATCAAAAAGTTATTTGCCCAAGAGCTGATTACTGGATTGGCGCGTCTGGATGGCAAGCCTGTCGGAATCATTGCGAATCAGCCGCGTGTGAAGGGAGGAGTCCTGTTTGTCGATTCGGCTGACAAGGCAGCTCGGTTCATCACGTTGTGCGATGCGTTTTCGATCCCACTTTTGTTCTTGGCAGATGTTCCTGGCTTTATGATCGGGACAGCAGTAGAGCGGGCAGGCATTATCAGACACGGGGCAAAAATGATCTCCGCCATGGCGGAAGCCACGGTACCAAAAATATCTGTCATTGTACGCAAAGCGTATGGTGCTGGCTTGTACGCAATGGCCAGCTCGGCATTTGAACCAGATGCTTGCCTCGCACTGCCCGGTGCCCAAATCGCCGTAATGGGTCCAGAAGCAGCAGTCAATGCCGTCTACAGTAACAAAATACAGGCGATTGAGGACCCGGCAGAGCGTCAAGCGTTTATTCAAGAAAAACGCAGAGAATATCAGGAAGACATCGATTTATACTTACTGGCATCGAACTTGATTGTAGATGCTGTTGTGCCTCCAAGCGAGCTGAGACGAGAATTAATCCAGCGCTACGAGGTTTACAAGGAAAAGCGTCACGTTTTTTCGGACAGAAAGCATGCGGTTTATCCGGTATAAATCAGGAGTCAGGTTGTCGTCAAAAGGCGATAGCCTGATTTTTTTTACAGAAAATGTGTAATAACCTAGGAATATTTCGATAATTTCGATCTTTTTTTGTGGCAATCAATTGAACAATCCCGAAAACTCTGTTATTCTTGAAAAATAAGCATTGATTAATGTGGGTGAACAAATGCTGCTAGAACCAATGACGTGTCGGGTGGTAGTCATAGGTGGAGGGTCTGTCGGGCTGCTGTATGCAGCAAGGCTCGCACTCGCTGGACAACCTGTTACGATTGTTACACGCAGTTCACTCCAGGCGAATCAGCTAAATGAACGCGGGCTCAGCTTTCAACGGCTGAATGGCGAGACAGTCACTGTTCCCGTTGCCGCCAGCCCGATTGAAGAAGGATTGCCTGAAGGGAATCTGTATCTGTTAACTGTAAAGCAGCCAGATATGCATAGCGTGCTTCCAGCCTTACAAGGGTTAGACCTTGAGGCAAGGGTGATCGCTTTGCAAAATGGCATGGGTCATTACGAATTGCTTCGAACCGTTTTAACGGAGACACAGTGCTTCTTTGCGATTAATACGGAAGGAGCAAGGAGATTGTCGCCTACAGAAGTCATGCATACCGGTACTGGTACTTTGCGGGTAGGCTCTTGGGAGACTTCTGATCGCAATGATCCACTGATTCACACATTTGTCGAGTGGGCATTATCAACAGGCATGGAGGCTGTCTATGAAAAGGCAATACAGCCCTTCGCTTGGCGCAAGCTCATCGCAAATGCGCTGATCAATCCGTTAACCGCGCTTTTTGAAATCCCAAATGGTGCTCTCCTCGAAAATTCACATACGCTACAGCTCATGCGTGCTTTATTTGTGGAAGCAGCTGCAGTGGCTGCGTATGCCGGACAAAAAATCGAGGATGCAGACTTGCAGGAAATTGTCTCCATTTGCCGAAATACTTCCCGTAATCTTTCCTCCATGCTGCAGGATATAAAGAAGCGCAGACCGACGGAAGTGCAGTCTATCAACGGCTATCTTGTCCAAGTAGGAAAAAAGGCCGGGATTCCGACTCCGCTGCACGAAACCTTGCTTCGCGTTATCCTTCTGAAGTCAGACATGGGAATACGGAAGGAGGGAGGCGACAGTAGATGACCATTTTGGCGAATGTCTGGGCCTATTTGTGGGGTACGCTGACGGTTGTGCCGTTTCTCGGGTTTCCGCTCGTTTATTTCATCTTGTATGGGGCGACGCGGAACAAGAAATTGGCAGGCCGCTTCGCGATAAATATCACGAATCTTTTGGTGATTCGTTCTGCCGTTTCTGCTTACGAACTGATCTGGCCCGAGGCATTTTCCGCTTGGTGGTGGGTATTCTGCTTTTACCTGGTGGTAACCGTGCTCCTTGGGTGGGTACAGATGAAGTGGAAGGGGCGGCTCTCCCTCAAAAGGGTAGGATTTTCGGCCTGGCGTTTGTCGTTTCTCTGGTTTGGAATCGTCTACATAGTGCTGTTTACGACCGGAATTATCAAAACGATGGGTGTCGTGTAAAGCACTGTTGATACATATCGTATTTATTCCGATAAGAAAGAAGGTTGGAACTATGCGACTTCCCATCGAGACCATCGGTCACAAGATTCGAATGATTCGGAAAGAACGCGGCTTTACCTTGGAAATTATGGCAGGCAAGACAGGGTTAAGCAAAGGTTTGCTGAGCCAAGTAGAGCGTGGAATTTCGCAGCCGTCGCTGGATTCGCTGTGGAAAATCACCAAAGCTCTGGAGTCACCCATCATTCATTTTTTCGAAGATATTGATCAAAAGCAGGTGCATGTGACTCGCTTGCAAAAACGTAGACAACTGGTCTTTCCTGAATCGACGGGCACTTATTCGCTGCTCTCGATGGGAGGTAGTGCCAAGCTGGGGATGCTGGAAGTGCGACTTATGCCTGGAGAAATGGCTGTCGACAAGTTCGTGCAGTCAGAGGGAGAAGAGTGTTTTACGGTCATTACCGGCAGTGTGACAGCACGCTTCAACGATGAAGAGCATGTATTGGAAGCAGGAGACAGTATTTCATTTGACAGCAGCAAAACACACGCAATCGAAAATACGGGAGAAACGGAAGCTTTGTTAATCTGGTCCGTTACCCCTCCACAATTTTAATGCAAGCGCGAACGAGCCTGTATTACACTTTGACAACCCATTAAAGTGGGTTGTCTTGTTTTTTGTGGCTGTGGAGCATGGTATAATTTTGGTTGACCATGGCCCTAAGAAAGGTGAGCTAGCATGAATGTTGAATGTCTCGCGCTTCCATTGGCGAATCCGCTGGCACAGGAGTACCAGCAGCAAAATGCCTCTGCATTACAGTTTTTTGCGCATAATCCCTACCGTGAACAGTCCTACCGAGAACGCGTGGAATGGCTTCAAAGTCAATCCTATCCTCACCGGAACCAGCTCGTGGAAGGTTTATATCGATTTAATAAAGAGATGGGTACTCACCCTGAAGCACTGAAAAATATCGAGTTGCTCAAACAGCCAGACACATATGTGGTCATCGGCGGTCAGCAAGCAGGAGTTCTGGGTGGACCCCTCTATACGATCAACAAAGCTGTTCATCTGATCCAGGCAGCAAAGAGGCTGTCTGCCGAGCTTCAAGCGAACGTCATTCCGGTGTTCTGGATTGCTGGCGAAGACCATGACATCGATGAGATCGATCATGTGTACTGGGGAGCGGACGATGGGAAGCGCCTGCATAAAGAGCGACTGGCTCTGAACAAAAAGGGCCGTCAATCGGCAAGTACCCTACCCTTGGACCCTGAACTGTGTACGCAGTTTCTGGAAAATTTTTTCCAGGGACAAACAGAGACTGCCGAAACCAAACAGATTCGTGAGCTACTGACGCAGACTGCAGCAGATTCGCGCACAGTCGCAGAGTGGTTTGCCCGCTTGATGGCAAAACTGTTTGGCAAGCACGGTCTTGTTCTGGTTGAATCCTCGTTGCCGTTTGTTCGTGAACTGCAGCAACCCATCTTTTCACAGATCATTGAAAACAATGAGCAATTGACGAAGGTGTTGCTACGGGCAGCGGATCGGATTTCAACGGCTGGGTATCCGCTTCAATTGCAAGTGGAAGAGCATCAAGCCAATTTGTTCGTCTATGAGGGCGATGATCGATTGCTGCTAGAACGTCACGGGGAGCGCTTTATCAATCGGAGACGTGCTTACAGTCGCGATGAATTGCTCAAGCAGGTTGCAGATTCACCGGAGCGTTTTAGCACAAATGTCGTTACTCGCGGGTTGATGCAGGAGCATCTGTTTCCTACGCTTGCCTTCATTGGAGGTCCGGGTGAGATTGCTTATTGGGCGTTTTATCGGGAGGTATTCGAGCTATTCGGGATGCAGATGCCGATCGTATTGCCTCGTTTGTCCGTTACCCTTGTGGAAGGTGCTCAACTGAGACTGCTGGATAGCTTGGGGCTTTCTGTTGAACAAGTCTTGACTGATTTCACCGCATGGAAAACCGAGTGGTCCACAAACCAGGCGCCACATCCGTTGGAGCAGCAATTCGCATCAGCACGGGAGTCGATTATGTCGATCTATCGTCCCCTGGTAGAGGAGGTCGTTTCTCTGGATGGCGGATTGCGTGGTCTGGCCGAGAAAAATAGTAAGCTGCTGTTAGAGCAAGTATCCTTTTTGGAAGAGCGTTTGATTCGTTCACTCCAGCAAAAAGATGACGTAGAGCATGTGCGCATCCAACGAATTGAGACCTCTTTGTTGCCCGAAGGTGGATTGCAAGAAAGAAAGCATTCGTTTTTCCCGTTTGCAAATAAGTATGGTCTTGGTTTGATTGACCGATTAGTAGATGCGCCATTCGCGCATGATGGTACTCATCAACTTTATTACCTGTAAAGTGCAGCACAAAATAGTCGGATCGTCCTAGAAGTGGACCCGGCTATTTTTTTGTTGTTTAAGCTGATGGAAAACATTTCTTCAAATTATGCCGAAACTTTTCCGACAAATTCTGCGTCTTAGTAGTAATGGATTGTTTTTGGGGAAAGGTGGTACTCGGGATGCAGATTACATTACAACAAATCGGGAAAAAAGCCACTCTACTAGTTGTGAGCTTATCCGTTTTTTTGACGGGCATCGCAACCGCAGGATTGAAAAAGGCCGACGCACGGGAAGAATACGTGGCCAATTCACCTGCATTTATTGACACAAATGGACATTGGGCATCAAAAGAAATAGGGATTGCTACCAAAAAAGGATTGATCAAGGGCTTTCCCGACGGAACCTTTCAGCCAGAGCGAACGGTGACGCAAGAACAGTTTTTATCCCTGATTGAACGCGTCATTCCTTCCTTTACAGGTCATGAGCCTGACAGCTTTATCAAAGAGACCTACTTGCAGGCTGCTGCGGGACGTTGGTCGGAAAAAACCTATCACCATTTGGCTTCAGCGGGTATCATGCCATCCGGAAAACCGACGGATAGCATGACGCGGTTGGAAGCGGCAAGAACCTTGCTGGCAGCCATCGGGCATCAATCAGAAGGAGAAAAATATCGGGGAACGACAGCGAAATTTTTCACGGATCTTTCGGTCGACAATGAAACACAGGTGATGACAGTCTACCCTGCTTACAAAATGGGAATTTTGGCTGGATTTCCAGATGGAAGCTTTCGTCCTGATGACAAAATCAGCAGAGCACAGGCAGTCGTCCTGTTAAATCGTTTGGAAACCAAAATCGCCGAACTGTACCCTGGCAATGTCACAGAGGGCGAGAAGAAGGCAATGACACAAGCTGTCTCGTCATTTGTAGGGGACGTGATGGATACGCAAAAGATTCGTCGCTTTGATGACTTGGTCGCATATGTAAAGAAAAACAATCTGCCTGTCAGTGAATCGTTTTTACGCGAGCATTTTTCGTTTATGCAGTATGAAGTGTATGATTATGTCCGGTTTCCGCAGTTTAATGAGCTGATGTACTTTGCAAAAATCGGAATGAATAAATACAGAATGACGGTTCAATATTACGCAGGGGAGTTGGGGGGAAGCGTCGATCGCACGTTTTACCTTTCCTCGAGCGATGGCAAAACGTTTCGACTGATTGGAAAAGATGAATAAGAAAAGAAGGCTGGGACATGACCCCAGCCTTTTTTCGTGTCAGGCATGACGTTTTTGCCAGATAAAAAGGACGAGTGCAATCACGAGGGGATAGAGAGCGGACCATCCCAAGAAAGGATAGAGTCCTACTGTACAGACGAGAGAAGTCCAGGAAGCGATTCGGCCTACGCGACTATTGCGCAAGAGTCGGACCCCAGCCAGACACCCGCCGATGTAAGTCGCAAAAAAGGTAGCATTGGGCAGTTCGATGAGTCTGGACAAGTCGATCACGTCGAAATAGAGTACGCCGAGAACGACGACAAAACAAAGAGAGAGAAACAAAAGTCCGCCGGTTGGTGTCCGGTACTTGGTATGGAGGGTGCCAAACCAGCGAGGAGCGATCTTTTCTTGCGCCAACGAATAGGCGATGCGTGACGCAGCTCCAATGTAAGCGTTGGCTGTTGCGATACAAATGAACAAGGCGGTTACGGCTACAATCCATCCCCCGATCGGACCCAGGGAGAGTTGAACCATGACACTGAGCGAGGCAGCGGAGATGCCGACCCCGTAGCTATGCGTAGCCACAGTCATAAAGGCCACGGCAAAGTACAAGAGAGCGACGATTCCCGCACTCCACAAAACACCGCGAATCGCGTTTTTCGCAGGATCGACGAATTCCTCTGAGAGATGCGTCACGGCTTCCCACCCAATGAAGCACCAGAACATCAGACCTGCGGCTTGCACGACACTCAACCAACCGTTTGGCATAAAAGGGGTAAAGTGCGTGACAGATGCATGCGGAATGCTTGCGACAACGGCCAAAATCAAAATCGTGATAATCAGCGAGACAACAATTGTTTGGACACGTGCAGCTACATGCAAGCCTACAACATTCATCAGAAGGACAGCGAGAAGAAGCAGAGCCGCCGCCGCATACACTTGCGACTCACTCCAGTTCAGCAGGATCGCAATGTAGTTGGCCCCTGTAACACTCAGAATGGGTGCGCCAATCGGGACAGACAAGAGAAAGAACCAGCCTACCATGTTTCCGAAACGATCTCCGTAGGCTGTCCGTACAAATGTAGAGACTCCACCTGAGCTCGGATAACGAGCAGATAACAGACCCATCGTAATGGCCATGGGCAGGACGAGAATAGACATGACGAGCCAAGCTAAAATGGAAGCTGGACCAGCCTTTTGCGCTGCAAGTCCGGGAATGAGCAGTACGCCAGAACCGATCACCGCCCCGATGTATAAGGCGACGATTTGCGGAAGTCGCAGTGTTTTGGCTAGGCCGGGGGCTTGCGTGGACAATTTCCCCATAGGTAGATCCCTCACTTTTTTACTTACCTTGTCGTTGGTAACTGAAGTGTAGCATAGACTTAATCATCGGAGTTATCTATAATATTAGATAATTCAAATCGGTTTTTTCGATGAAAAGAGGAGGAAATTTGGATACTCGTTATTTGCAAACATTCCGTGAAGTAGCAAAATGCCAGAGCTTTACTCGTGCAGCCGAAATTTTAGGCTACGCGCAGTCAAGTGTGACGACCCAAATTCAAAATCTGGAATCGGAGTTCGGTGTCAGCCTATTCGAGCGTTGGGGCAAAAAAATCAGGCTTACCCACGCGGGCGAAGTGCTTCTCGGCTACAGCGAACAGCTGCAAGCTGTATTAGATGAGGCAAAAGCGAATCTGTCAGAGCAGGCACATCTGGCGGGAACGTTGAGTATCGGAACAGTGGAGTCATTGGCAGCCTTTTATTTGCCACCTTATTTGCAAAAATTTCGCTTGGAGCAGCCACGTATGCGGATCATGCTTGCGCCGGGCATCTGCCAAGACTTGAGACAGGGAGTAAAGGAAGGGAAGTACGATTTCGCCTTTGTGCTCGATTGGCTCCATGATCAATCTGAGCTGACAAATGTCGTTTTAGGTGAGGAAAAACTAGTTGTTGTGGCTGCACCTACCCATCCACTGGTCAAAAAAGAGAAGGTAGAAACGCACGAGTTTACCGGGGAAACCTGGATTTTTACAGAAAAGGGATGCAGTTACCGAGGAATGATGGAATCGGTGTTGCGTGAAGCAGGAGCCACCGTGGAATCTTCTTTTGAATTTGGCAGCCTGGAAGCAATAAAACAATGTGTTGCCTATGATTTGGGAATTGCGTTGCTTCCGAAAATTGTCGTACAAGAAGAAGTAAAAAATGGTACACTAGTGATACTCTCGTTTTCCCATCCGGATATCCGTGTTTTCCGACAGTTGGTCTACCATAAAAAGAAATGGATGCCTCAGGCTTTGTTGCGCTTTTTGGAGCTGCTAACGGTAGAAACCGCAGAGCGTAAATTGCCGATAATAGGAAAATAATTGGAAAAACTGATGATGGTTGAACTTGCGTATGATATGATAGACAAGGTTGCTTTATGAGATAAAAGGAGGTCCATCCGTACATGAACACTGTTTCTGAAAGCATCGTAAAAGATATGTCGTTGGCGCACAACGGCCATCTGAAAATTGATTGGGTAAAAGAACACATGCCTGTCTTAAACCGCATTCGTGAGCGCTTTGAAAAAGAGCAGCCGTTTGCAGGCCTGAAAGTTGCGATCTCCTTGCACTTGGAAGCGAAAACGGCTTATCTGGCAAAAGTAGTTCAAGCTGGTGGCGCTGAAGTAACCATTACCGGTTCCAACCCGCTGTCCACGCAAGATGACATTTGCGCAGCATTGGTAGAAGACGGTATTCGCGTATTTGCGAAATACAATCCAGATCCTGCTGAATACAAAGAGCACCTGATCAAAACACTGGAAACTCGTCCTGATCTGATCATTGACGACGGTGGCGACCTGATCACCATTTTGCACAGTGAGCGCCGTGATCTGTTGTCTCAAGTACGCGGTGGTGCAGAAGAAACGACAACAGGTATTCTGCGTCTGAAAGCGTTGGAGAAAGAAGGCAAGCTGGAATTCCCGATGGTTGCCGTAAACGATGCATTCTGCAAATACTTGTTCGACAACCGCTATGGTACAGGTCAATCCGTATGGGATGGTATCAACCGTACAACGAACCTCGTAGTGGCTGGTAAAACTGTTGTTGTAGCTGGCTATGGCTGGTGCGGTAAAGGTGTAGCGATGCGTGCAAAAGGCTTGGGCGCAAAAGTAATCGTAACCGAAATCGACCCAATCAAAGCGGTAGAAGCTTACATGGATGGATTTGAAGTAATGCCAATGCTCGAAGCTGCGAAGCATGGTGACTACTTCGTAACAGTGACAGGTAACCGTGATATCATCAGCAAAGAGCATTTTGCTGTGATGAAAGATGGCGCAATCTTGTCCAACGCGGGTCACTTCGATGTCGAAGTAAACAAGGTCGATCTGAATGCAATGTCGACTTCTTCCCGCATTGTGCGTAAAGATATTGAAGAATTTGTCCTGGCTGATGGTCGAAAAGTGTACCTGCTCGCAGAAGGCCGCCTCGTGAACCTGGCTGCTGGCGACGGACATCCGGCTGAAATCATGGATATGACCTTTGCTCTGCAAGCGGTATCCTTGGCTTATGTCAATGAACAGTACAAAAACATTGGCAAAAAAGTGCTGAACGTACCATTCGAATTGGATCAAATGGTTGCTCAGTACAAGTTGGAAGCTCTGAACATCGGAATCGACAAATTGACGGATGAGCAAAAATCCTACCTGGAAAGCTGGGTCGAATAGTCCCGCGAATCCCGTCTTTTCCCGGCAAAAAAATATGCGAAAAAATCCTGCTTACAAACGCAGGATTTTTTTTTATAATAACAAATAGGTACCAGGTGGGGAAAAGTGGGGGAAAGTGGAGCCAACCGACAGGAAAGTGGGGGACCAGGGCGTGTTCATGGGGGAATATCAGCACAGCATCGACGAAAAAGGCCGCCTGACGATCCCAGCCAAATTCCGTGAAGGGCTAGGCACTTCCTTTGTTATTACCCGCGGGCTGGACCAATGTTTGTTTGCTTATCCGCAAGATGAGTGGAAACAACTAGAGGAAAGACTCAAGTCTCTCCCATTTACAAAAGCAGATGCTCGCGCATTTACACGATTTTTCTTTTCAGGTGCCACCGAATGCGAGTGGGACAAGCAGGGAAGGGTAAACATACCACCCAATTTACGTGAGCATGCAGGCATGCAAAAGGAATGTGTGATCATTGGGGTATCAAACCGTGTAGAGGTATGGAGCAAGGAACGCTGGGAAGATTATTTTGCCCAGTCAGAAGGCTCTTTTGGAGAAATTGCCGAAAAACTGGTTGATTTTAATTTGTAGCAGCGAGAAGAACAGGAGTGACGACATTGTCGTTTCATCACGTAACCGTTTTGATGGATGAGGCTGTCGAAGGGCTAAATATTCGTCCTGGAGGCATTTATGTAGACTGTACACTCGGTGGAGCCGGGCATAGCAGTTTGATTGCTTCCAAGCTGACGGAGGGCGGTCGACTTATCGCCATCGATCAGGACGACTGGGCACTGGATAATGCCCGCGAAAGACTCGCTTCCTATATGGATAGAGTCACGCTGGTAAAGAGCAACTTCCGCCATATCAAAGACATTGTGAGAGATTTAGGCTTGGCTGGTGTAGACGGGTTGTTGTTTGACCTCGGGGTATCCTCTCCGCAATTGGACGAGGGAGAGCGCGGCTTCAGCTACAATGCCGATGCGCCCTTGGATATGAGAATGGACCAACAAGCGCCATTGTCCGCCTATGACATTATCAATGAGTGGGATGAAGAAGAGATTGCCAAGATCATCTGGCTGTACGGAGAAGAGAAGTTTTCCCGGCGAATTGCCCGGCAAATCGTTCAACAACGGAAGAAGCAGCCGATCAAAACAACAGGTGAGCTTGTTGAGTTGATTAAGGAAGGAATTCCTGCCGCTGCGCGCCGTACCGGACCCCATCCGGCGAAGCGTACCTTTCAGGCTATTCGGATCGCAGTCAATGATGAATTGGATGCATTCAAAGAGGCCGTCGTCGATGCTATTGAGGTTTTGAATCCAGAAGGTCGCGTAAGTGTCATCACGTTTCATTCATTAGAGGACAGAATCTGCAAGCAAATTTATCAAGACTTTTCAAAAGGGTGCACGTGCCCGCCAGCCTTTCCGATTTGCACATGCGGAAATAAAGCGGTTGTAAAAGTCATTACAAAGAAGCCGATTTTGCCATCAGAAGAAGAATTGGAAGCAAACAATCGTGCACGATCAGCTAAACTACGGGTAGCGGAGAAGCTGTAGACCGGGATCGACGAGAAAGGGGAGGGAGAAGCGATGAGTTACTACCGAGGAAATCTAGCTATGGAGTTGGAACAACAATCCCGCTCTGTAACGAAAACAACAAAGCGCACGGTTCGGATCAAGCCAACGATTCCGACCGGAGAAAAATTGCTGTATCTCTTATTTATCTCGTTAACCGTCGTCGGCTTGGGTCTAGTGGGTGTCCGCTACTCGCAAATTTCCCAGTTGAACTACGAAATCCAAAGCACCAAACATGAAAATCGTTTGACGACAGAAAAAAATGCAACGTTGAAATTGCAAATTGAGCAAATGACCAACCGGGATCGCCTGCAAAAAGAAGCAGAGAAGCAGGGGATGGTATACAATCCAGCAGCTGTACATACGATTGGGAAGCCAGAGGTACAGGCGAGTTCTCTGCCACAAACACAACCCAAAAAACCTTAAATGTTACTGCTCCTTATGTGCGGTAACATTTTTTCTTAGCTGGGCTCGAGTCTGCTCCTGACTCGGCTAGGTTGCGTTCGTCTCCCCTATCAACCTTTCATGGGAGACGGGCGATCTTTGATGCGACGGAGTTGAATGGAGATGGAATGGAAACGAAAAGTAAATTGGCGAATTCTCGTGGTAGCCTTATGCCTGATCTTGACCTTTTCGACGTTGAGCTTTCGAATTTATTGGATCCAAACAGCAGAGGCTGCCAGAATCATGGAAACTGCACAAAAGCAGTGGGACAGGGAGCATGTTTTGAAGCCGAAGCGTGGAGCGATCTATGATCGAAACGGAGAAATTTTGGCGTATGATGGTAAGGCATACACGGTTAATGCAAGGCTGAAGCCACTTGACGCGAGAGACGAAGATGTGGTGAAAGACCCCTACTACACAGCGAATATGCTGGCTCCTATTTTGAATGCGCCTGTTCAAGAATTGGTAAAGAATTTGACCAAGCAGAACAAAGTGGTGGAATTGGGACGCTACGGGCAAAAGATCAGTGAAGAGCAGAGGAACCGCATTCTGGCATTGCAATATCCCAAGTTGCCAAGTGGAGAGCAAGTCAAAAAGAACCAGCTCCCGGGCATCTATTTGACTGAAACGACTCGCAGAGTCTATCCGAATAATGCCTTTGCCTCCCATGTGATCGGCTATCTGGATTTATACGATGAACCGAAAATGGGAATTGAGCTGCAATTGAACGAAGAATTGGCTGGTATAAAGGGACATATTGCCTACCAAAGGGATCGTGCTGGCTACCAGCTCCCAGACGGAGAAGGGGAGTACATTCCGGCAAAAGACGGCTTAGATGTATATCTTACCATTGATCGACAAATACAGGATTATGTAGAACAAGCGCTTGACAAGGTGGAACAGCAGTACAAGCCGAAGGGCATGACGGTCATTGTGGCCGACCCGCAAACGGGTGAGGTATTGGCGATGGGCAACCGCTCGCAGTTTAATCCGAATACGTACTACAACGGGATTGAAAACTACAATAACCATGCTGTCACCACCATGTTTGAGCCGGGCTCTACGTTTAAGATTATTACGCTGGCGGCAGCGATTGAAGAAAAAATGTTTAATCAGAATGAAACCTATCAATCAGGTGCTTATACCATCAAGGGGCAGATTCCGATCCGCGACCATAACAATGGTGCCGGTTGGGGAACCATCACCTTTTTGGAAGGGGTTCAGCGATCCAGTAACGTATTGTTCGCTAAGTTGGGATATGAACGGTTGAAGCTGGAAGGTCTGAAGAAATACTTCAAAAAATTCGGGATGGGTGAAAAAACCGGAATTGAGCTTCCCTACGAGAAAAAAGGAAGTTTGATCAACCTGGAAAAACCTCGGTCACCACGTGACTGGGCTGCAACAACGTATGGTCAAGCAGCAACGGTTACGGCGATCCAGCAGGTTGCCGCTGTGGGGGCGATCGCGAATGGAGGAGAGCTTCTAAAACCTCATATTGTAAAAGAAATGCGCGATCCTCACACGGGAGCAGTCGTTAATCGCACACAACGTGAGGTTGTGGAGCGGGTTGTAAGTGAAGCGACTGCGAAACAGACACGCGACATTTTGGGGAAGGTTGTCTCAGAGAAACCCGGGACGGGTAGACAATATCAGATCGAAGGGTACCAAGTAGCAGGAAAGACGGGAACTGCGCAAAAATACGATCCCAACACAGGGAAAATTATGGATGGCCGTTACGTTGGTTCTTTCATCGGTTTTGCGCCAAAAGACAACCCGAAGCTGTTGGTTTATGTCGTCATTGACGATCCGCAAACAGATGCATGGTATGCATTGTGGGGCCAAATGATGCTCGCTCCTATGTTTACATCCATTATGGAACGCAGCCTGCAATATTTGCAGCAGCAGCCTGATCTGTCGTTAGTCAAGAATAAACAGAGTGAAAAGACAACGCAGAAAAAAGAAGCGCAGGCAGCGCTGGCATCCTCACCTACTACACCGAAGACATTGCCTAAGTTTGAAGGGATGTCCACGACAGCTGCACAATTGCGGGCGAAGCAGGACAATTTGACGGTCACGGTAGCTGGGACAGGTACGAAAATCGTCAAACAGTATCCGGAAGCCTATGAGCAGGTCGTTCCAGGTGAACAGATTATCCTTGTAACAGACAGGGTCAAAGGAACAAAGATGCCTGACTTCAAAGGAAAATCATTGCGGGATGTCATGGAGTTCAGCTCTTTGATCAATCTCGAAATGAAATCGACTGGAACTGGATTCGTCACCCAGCAAAGTATTCCTCCGGGAACGGTGCTCCAGGGTACAGAACTGCTTCAGGTGACGCTGCAATCCGTGTCGGAACCACCTGTACCGGCAGCGCCTTCTCCAGGTCAGGAGGGCAGCACAGTGCCTGCTACAACGACGCCAAACAATCCGGGGCAGAATACGACTACAAATCAATCAGGTGGAAATAATCCGGCTCCGCCATCTTCCGGTCAGCAAACTGGGCAAGGTGAGGCAGCACAGCCGCCAGCATCTGGACAGGCGCCTCCTTCTGACAAACCAGGAGACCAAACAACGCAAACACCGACAACTCCATAGTTCTAACTAGTCCCCCCTGCGAATAAGGTTAAGAAGAGACAACCTATTTGAGGGGGGACTCGCTTTGCGGGTATCCAATGCTACTGTACGCCGTCGCATTTTTATCATCTTGATTGTAGGAGTCGTTTTGTATTCTGCGCTTGTCACCCGTTTGGGTTATGTTCAATTGATAGAAGGACCGAAACTCTCGCAAATGTCAGATGAACTGCTCAAGCGGGAAATTAAATTTCAACCCAATCGCGGTCGCATTCTAGACAGAAGTGGCAATGAGCTCGTGACGAATATGACCGTCCCCACACTGGTATCGGTAGGAGCGCAAATCAAAGACCCGAAAGAAACAGCGAGACAGCTCGCCATCATTTTGGAGCAAAAAGAAGAAGATGTATTTCGTGCCATTACGAAAAAAGAAATGAGCAACAACCAGATTCCAGGCGGAAGAAAACTGTCTATTGAAAAGGCGAGAAAAATACAAGAATTGAATTTGCCAGGCATATACTTGGCAGGGGATACGAAGCGTTTTTACCCGAATGGAAATATGGCAGCCCATATTCTTGGTTTCACAGGCATTGACAATCAAGGGTTGACAGGGCTTGAAAAAATTTATGATCCCTTCTTGATGGGGACCGAGGGGCATATCTCATTTCCGTCAGATGCCAAAGGGCGCGTGCTGCCAGGTGGAACCGAAGACTACGTAGCACCCGTGAATGGCATGGACATGTATTTAACGCTGGACAGTACCATCCAATCTTTTATCGAACGTGAGCTGGATCAGGCGGTGGTCGCTTATCAGCCTGATGATGTTCTGGCGATCGCCATGAATCCAAAGACAGGAGAGATATTGGGAATGGGAAGTCGCCCGACTTTTCAGCCGGACGCCTACAGGGACTATCCTTCGGAGGTGTACAATAGAAATCTCCCTATCTGGAAAACATACGAGCCTGGTTCCACATTCAAGATTGTGACACTGGCAGCTGCTTTAAACGAAGGTGTCATCAATTTGAACGAGGGCTTTTACGATCCGGGATTCATAAACGTGGCAGGCAAGCGATTGCGTTGCTGGAAGCGGCAGGGGCATGGACAGGAAACGATGCTGGAAGTGGTAGAAAATTCTTGTAACCCTGGCTTTGTTACGATGGGCCAGCGACTGCAAAAAGAACGACTATTTGACTATATCAAAAAATTTGGCTTCGGACAAAAGACAGGGATCGATTTGATTGGCGAAGAAAACGGGCTGTTATTCAATTTGAATAAAGTAGGACCGGTAGAGCTTGGGACGACTTCTTTCGGTCAAGGGGTATCGGTAACGCCGATTCAACAAATGGCTGCAGTCTCAGCTGCTATTAATGGTGGCAAACTCATGAAGCCGTTTGTCGCAAAAGAATGGCGGGATAGCGTGACGCACGATGTTGTAGCGAGGACCTTGCCGACAGAAGTTCGACAGGTGATTACCGAGGAGACCTCAGCTAAAGTTCGGCATGCGTTGGAAAGCGTGGTCGCGCAAGGAACGGGTAATAAGGCATATATTGAAGGGTATCGAGTAGGAGGAAAGACGGGAACAGCGCAAAAAGTAAAAAATGGCCGTTACGTCGATGGGGAATACATCGTGTCGTTTATCGGCTTTGCGCCAGCTGATGATCCACAGATCGTCGTATATTTCGCCGTAGACAATCCGAAAGCACTGGCGTTTGGTGGATTGATTGCCGCCCCGAGTGTAAAAAGTATCATGGAGTCCTCCCTTCAACATTTGAATGTCCCCAAACGAAAAGATGGCATTCCCAAGGAAATTAACAAAGCACTTGGTGAAAAGGCGCCAATCGAAGTGCCAAACATGGTCGGACAATCCATGAGAGACGTAGTGACAACGTATGATACGCTGCCGCTAGTCGTTTCAGGTAAAGGTCAGTATGTCATTCAGCAGTCCCCGGCACCTGGAGTAAAAATTGATCAGGGCGGAAAAATTCGCATATACCTTGGTGACAAATCGACCAATTAGCTATAAAATGAGATTTCGAAGGCGGAGGGGAGTAGGCTTGTCTACGTTCGCTCTGCCTTTGTTCGTCAAGACTGCGCCTAATTGATCGGCGTAGCCAAGTACAAATGTTCAAATTTCTGTCTATACTAGTTGGAGAATGGGGTGCCTGTTTCATGTTTCTACGGGATCTGCTCATGCCTTTGTTGCCAGTAACGGTTTCGGGGGATGACAGCATGGAGATTACGGGTTTGACAGCAGACTCGCGCCAGGTAAAGCCCGGCTACTTGTTTGTCTGTCTGACTGGATATACCGTGGATGGACATACGTTCGCGGCCCAGGCGGTGAAGAATGGTGCCGTCGCCGTGTTATCCGAACAAGATCTGGACGTGCCAGCGACTATTGTCAAAGTACCGGATACCCGGCGGGCAATGGCTATGCTGGCTGATCGTATTTTCGGATCTCCTACGAAAGAAGTAAAAGTCATCGGCGTAACGGGGACAAATGGAAAGACGACCACTACGCATCTGATCGACAAAATTTTGCGCGATCAAAGCAAGCAAACAGGCTTAATCGGAACGATCCATATGAGAATTGGGGACGTAACGGAGGAAGTCAAAAATACGACTCCGGATGCCATAGATTTGCAAAGAAGCTTTCGTCGCATGTGCGATGTAAACACAGACTATGCGATTATTGAGGTTTCCTCTCATGCGCTGGAGCTGGGAAGAGTCCGCGGTTGCGAAATCCATACAGCGGTTTTCACCAACCTGACGCAGGATCACCTCGACTATCATAAAACGATGGAAAACTATCGCTACGCCAAATCATTGTTGTTTTCCCAGCTGGGCAACAGCTATGACGCAGAGCGTCTAAAAACGGCTGTACTGAATGCGGATGATGAGGCGTCTGAATTATATGCTACCGTTACACCGGCGCGAGTCATTACATACGGCATCGATCAGCCAGCAGATGTAAGGGCAAAGCAAATCGAAATCACAAGTAAAGGTACTTCTTTTACAGTCGAAAGCTTCGCTGGTAGTGCGCGTCTGAACTTGAAGCTGATGGGAAAGTTCAATGTGTATAACGCATTGGCAGCCATCGCGGTTACACTCGCAGAAGGTATTCCACTAGAAGAGATCAAAGCGAGTCTGGAAGAGGTGGCAGGCGTAAATGGGCGATTTGAAGCAGTGGATGCTGGTCAGCCGTTTGCGGTACTCGTCGACTACTCCCACACGCCAGACAGCTTGGAAAATGCATTAATAACCGTCAAGGAATTTGCCCGTGGCAACGTATTTTGCATCGTTGGTTGCGGAGGCGACAGGGATCGAACGAAACGCCCAATCATGGCGCAAATTGCAACGAAATATGCTGATCTGACCGTCTTAACATCAGATAATCCGCGCTCGGAGGAGCCGCAGGCGATTCTCGATGACATGCTGGCTGGCTTGTCGGAAGTGGCACCTGATCGTTATGCGGCACTGACTGACCGACGTGAAGCAATTGCGCATGCAGTTTCGCTTGCGAAGCCGGACGATGTGATCTTGATCGCCGGAAAAGGACACGAAACGTATCAAATTGTGAAAGACCAGGTGTTGCCCTTCGATGACCGTGAAGTTGCGCGCGAAGCGATTGCCCGGTACAACCAAGAATAGAACAGATGCCACACACTGCATCGAAAGAAAGGAGGCTCGGGCATGTTCGTTGACAACGTCCTAATCGTCACGATCGTCGCTGCGTTTCTCATCGCCGTACTCATTGGCCCATTGTTTATTCCCTTCCTTCGCCGCCTGAAATTTGGGCAGGCAATTCGTGAGGAAGGACCGCAATCCCATTTTAAGAAGGCTGGAACTCCCACGATGGGAGGCACCATCATTCTTTTGGCACTCATATTTACCGTGTTGAAGTTTGCCAATGCGAAAATGGAAATTTACTTCCTGTTATTGGTGACTCTCGGATACGGTTTAATCGGCTTTTTGGATGACTTCATCAAAATCAGGAAAAAACGCAACCTCGGGTTGACCGCCAAACAGAAGTTTGCTGGTCAGATTGTCTTGGCAATCGGCGCATATATTTTGCTGCTCATGATGGGGCATGACACGTCCATCCATCTGCCAGGTACACCGTGGAAGCTGGAGCTCGGCTATTTTTACTTCCCATTCCTGTTGTTCCTCTTGGTAGGAACAACGAATGCCGTTAACATCACAGATGGATTGGATGGACTACTGGCAGGGACGGGAGCAATTGCTTTTGGTGCTTATGCGATCATCGCATGGTTTGGTCAAGATTATGACACCGCTATTTTTAGTGCGGCTGTTGTAGGTGCGGTACTTGGCTTCCTCGTCTTCAATGCACATCCGGCACGCGTGTTCATGGGTGATACGGGTTCACTCGGACTGGGGGGAGCCCTGGCGGGAATTGCAATCATGACCAAAACGGAATTGCTATTGGCTATTATCGGTGGGGTATTTGTTGTCGAGACGCTCTCTGTTATCATGCAGGTAGTCTCCTTTAAGACACGTGGAAAGCGTATTTTCCGTATGAGTCCCCTGCATCACCATTTTGAATTAACAGGCTGGTCAGAGTGGCGCGTGGTTGTCACCTTCTGGCTCGTCGGTATGTTCTTTGCTGGATTGGGTGTATACCTTGAGGTGGTGACAATCAGATGATGCGTTTTCATAATAAGCATGTCGTCGTTATTGGTATGGCAAAGAGCGGTGTCGCAGTGGCAAAACTGCTACACCGCTTTGGTGCTCATGTCGTCGTAAATGATAAAAAGCCACGTGAAGAAGCAGTGGGTATAGAAGAGCTGGAATCGTTGGGGATACCGGTCATTTGCGGCTTTCACCCCGATGATCTCATTCATGAAGGCGTATCCCTTGTGGTCAAAAATCCGGGGATTCCGTATGAAGCAGCACCCGTCAAGCAGGCGCAGGCATTAGGCATTCCTGTTGTGACGGAGGTGGAGCTGGCCTCCCAGATTGCCAAGGCACCGATTATCGGCATTACAGGCTCCAATGGCAAGACCACCACTACTACACTCGTCGGACTGATTTTCAAAGAAGCGGGTCTGGATGCGAAAGTAGGAGGCAACATTGGTACCGTGTTGTGCGGCCTGGCTGAGGAAGCTGGTCCCGACGAATGGCTCGTTGCCGAATTGAGTAGCTTCCAGTTGATGGGGACATGGGAATTCCGCCCGCATATCGGTGTTTTGCTCAATCTGTATCCTGCTCATTTGGATTACCATCACACAATGGAAGAGTATTTGGCAGCCAAACTGAAAATGTTTGCCAACCAAACCGCAGATGACGCAGCTATTTTGCCATATGACCAACCAGAGATTGTAGAAAAATGCAAAGACCTCCCCGCAGCCATCTACTACTTTAGCAAGAGTCAAGAGGTGCCAAAGGGAGCTTTTGTCAAGGATGGTTTGATTCTGTTTGCGGATGGGAATGGGAATACAGAGCCAATCGTTGCGATAGCGGATATTACCGTTCCTCATCTGGACAACGCACTGGCAGCGATTCTTGTTGCGAAGCTCGCGGGAGCGGACAAGCAATCAATTATACAAGTTCTTACTACTTTCCCAGGGGTAGAGCACCGGATGGAGTTCGTGGATTCGATTCGCGGTGTCAAATACTTCAATGATTCAAAAGCAACGAACCCGGAAGCGGCATCGCGCGCCTTGCAAGCATGCAAGGAGCCGGTCGTATGGATTTGCGGCGGGCTGGATCGTGGTGTTGACTTTCGGGAACTGCTGCCTGTGATCCAAGGCCGGGTAAAAGCAGTCATCGCTCTCGGGCAAACGGCTCCGATTTTACTGGAACGTGCTCAGGAAGCAGGGATTAATGAGCGTATCCATGTCGATACTGTGGAAAAAGCCGTTCTTGCTGCTTCCCAGTTGGCCGAATCAGGTGATGTGGTCTTACTGAGCCCTGCTTGTGCGAGTTGGGACATGTTTCCTTCGTTTGAGACAAGGGGGAGCATGTTTAAGGACGGCGTGCATAGACTTAAAACAAGCCTAGCATAACGTCCCACTGGTACAATCAAGAATATGACAAAAGCGGGACGGCATGAGAAAGGATGACCTGGCACAATGAGCAAGGTACGCTCTGCCCCCGACTTCGTAATTATTTTTGCAACACTTTTTTTATTGGGAATTGGCATCGTGATGGTGTACAGCGCCAGCGCGATCGTGGCACAAAAGCCGCCGTTTTCTGATCCGTATTTTTTCGCCAAGCGGCAACTGATCTTCGCACTGTTAGGGATTACATCCATGTACATTACGATGAATATCGACTACTGGGTGTGGAAGCAATGGGCCAAGCCAGGGTATTTGGTGAGCATCGGTCTGTTGATTTTGGTTCTGATCATCGGGATCGAAGTAAATGGCTCGAAAAGCTGGCTTGGTTTTGGAGCCTTTGGAATTCAACCAGGTGAATTTGCAAAGCTTGGCGTCGTTGCATTCCTGGCGAAGTGGCTCTCCGATAATCAGAAGCAAATTGTCTTGTTCCGAAAAGGTCTTATGCCTGCCTTGGGAATCCCGGTTCTGTGTTTTGGCTTGATCATGCTGCAACCGGATTTGGGCACAGGGACAGTTTTGATGGGAACGGCTGTCGTCATGATTTTTGCGTCAGGTGCGCGGATCAGTCATTTTGTCGGGTTGGGAATGATCGGCGTTGTTGGCTTCATCGGCTTGGTTTTGTCAGCACCTTACCGAATCAAAAGGATTACGTCCTTCCTCGATCCGTGGTCTGACCCGCTCAATACCGGCTATCAGATCATCCAATCCCTTTACGCAATAGGTCCCGGCGGTTTGTTGGGGCTTGGCCTTGGACAAAGCAGACAGAAGCATCTGTACTTGCCTGAGCCTTACAATGATTTTATTTTCTCAATCGTCGCGGAGGAGTTGGGCTTCATCGGAGGCACACTCATTCTCCTGCTTTTTCTCCTCTTGTTGTGGAGGGGAATGCGGACGGCGATTACGGCTCCAGATTTGTTCGGAAGCCTGCTTGCGCTAGGAATCATTGGCATGATTGCCATCCAGGTAGTCATCAATATCGGTGTTGTGACTGGGATGTTTCCCGTGACAGGAATCACGTTGCCGTTCTTAAGCTACGGTGGTTCATCATTGACACTGATGCTCACTGGAGTTGGCGTCTTGTTGAACATCTCGCGTTTTTCTCGATAATAGAAACCTCAAAAGGAGTACGCAATAAGCAAGTAAATCAGCCTATTGCTACTCCTTCTCAAAAAAAGGGTGTGAACGTATGCGTGTCGTCTTAACAGGCGGTGGCACAGGTGGACATATTTATCCGGCGCTTGCGGTGGCGAGGGAAGTTTCCCGCCAAAATCCGCAGGCTGCCTTTTTGTATATTGGCAGTAAAAAAGGTTTGGAAGCAGGTTTGGTTCCGAGATCAAATATTCCTTTCCAATCCGTAGAAATTAGCGGATTGAAACGCAAGCTGTCGTTGGACAACCTGAAGACTTTATGGAAATTCGTCCGAGCAGTTGGCGATGCCAAGAAAATGCTGCGCGAGTTCAAACCCGATGTCGTAATTGGGACGGGTGGCTACGTATGTGGTCCAGTCGTATATGCTGCTTCGCGATTGGGAATTCCGACTCTCATTCATGAGCAAAACGTAGTGCCGGGCTTGACCAACAAGTTTCTTTCTCGCTCAGCTACACGGGTGGCCGTTTCGTTCAAAGAATCGCTTGCCCATTTTCCCCCGTCCAAAACGGTGCTAACCGGAAATCCGCGTGCAACGGAAGTCATGCACGGTAATGCAGAGGCGGGTCGCAGCTTTTTGGGCGTGGACAACAACAAAAAAATCGTGCTGATCTTTGGTGGCAGCAGGGGAGCGCGCGCAATAAATGAGGCGGTGCTTTCCGTTGTTACGCAGTTGGGCAAATATGCCGATACTCATTTTGTATATGTGACGGGCGACGTTCATTTTGAAACGATTTCGGCACAGCTTCGCGAACTGGGAACACTTCCAAGTAACATTTCTGTGCTTCCTTTCGTCCATAATATGCCGGATGTTTTGGCAGCGACGCATGTGCTGGTTGGTCGCGCAGGAGCATCTACCTTGGCAGAAATAACAGCACTCGGTGTGCCTTCGATCTTGATTCCGTCCCCATATGTCACGAACAACCATCAAGAGAAAAATGCAAGGGGATTGGAACGCGCAGGGGCAGCTCATGTCATCGTAGAGCGGGAGCTTACCGGAGAGAGCTTGCTACTTTCCTTGGAAAATATCCTTGCCAATCCAGCAAAATGGGAAGAGATGAAAAACAGCTCTCTTTCCTTGGGGATGCCGCAAGCTGCGACGGAGATTGTCCGTCAATTAGGTGCGATTACACGAAAAAAATGATCAGATGGGCGATTGTCACGCCGATCTGGGCGAACGCATAGTATGGAGCAAACACGTGAGAAGACTAGGTCCGACCTAGCAAACGTATCAGGAGGTTCACAAATGAAAATGATCGCAGATGAACTCATGCAAGCAGGAATCGAAAAAGTGTGGACCGATGAACCCCTTGCTAATCATACAACGTGGCGGATCGGGGGTCCTGCTGATTTGTTAATCCAACCCAAGGATAAAGCATCCTTGCAAAAAGCCTTGCAGATCATCCATCGTCATGAAATTCCTTGGAGTGTAATCGGGCGCGGTTCAAACCTTCTGGTGAGGGACAGAGGGATACGTGGAGCCGTGCTTAAAGTGGCCGAGGGCTTGAGCCACTGTGAGTTCAGGGGCGAAGAGGTGTGTGTGGGTGCCGGATATTCCATGATCCGCCTGGCGGTGGAGACAGGCAAGATGGGATTAACAGGTATGGAGTTTGCAGGAGGGATTCCTGGTACGGTAGGCGGCGCCGTCTATATGAATGCGGGGGCACACGGATCTGATCTTTCACGTATTCTTATTGATGCCGAGATCCTTTTCGAAAACGGCGAAAGTAAAGTGTTGAGTAACGAGGAACTGAGCTTTAGTTATCGAACTTCTCTTTTGCAAAAGCAAAAAGGGATCGTGCTAGAGGCCCGTTTTCAATTGAGGACGGGCGACCGCAAGGAGATTGCGGCCACGCTCGCTGCCAATAAGGAACGACGGCGCAATACGCAGCCACTGCAGATGCCGTGTGCCGGCAGCGTGTTCCGAAATCCGCCAAATGACCACGCAGGTCGCCTGATTGAGGCGGCTGGGTTGAAGGGCTATCAGGTCGGAGGAGCTCAGGTTTCAGAAAAACACTCCAACTTCATCGTGAATTGCGGAGGGGCAACGGCTGCCGACGTCCTCACCTTGATTAATCACGTTCGGAGCACCATTCTCGAGAAAAATGGGATTGACCTGCATCCGGAAGTCCTGGTGGTGGGCGAGGGGTAACACGGAGGTGAAAGTTTGGAGACTTTTGCGATCGAAGGCGGAAGACCTCTGTCCGGTTCGCTTCGGATCCAAGGTGCTAAGAACGCTGCTCTTCCCATTCTTGCTGCTGCTGTGCTTGCGGAAGGGCAATTCTATATCTATGACGTCCCCCATCTAAAAGACATTAAGGTCATGCTCGAAATCTTGACGCTGCTTGGGGCGAATACGAAGCATGAGGACGGATGTGTCGATCTGGATACAACATCTGTCTGTGTCCCGCAGGTGCCGGATGATTTAATGAGCCAAATGCGATCTTCGATTTTTTTGGCAGGACCACTCCTTGCACGTCTGGGTGAGGTCACGATTTCCAGGCCAGGTGGATGTGACATTGGAGAGCGCAGGATTGACTTGCATTTGGCTGGATTGACTGCGCTAGGAGCCAAAATCGAAGAATCGGAAGGCTACATTACATTTCGGGCCAAACAATTGCGTGGGTCCAATATCTTTCTTTCCTTCCCCAGTGTGGGCGCGACGGAAAATATCATGATGGCGGCAGTGCTGGCAAAAGGCACGACCCGAATCTGTAATGCAGCGCGAGAACCGGAAATCATCGACCTTCAGAATTTCCTGAATGCAATGGGAGCGCGGATCAGAGGGGCAGGCACCGATACGATTGAAATCAGTGGTGTACCTCGCTTGCGTTCCGTCAGCTACCGGATCATACCGGACAGGATTGTGACAGGAACCTATCTGCTGGCTGTCGGTATTTCACAGGGACATATCGAATTGACCAATACACTGCCTGAGCAATTGACGGCATTAATTGAGGTCGCCCGTAGCTGCGGTGTTGAAATCAAGACCCGCCATGATATAATGGAAATCAAAAGCACCTCCCGTCCACGTGCCTACGACCGGATCATCACCTCGCCGTATCCTGGGTTTCCAACCGATTTGCAGGCGCAGCTGATGGTGTTTCTGTCACAGGCTAGGGGAACGAGTGTCATCAAAGAGACCATTTTTGAAGGAAGATTCAAACATGTGAATGAATTGGCGCGAATGGGCGCCTCTATATACGTAGATCTTGGCTCCGCTATTATTCGGGGTGTCAACAAATTGACCGCTACGAATGTCGAAGCTACTGATCTTCGAGCAGGTGCTGCCTTAGTCCTCGCAGGGCTTGCTGCAGAAGGTATTACCACGGTGAACCAGATCCATCATATCGATCGCGGATACGATCGGCTGGAAGAGCAGTTGCGTCAATTAGGAGCCGATATATCACGAGTATCGATGTAACCGAGGGAGAGTGGGCGGCATAATGTTATGCCGCTTTCCCTGTTTTGTTCAATGACATTTATTTGGAAGACATCCAGTAATTTACTTTGCTCTGGGCAATGAGCCTAAAAAACATGAGGAAGGGTACGGCCATGGCGGTATATGAGGAACGCATTCCGCAAGTCAAGCAACAACGCCCCAGAAGAAGGGGCAACCGCAAGCTGGTCTTTCTACTGGTATTGTTTTTTCTTACCATTCTCATCATCGTTTTTATCCGTTCCCCTTACAGTAAGGTGCAAGAGATTCGAGTGATTGGTAATGATATTTATACGACGGAGCAAATCATTACACAATCGGGCTTAATAAAGGACATGCAGTTTCTAAACGTATGGGAGAACAGTGTACGAAATAACTTGAAGCCATTAGAGGCCATTAAAGATGTGACGGTGAGCCGCTCTTTCCCCGGATTGATCACGCTACATATTACCGAACAAAAGCGCGTCGCTTTTTGGAGTGGGCAGGACGGAAGCCGCTATGCCTTACTGGACAATGGCTATGTGCTCAAACAGGTCAATTTCGCCAAGCGCGTAGTGGACAGGCCATTGATTAGCTCGTGGGCCTCACCTGAGCTCCTTCCCCATCTCGCCAAGTCGCTATCGAAATTATCGCCAGATGTACTCGCGGAGATTTCGGATATTACACTGACGCCAACGGTTTATGACAAGCAACGCGTCACGCTGTATATGCGCGACGGGAATGAAGTAAGAAGCGTCATCTACAAGCTGGACAAAATGATGAACTGGTACCCGGCTATTGTGAAAGAATTGCCGCCAGATACAAAAGGGGTGCTCTCTTTGTTTGAGCAGCCGTGGTTTATTCCGTACGGGGCTCAAGGGGCTATTCCTATACAGGAAGGGCAAGAGCAGCCACAGCAGTAAATGAAAAAGGGGAAAGTAGACAATGAGTCGTCGTCGCAAATTTCATTTGTATTTAACCATCGTGACGTTTTCTACCGGCTTTCTAGTGGCCACTTCCTTCGAAACGAACAAGCTTACGCGCAAAGAACGGATGAATGATCAGCTGTTCCAACAGGAAACGCAATTGAATGACCGGATATTGGCTGAGAAGGAGCAAAATCGGCATCTGGAAAATCAACTGCTCGATTTGCAGCGTCAGGTGGGAAAAGTGGAAGAAGCGATGGCAGAGCGTAAATCGGAGGCTGCAGAGACACTCAGTCAACTGGATGCAGCGCGGATGCTGGCAGGGGTAGTCGCTGTCGAAGGACCGGGTATCGTCATAACGATGCAGGATAGCCAGAATGCAGCGAACAGTGCAGACATCGCGAACTACATCGTGCATGAGCAGGATGTACGCCTGGTCGTCAATGAACTGCGTGCAGCAGGAGCAGAGGCAATCAGCATTAACGGGCAGCGTGTGGTGAGCAATTCCGAGATTCGTTGCATTGGACCAACAATCATCGTAAACGGCATCAAGTCGGCCGCTCCGTTCGTCGTAACAGCGATCGGGAATCCCGACACACTAGACAGTGCTTTGAATTTGCCGGGAGGTGTTTTGCACTCCTTGCAAGATTTTGTCCAAATAAACGTAGCCAAAAAAGAACGGGTTGAGTTGCCTGCCTTTGTTGGTGACGCGAAAACGAAACACTCCTAAATAAAAGGATGCGTTTACCTATGTTACAAAAAAGCCGTAAAATCACATTTATTCTTGCCATTATTAGTGCTATCATAGGTGTGATGTTGACTGTGCAATTACGAAGCAGTCTTCATCCTATTCATAAAGAGTCTCGCAGCATCGCGGAACTTCGGACCACGTTGCAAAAAGAACTGGAGAAACACAAAAACCTGCTCGCAGACATTTCAAAGTATAATCAGCTGTACTACCAATACGAAACCTCGTTCAGTGAAGATGAAAGTATCTCCGTTATGAAAGAGGAGTTGGCACGGACTCGCCGAATGGCTGGTATGGTAGGAATGGAGGGAGAAGGCATCGTTATTGATGTTGTCGACGCCCATACGCCTGAAGAGCCAGTTATGGATGAACATATGCCTGTGCCTGTTGTAGGAGACTATACGATTGACGATGAAGATTTGCGCTGGTTGGTAAATATCCTGTTTGCAAACGGAGCACAAGCTGTTTCCATTAATGGTCATCGACTGATTGCTACCACTGCGATCCGCAATGTGGGAGACGTCATCCAAATCGATACCAGGACGATCAGGGCTCCGTATGAGATAAAAGCATTGGGGGAACCTGAAGTATTGTTGTCCGCATTGAAACTGGAGGGCGTAGAGGAGAACTTCCAGCTGGCGAATAAAAAGGTGCTGGCCGAAAAACGGGACAAGCTGATGATTTCAGCGAATAACGAAACACGTGTCATTCAATTTATGAAACCTGTGAAAGAAAAAGGAGATTCGTAACCATGTGGCTCCCGCTTATCGGACTGATTGTCGGTCTTGTTGTCGGCTTCCTGCTGGATTGGCGTGTGCCCCAGGAGTATAGCAGCTATCTATCAATAGCCCTCTTGGCTGGATTGGATACGATCTTTGGGGGGATTCGTTCGTTTTTAGAACGTACTTTTAACGTTCGTATTTTCATGTCTGGATTCTTTTTTAACACACTTTTTGCAGCAGGCTTGGCCTTCATCGGAGGGTTCTTGGGGATTGATCTGTATTTGGCTGCGATCGTGGCTTTCGGGGTCCGCTTGTTCAACAATCTCGCTGTCATTAGGAGAATTGTTCTATCCAAATGGATCAATCAGCAAGAATAACGCGAAGAAAAATGGGAAGATGGTCATTTTTTTACAAAAAATCAATAAGAAAAAAAGGGAATGGTTGTCCTGTGTGGAATAATTTATGCAGGTGTTCTCATTTTAGCAAGAAAAAAGACGTAGCAGGGGAGGTGTCACAGGTTTGGTAAGCAATGAACTCATAGTCAGCCTAGACATTGGAACATCCAAAGTACGCGTCATGATCGGCGAGATCAACAACGGTTCCATCAACATCATCGGCGTCGGACAATCACACTCAGAAGGCATCAAGAAGGGAGTGATTGTAGACATCGACCAAACCGTGCATGCCATCCGGGAAGCGGTTGATCATGCAGAGCGCATGGTTGGCGTTTCAATCGAAGAAGTGTATGTAGGGATCACTGGAAACCATATCGATCTGCATGAAACCCAAGGGGTTGTCGCTGTATCCAGCGAAGACCGTGAAATACGAGAAGAAGATATTCAACGCGTAATTCAGGCAGCGAAGGTTGTGGCTATTCCTCCAGACCGTGAAATCATCGAGGTAGTCCCAAAGGAGTACATCGTTGATGGACAAGGGAGCATTAAGGACCCGCGTGGGATGATTGGTGTCCGACTGGAAATGGAAGGGACCATTGTGACCGGGTTGAAAACGGTCGTACATAACATCGTTCGCTGTGCTCAACGAACCAATCTGCGTGTAGCTGGAATATTCTTGCAACCGCTTGCGGCTAGCACTGTTGCTCTATCCAAAGATGACAAAAACATGGGTGTCGTTCTTGTCGACATCGGTGCGGGTTCTACCACGATCGGTGTATTCGAGCAGGGGAAACTGGCAGCGACCACCGTGATCGGCATCGGTGGCGACCACATTACGAGCGATATTTCACTGGGACTGCGTACGCATACAGATGTAGCAGATCGTGTGAAAACCAAACACGGCTGTGCCCTTATTGACGAAGCATCCGAAGATGTGAAGTTCAAGGTAAACCGGATTGGCAGTGAAGTTGAAAAGCAATTTACGCAAGTGGATTTGGCCAATATTATCGAGCCGCGCGCTGCGGAAATATTCCAATTAGTCGAGGATGCTGTATACAAATTGGGCTATCGCGACGAAATTGCAGGTGGCTATGTTCTTACGGGTGGTACCGTAGCCATGCCGGGCATGTTGGAATTGGCAAAAGAAGAATTGGACGCACCTGTTCGAATTGCGATTCCTGATTACATCGGAGTGCGAGATCCTGCCTACACCACCGGGGTAGGTTTGATTCAATATGCCTTGCAGTTGATGGAGCGCCGCAGCATTCGCGTCACCCCCTCATTCAAGGGCACTCAGAAGCAAACCGTCTCGTCTAAGCCAAAAGAAGGCGGCGGTTTGATGGAAAAAGTAAAAAACTGGTTTAGCGAATTTATTTAATGGAGTTCGCTTTACCGAGCTTAACTACAATGACGAAGACGAGTATCGATTCGTTCCATTGTGTTTAGTTGACAGGCTTCTGTAGCCACGAAGTTTTCTTATGTTGAATTGGGGAGGACTAGCAATATGCTGGAATTTGATATGGATATGGAATCCTTTGCACGAATTAAAGTTATTGGTTGCGGGGGCGGAGGTAGCAACGCAGTAAACCGAATGATCGCTGGAGGATTGAAAGGTGTAGAATTCATCACCTTGAACACTGACGCGCAAGCACTCCAACTCTCTAATGCCGATATCAAGCTGCAAATCGGTGAAAAGCTGACACGTGGACTGGGAGCAGGTGCGAATCCTGAGATCGGTAAAAAAGCGGCGGAAGAAAGCCGCGATCTGATTGAGAACGCTCTGCGTGGAGCTGACATGGTATTCGTAACTGCTGGTATGGGTGGAGGTACAGGTACAGGGGCAGCACCTGTTGTTGCAGAGATCGCCAAGGAAATGGGTGCTCTTACAGTTGGTGTCGTAACCCGTCCGTTCTCCTTTGAAGGTCGTAGACGTTCCCAGCATGGTGAAATTGGTATCGCAGCTTTGAAAGAAAAAGTAGACACGCTGATTGTGATTCCTAACGACCGCCTTTTGGAAATCGTTGATAAAAATACGCCAATGCTCGAAGCATTCCGTGAAGTTGACAATGTACTGCGACAAGGGGTTCAGGGTATTTCCGATTTGATTGCAACACCTGGCTTGATTAACTTGGACTTCGCTGACGTGAAGACAATCATGACTGAGCGCGGTTCTGCACTAATGGGAATCGGTGTGAGCAGTGGGGAGAATCGTGCAGCTGAAGCTGCTCGCCGTGCTATTTCCAGCCCATTGCTCGAGACTTCCATTGATGGTGCACGTGGGGTTCTCATGAACATCACAGGTGGTACCAACCTCAGCTTGTACGAAGTAAACGAAGCAGCAGACATCGTGGCTTCCGCATCGGACCCAGATGTTAATATGATTTTCGGTGCTGTTATTAACGAGGAATTGAAGAATGAATTGGTCGTGACAGTTATTGCCACAGGCTTCGAGCATGCTCAACGGGCTCCGGAAGCTCCTCGCCGTCAACAACAGCCGGTCAACACGCCTGGCAATCGTCCGACACCAGTTTCCAATACGAATAACAGCCGTGCGAAGGAAGAAGAGGAAGACAAGTCCTTCTTCTCCATGGGCAACCTGGATAATCTGGACATTCCAGCATTCCTGCGCAATCGCCGCCGCAACAAAAACTAAAGCGATAAACGACTGTCAAAAGCCTTGTTCCCGTCAGTGGGGACAAGGCTTTTTTTCGTTGATTGGATGAAAAATGTTAGACAAAAAAACCAAAAAAACACCGTCAAGAATTGACAGACTTTACATACACATTGATATATACTGCTTTTACTGATAGAAGTCGTCCTACTATTTGCCATTTTTGCTAGGACACATGCTTGCTGCCAAGTCGGTCAAAAGATGAGGGGGAAAGCAAGTGGTTGTGTATCTTGATATCATTCTACTCCTGAATGTGGCTATTGATACCTTGTTACTCTGGTTTACTGCTTATTTTCGCAAAGAGCGCATGGTGTGGTGGAAAATGATACTTGCCTCCCTGTTTGGCTCCGCATATCTGGTCTTTTTCTTTTTTCCTGTGTTTTCTTCGATGTATCAATGGTGGGTCAAACTGCTCTTTTCTGTCATCATGCTATGGATTGCTTTTGGGAACAGGAGGTTGTTGTCCTTTGCGCAAAACTTGATCATTTTTTACTTTGTCGCATTTGTGTTTGGAGGGGGAGTGCTTGGGCTACAGTATTTTTTGGCACCGCAGAGTGAAATTGTGAATGGACTGGTTGTCACGCATAATGATGGGTTTGGCGTTGGGTTCAAACCAACCTTGGGGATTGTCCTGATCGGGTTTATCCTGGTCTTTTTCCTCGGGAAAAAGAGCTACCGCGCGATCCAGGAGCCGCGAAGAATCGAAACCTTTCTTGTGGATGTCGTCGTTGCGTTGGCAGGGGAAAAAGTCATTTGCCGTGGACTTGTGGATACTGGAAACCAGCTCCACGAGCCGATTACACGCATACCCGTCATGATTATGGAAAATCGCATGTTCGCACATTTGCTTCCGCCGTCGCTTCTCCGACAAGCCGATGAAAACGGTGGAGTGTGGGAGAAGCTGGACGGATCTTGGGACCATCTGCCGCTGGAATGGCAGTCTCGGGTACGCTTGATCCCGTATCGCAGCGTGTCAAGAGGTATGGATTTTTTACTCGCAATCAAACCAGACCATGTCATGGTCGTGCAAGACGGGATTCGTTTTGAAACAGAACGGGTGCTAATCGGGCTTAACCCGATCCCATTGGCCGCTGACGGCAAGTATCAGGCCATCGTGCACCCAGCCATGATGGAGACTTATACAGAGGAATCAACCTTTATTCTCAAACAGGAGGGCTAATCATGTATGTAAAACTTCGCCTACAACTCCAATTGACCTGGTACCGAATCTTGCTCTGGCTTGGTGTACGCGCCGAAGAAGTCTATTATATTGGCGGGAGTGAAGCATTGCCTCCACCGTTGACCAGAGAAGAAGAGGAGCTCTTGCTCGGACGACTGCCGTCTGGTGATCCGGCTGTCCGCGGTATGCTAATTGAACGCAATCTTCGTCTGGTCGTATACATTGCCCGCAAGTTTGAGAATACGGGAATTAATATTGAGGACTTGGTCAGCATTGGCACCATCGGCTTGATCAAGGCAGTGAACACCTTTGATCCAGACAAGAACATCAAGCTGGCAACGTATGCTTCTCGTTGTATCGAAAACGAAATCCTCATGTATCTTCGCCGCAATAATAAAATTCGTTCAGAGGTATCTTTTGATGAACCGCTTAACATTGATTGGGATGGTAATGAGCTGTTGCTGTCAGATGTTTTGGGTACGGAGAATGACACGATCTATAAAAACATCGAGGACCAAGTGGATCGGAAGCTTCTGAAAAAAGCACTGGATAAGCTGTCTGACCGCGAGAGAATTATCATGGAGCTGCGCTTCGGCTTAGCGGGAGAAGAGGAAAAGACCCAAAAGGATGTAGCAGATTTGTTGGGGATCTCACAGTCGTATATTTCACGTTTGGAAAAGCGAATTATAAAACGGTTACGAAAAGAATTCAACAAGATGGTCTAACGCATATTTTCCCAGCTTGGGGGGATACTGTTCCTAAACCGAAACAGATGGTGGTTTTTGCCACCTTCTTGGTCGGCTACGCGTCAGTTACGCGGCCTTTCAAGACAACCGGGTTAGGGACTTTTTTCTTGCTTCGAGGAGGGAAAGACGTGACGCGCAATAAGGTAGAGATATGCGGGGTAGATACCTCCAAGCTTCCGGTGTTGACAAACAAAGAGATGCGGGAATTGTTTGAGCGCCTGCAAAGTGGGGAGCTGGCTGCCCGCGAGAAGCTGGTCAACGGCAACTTGCGACTGGTGCTTAGCGTAATCCAACGATTCAACAATCGCGGAGAGTTCGTAGATGACTTGTTTCAAGTGGGCTGCATCGGGTTGATGAAAGCGATCGACAACTTTGATCTCGGTCAAAATGTGAAGTTTTCCACGTATGCCGTACCGATGATCATCGGAGAAATTCGACGCTATTTACGGGACAACAATCCGATTCGCGTTTCCCGCTCTTTGCGAGACATCGCGTACAAGGCCTTGCAGGTGCGTGACAATCTGACCAACAAACATTCGCGAGAGCCTACCATTATCGAGATTTCTCAGGAATTGAACGTAGCAAAAGAAGATGTCGTGTTTGCGCTCGATGCGATCCAAGATCCGGTTTCATTGTTTGAACCGATTTATCAGGATGGTGGCGATCCGATTTACGTCATGGATCAGATTAGTGACGAGAAGAACAAAGATGTCACGTGGGTAGAGGAAATTGCGCTTCGTGAGGGAATGCAGCGGCTAGGTGATCGAGAAAAAATGATATTATCCATGCGCTTTTACGAAGGAAAAACGCAGATGGAAGTAGCAGAGGAAATCGGTATATCACAGGCACAAGTCTCCCGATTAGAAAAAGCGGCAATTGCCCATATGCAAAAGCACGTTCAATCGTAATGAGAAACCACATAGGCGACCCGGCGGTCTTGTACCGTTCGGGTTTTTTGTACGAGCGGAAAAGTTCGTTTTCCATCGCCTTACTTTTTGCCAAAGAAGCGGACATATTCCTCAGTGGACTCATATACTGAAAGTAACGGAGAAAAGAAGGTGAGGAAGAATGGTAAAAATCTCTGACTTCCAGACCAAAGAAGTAGTAAATATTCTCGATGGGAAACGGCTTGGGCAAATTTCAGATTTGGAGATCGATCTGCGTCACGGTCGCGTAGAGGCTATCGTCGTACCGGGACCAGGCAAGTTTCTCGGCTTCTTTTCTGCCGGGAACGATTACGTCATACCCTGGCGTAATATTGTGAAGATCGGGAAAGATGTGGTGCTTGTTCGGATGGAAGAAGCACTTAAAGTTGAAGTGAAAACATCTGGTGGAGATGAATACTAGCGAGTAAAGGGAGAAAGGCACGGATAGCCTTTCTTTTCTTTTCGGCTATGGTATGATTAGCCATATGAGGAAGGTGACAACATGAGAGAACCATTTGTCAGGGTAGAGGATAAGTCAATCTTATCGTTAACAGAGTGGGAGCAACAATTTCCTGGATTAGTGGCGGGGTTTACGATTCGCTCAGGTGGGGAAAGTGAACAACCGTACGGGTCTTTTAATATGGGGCTGCATGTGGGTGATGAATCTGCAAACGTAGTAGCCAATAGACGCAAGCTCGCAGAACAAGTCGGGATGTCTTTTGCAGCGTGGACATGCGCTGATCAAGTGCATGGTAATCGGGTTTGTCAGGTTACAGCAGGCGGTGCGGGAAAAGAAAGTTTGGAGGATGTCATATCTGCAACAGATGGTTTGTTTACCCTTGAAAAAGGTGTTATGCTGACCTCGTTCTATGCAGATTGTGTTCCCCTCTATTTTCTTGATCCCCAATCGGGAGCAATCGGACTTGCCCACGCAGGCTGGAAGGGGACAGTGGGCCGTATTGCCGAGGAAATGGTGAAGGCAATGACGAAGCACTATGAGGCAAATCCAGAGGACATCCGCGTCGCAATTGGCCCATCCATTGGCGGCTGTTGCTATGAAGTCGATGAGCGAATCATGACGCAGGTACGCACTTGTGCAGGCGATTGGGAAAAAGCAGTCATCTCCTCCACAGGGGAGCGGTATATGCTGGACCTTCGTCAGCTGAACACAGAGATATTGCTCGAAGCAGGAATTTCTTCCGGGAATATTTTATCCACGGATTGGTGTACAAGCTGCAGAACAGACTTGTTTTTCTCTCATCGCAAGGAAGCCGGGATACAAGGAACTACCGGACGTATGGCTTCCTATATCGGCTGGAAGGAAAACCTGTAAAAGAAAGGAAGGTTCGTAATGACCAAGGAACAAGAATTGTTAAAAGAACGACTGCAATCCATCGAAGCAAGAATTCAGGCTGCTTGCGATCGGGCGAACCGCAAACGTGAGGAAGTAAAAATTATTGCCGTGACCAAGTATGTCGATGCAGATGCCATTGGGGACTTGCTCGCTGTAGGCGTAGAGAATATTGGGGAAAATCGCGTGCAGGATGCCCTGCCCAAGCACCAGCTACACGGCGATAAAGGGATCTGGCATTTTATCGGACACCTTCAAACGAACAAGGCAAAAGAAGTCGTAGGACGATTCCCGTACATTCATTCCCTGGATCGGCTTTCTTTGGCACAGGAGCTGAATCGACGCGGTGAAGCGTTGGATCATGTCGTAAAATGCTTTTTGCAGATCAATATATCAGGCGAAGAGACAAAATTTGGGCTTAGTCCCAATGACGTATTGGCTTTTTTGCACGAAACCAGTAATATGAAACATATAAGTATCGTCGGATTAATGACGATGGCGCCTGTTGTCGAAAATCAAGAGGAAGCCAGACAGGTGTTCCGTGGCCTCTATGAGTGGAAGCAACGGATTAACGAAATGGCATTCCCGCACGCACAGGTGGAAGAGCTGTCCATGGGCATGTCTAGTGATTTTGAAGTGGCCATTGAAGAGGGAGCTACATATATTCGTTTGGGATCGGTATTGGTCAAGCCGGAGTAAAGGAAATCTGACCAAACCACGGAGTAAGAGAGGAGGAAGAGTATGGGTGTTATGAATAAATTGATGGGGTTTCTGGGGTTGGAAAACGAGGAATACATCGAAGAGACAACAACGGTTGAAGAGGAAAGGGAAGAGCAAGAATCCTCGCACAAACGCCAGCCAGCGATCGGCCGAGCTAACAACGTGGTACCGTTTCAAGCGCGGGAAAAGGAGGGAATCCGTTTGATTCTCTGTGAACCCCGTCATTACAGTGACGCTCAGGATATCGCTGATAACCTGCGTCATCGTAGACCCGTTGTGGTGAACCTCCATCGCGTGGAAAAAGATCAAGCCAAGAGAATTATCGATTTCTTGAGCGGAACAGTCTACGCGCTGAACGGCGACATTCAAAAGGTAGGAGACACGATCTTTGTATGTACGCCTGACCATGTGGATATTCAGGGGACAATCTCCAGTGTGTTGGAAGAGTAGCCATTTAAGACGAATGTAAAAGGGTGAGCTAATGAAGGTTGTCTTGGATATTTTAGATTTTGCCTTTACGGTATATCAATACATGATTATTGCTTACATTTTGATGTCATGGGTTCCTCAAATAAGAGGTACAGGCATCGGCCAGTTACTCGAAAGACTGGTTGAGCCTTATTTGGCGCCATTTCGCCGGTTTATCCCACCCCTCGGCTTCATCGATATCTCTCCCATTGTCGCATTGATTGCACTGCGCTTTGCCCAATCTGGCCTGTACGCCATATTGCAACAAATCCTGTAGGCGAGTGAAACGATGAGCATATTTGACCATTTTTCAAAAGAAGAACGTCCCTTTGTTGAACGGGCGCTGGAAATGCTGACGCAAGTAGAGCGGAAGCAGGCCATGCGCCTTACTGATTTTGTAGACCCCAGGCAGTTGATGATTATTCAGAGTCTATCCTCACAAGTAAGAGATGTGAAGGTTTCTCCTTATGGAGGCTACGAGGGTGCCGAGCGTGTTCGTATTATCATCCATCCGGAGTACCTTCCTGTCGAGCCTGAGGATTATCGCCTTACCTTATTGGCAATCAGGGCTGATCAGCGCTTTCATGTGCTGGAGCATCGAGATGTGATGGGGGCGATGCTGGGTGTCGGGATGAAGCGGGAGAAATTCGGAGATATGCTGACAGATTCAGCTGGCAGCTACGCGATTGTAGCTGAGGAAGTCGCTGATTTTGTCTGTGCGCAGGTGAGGCAAATTCATCGGACATCTGTTCAGTTTGAGCGGATACCATGGGAGGCGTTTACACCGCCTGCACCCAAGTTTGTAGAGAAAACGATCACTGTGCCATCACCGCGAGTTGACGCGATCATCGGAGAAGTACACAATATGTCTCGCGCAAAAGCGCTGGTGCCAATTCGGGCGGGAAAAGTAAAAATCAACTGGAAAGTAATCGAAGACCCGTCTTATCAACTTCAGATGGGGGACATGGTTTCACTTGCAGGTTATGGCCGGTTCAAAATTATTGAGGTAGCCGGTCCAACACGCAGCGGAAGACTTCGCATGATCGTCGGACTGGTTACATAAGATGGACCAAGGCAAAAAATTGTAAAATACGGCAGGAAACACTGCTAATCCTGTCGAAATGATTAAGGACGAATTATCGGGAAAAGTGGGGGGTTCATGTGCCATTAACGCCGTTGGATATACACAATAAGGAATTCAGCACAGGCTTTCGTGGGTATAACATTGACGAAGTGAACGAATTTCTCGATCAGGTGATCAAAGATTTTGAGCTCTTGATAAAAGAGAAAAAAGAACAGGAAGAACGCGTAGCCATTCTGAATGAGCGCGTAGATTACTATAAGAGCTTGGAAGAAAATTTGAGCAAGTCGATTCTGGTGGCGCAGGAGACGGCGGAGGACGTGAAGTCGAATGCCCGCAAAGAAGCGCAGCTCATCTTAAAAGAAGCTGAGAAAAATGCAGACCGCATCGTCAATGAAGCACTCGCGAAGTCACGCAAAATTGCAATCGAAATCGAAGAACTGAAGAAACGCGCTTCTGTTTACCGCATGCGCTTCCGGACGCTTTTGGAGGCACAGCTGGAAATGTTGGAGAATGGCGATTGGGATCAAATTGAACAGCCACAGACAGATTCTGCTGTCACTGTTGAATAAATCATTGACGTTCGACCAATGATGGTATTATAATGAAAAACAACTTTTTTGAAATAGGCACTTATAGAGGTTGACAACACGTTTATACAAATCATAGACGATGAACGGGAAGAGTATGTGAGCCAGCACTGCTTAGAGAGTCGGGAAAAGGTGAAAACCCGGCCAGTTGCTTTCGCAGAAAATCACCCGGGAGTTCAATATCCGAAAGCCCAGAAAACCTTGATGGTAAACAGGTGAGTAAGTGAGCGCGTCATTCCCGTTACGAATGAGTGAAGTGGAACGAATCCGATGCAGGCTTTTTTGTCGTACGGGTTTGTTCAATCAGGGTGGTACCACGGGAGCTTTCTCTCGTCCCTTTTATGGGATGAGTGAAGGCTTTTATTTATTTAAGGAGTGAATCAGGCCATGGATTACAGCAAAACCTTAGCGCTACCAAAAACAGATTTCCCCATGCGCGGAAATTTGCCAAGCCGCGAGCCACAGATGCAAGCGGTATGGGAAGAGCAAAATATTTATCAACAAGTGTTAGATCGTACGAAAGACCGCCCGTCTTTTGTCTTGCATGATGGCCCTCCGTATGCGAATGGAGACATCCATATCGGTCACGCACTGAACAAAATCCTCAAGGACTTCATCGTTCGCTACAAATCCATGGCAGGCTTTTATGCGCCGTACATCCCAGGCTGGGATACACATGGTTTGCCAATTGAGCAAGCGATTATCAATGCACAAGGGTTGGATCGTCGCAGCATCGAAGTGAACGATTTCCGCCAGCGCTGTGAAGAGTATGCTTGGTCCTATATCGACAAGCAACGCGACCAATTCAAGCGTCTGGGTGTTCGTGGAGATTGGGAAAACCCTTATGTGACACTCCTGCCTGAATATGAAGCCAACCAAATTCGCGTATTCGGCGAAATGGCGAAAAAGGGCTATATTTACAAAGGTCTTCGCTGCGTGTACTGGTCTCCGTCTTCTGAGACGGCTCTGGCTGACGCAGAAATCGAATACAAAGACAAGCGCTCTCCTTCTATTTACGTCAGCTTCCAGGTAGCAGATGGAAAAGGCAAGCTGGATACAGAAACAGGCGTTGTTATCTGGACAACGACTCCGTGGACATTGCCAGCAAACCTCGCGATCAGCCTGCACCCTGAACTCGAGTACAACGTAGTGAAGGTAGATGGCCGCAAATTCTTAGTAGCAAACGGTCTGATTGAAGCTGCGAGCAAAGAAATTGGCTGGGAAGGCGTAGAGATTCTCGCGACCTTTAAAGGTCAAGATCTGGAAGGCGTAGAAACTCAGCATCCGTTTTACGATCGCAAATCTCCACTCATCCTGGGTGAGCATGTAACCTTGGATGCAGGTACTGGTTGCGTTCATACTGCTCCAGGACACGGGGAAGATGACTTTAACGTTGGTCAAAAATACAATTTGGGTGTTCTTTGCCCAGTAGATCACGAAGGTAAAATGACCAATGAGGCACCAGGCTTTGAAGGCCTCTTCTACGAAGATGCTAACAAAGTGATTACAGAAAAGCTGAAAGAAAACGGAGCACTCTTGAAGCTCAATTTCTTCACGCACTCCTATCCACATGACTGGCGTACGAAAAAACCGGTTATTTATCGCGCGACGGAGCAATGGTTCGCATCAATCGACGGATTCCGTGAGCAAATGCTCGAAGCGATTAAAAATGTAAAATGGATTCCGCATTGGGGAGAAACGCGTCTGGCAAACATGATTGCGGATCGTGGCGACTGGTGCATTTCCCGTCAGCGTGTATGGGGTGTACCGATTCCAATCTTCTACTGCAAATCGTGTAATGAACCAATCATTAACGACACGACGATCAACCATGTTGCTGATCTGTTCCGCAAAGAAGGGTCGAAAGTATGGTTCTCCCGTGAAGCGAATGAGTTGGTTCCAGAAGGACTTTCTTGCACGAAATGCGATTGCAAGGATTTCCGCAAAGAAACGGATATCATGGACGTTTGGTTCGACTCAGGTTCCAGCCACCAGGCTGTATTGCGCGAAAGAGGCATTTCTTGGCCGGCCGACATGTATCTGGAAGGCTCTGACCAGTATCGTGGCTGGTTCAACTCTTCTCTCTCGACGGGTGTTGCCGTGTATGGCACAGCTCCTTACAAATCCGTCCTGAGTCACGGCTTTGCATTGGATGGAGAAGGACGCAAAATGTCCAAATCCCTCGGTAACGTCATCGTGCCTCAACAAGTGATTGACAAGATGGGCGCAGATATCTTGCGTCTGTGGGTAGCTTCTGTTGATTATCAGGCTGATGTGCGCATTTCCGATGCGATTCTGAACCAGATCGCTGAGGTGTACCGCAAAATCCGCAATACGTTCCGCTTCCTGTTGGGTAACCTGGATGGATTTAATCCAGCAACAGACCGCGTAGCGTACGAAGAGCTGGGAGAGCTGGACCGTTATGTTCTGGCGAAAGCGGCAAAAGTCGCTAAGCGTACACGCAAAGCGTACGATGAATATCAGTTCCATACCGTTTTCCATGCCGTTCACAACTTCTGCGTCATTGATTTGTCCGCGTTCTATCTGGACATTTGCAAGGATCGTCTGTATGTAGAAGCGCCAGACAGTCTGAAAAGACGCGCTGCACAGACCGTGATGTACGATTGCTTGCTCAGTCTGGTGAAGCTGGTCGCTCCACTGTTGCCGCATACAGCCGATGAGGTGTGGGCGTTCATTCCAGGCGTGGAAGAGAAGAGTGTACAGCTCACAGATATGCCAGAAGGCGACGAGCAACATCTCAGCTTTGCAGCAGAAGCAGAGAGCAAATGGGATGCGTTCCTGGCGATCCGTGACGAGGTTCTCAAAGCGATGGAAGAAGCGCGCCGCAATAAGGTGTTCGGTAACTCCGTTGATGCGAAGCTGGCTCTGTACCCACAAACGGAAGAAGTCGCGAAAACATTGGCAGCCATGGACGATCTGGCTGACCTGTTCATCGTGGCTCACGTGGATGTACACAGCGGGTCTGCTCCGGCAGAAGCGGTACAACTCGAAGGAATTGCTGCAGTGGTCTCAGCCGCAGACGGTGGAAAATGCGAGCGTTGCCGTGTAGTGAAACCTGATGTTGGTACCCGCGAGTCGCACGCGTCGCTCTGCGTACGTTGCGCTGATATCGTAGAACAACACTACGCACATGTAACAGAATAAAAACGGTTGATCAACCTGTCATTCCCTTTGGGGATGGCAGGTTTTTTGCTGTGAAAAACGTAGAGACGTTTTTCATAAAAGTAGATGTGAGCGATAGCGGACCAACAAAAAGGTCATGACCGTTTTGTTGGTCATATTTCCTTCGGGACCAAGACATACTACCTGTTGAGGAAACCAAACAAAGGTGGTGTACAGCGTGGACCAAAAGATGGTGGCCAGCTTCCGGGAAAAGCTGCTGGAACAGAAAAAAGAACTGGAAGACCGCGTACAGGACCATTATGGCATGAGAGAACCGATGACAACCTCTTTGCAGGAGTTTGCCATGTACGATAATCATCCGGCAGATATCGGCAGCGAGATGTTTGAGCGGGAAAAAGATTTAGCCCTAGACAGTCTCGATCGCGAGACATTAAAAGAGATTGATCAGGCGCTACAGCGCATGGAGGAAGGTACCTACGGCCTGTGTACGGTCTGTGGGGAGCAAATACCCGTGGAGCGACTGGAAGCACTGCCTCAGGCACAAACGTGCAAGGAGCACGCACCGGCGCCGTCAGTCAACGAGTCTCGCCCGATTGAAGAAGAATTTTTGCAGCCGCCGTTTGGACGTACGTCTTTGGATGAAAAAGAAGGACAGAACGGATTTGACGGTGAGGATGCTTGGCAAATTGTCGAGTCATGGGGGACATCCAGCACTCCTTTCTCGTACCAGGAACCCGACAAAACGGATTACGACGAAATGTATATCGAGAGCAATGAGCCGGATGGCTTTGTAGAAGCCGTAGAAGAAATCGGTTATACCGATATTGAAGGATATCACGGACCGGACAGTGTGCATTTCATGAGAAGCGGGACGTATGAGGAGTATATGAGAAAAGGAGAAGGGAAAGGAAACTTCCTCTCCTATGACGATTATGAGGGAGAGCAAGCAGAACGAGAGGGCATGGATGACTACTCATGACAAGGTAGAGGTCGCAGACCTGCAAATTGAGCGCGTAGAAACGTATCCGCTACTTCAACGTCTATCGCAAGCTTACGGCGATGCGAATGGGTTTAAGCGTTATCGAACCAGCTATCTCATTCGGATTATCACAAGATCTGGAATAGATGGCTGGGGAGAAATTATCGATTGGCTGCCGACGCTCCATAAGGGCTTTTGTGAGCGAATCATTCCGTACTTGCTGGATAAGCAGGTCGACAACAGAGTAGCCCTTGTTGATGTCATAGGAAAGTGGCATCAGCGATCGGCTTCAGGTGTCAGTATGGCACTCACGGAAATTTTGGCGAAAGCGGCGGGGCTATCTGTGTGCCAACTGTGGGGAGGCCAGATTCATTCTGGCATCCCGGTATATGCCTCCCTCCAATCCTACCGTGAAACAGAAGACTGGATGCAACAATCATGGAAGCAAGTCAGCCAGCAAGTCGACGACGGCTTCAAGATGGTGAAAGTAAAGATTGGCGGTCGGTCTGTTCAAGAGGATCAGACGCATATCGAAAAACTGATGAATATGCTTCCCGAAGACGTTCAAGTAGCGGTAGATGCCAATCAGAGCTACGATTGTGCGACTGCAAGGAAGTGGGAGGGGCTTTTTTCCCGTTATGGCAATTGGCTTTGGCTGGAGGAGCCGATGCCCTTGGATCGTACAAACGAGTACGTCAAGCTTCGTTCGTCACTATCTATCCCGCTTGCAGGCGGAGAAAACTTGATCCGCTGCGCGCAGTTTTTGCCCTTGTATGAGGGGGGAGCCATTGATATTGCACAGCCTGACCTGATGCATACGGGAGGTATTGACGATTATCGAACGCATTTGCAAATGGCCCGTCAGTTTGGCTATCGTGTGTCCCCGCATTCCTTTGATGGTTCGTTGGCACGATTGTACACGTTATTTGCACAAGCTTGCTTGCTGGCTTGGACCAAGATGGATAGCCTTCCGATTGAGCCTGTCGAATGGGACGTCATGGAGAACCCGTTTACACAATTGTTTCCGCTTCAACCCATAAAGGGCAAAGTGACAATTCCTGCTGGCGTCGGAATTGGCGTCGAGCCTGACTGGGAGATTATTAACGCGATGCGCTGGGACGGTAGCGCTTATGCGTAAGACAAGGAGTTTCGTATGGCACAAAATGCGAAAAACCTGATTGGGCTAGTCGGGGTTCCATTAGTTATGGTGTTGGGCAACTCGATGCTGATCCCTGTACTGCCTACAATGAAAACGGAAATGAAGCTCACCGCCTTACAGACGAGCTTGTTGATCACCGCTTTTTCGATTGCTGCAGGTATTGTTATCCCTTTTGCCGGCTATTTGTCGGATCGATTTGGGAGAAAAATTGTCATTATCATCTCCCTTGCCTTGTACGGTCTGGGTGGTTTGGTCGCAGGGCTTTCCGCGCTGTGGTTGGATCAACCTTATATGGCCATAATGGGAGGGCGAGTCTTGCAGGGGATCGGGGCCGCCGGGACAGCCCCTATCGCGATGGCTTTGGTAGGGGATCTGTTCGATGGCGCTTCGGAGAGTAGGGCATTGGGGCTTTTGGAGACATCAAACGGGATGGGAAAAGTATTAAGCCCGATAATTGGCTCCTTGCTTGCTCTCATTTCTTGGTATATGGTTTTTTTAGCTTTTCCGATGATTTGCGGTGTCGTCCTCCTGATGTTTTTATTTCTGACCAAGGAAAAGAAACAGGAGAAAAAGCCGCTCCCTGTCAAGCAATACATGCATTCGATCTCACAAGTGTTTAAGCAGCACGGAAAATGGCTTGTCCCCGCGTTTTTTATTGGGAGCATCTGCCTGTTCACGTTGTTTGGTGTACTTTTTTACCTGTCTGATTTATTGGAGGAAAAATACAAGATCGATGGTGTCATCAAAGGCTTTTTCTTGGCGATTCCATTGCTCGTAATGAGTATTGCGGCTTATGTAACAGGAATCATCATCAAAAAGAAGCTGAAGCTGATGCGTCTGTTTGTGATTGTCGGCATGTTCTTGCTCGCTACGTCCTACATTCTGGCCAGCTTTGTCAAAGGGGCTTATGTCCTGATTGGCATTTTGGTTATCGGCAGCGTGGGGACGGGGATGATTTTACCTTGCCTGAACTCGATGATCGTTGGGGCCGTACAAAAAACAGAGCGGGGCATGATTACTTCTTTGTATAGCGGTGTCCGTTTTATCGGTGTTGCGATCGGCCCGCCTATTTTTACCTGGTTGCTCGAGATTTCTCGAACGGTCATGTTTCTATCAATCGCAGGTTTATCGTTCGTTTTCGCTGTAGTTGCGATCTTCTTCTTGAAGCCTAAGCAGGTCGAGCAGCAAGGACAAGGGACAAAAGACACCGAGACGCAAGCGTGGCGGCAAATATCAGAGGTACTGGGAATTGAACGAGAAACGGTACATGAGGTACAACGTGAAAGAGCCATCGAAAAGTATGGCTTTGATCCAAATGAGCTCGTCAAACGCGTGTTGTCGGGAAAAAAGGAAAAGGAAAAACAATAAACAGGCTGTCTCTGTCGGTCATACTCACCGGGTACAATGTGGAGAGCGACAGGGACGAGCCTGTTTTTGATGGCTAGGAGGTAGCGAAGGGATGACGTAAAGCTCGTTCGAGTGCGAGCGGATACACATCATCTTGCAGAATGCGACTAAACTCCTGATTGCCTTTTACATTTCGCGGGATATCCGCAAACACAATGGTGGCAAGCACGTCTGAGCCGTTTGGCTGGTTTGTATAGTCAGCTACCTTTGCGATATAAATGTCTTTTCGCATCGAATCGTCGATGGTGTACTGTCCGATGCGCTCAATCCCTTCCAGAATGGCGCCGGTTTCTTCATAGACTTCACGAACGGCTGCCGCCAAGCTGTTTTCACCCGCTTCTACTTTTCCACCGGGTAGCTCTACACCGCGTGTACGATGGCGAGTAAATAACAGCTTTCCTTGATAAAAAGCGAAGACCAGCACGTGACCTGCTTGGTGGTTACGATACTCTTCGGGGGAAAAGGTTAGCTTGACAGGTAAGCCGAAATCGTCGTAAAAAGCGTACATGCAAAGCTCTCCTTCTACAGGCTCTTTGATCTGTTGTTTTGAATTTGCAAGGAAATATGCTTGACCGCCTTCATCGCTTGACCAACTGCCAGTGACAAACTCGCATAAGCGGCTCCGTTGCTCACGTCTCCGACTGCGTATATCCATGGAGAGTTGACTCGTTGATACGAATCCGTTTGCAAATAATCATCGCCAAACGTGTCCAAGCCTTCGAGACCCGCTGTGTTTCCATGAACACCAATTCGCGGCAGAATCCAATCGACTGCGATCGTCTGCGGATTGCCTGCCCGCGTAGAGGTGAGTGTCAAAACAGTCCGTGCCTCTTCTTCCTGATAATCACTTACTTGTGTTTCCCACAGGACTTGGATGTTGGGCTGGCCTGTGATTTTCTTTTGCCATTCGGGACGAGCGCGCAACCCACTGCTCCGAACCAACAGATAGACTTGTCGGGCATGAAAGCTCAAATTTGCTGCACTTTCTAATGCACGATCTCCTCCGCCAATGACGGCGATATCTTGCCCGGCGATGCTGTGCGCTTGGGCAGTTGTAGAAAACCAAGGCGACAGGACGCTCGGACAGTCAGCTAGGGCCGGTATTTCATTCCAGCCGACTCCTGTGGCGATGAGTAAATAGTCGACACGATAAACGGATTTCGAAGTAATTACCTGCTTCGTTTCCCGATCAATGGAAAGAATGGCTTCGTTCAATCGTATGTTTGGCTGTTGGATGTAAGGATGTGCGATCAGTACCTTTACAAGGGCAGCTCCCTGGTCATATACAAGGGGCGGAAAGTCGGTAATCTCGTTGTATATGTGATGCAGTTGACCGCCGAGTCGATCCGTTTTTTCAATAAGAAGACAAGAAAGACCCAATCGTTGGCACCATATTGCTGCGGACAACCCTGCGATGCCGCCACCCGCGATCAGCACCTGTATGTGTTCCACTCACAAGTCCCTCCGATTCCCTTATTCATCTATCCGATTTTCCTCAGTTTTAGACTACCTGTTTCGATTCGCAAGTGCAAGAACTCTCAGGGAAAACCGATCGAGTTGAATCGGCAGGATTCTACAATTTGACGGCAGATTGTGGTAAAATGGGACATGGTTTTCCAGAATATATTGAAAAATGAAAAGCCCAAAGCACTATGGACCACGTGATTTTAAAAAGGAGTGAACCGAACGTGCAAGCCAAGAATGACAAGCCTCAAGCTCCTGCAAAACAGCCGCGTAAACGGATCAAGCGTGGCCAGCGAAGCAAGCGGATGTATCTGCTCTTGGCGGGTTGCTTATTCCTCTGTTTGTTGGCTGTAGGAGCAGGCTATGCCCTCAACCAGTTAAACAAGACACTGGACATTGTAACGGAAGACCCTTACAAGCTGCCGGATCAACCTGTTGTAGAAAAGCCGTATGAGCAAAAAAAATCAATTGCCTTTGTCATCGTCGGGGTGGATACGCGCAAAAATATCGGCATGTTAAACACGGATGTCCTCGTCGTCGCGGTCGCCAATCCGGTTACGCAAAAGCTGAGCATGGTATCGTTGCCACGTGATACCCGCGTTCAAATCCCAGGATATCCAGGTTATCACAAAGTCAATGAAGTATTTGCATTAGGGGAAAATATCAGGAAAGATGCAGAAATCAAAGGAAAGCCTGTTACCGAAAATGGCATGACGATGCTCAAAAAAACATTGAATCACATGCTGGGGATCACTGTCGAGCATTACGTGCAGCTTGACTTTGAGGGCTTCACAGCGGTCATAGATAAGCTTGGCGGCATTACGGTTGACGTCGATCGCGATCTTGTATATGAATTGCCGAAGCAAGGTGTATACCGCAATTTGAAAAAAGGAAAGCAAGTATTGAACGGAGAGCAGGCACTCGGCTTCGTTCGCCATCGCATCGATAGACGTGGAGACGCTTACAACTCGAGCGACTTCGATCGCAATCGCAGGCAGCAGCAGGTAATCCGAGCTGTGGCAGAAAAGAGCATGTCTCTGGATGGGATATCGAGTTTGACAGCCGTACTGGATACCGTTGGTCAACATATCAAAACCGATCTCTCACAAAACCAAATAAAAGGATTGGCACTCGATTTTGCCAGCTTTTCGTCCAGCAACATGGTTACTTTGGATAATGGGGCGATCTGGAGTTCTCCTTATTCCTTATGGCCGAGGGAGAACATGCAAGCTGTTCGAACTGCCCTGCAAACAGAAGTGGGTGTAGCTGGACAGAGCGAACAGCTCAGTGATGCAGCTGTAGCGGAAGTAGCCAAGGTCGAAATGAAAGCAGAGAAGAGAACACCAGCTTCGAAGCCAAAGCCCACGACAGGTACAAAAGAACAGCCAAAAACACAGAAACCAGCCAAACCATCACCAAATACGGCTCCAGAACCAACACAGGAGCCTGTAACACCGCCGACTGTACCAGATGGAAATGGCGGCGAATCCAATCCTGAGCCGACGGATAGTAACATGCCACCACCAGATATTTTGGCTCCGCCTGCACCAGCGACAGATAGTGCTGATGTAGGTCAAACTGGATGATCATGAGCACACTCCCCAGGCAAAAGCACATATTCTATCGTACAAAGACAGTCTTGCCTTAACTGGGGAGGGAGTGCGGAAGTGATGAAAAACCTGCAAGAGACCATGAAGCAGTTACAAAAAGCATCCGAAAGTTTGTCCAAGCTCGGCTTTGACCCAGATCATCCGTGGAAAGCATTAAGCCAGATGGGGCAGGTGCTGGATACGAATTTTTGGGAGAATATTGCGACGCTTAATAAGCAAGCAACACAAAAGACGACTGCCGCAGCCGCGCCAAATGTACCACCCGTGAAAAAGGGGAAAAAAAAGACGAAGGAAAAACCGATGCGTTTCGTGCAGGTAGACGATTCGCATTTTTCCCCAGCCTCGGATATCTTCCAATCAGAGCAAATGGTCATTGTTTCCTGTGAACTGCCAGGCTTCGATCGCGATAGTCTGGAGATTACCCTCTCCGACCAACGGTGGCTGGAGGTCAAGGGGATCATCAAAGAAAGTGAGCACCACGGGCTTCGTACACAAGGGGAAAGAAGCTACGGCCCGTTTTATCGCAAGCTGGCTTTACCGGTTTCCGTCAGTTCAAAAGGGATGAGGGCCCAGTATCAGGATGGGTTGTTAGAAATCTATTTGATGCGGGATGGAGCGGCGAATGAACGAAAAACAACATTTAAAGCAAGCTTGTAAAAGCAGGTGGTAGTGGAAAATCAAAAAAGAACCTGGATATTTCTGCCCAGGTTCTTTTTTATTGCACAGTAACAGACGCGATGATATAATCAGATCACGACTGTTTTAATTTATGTAGTCATAGTTAACGCATCTTACACTTTAATCGTACCATGCTGGTGAACTCCTGTCAAATGTTTTTTCTCAATTTTAATGGTTAGGAGAGATGTTGAATGAGTTCTTTGGTTCTCGGTTTTGAGGAAATGGAAAAAACGCAGCTTTTGCTCGTTGGCGGAAAAGGGTTGCATTTAGGGGAATTGTCAAAAATTCAAGGAATACAAGTACCAGAAGGATTTTGTGTGACAACAGTGGGATACCAAAAGGCCATCGAACAAAACGAAATGTACCATGCTTTGCTGGATCAACTAACCATGCTAAACGTACAAGATCGAGATCAAATTGGTGAAATCAGCAGGAAGATTCGCCAATTCATAATGGAAGTAGAAATTCCTTCCGATGTTGTGAAAGCCGTTACTCACTATCTCTCCCAATTCGGAGAGGAGTATGCTTATGCAGTGCGTTCTAGTGCGACTGCTGAAGATTTACCACATGCCTCTTTTGCAGGTCAACAAGACACCTATTTAAATATCATCGGCAAAGAAGCAATCTTGCAGCATATCAGCAAATGTTGGGCATCTCTATTTACGGATCGCGCGGTTATCTACCGGATGCAAAATGGATTTGACCACAAACACGTTTATTTATCCGTTATTGTTCAAAAAATGGTTTTCCCACAGGCTTCCGGGATTTTATTTACCGCTGATCCAATTACATCCAACCGGAAGGTGCTATCAATCGATGCCAGTTATGGACTTGGAGAAGCACTGGTCTCTGGCTTGGTCTCTGCCGATTGTTATAAAGTACAGGAAGAGGAAATCGTCGATAAGAGGATAGCAACCAAAAAACTGGCTATCTATGGACGACAAGAAGGGGGAACAGAGACACTGCCGATCGATCCTGATCAGCAACAGACTCAAACCCTTACTGAAAAACAAATTTTACAACTGGCACGCATTGGAAGACAGATCGAAGCTTATTTTGGTTGCCCACAAGATATCGAATGGTGTTTGGTTGATGATACTTTTTATATTGTCCAGAGTCGTCCAATCACGACTTTATACCCCATTCCTAAAGCGAATGATCAAGAAAATCACGTCTATGTATCTGTTGGCCATCAACAAATGATGACCGACCCCATAAAACCATTGGGACTGTCTTTTTTCCTGTTAACAACTCCTGCACCCATGAGCAAAGCGGGTGGAAGGCTGTTTGTTGATGTTACAAATATGCTGGCTTCACCTGACAGCAGACAAACCATATTAGATACCCTGGGGCAATCCGATCCGCTTATTAAAGACGCGCTTATGACCGTCATAGAGCGAGGAGATTTTATACAATTATTACCCATAGATAAAAAAGAACAGAGTCCCAACAATAGCAATAAAGGTTTGTCGTCTTTGGGTTTTCAAGAACAATTCGAAAACGATCCGACAATTGTTGCTGATTTGATTAAGCGTAGTCAAACATCGATCGAAGAGTTAAAGCATCACATCCAAACGAAATCAGGACCGGAGTTATTTGATTTTATTCGAGAAGACATCCAGCAATTAAAGAAGATTTTATTTGATCCACAAAACATAGGTGTGATTACGGCTGCTATGGATGCTTCAAAATGGATCAATGAAAAAATGAACAAGTGGTTGGGGGAAAAAAACGTAGCAGACACGCTTTCTCAATCTGTGCCACACAATATTACTTCGGAAATGGGACTGGCGCTCATGGATGTTGCAGATGTGGTTCGTCCTTATCCAGAAGTAATTGACTTTTTGCAGCATGCAAAAGACGATGACTTTTTGGATGAACTGGTTCAGTTTGAAGGTGGACAGGAAACGCAAGACGCAATCTATGCTTATCTCAGGAAATACGGAATGAGATGTGCCGGAGAAATCGATATAACAAAAACTCGTTGGAGTGAAAAACCAATGACGCTTGTCCCCATGATTCTAGGTAACATCAAAAACTTTGAGCCGAATGCTGGCAAACAAAAATTCGAACAAGGGCGACAGGAAGCTTTGGAAAAAGAGCAAGAGTTATTAGATCGATTAAAGCAATTACCGGATGGTGAACAAAAAGCCAAAGAAACAAAACAAAAGATCGACCTCATCCGGAATTTCATCGGCTACCGGGAATACCCAAAATACGGCATGGTGAATCGCTACTTCGTTTATAAGCAGGCTTTACTGAAAGAAGCCGAACAACTCGTCCAAACAAGCGTTATTCATGAAAAAGAAGATGTATACTATCTCACTTTTGAAGAATTTCACGAAGCCGTACGCACAAACAAACTGGATGATCAGATCATCAGCAAACGAAAAGACGATTATAAGTTTTTTGAAAAACTGACTCCCCCGCGTGTAATCACGTCTGATGGTGAAATCATTGCAGGTGAGTACAAACGAGAAAATCTGCCAGCCAATGCGATTGTAGGTCTACCTGTTTCTTCCGGCGTTATAGAGGGAAGAGCACGTGTCATCTTAAACATGGAAGATGCTGATCTAGAAGAGGGAGATATATTAGTCACCTCCTTTACTGACCCTGGCTGGACACCATTGTTTGTATCCATAAAAGGTCTAGTCACCGAAGTTGGTGGACTGATGACCCATGGAGCAGTTATCGCGCGTGAATATGGCTTACCAGCAGTTGTCGGCGTGGAAAATGCCACCACCCTGATAAAAGACGGGCAACGAATTCGCGTGCATGGAACAGAAGGGTATATTGAAATATTGTAGTAAGGAGGCCTCGTGCCTCCTTTTTTGTTTCCTTTTTCAGCCAAAATAAAAACAGTGTCAATGAAAAGACATTAACACTGCAGGGATTAGATGTTCCCAAACATCGGTTGATCGACGACATTGGGGTCTAGTGTATTCGTTGCGTTGACACCATTGAGCGTATTGACGACGTTGCCTGTGTTGCCGCCTCCTGAACCGGAGAATGTCTTGGCGGCTGTTTTTGGCGATATGTTGAGCGTATCTCCGAAGTTAACGGTACCCGAATTACTATTGATATTGACAGCTCCAATGACAGAAGGCACAGCCTACCCCCTCCCTCTGGTTTTTGGCTCGTCTTGGAAAATGTGACGAATATTTACGACTCGCGTTTCGAGTGTAATGGATTCATTAGAACCAACATGGACGACGGACGCTCCTGCTACGAAAGGGACTTCCACTTTTCGAATGAAAATGTACGGACAGTCGTGGAACGTATCAATGCAAATCGGTTCTGAGAGACTAGGGGGAATTAAGGGAACGGAAAAGACCGAGTAATCCTCGAACATAAATTCATTTTCATAGAAGATGGCCTGCTCGCGTTGGACGGCTAAAATGTTCGAGACTGCATCAATCTGCCGGGAATCACCTATTTGCAGAACAGATGAGGTATCGACCGAGAGAACATCCAGCTTATGGACATGACTGGTCCTTCGGTACATGGAGACAACCCTCCTTAAGAAGCACGCAGAGCAGTATCAATCGGAATCGAAGCTCCGACAATCATTTTTTCGGGTGGGGTTTCATAAATCGCTCTGAGGTCTACAGTCTGTGTGTCTCCAATAAACAAGGAAGCAGCAGAAGAGAGAGCACTAACAGAGACTTTTTTTACACAAATGGCTTCGTTTATCACTTGATACCTCATCATGGTTCGTTCACCTCACGAGGCAAATTTTTCACGAATGTTTCGCAGGTCTTGTCGATATCCCGTTTCACTTTTTGGACTGTATTTTGCACGAAAACATCGAGTTGCTCTGGTTCTAGTTCATCGGCAGGGAGCTCGCTCAGGTAATACTTAATCCGCTGATCGATCTGCTTTTTAATGTCATCCAAGATAAAGGCACGATAATTGTTATCCAGTGGATAGTTGCACTCTGTTTCGATTCTTTCAAGAACGTGGTAGGCATCTGTCTCCAGGTATTGATAAATTTCTTTCTGGACACGGTCAAAAAGTGGGGCATTGCTTTGGTGCGGATTAGGGACATCCATCGATTGATTGATGGAAAAATCACCGATTCCAGCGTCATTTCCTTTCGGGTTTAAGCCGATATTGAGAGTCCCTTCCAGTCGCTCAACCTTTAGCAGATCGAATTTGTACTCGTTCTTGATGACGGAAGGAATCTGTTTTTCCTTGAGTTCATTTACGTCTTGCTGCAGCTGTTCAAGCATTTGCTTCATCTTCTCGATCTTTTTGTCTTGCAATTGTATATAGTCATGTAACTGTTGAAGATACTGCATCATTTCGGGATCCATGTACATGACGACCATCCTTCTTCATCTAACATACATCGAATTAGGCAAACCGCGAAGGCATACCAGGGCGTAAGGGCGAGGGAGAAACCAACGGGATGAGGGGCACGAATTCTTCCGAACCAGTTGTGGGCAGAGGCCCCACCTGTGGAGCTGGCTCTGTGAATCCGCCGGTGTTGTACAGCTTGGATACGGGTTTGATAATCCCTGCGCTTCCTATTTGGCACACTGAAGAGTTGCTTATGCCTTCGATCTTGAGCGAATTGATTACGATATGTTGCGTAACAAAAAAGTTCATGCGAAATCTCGTCCCTTTGCCCGGAAATCATTCGTTTCTTCTACAAAAAGCGGGATATCATTATCGGATTGTTCATTGATGTAGACGACGCTACGTGGAATTTTAAAGGACAGATTGGTACCAGAATTGAATGATCCTCCACCCGCGAAGGTTTTGGCATAGCTGGTAGGTGCGATTTTACGGACGTCTCCGACATTGAAAACGCCGCCCACGTTGTTTACATTGATGACTCCAACGAATGCTGGCATGTTCGGCACATCCTTTTGGGAGAGATCCTCTCTGTATTGTATGTCGTAGGCCATTGGGTGTTCATACCTGTTTTTGCGACCGAACCAGTGAGATCCGCATACGTTGTATGGATGGCACGAGTTTTAGGAAAAGGAGAAAAAGTTCCATGAATATGAAGGTGACGAATAAAAAAATAGACGTCGGTGATTTCAGCTTTGGGGGAGTGTCTCAGTCGTCGATTGTGCTGATTGGGGACACCGATGTCCTGTCTTGCTACTCTATTTTTGATACGCCGCCACACGCCGTGGTTTATTCACCCCAGGTTCCTCTTCAACCGTTAGGTCTTGGTTTGCGAAGAGGGTAGCGGTAGTTTTTACGTGTTCGCGTATTTGGTCTGATAGTGGCTGAGAGCCAGCAACGGCCAAATCCAACGATAGCTGTGATAAGCAAAGTAAGTGCCGCCAGGACGCCCCCCGCCAGTCGGGTAGCGAGTCGTCCAGTCGTTTGCTTGATTGTGAGTAAGCAGGTAGTGAATCCCTCGTTGCAGCTCTGGGGTCGGCTTGGATGACACGGCTATCAGTGCATCGATTGCCCATGCCGTCTGCGAGGGTGTGCTTGCTCCGAGAGGGACGTACGTTTTTTTCTGGTCGCTTTGGCAAGATTCCCCCCAGCCGCCGTCAGGATTTTGACTGGCAACCAGCCACGCAACCGCTTTTTGGATGGCGGGATCAGTAGGGGAAAAGCCAACCGCCATCAGCCCGGTAATGGCAGCCCAAGTGCCGTATAGGTAAGCAATTCCCCAACGTCCATACCAGGAGCCGTCTGACCCTTGATGTTTGAGAAGCCAGCGGACTCCTTTTTCTACATGCGGGTCAGTCAATGTTCGTCCGGCATAGTTTCCGAGGAACTCTAAAGTCCTCCCTGTCAAATCGGCAGAGGACGGATCTGTACTGACGGTATCGGCTCCTTCGATTGGCAGGTGGCGAATGAAATCAGCGTCTGTGTTTCGTTCAAAAGCAGGCCAGCCTCCATCGTCGTTTTGCATGGATAATAGCCACTCGAGACCGCGCTTCCAGGCAGCAGCTGTTGTTATATCCGTACGGGCGAGCAGGCGCAGAGAGCGCAGAGCAGCTGTCGTATCATCAATATCCGGGTTCATGGTGTTGTAGTCAGAAAAGCCCCAACCGCCAGGCTTTCCTTTTGGATTGCGGATTTTCCAGTCGCCGTACGTATGCTGCTGCTTTTGGAGAAGGTACCGATTTGCTTTTTGAATCGCGGGATGTGTAGGAGAAAGTCCGCTTTTTTGCAAAGAAGAAGCCAAGAGGGCCGTGTCCCATACGGCTGAGGTAGCCAGCTGCAGGTGTGCGCCGCTTTCATAATCGTAGACACTATTCGTAAGCCCCTGCATCGCTTTTTGGATGAGGGGGTCTTGCGGAGAAAATCCCCGAGCGAGCAGCGCAAATATCATGAAAAAGGTAGAGGTCGAATAATTGTACAGAGTACCGTCCGGCTCGATTCGCGCCAGGATGTATTGTTCCAGGCGCCGTAGGGCGAGCTTGTGCAGTTGTCCGGGTAAAAAGGGGAGACGTTGCAAGGAATCGTGGATGGTGGCGAGGAACGACTGGCCCTCTTTGAGGAAATTCTCTAGGAATCGATGCGGATATAGCCCGCGAGTGATCGGTGTATCCGTGTATAGATCGGACAAGTCTGGCGCATCGTCAGGCTTTTTTACATAGTTGCGATCAGCCACAATCATCATGGGAGCAAGATGGACACGTGCATACCCAACAAAATCGTAAAAGCTGACAGGGAAGCTCGGGTGCAAGAGAGCAATCTCGACGGGAACGAGAAAATGCGAGGGCCACTGGTACTGGCCTGTCAAGGCTGTAGCAAATTTGGTCAGCATGTTCGCTTGTGTCAGCCCACCCTTTTCCAAAATAAACGAGCGAGCCAGAGCCATTCTCGGTTCATCCTTCGTATATTTGCCTGATAACAGCAGAGCGTAATACGAATCAATGGTCGTAGACAGATGGCCTTCATGCTCGTCAGGATACAGCTTCCATGCCCCATTATCGTGTTGAAGAGACGTAATGTGAGCAGTGAGCTTCTCCATCAAACGCTCATCATGAATGCCAAGTGTGCGCAATAGGATGATCATGTGAGAATCTGTCATCGGTGAGCTTTCCAGACAAAAGCGCCAAGTGCCATCCGCTTGCTGGCGCTGTAACAAAAAGGCTTGCATGCGGCTAATTTCTTGCTGGACTTCGCGCAACTCATTCACCTCCCGATAAAATACACACGCCTCAGGAAGAGAGGGGGAAGAGCATCGATGGGTTTGTCGTGGTACCAATACGCATCTCGCTTGCCGCTTGCTATGAATCTGGGGAAAGTCCGTACGGCGACTGCCACGTTGCCAGCACAAGATCAAAAGACGGTAGAGCGGATTAGTCAGGAGACGTTCGCCCACAACCGAGACAATATAGACAGAACGCGCGCCTATTTGTCGTTTTATCAAAAGCATCCACAAATTCATTGGGCGCTATTGGCACATCTCGTATCGCGCAATGCGGGATGGAGTATGACTGATTTGCGGGGAGAATTGTTGCCTCGCTTGCTTCGAACAAAAGAGCAGCAGGATTATTTTTCGTTTTTGGAGCGGGGAAACTGGCTGATTTTTAACGATGCGTACCCTCAATTGTTACTGTATGAAGAGAGTGTCAGGCGACAGACCAACCTTTTTTATTTGCTGCCTCATCTGGGCGTCTCCACTTTCATGCAGGCGATCTGGAATCATTTTTGGAAAACAACGGACAAAGAGCTGCTCGCCATTGGTTTGATCATCAATGAACAAAACTACTTGGAAGAACAGGTCATGAAAGACTCGGGCTATCAAAATTCAGTTGTCCGCACACTCCCGTTTGCCTTGCAGGAGCTTTTGCATCTGAATATGATCTTGCTTCCTCAGCGGAAAGTGGCTGATGGGCAAGGAGGCTCCTTGCAGCTCGCGGGTGAGCGAGTGTTTCATTTTGCCTCCTTACGAGAGAGAATCAGCTTGGGAAAAAGGCTGTACAGTCTGCTGTTCGGGGGTACGAATAGGCAGGAGGCAGCATACGCTTGGGCATTGGATCAGCCACACACAGGTTCGCGAAAAGATTATTGGCCCCATCTTTTTCACGATGTGAATGATACAGCTCCTGGCAAGCCTTATCAGCTAAAACTAATGAACTGTCAGCTGCACCCAAGGGCAAAGCGGCTGTTTTCCCCAACGCTGCGTCAAGTTTGGAGGCCTATTCACCATGAGCCGCCAAAGGAGTTAGATTGGTACAAAAACAAGAGCGACGTCTGGCGTGTGCTGACTCGACCGGAGGAGACAGCAAATGCAGCGGAGATGAGTGAGGCGTATTGCCAGGCGTTGGCAAAAATCGAGTGGGCTGTCGCAGCCAGAACGAGAATACTTGGCTAACTTGTAGTAAAATAGAGAGGTATTTATTCGATAAAAATGATCATGGCAGAAGAGGAAAGGTACATTTGCTTAGAGAGTTTTAGAAGGAGCGATAACCATTTGAAGACACTAATTATTGCGGAGAAACCTGACATGGGACGAAATATTGCCGCCGCAATAGATCCTAAAGCGAAAAATCACCGTACCTATTTAGAAGGTGAAAAATACATCATTACGTGGGCAATCGGGCACTTAATTGAACTGGCGGAACCGGAGGCGTACGACCAAAAATATAAAAAGTGGAACATCAATGATCTTCCTATCATTCCCAATCCATTTAAGCTAGTGCCCAATCGGAAAACAATCGATCAGCTAAAAATTATTGGGCAGTTGGCCAAACGAAGCAATCTGCTGATTAATGCATGCGATGCCGGGCGGGAAGGTCAACACATCTTTTCACTCATTCAGCGACATCTAAAGTTGAGCCACCCCGTTAAAAGACTGTGGATCTCAGACTTGACCCCTGAAACGATCAGGAAAGGATTTGCGGAGATGAAGGATGCCGCAGCCTATGAAAACTTGACGAGGGCAGCAAAAGCTCGTAGTGAAGCAGATTGGCTAATCGGGATGAATGGCTCACGTGCATTTACAACCAAACATAATGTGCTCCTTTCGGTCGGACGAGTACAGACCCCTGTCCTTGCACTCATTTATGATCGACAGAAACAGATTGAGGCTTTTTCATCAGTTACGTTTTTTCAAGTGGAAGGGCATTTTTCGCAGGGGGAGAGGACATACAAGGGTATTTGGCAAGGTGATCGCTTAACCGATCCATCTAAAGCAGAAATGTTGGCTCGTAAAGTGAAAGGAAAACAAGGGCGGATAGCATCCTACGAAGTAAAGGATACCAAGGAGTATCCATTCAAGTTGTATGACCTGACATTGCTGCAACGTGAGGCCAATGGCAAGTACGGATTTTCCGCCAAGAAAACCTTGGATGTAGCTCAGGCACTCTATGAAAAGCATAAGGTGATTTCTTATCCGCGGACGAATTCCAACTATGTGACAGAGCAAAATATTCCCGAAATGCACAACACCTTGTCGTCGTTGCAAGGCACTGGATATGACAACTTGGTAAAGGGTGCAAACCGTAGTTTGGTTCACAAAGGCAACAAATTTATATGTAATCCAGCAAAAGTAGACGACCACCATGCGATCCTGCCGACAAATCGCAAGGCTTCAGGGCTTACGCCAGATGAGCAAAAGCTATACGATTTGATCGTTCGCCGCTTTCTGTCACAGTTTTATCCACCAGCTGAATATAAGATGCATACGGTCATAACCGATGTGGAAAATGAAATGTTCAAAACGTCGGTGAAAGAGCGTAAAAGTCTCGGTTGGAAGATTATTTATGCCGATCAGCAGAAGGAAAAGCCCAAGAATGTGAAAGGTGCGGCCAAAGAAGAAGAGGATAAAGAAGAGATTGAAGTGAACGAGCCTTTTATCATTCTACCTGATGCCAGCGTAGTATGCTCGGATGCGATGGTAAAGGAAAAAGAAACACAGCCGCCCAAGCATTTTACGGAAGGAACGCTTCTAAAGGCCATGGAAAGCGCAGGCAAGCAAATCGAGGACGAGGAACTGCGTGATGCGATGAAAGAATCAGGTCTCGGAACCCCGGCAACTCGTGCCGCTACCATCGAACGACTGAAAAAGGTCGGATACGTTGAGATGCAGGGGAAAAAGGTTCAACTCACGCAAAAAGGCCGTACCGTTATCGAATTGATTAGGGGAGCAGGTATCGAACTATTAACCTCTCCTGAAATGACGGGGCATTGGGAGCGCCGCTTGAATGAGATCTCCCGAGGGACCGCCTCCGACGGGCAATTTATGGAGAATGTGAAGAAATTCGCTACGATGATCGTAGAAAAGGTTCGCGTACAATCTCGTGCTGAGAAGACCTTGTTTGAGAGTGAGAGTACCACTCAGAAAGGATCTTCCAAAACAAGAGGACGAGCTGGCGGGCGAAGTACAGGCAGGTCAGGGGGTAGGACTGCCACAACAAAGGCTTCAACTCGAACGGCAGCAAAGACCGCTAGTACAACTTCGAGTATCATCACCAAATGTCCACGACCGGGTTGCGGAGGCTCCATTTTCATGGGACGAAAAGGTTACGGTTGTTCGAATTACAACGTGGGCTGTAAATTCGTCATTTGGAAAGAGAATTATGGACGTATGCTGACGGATACACAGATTAAAGCACTCATTGAAAAAGGCAAAACGGGTAAAATGAAGCTTGAACGTCAGGATGGGACACAATTTCAAGCAAAACTTATTTTGAAAAGTGTAGAATCGGGCGAACTTACTTTCGAGTAGTAAGGGAACCAATAAAAAATAAATTGTTGAAACTTACTTGCGTAACTATCGTAAATACAGGTATAACGGGGGCGGCAAATTTAGGCCGAACTACCTAGCACGTACTTAAGGAGGAATAATCCATGTCCATTTTTAAAAGACTGCGTGATTTGACCATGTCCAATTTGTACGCTTTGATTGAGAAAGCAGAAGATCCAATCAAAATGACAGACCAGTATTTGCGTGATATGCAAGAAGACTTGAATGAAGCAGAAAAAGCGGTTGCCGGCCAAATTGCCTTGGAAAAGAAATTCAAGGTGCTGTATGAAGAACAGGAAGCCTTGGTGAAAAAGCGTGATGAGCAAGCGCACATCGCAGCACAAGCGCAGAACATTGATCTGGCTCGCCGAGCTCTGGAAGAAAAGAAAGCTGCCGAGCAAAAAATGAACGAATACAAGGACAGCTACGAGAAAAACAAGCTGGCAGCCGATGGATTGCGCGAGAAGCTGGCTGAGATGAAAAAACAGATTACCGAACTGAAAAACAAGCGCGAAACATTAGTTGCCCGTGTCAATGCAGCCAAAGCGCAAAAGACGATCAATCAGGCGATGGGTGGCTTCGATACGAACTCGGCTATGGCTGGCTTGAAACGCATGGAAGAAAAAGCACTGCAAATGGAAGCAGAAGCAGAAGCCAGCGGCGAGATTTACAAAAAACAGAGCTCTTTAGATGAAGAAATTGCGAAGTTGAATAAGGATCAAGCCGTCGAGGACGAACTGGCTGCTCTGATGAAAAAATACGAGGGGTAAACCGCTTCAGGCGGTTTCCCTTTTTTTCAGACCTTAAACACCTTGACGAAAGTAGAGTGATTCGCTTTGACGTGGACAGAAATACTAGGGATGCTGGTTTGGACAGGAGCCGGCGGCATTTTGCTTTTTGTTTTGATGTGGATCGATTCGTTGTTTACGAAATACAAGGACATTACGGAAATCAAAAATGGAAACATAGCGGTCACGACGCGTTTTGTCATGAAGCTGTTTGCGCAAGGGTATATCTTATCGCAATCCATCATTACCTCCAATTTATTGTGGACAGCACTGCTCGTTTCTGTGCTCTCATTTATCATTCTGTTCCTTTTGGAGAGAATCGTGGAATGGCTGTTAAAGCAAGTGGCCGGACTGGACCTGGAAAAAGGGACGCAGGAAGGAAAAGTGGCACATGCCATGATGGCTGGTTCATTCCATCTAGTGGGTGCCTTGATTTTGGCTGCATGTCTGTAAGACGTGATAGGGAAGGGAGTACAGCATGAGTTTGATGAAGCGAATCCAAAACATTTTTGCCAAGCATGAGCCTCCTGCACCGGAGAAGAGCATCCTGACGGTGGGGCCGGGTGATGTGGTCGATGTATCGCTCGTTACCTATCAAGTAATAGGAAAGGCGAGCAATGCGAGTCGCAAAGCCACGATGCTTACCTTGCAGGATGGAACGACCATTTGCTACCTGTATATCGAGGAACGGGAGAAGATTGTCTATCATCTGTATAGCGTGATTGATGGACGACTGGATTCAATAGACGAAGTACCGACCACAATCGAGATGGACGATGTCACCTACCATTTGGAGGAGCAATATAATGGCGCCGTCCAAACTGTGGGGAAAGCGCCGTTTCACACATCAGGGGAGCAGTACATCTGGCAATTCCAATCCGATCAACGCCAATTGCTGCGAATCGAGTGGCAGGATGGCCGGTTCATGCTCTATGAGGGAGAAAGTGTTCTGCCAGCGGACGTGCAGGTACTGCGCGGCACGTAGAGAGGAGGGACAAGTACATGCCAAATCCATGGATGAAATCAATCAAGCTCCTGCTGATTCCGGCGTTGTTCCTCCTTACGCTAGCGGGTTGTGGCAGCCCAGCGGTTGGCGAGACATATCCGCTTGAATCTGTCTCTACCAAGGACAATGGACAGTCGTCACGCATCTATCGTGCGGAAGACAAGACTGTACCGGAAGTAGCCTTGGAGCTGGCGGAGCAGAATACGCCAGATGAAATCTCCAAAGAAGATCCGCAGCATATGTTCCTCATTTACCCGGACGAGGTATACCATTTGCAGCAAGACGCTGCCAAGCCGACGGATACGTTGATCGAGGTCGACAGCAAAGAGTACGTCCGGCAAAACTACGATTCTTCGTTTTTGCAGGGATACATTGTAGCCAGCGTACTGGACGATTTGTTCGACGGGCTTAAGAAAAGTACAAAGGGCAGCTATCGTGGCTACTCTAGCAAGGACATATACAAGCCTTCCGGAACGTATCGCGTGCCTACAACCGAGGACAAAAAAGTAGCGCCGCCGATTACCAAAGAGGGTACGGGAAGTATTTTCAAACGGAGTAATGCAAAGAACGCGGATGGTACGGTAGGTTCTGACGGCAGCCTTTTCAAGAAGCAGGGGGATTCGTCTTCTAGCGGTAGTTCAGGTAAAATTATTCGTTCTTCCAGCAGTCAATCGTCGAAGTCGAGTGGTTCTGTCTCATCCAAACGCTCGAGCTTTTCACCGCCGAAAAGTAAATCGCCCCCACGAACGAAGGTAGGGGGCTCCGGGCGAATTACAAAGCGCCGATAACTGTAAAAAATAGGTGAGAAACGAACAGCCCCAAACGATTTTTGTAACTCGTTTGGGGCTGTTTTTGTTTTGTAGATTAGCGCTGCTTGGTTTCTACTGTATACACAACGCCTTCATTTTGATATTTGTACACATACAGGTAGTAACGGCCTGGCTTTACTTGATAGTGGGCACTTTGCAGATTTCCCTCTATCTCTTGCGGGTACGCTACAGGCCGATCTGGATTTCCTTCGTGGAATAGCATCCATGTCACACCTTGTCCCTGCTGAGGGTTGAGAGAAATACGTATGTCTTCTGGTTTATCTACTTGGAAGGCAAAGATATCTTGCCAATCGTTTCCTTTCATGTCGCCTGAAACAGTCGTACCTATCGGCAATGGACCATTTGCTTGCTCGGTAGAATCATTGCTCTCGCTTTCTTGATAGAGTTGCTCTTGCGGACTAGCTTCACCCGTCACCATTAAGGTAAACGGTCGGTCCTCTTGCCCTGTACCATACGTATAAGCAGTTACATAGTAAGTCCCTGGTTTCGCATCGAATGATCCGATCAGCTTGTTGCCTTCACGCTTGTTGGGATAGGCGATGTAGTTCTCTCTATCGGACTCGTGGAATAAGAGCCACGCCACTCCATTTCCTTGTTTTGTTTCCATCTCTACTTGAAGCTGTTGGGCTGATTTCACATCGAGACGGAACTCCTGACTTGGTTTTTGTGGATGGATGATACCGGTGATCGGCTTACCCAATGAAATAGACGAGTCTTCAGGATTTGGATTTGGCTGTTCCGTTTCGGAGCCATCTTCATGAGACAGCTTCCCGTGGAACACGACATCATAGGCAAAGCGTCCATCTTTTGTCGTACGATAATTGGTGAAGTAGCTCGTAACCGTGTCATAGCCATTCCAGGAAAGATCCGATAACTCCTTGAGGAATCCATCTGTGAGGCGGTTCATTTCTTGCCAATCCTGATATTCCCCTTGGGAAGCTCCTCCCGTATAGACCCCACGCAACGTGAAGCTGCGGAAATCTCCAGAGTCTTTTTCATCTGTTTTTACATCGGTCAGAGCGGCGACCTTTGTGATTTGACGATAAACCTCTTCTTTGCTCGTCACGTCCACTTTTTGTAAGTAATCATTTGAAACGAGAGGGACATCCAACTCTTCATACTGGTCGATCAATTCTTCTAACGTTTCTTGATAGCCACGTTCAAGAGAGCGATCACGGCTGAATTCCTCGATCAAGTCATCATAAGCAGATACATCATTGGAGCGAATCGTATCATTGATTTTATCCAGACGAGCAAGATCATTTTTGAACATATGGTACTGAAGCGCGAAAGAGTAGTCGTAGAATGCCAGGGTACCGTATTTGGCACGCATCATATCCGCCGCGGTGTAATCGAGATAAGACGCTGCATTACGAATATTGCCTACAACTGACTGGCGAGGCTTGATTCCTTCTGTTCGGGTTGCACCAGCGAAAAACTCAGCTCCGCCTTCTTCATACCAAGGCAAGCGGCTGTTCTCATAAATCTCTCCCTGTCCCCACATGCCGGGCACTTCATATCTGCCTTGCAAATAGTGGACGAATTCATGACGGAACAGCTCTTCCAGACTGTAAATGCTTTGTTCTTTTGTCCGATCGTAGGTGAAGAAAGTGCCGGTACCCTCGATGTAGATACCACCATTATCTGTGTCGTATCCGTACAAGAAGCGATTCATTTTATATTCATCAGGCGTATTGTAGATGACAATGGTCAGTACATCATCCGGATTACCGCTCTCAAGCTCCTTGTCATTGCCGATCACACGATGAAATTGTGCTTTCACTTCCTTGGATGCCCAATACAAGCGCTCAACCTGTTCTTCTGTTAGTTTATCTCCCGTTTTGAACACAACCGCTCCGTCATCAAAAGTAAATTGCTGCGGAAGATAATGCTTTTTCCCTTCTTTTTTCATTTCCTCGAGGTCGATTTTTTTACCATTGGTATCCTCGCCATACGTTTCCTCGATTTGTTGCGCGGCAGTGAAGTATGGCTCGCTCCACTTTTTATAAGTTTTCATCGCTTTCGTCAATATGTCATTGGCTTTGTCTGGATCACTGTAGTAGCTTCCTAATTTCCCTGTGTAATACAAGGCATTGTTCGTCAACCATACGTGATCAGCGGAAGTGTCACCATTTTCCGCCAGGTCAAAAATGGGGTTGAGAAATGCATCGATGCTGCCTTCCAGCTCATCTTTTTGGGAATCATCTACTCCCCAAATCAGAACATAGCCAACACCTTGAAGGACGCTGTAAAAGGCCTCGCTTGCTTCGCGATCCTCTGACCACTGATCTCGATTGTCGTTAAAGTCCTCCATTACTTTTGACAGAACACCGATTGTCTCCGAATCAACAGTTGTGTTGCTAATTAATTTTCCCGTAGAACTAATGATTTCATTTTGAGTCTTTGTACCTAAGGCGAAATACTGATTGGAAGTAATTGCTTGAAGTGCTGGAATAATCTTCTGCTTATACTTTGGCTCCAACAAATACTTTAATTCATTATGGTAATACCCCAAGTAATACCCCGAACGCAAAACCTCTACATATGTATGAATGCCTTGCTCGTCGTCTTTGGTGAAGTTCTTGCCACTCTCTTGCAAGGCATCGATGATGGACTGAACCCGCTCCCGATCTTCATAAAATTCCTGGGTGTCGTCGTTGTAAGTAAACAGCTCAGGGATTTGCGTCCAACTAATTTCCTTCAACAATTCAACAAGCTCTGAATTGTCCAATGTATTCAGGTGCGAGATGCTGTACTTCTCCTGTTTGGCTGCTTGGCGTAACTGACTCTTCGACATGTTTTCCTGAACCGGTGTATGACCAATCTGCGAATCAATGGGCTCTTGGGAGGTGCTTAGCGGTGTGCTTTTGGCTTGAGCTGCTAGTGGCAAGCCTGCCGCTACCGTAGAAATTGCAATTGATCCTGCTGTTACCATGCTAATCCATGAACGATTCATTTCTTTCGTTGACTCCTTTTTCATTCTTTTTGGTAGTAGAACTGAATATTTTATAGTATCGGTATCCAATATGAAAATCCTTACAAATAAAACAAATGATGAGGGAATATAGCTCTTTCTTCCTATTTGTCAAAAAAGAAAAGAATGTCTAGAGAAGTAGCTTTGTAAGAATGAAAGGAGAGCGACTTTTGTTTGCGTATGACGAAAACATGATTGTTGATCGACAAAAGAAGAAGGGATGTGCATCCAGCATTCGACAGTCTTTGTTAGCAGCATTGGCTATGATTGACATTGGGAAATCACAGATAGGCGAAGTTGGCGGAGGGGAGTGCTAGAAGATGCTGGAAAAAATTCTCGAACTGCGTTCACGATCCATGTCCATTGCACAAATTGCCAAAGAATGCGGCTTAACGATTGGTCAAGTTAAGTATCGCCTGCAAAAAGACCGTGCGAAGCCAGTGACACTACCTCCCGCTAGAACGGAATTGGAATGGCAATTGCCTGCGTTTTACGGCCGGGACATTGTCAAAGTCATGCCACAAGGACCGACTGTGTTATTCATCTATTGGGAAATCACTTGGCCACGCATGAGAATGGTCGCATCGTACCTGCAAGCCGATTATCGTCACATCCAGAAGGGCTTGCGCTTGTATGATGTAACGGAACGCTTATTTGATGGGAAAAATGCGCATTCCGTCCGAGATGTGCAAGTACATGAAGAGGCTCATTCCTGGTACGTGAAAGATGTAGAGCCAGGACGTACATACATTGTTGATTTTGGTTTATATGAACAGAATCGGTTTTGCCCGATATTGCGCTCGGAAACGGTAGTTACCCCGCGCCATTCAAAAGCGAACTGGGGGGAACCGTTAGTTGAGCCCGTCCATGATCCAGCTACACCTTCCTGGTTTGAGAACTTTTCCTCCTACTCGTTGTATGCCAAAACATCAAATAAGTGAGGTGTCATTTGTGCACAAAGGTTATCTCTCCCTCGTGTTGCATGCCCATTTGCCTTATGTCCGACACGGGGATCGGGACGATCGCCTGGAAGAGCGCTGGGTGTATGAAGCCATGCTGGAATGCTATCTTCCCTTGCTCATGGTTTTCGACAAGCTCCTCTCAGACGGCATCACTTTTCGCATGACCCTTGCTATTTCTCCGACATTACTTTCCATGCTGGATGATGATCTGATCGTGACACGCTTTCGCAAACATCTAACGAAGACCGTTGAATTGGCTGGGAAGGAAGTCAAACGAACCGCAGGTCAACCGCAAGAACACCGTATCGCCAAAATGTACGTGGAGCGTTTTCGAACCATCATTGCCTATTGCCGCAAGTGGGATTTTCAACTGATTAAGGCCTTTCGGCATATCGCGGACAGCGGATGCCTCGAACTCATCACTTGCGCAGCGACGCATTCCTTTTTGCCCTATGTCGAAACAGAAGAGGCGATTCGTGCACAGCTGCAGGTGGGCATTGATACGCATGAGCGGCTTCTGGGAAGACGTCCGAAGGGAATTTGGCTGCCAGAGTGCGGGTATGCACCTGGACTGGACCGTTTGCTGAAAGAGGCAGGGCTTCGGTATTTCTTTGTAAACAGTCACACGATAGAGCATGCGACGCCTTTACCTCGCAGAGGGGTGCTGGCTCCCTTGTTCACACCGCATGATGTAGCTGCCTTTGCCCGAGATGAAGTGGCTTCCCGTCAGGTATGGAGCTCGATCGATGGTTATCCAGGGGACTATGACTATCGTGAATACTACCGGGATATCGGATTTGACAGGGAGATGAGCTACATCGAGCCGTACATCCATCCTGACGGCATACGCGTGCATACCGGTTTGAAATACTATCGGATCACCGGAAAAGAAGGGGATAAAGACTGGTATGAGCCAAGCTGGGCTCGTGAAAAAGCAGCGTCACATGCGGGACACTTCCTGTATCACCGAGAGCGCCAAGTGGAGGAAGCCAGTCACTGGATGGATCGCAAGCCGCTGGTCGTCGCCACTTATGATGCGGAGCTGTTTGGTCATTGGTGGTTCGAGGGTCCGCAGTTTTTGGATGACCTCATACGAAAAACGGTTTGTGATTCAAAAGTAGTGAAATTAATGACACCATCTGAATATTTGGAGGAGTATCCAGAGCAGGATCGCGGTTACTTGCCGATGTCTACATGGGGAAGAAATGGCTACGGAGAAGTCTGGCTGAATGAGAACAATGGCTGGATATACAGGCATCTGCATCAAGCAGAGCGCGAACTGATCGCAGCGATTACTACGTTTTATGAAAAGAAAGGAGATCAGCTTGCCCTACGATGCCTCAAGCAGGCTGCCCGCGAATTGATGCTGGCCCAAAGCAGTGATTGGGCGTTTATTTTAGACGGTCAAACGGTCACCCGGTATGCGTTGCAACGCATTCATGACCATTTGGTTCGCATGCGGGCTCTCTTGGCGATGTATCGCGAGCATCAACTGGATGAAGGGGCAATTACCCAAGCAGAAGCTGACTTTCCGATCTTTCCTGACTTGGATATCACGTTCTATTTGCCTAAACAAACGCATAGAGTGAACGTATCGCGTCAATTGGTTGCGGCCGCGCAAGACCAGTCTTCGACAAAAACAGTGTTGATGCTTGCATGGGAATTTCCCCCTCATGTGGTAGGGGGGCTTGGTCGGGCTGTCTACGATCTCGCCAGGCATCTTGTCCAGCAAGGAATAGTGGTGCACGTCCTGACACGTGCGACAGATTCATGCTCCATAGATGAGACGATGGAAGGGGTTCACGTACACCGTTTGCCTACGTACATTCCCTCTGAACAAGCTGACTTTCTGGCATGGGTGTTTCAACTGAATTTGGCGATGGTCGATGCAGTTGAGCATATCTGGTCACTCGGGGTGCGACCAGATGTCATCCATGCTCACGATTGGCTTGTCAGCTGGGCTGCGATCGAACTGAAACAGAGGTACTCTCTTCCACTCGTCAGCACGATTCATGCTTTGGAACATGGTCGGCACCATGGCATTCATACACCGTTGCAGCGAAGGATTCATGAGTGTGAACGTACGCTAACACAAAGCTCTGACTCCATTATCGTTTGCAGCAAGTATATGGAGTCGGAAGTCATGCGCCTGTTCGGACCACCATCCTCCCAATTACGTGTCATTCACAATGGCGTCGATCTCATTCCCCTACCGGATGTCAATCGTGAGCAGCTTCGGCAGGAGTTAGCGATTGGGGATGGCCCTGTTCTCCTTTTTGTAGGGCGCTTGGTCCAGGAAAAAGGTGTTCACCTATTGTTGGAAGCCATGGCAAGGCTGCGCGATGAGTTTCCGCATGCGAAGTTGCTTGTGGCCGGCAGAGGACCGATGCAAGACGAGTGGAAGCAGTTGGTTCATCAGCTGGGACTTTTTGAACAAGTCCGGTTCTTGGGCTTCGTAGACGATGGAAGGCGAAATGAGCTGTTCGCCTTGGCAGATGTGGCGGTATTCCCGAGCTTGTATGAGCCTTTTGGAATTGTTGCGCTGGAAGCGATGGCTTTGGGTACGCCTGTTCTGGTTGCGGATACGGGAGGGCTGCGAGAGATCGTTCGCCATGGAGAGAACGGCGCCATGATGTACACAGGCGACCCCGAATCCTTGACGAATCAACTCCGCTGGCTACTGCGCGACCCTGTTCAGCGGCATCAACTGGCCCAGACGGCAATGCAAGATGTCAAACAGTTTTATAACTGGACACTTCTGGCTAGTCAAACCATCGAGCTATACCGTTCACTTGGCGTCCCCGCGGAAATCAGCATGACAACATAGATTGCAACGATGAAGGAGGAAGGAAAGAAGATGAAGGCAGTAATCATGGCTGGGGGAAAAGGTACACGACTACGTCCATTAACATGCCACACGCCAAAACCAATGGTGCCACTCTTAAACCGGCCTTGCATGGAGTACACGATTGATCTATTGAAAAAGCATGGGATTACAGAGATAGCAGTGACACTCCAGTATCTGCCCGATGTCATCCGCGATACGTTTGGTGATGGATCTCGCTACGGTGTTTCGCTCGTCTATTTTGAAGAAACAATTCCTTTGGGCACCGCAGGCAGCGTGAAAAACTGTGCGGATTTTCTCGATGATCGCTTTGTTGTGATCAGTGGGGATACGTTGACAGACATCGATTTGTCGGCAGCCATACGCTTTCATGAGCATAATAACGCACTGGCTACGTTAATTTTGACGCGCGTAGAAACACCGCTGGAATTCGGAGTTGTCATGACAGATGAGGACGGGCGCATTACCCGCTTTTTAGAAAAGCCGAGCTGGGCGGAGGTTTTTAGCGATACGGTGAATACCGGGATTTACGTCTGCGAGCCTGAGGTCTTGTCTTATATAGAAGAAGAGCGGGAAGTGGATTTCAGCAAGGATATTTTCCCGACCTTTTTACAAGCAGCAAAGCCTCTATACGGATATGAGGCAAGCGGTTATTGGTCTGATATTGGCTCCTTGGAGGTTTACCAGCAAGCCCAGTTTGATTTGCTGGATGGACGCGTGCATCTCGAAATAAAAGCACAGGAAATTGCGCCGCGCATTTTCTTGGAAAATGATGTTCGCATCGATTCATCGGTCCGTTTGGAAGGCCCTGTCTATATCGGTGAAAATGTACACTTGCAGGCTGGAGTAGCCGTTGGTGCTTATTCCATTCTGGGAAAAAATACGGTCATTTCTTCCGGTACGAAGCTGTCCCGGACGATCATTTGGGAAAATAGTGTCATTGGGAAAAAAACCGAGATCACAGGAACGACCCTCTGCCGCAACACCCGGATTGCAGATTGCGTACAACTCGGGGATGGGGCGGTCATTGGAGACCAGTGCCTCATTGGAGCGAAGTCGGTGGTAAAAGCAGGGGTCAAAATTTGGCCGGATAAGGAAGTCGGGGAAAATGCGACTGTCACCACCTCGCTCATCTACGGTGCCAAGCAAACCAAAAATTTGTTTGGGACGCATGGAATCAAGGGCATTGGCAACGTTGACATCACGCCCGAATTTGTTACAAGACTTGCTGCTGCCTACGCGTATTTACTACAAGCGGGGGATAAAATTGCGCTCTCGGCATGCTCACACCCATTTGCTCAGCTATTGAAGCATAGCATCATGACGAGTTTGTGCTCTTCCGGAATTGATACAGTCGATCTCGGGATTGGCAATTCACCCTTGATCCGATACGGCGTGCGCTCCCTGGCTTGCAAAGGCGGCATTCATGTTTTTATGGCAGAGCCAGTCGATGATAAAGAGATTGTCATCCAATTCATTGATCATGCGGGCTTGCCGATTTCCCGTGATATGGAGCGCAAAATTGAGAATGCTTACTGGCAAGAGACTTATGTTCGCAACCTGCATCGGTTGGGAGCACTACAAGTCGAGCATCAGGTACAAGAAGCTTATCTTCACGCTTTGAGCCAACAGTTGAATGTATCGTCCATCCAGCGTCAGCGCTTCCACCTGCTGATCGATTGTGAACAGCGTTTTTTTCCGACTTTTCTTGCGCCACTTCTGCATGCACTGGGAGTCACTGTCCATTACAGCTCCATACAAGAAGGTATTCGTAAAAAGGGAGCGGATTTAGGAGTTCGTCTCGATAAAAATGGCGAGCAATTTGTCTTGTTTACCGAGCACGGAGAAAAGCTCTCGAACGAGCAAATCACGGCGCTGCAGCTGCTGGCTTGCAGTGGTCAGCACCGGCGCATCGGCCTTCCTGTAAGTGCACCGATTGAATTGGAGCATATGGCCCAGCTGCTGCAAATGGAGGTTGTACGCACGAAGGTCTCTCCGCGTTCCATGATGGAGGTATCTAGCGAACAGCGCTTTCATCCGATGTTTGATGCCGTGTACAGCCTCATGAGAATTCTTTCGTATCTCGCTTCTGAGGAAAAACCGCTCAGCGTTTTGCTCGAGCTGTTGCCAGCGTGCCATATGGAGAAAAAGACTGTCTTTTGCCCATGGGCAGCAAAAGGGAAGGTCATGCGCAGAGTGATGGAAGAAAACAAAGGCAAGCTGCTGGAGCTCGTCGATGGAATCAAGGTATACGATTCGAATGGCTGGGTGCTGATTTTACCCGATTCAGAGGATTCGCACGTAAAAGTGATTTCGCAAGGGGCGACGGCAGAGACCGCGGCTACGCTTGCTTCTTCCTACGCGAGGCGAATTGCCGAATATCAGTTTCACGAAAAGAGAGAGATCGACAGCCTATAACGAAAAGGACGTGAAGGCATGCCGAGACCGCTCGTCGTCGGGAACGGAAAACTGCTGATTAATTTTGATGACAAGCTGCATATGCGAGATCTCTACTTCCCGTATGTCGGTCAGCTGAATCATGTCGGGGGACACTTTAGCAAGCTGGGGATATGGGTACAAGGTCGTTTTTCCTGGCTGGATGAAGACGGCTGGACGCGGAAGCTCGGATACGGACAGGAGTCTTTGGTGACAGATGTTCATGCGCATCATGAACATCTGGGCATCTCCTTGCAAATCGCAGATGGGGTGCATCAGCGTGACCCGATTTATTTGAAAAAGGTGTGCGTTCGGAATTTGACGAGCGAGATGCGGGAGGTCAGGCTGTTTTTTAATCACGATTTCAGCTTGAATGAAACGGAGGTAGGGGATACCGCTGTTTTTGATCCCATCCTGGGCACTATTTATCACTACAAGCGCAATGTGTACATCATGGCGAATGGAAAAACGGATACGGGTGGGATCGATCAATATAGTGTCGGGATCAAGCGGTTCAACTATGCGGAGGGGACCTGGAGGGACGCGGAGGATGGGCTTTTGTCCGGCAATCCGATTGCACAGGGCTCCGTAGATAGTACGATCTCTTTTTCCCTCATGCTGCAACCGCAACAAGAGAAGACGCTCTTTTACTGGATGTGCATTGGTGAATCGTATGAGGATGTCAAAGTATTGAACCAATATGTACTCGAAAGTGATCCGGAACGTTTGCTCAATCGGGTAGCGGTGTATTGGCAGCGTTGGGTTAATAAGGAAGAACGGGACTTTGCTGATCTACCGGCAGAGGTTGTCAATCTGTACAAGACCAGCTTGCTTCTCGTGCGCACGCAAATCGATCAGAACGGAGCGATTCTCGCTGCGAATGACTCGGATATTCTCCAATTCAATCGCGACCATTACAGCTACATGTGGCCAAGAGACGGGGCACTGATTGCGAGTGCGATGGCCAAAGCTGGCTATACGGGAGTAGTCGCACCATTTTTTCGATTTTGCGCAGACGCATTGAATAAGGACGGGTATTTGCTGCACAAGTACAATCCAGACGGGTCTGTCGGCTCCAGTTGGCATCCGTATATTGTAGACGGAGACATTCAGCTCCCGATTCAGGAGGATGAGACTGCGCTTGTGCTGTACGCGCTCTGGGAGCAATACAAGAGCGGCAAGCAAATTGAAGACTGCCAGGCACTCTATCCCACGCTGGTTCGTCCGGCGGCCCGCTTTTTGCTGGAGTATGTCCATCCAGAGCTGCAACTCCCAAAACCAAGCTACGACTTATGGGAAGAGCGACGGGGAATTTTTACGTTTACCAGTGCTACGGTTTTCGCGGGCTTAATGGCCGCGGCTCGTTTTGCCCAGCTGTTCGGTGATGATCGACGCTACAAACGCTACGCAGAAGGGGCAGAGCGCATTCGTGGGGCAATGGAAAAACATCTGTACGACCCTGATATCGGGCGTTTTCTGCGTGGGATTTATGTAAGAGCAGATGGGAGTGTCGAAAAAGATTTCACGGTGGAGAGCAGCTTGTTCGCCTTGTTTGCGCTTGATGTGTTTTCCGTAGAGGATGCGAGAGTGGAGCGGACGATGGAAGCTGTCAAAAAGAGTTTGCAAGTAGACACGGCGATTGGTGGAATTGCTCGCTACCAAGGGGATTACTATTTTAAAAAATCACATGACACGGCGAAGGTGCCGGGCAATCCATGGATCATTTGCACCTTATGGGTGGCTGATTGGGAAATTGCCAAGGCGAAATCACTCGATGAACTCCAAGAGCCAAAGAACAGATTGGCCTGGGTCGTACGCTATGCCCTGCAAAGCGGCGTGCTATCCGAACAGCTCGATCCGTATACAGGTGCTCCCGTATCCGTTGCACCGCTGACGTGGTCGCATGCTACTTATGTTGCCACTGTTTTGCGTTATTTGGAGAAGGTGAATGAGTTGCGGTAACGAGGGGAGAGATGAGGAGATGACAACGATCCGTTTCGGTACGGACGGTTGGCGCGATATCATCGCAGATGGCTTTACTGTCGAGAATGTCCGCATTGTTGCACAAGCCATCGCCAGCTATACCAAAGAAATCGGACAACAGGAGCAGCCTGTTTTGGTCGGGCACGACACGCGGTTTCTGGGGAGACGCTTTGCGGAAGAGGTTGCAGCTGTCCTGACCGCGAATGACATTCGTACCTATTTGGTGAACGAAGCAGCGCCAACACCTGCCGTAGCCTTTGGAGTGAAGCATTTTGCAGCGAGTGGCGCAATCATGATCACGGCCAGTCACAATCCACCCGAATATAACGGCATCAAATACATTCCGGAGTACGCTGGACCTGCAACGCCTGCGATCACGCAAAGATTGGAAGAGTGGATCACCGAAACCTGCCAGGCCAACTCGGTGCGTACGATTTCCCTCGCGGAAGCAAAGGCCCGCAAGCTGCTGCAAGTCATTGTGCTGCGTCCTCATTACGAGGCGCATCTTAGACGGATGGTAAATATGGACGTTTTGCAAAACTCTTCCCTGTCCGTTGTTGTCGATGCCATGCATGGTGCCGGTATGGGCTACGTGAGCGGTTTTTTGTCTGAGGCGGGGGTGAAAAACGTCGGAATCCGAGAAGTCCCGGATGCGGCTTTTGGAGGAGATTTGCCTGAGCCAAACGATAAGCATTTGCATTTGCTAAAAAAAGAAGTGGTAGAACGCCAAGCGTCTCTCGGTCTTGCCAATGACGGGGATGCGGACCGCTTCGGAGTCGTCGACCGCTTTGGACAGTACATCACGCCAAACGAAGCGCTCGTCCTCCTGACCTATCATTTGCGAAAAAATCGTGGATTGACAGGACGGATTGTCAGGACAGTAGCGACCACGCATCTACTGGATCGGATGGCTACGCATTATGGTCTTGAACTGGTGGAGACGCCAGTCGGTTTCAAATACGTCGGCGAGGAAATGCGCAAAGGCGACGTGCTCATTGGTGGAGAAGAAAGTGGCGGGGCGAGTATTCTCGGTCACATCCCGGAAAAAGACGGCGTACTCATCAATTTGTTGCTCGCCGAGATGTGCGCGTATGAAAACAAAGGAATCGATCAAATACTGCGAGACGTATACGAGCAATTCGGCGAGCTGTTCCATACGCGTCTTGATATGAAATTGCCGGAAAAAGATCAATGGGTACAGCAAATGATCGCCAAGCCACCTGCACTAATTGGTCCTTATCAGGTTTTGGAGATTCAACGAGTGGATGGGGTCAAGCTGTTGCTCGAGGAAGGACATTGGGTCTTGATCCGTCCGTCTGGGACAGAACCGTTGGTGCGCATCTATTGTGAAGCAACGAATGCGACTGCATTGCAGAAGCTGGAAGATGCGATTCGCGAATGGTTTTTGGAGATTAATGTGTAAATCATGAAGGGGAGAGCCTGCATGGATGTGCGAGGTTCTTCTTTTTTTTGACGACAACTTAAGACTCCTGTTAGGTGGCTGCGGTGAAGAGAAGAATATTTCCAGTCTAGGCTCCAGGCTCCGTCCTGCTGGGGGCTAAGACTGTCCGCTCCGAAGGGATTCGCGGGGAAACGCAAAAGTGGTAGCCGCTTCGTAGCGCGAGCACGTTGCGTTTCTTTTGCCCGCGAATCCCTTCTCCGCTTGGTAGGACTCCACAAGTCGCTACGTCTGGAAATATTCTTCTCTGTCGTAACTGATGTCTTTCTTCATTCTTTCAAAGCTTTAAAAAGTGGGGGAAACACGGAAAGCTCGTAGAGGAAACAGGAGAAAAAAGCGAAGATCTTAGGGACACCGACCGAGACGGAATGTAAAAAGCGAAACACGTTCTTAAGCGTCCACCTCTGAATCACATCCTGAGAGAACCACTTTGGACGCGGTTTCGCTTTTTGCATGGAGTCGTGCAGTCAATCCCAAGGGGGTGGCTCTAGAAGCTGAGCGTTTTCTCCTGTTTCCTCCCCACCACGACAGCTCCTTGAGGCTCCTGTTAGGTGGCTGCGGTGAAGAGAAGAATATTTCCAGTCTAGGCTCCAGGCTCCGTCCTGCTGGGGGCTAAGACTGTCCGCTCCGAAGGGATTCGCGGGGAAACGCAAAAGTGGTAGCCGCTTCGTAGCACGAGCACGTTGCGTTTCTTTTGCCCGCGAATCCCTTCTCCGCTTGGTAGGACTCCACAAGTCGCTACGTTTGGAAATATTCTTCTCTGGTGTAACGGATGTCTTTCTTCATTCTTTCAAGTCTTAAAAGCTCGTTAAACACAAAATGCTCGTAGAGGAAACAGGAGAAAAAAGCGAAGATCTTAGGGACACCGACCGAGACGGAATGTAAAAAGCGAAACACGTTCTTAAGCGTCCACCTCTGAATCACATCCTGAGAGAACCACTTTGGACGCGGTTTCGCTTTTTGCATGGAGTCGTGCAGTCAATCCCAAGGGGGTAGCTCTAGAAGCTGAGCGTTTTCTCCTGTTTCCTCCCCACCACGACAGCTCCTTGAGGCTCCTGTTAGGTGGCTGCGGTGAAGAGAAGAATATTTCCAGTCTAGGCTCCAGGCTCCGTCCTGCTGGGGGCTAAGACTGTCCGCTCCGAAGGGATTCGCGGGGAAACGCAAAAGTGGTAGCCGCTTCGTAGCACGAGCACGTTGCGTTTCTTTTGCCCGCGAATCCCTTCTCCGCTTGGTAGGACTCCACAAGTCGCTACGTTTGGAAATATTCTTCTCTGGTGTAACGGATGTCTTTCTTCATTCTTTCAAAGCTTTAAAAAGTGGGGGAAACACGGAAAGTTCGTAGAGGAAACAGGAGAAAACAGCGAAGATCTTAGGGACACCGACCGAGACGCAATGCAAAAAGCGAAACACGTTCTTAAGCGTCCACCTCTGAAACACATCCTGAGAGAACCACTTTGGACGCGGTTTCGCTTTTTGCATGGAGTCGTGCAGTCAATCCCGCAGGGGGTGGCCCTAGAAGCTGAGCGTTTTCTCCTGTTTCCTCCCCACCACAACAGCAACGTAAACCAACGACTTATTTCTAAATGAATTATATACAATCATTCGTTATACACTACATGAAACAGGTGCAAATGGTGGACATTCACTACCCATTTACCAAATTAAAAAAATGAGGTATTCTTGTCCATATGCAATCCTTTCATTGGAATCGGACAGGATCTCCTGGCCTCACCAGTGTAAAGGATTTTTTGCCCCTTATAGGAAGTGTCTGAATGATCGTAGTAGATGAACCTTCAATAATTTTGTTTTAACGTAGTTCGAAGTCGGTAACTGATGAGAGATGATGAGAAACGATGCGGATCGATCAGCATATATTGCAAGCTTTTTTACAGGAAGTTAAAGTGGAGAGTCTGTCACCGGATGATCCAGTCGTAGTTCACCACACACCATACCCGTGGGAGCTGGTCGGTACCGGCAATTATGCTGCCGTATTTGCCCACCCGGACTATCCAAAGGTAGTGATCAAGCTGTACGCACCTGGAAGACCAGGAGCTGAACAGGAAATCGAAGTCTATCGCAAGCTTGGGGAGACTCGTTCCTTCCCCGTCTGTTATGATTATGGGGAAGGATACTTGGTCATTACGCGGATGAACGGCATACCCCTGTTTGACTGTGTCCGCTTTGGTATTCCCATTCCTCCGCAGGTGATTGAAGACGTGGAGGACGCGCTAGAAGAGGCCCGCAGGAAGGGTTTGTTTCCGCATGATGTCCATGGGAAAAACGTTTTAATGGATCAGGGACGAGGTTATCTGATTGACGTATCGGATTACTATGTCAATGAGACAGACACGAAATGGCGTGATTTGCGCAAGGCGTATTACAAGGTGTACCTGCCATTTATCAAGGATCGTGGATGGAAAATTCCATTGTGGATGCTGGAAGTCGTGCGCAAAGGCTATCGACTGTATAAAAAAGGAAAACGCTTGTTCACGTAGACTGTCTCTGGTAAAATGATCATTTGACATTGTGTTTGTACAGTTGCTGGTCGAAGCAGAATAAGGAGGACATTCCATTGTTGTACTATCTCATTGCGGCAGTAATTATTGCGCTTGATCAGTTTACAAAGTATTTAGTCGTGAAGTATATGGAACTGGGACAATCCATTCCTTTGATCGCGGACGTCTTTCATCTGACTTCCCATCGAAACATGGGAGCGGCATTTGGCATCCTGCAAAATCGACGCTGGTTTTTTATTGTCATTACCATTGTCGTTGTGATTGGGATTGTCATTTCCTTGATTCGATTGGGAAAAAACCAACCTCGTGCATCGTTGGCGCTGTCATTAGTCTTGGGTGGAGCCGTCGGGAATTTCATTGATCGTGCAATGACCGGTCAAGTCGTAGATTTTCTCGATTTTACGTTGATTAACTTCCCGATCTTTAACGTGGCTGATATGGCCATCACGATTGGTGTAGGGATTTTGCTTCTCGATGTTTTTCTGGATGGGAAGAAAAACAGATAGTCATGAGAATAATAGTGGGAAAGCTCGGATAGGTGGAGAACATACATGAATGACACGCAATTGTTTGAACGTTACGATTGGACGGTAGAGCCAGCGGATACGAGCGAGCGCATCGACAAGTTTATCACGCTGCAAAATGAAGATTGGTCCCGTTCACAGGTGCAGGCTTGGGTGAAGGAAGGCCGTGTCACTGTCAATGGTGAACCGATCAAAAATAACTACAAGCTGCAGGCAGAGGACGAAGTGACCCTCCGTGTTCCGCCGCCAAAGGAAATGGCGATCCAGCCAGAGGAGATGCTGCTTGATATTGTATACGAGGACAGCGATGTCGTGGTCGTGAATAAACCACGTGGCCTCGTCGTGCATCCTGCTCCTGGTCATTACAGTGGGACGCTCGTCAATGGGCTTTTGGCACATTGCAAGGATTTGTCCGGAATCAATGGCGTTTTGCGTCCGGGAATTGTCCATCGCATTGACAAGGATACATCCGGCCTGTTGATGGTAGCCAAAAACGACAAGGCACACATGGGTTTGGCTGAACAATTGAAAGCACATACGGTTAATCGGAAGTATGTCGCGATTGTTCATGGTGTCATCCCGCATGAAATGGGAACAATTGAAGCACCGATTGGGCGCGATCCGAAAAATCGCCAGCAAATGGCGGTCGTCTTTGAAAACAGCAAGCCAGCTGTTACGCATTTTATCGTGCTGGAACGCTTCAAAGAGTACACGTTAGTGGAATTGAAACTCGAAACAGGACGTACCCATCAAATTCGCGTACACATGAAGTACATTGGCTACCCACTGGCAGGCGATCCGAAATACGGTCCGAAAAATACATTGGAGCTCGATGGACAAGCGCTGCATGCGAAAACACTGGGCTTCATCCATCCACGTACAGGAGAGCAGCTCGAATTCGAAGCGCCAATGCCGAAGGAAATGCTTGACGTCATTGAAGTTCTCAGACAAGCGTAAGTGAACAGGAGGAAAAGCCGTGCTAAAAAGATTAGCGCATGTGACGCTGTATGTTCACGATTGTGAAGAGGCATTGCGGTTTTACACGGAAAAACTCGGTTTCGAAAAACGCATGGATTCTCGTATGGATGATGGTTCTCGTTGGCTCACCGTCGGTCTTCCTGGGCAGGAGATCGAGATCGTATTGCATGACCCTACCCATTGGCATCGGGAAGACGTTGCGCAGGAAATGCTTCGTCAGGTCGGCAAAAATCCAATGTGGGTTTGGGAGACGGATGATTTTGGGTCCACATACGAAACACTGCGCCAACGCGGCGTGAAGTTTGTGAGTGAACCAAACGAAGTGATGTATGGCATGGAGGTTGTTTTCGAGGATCTGTATGGCAATCGTTTTTTGTTGTTGCAGCCAGTCTTCCTATGACACTTACATAATGGTAGTTGGATTGGAAAACGCTAGTAGAGAGTTTATTACTTTCTTCTGGCGTTTTTTTCATCATTCAATAGAGAGTGTAAGGAGTGAATGCCTGTGAACGGAAAATGGGGGAAGCTGATCAGCCTTTTTGTCCTTTTGGTTGTACTTGTCACAGCAAACGGTGAAGCAAAAGTGGCAGCTCACAGCCAACAGCCAGAGCGTGTGAACAAGGAAATAAGCGTTCCGGCAAAAATTGCATTTACGAGCAACCAGCATTTGTTTTTGGTAGACGGACGGGATACGACGGGAAAGATAAAGCAAATCACCAAGGACGGCTATGCACAGATCGTGGGCTGGTCGCCAGATGGCAAGTGGCTCCTGTTCGTGAAATACGAAGGCAACGACAATTACTCGAAACCAGGCTACGTGTGGATTGTCAGAGCTGACGGCAGCAAAGCTGTGCAGGTAGATGAACGCCCGATTTATGAAACGCCAAAATGGTCCCCGAAAGCGAATAAGCTAGCGTACACCGTGAATATCGGCAGTAATGAAGCGCCGAGACCATTGCTGATTGTAAAAGACGTCCAAGAGCATGGAGAATTAGCCTTACAAAGTACAACGAAGGCTGATTTCGAAGATTTTGCCTGGATGCCAGATGGGGAAAACATGCTTGTCTCGCTACCTGCCGAAAAAAATAAGTCGATGACGCTGGCCTTGCGTACACTTGCAGGTAAACCGTTGGCTGCCTACCCGATTGCGGAACCGCCAAAAGTGGAGGAAGGCATCTACCCGTGGGCAGCGACAGGCTTACAAGTATCTCCGGATGGGAAGGCTGTGGCCTACTTTGTCCGGTATAACTCCGGCTCCTTGTCTGCTGATGGCGTACCTATTCAATGGTTTGATTTGACTCAGCCTGGCAAAAAGCCAATAGAGCTCGGTACAGGATTGGCTTATCCTGATTGGCTTGCCTGGACACCAAATAGCGAACAGCTCGCTTTTGTCGATGGCACTGACCGGATCGCCACGACTAACAAGCAGTTGAAGCTGGCGGATCGAGCAGGAAAGGTCAAAACAGTCAGTCCTGGTCCCATCGTGGTAGATACTTATCCGGTATGGATTCCAAAAGCTCCGTACTCGCTGCTTTTCACCAGAGGCTTGGCTACAGAGTATTCATACGATCCAAAGAAGGTCATGGTACCGGAACAAGGCATCTGGCGGCGGTCCGCAGATGGAGCTGAGCAGCAGGTGACAAAAGGGGAAGCAAATACAGCGGACTACTATCCTGCGCCGTCTCCAGATGGGAGACAACTCCTTTTCTTGCGCTTGGATCGAGCGGAGCATGGCTCCCTGTTTATCCAAGGCATAGGCGAGGATGCGGACAAACAAATCGAGCTCATCAAAGACATTACAGGGGACATTGGTTATTATGCCAACTATTTGCCGCCGTGGGTCAGCGTCTATTGGGAATAGTTAGACTTTTTCGTGCTGCATTGACACCCGTCCAGAATCGTGACATAATTCTACATGACGAATGGAACCTTTAAATCCAGTCCAGTGAGGCTGGCAAGGGCACGGAATGACAAATAGGCGGGACTTTAATAGTCCGGTCAGTTTGTCCGAGGGCTTCTTGTCTCCTGACAAGGAGCCTTTTTTCGTAAGGTCCACTGTTCCCGTCGAGAAGGGGGATATTGAGATGATCAACAAAAGCGTTATTATGGATGAAGCGGCGATCCGCCGCGCGCTCACTCGAATCGCACATGAAATTATCGAGCGAAACAAAGGCGTTGAGGATCTCATTATCGTGGGCATCAAGACCAGAGGGATTTACCTCGCGCAACGTCTTGTGGAAAGAATCGAAATGATCGAGAATGTGAAGGTACCAGTCGGTGAGCTGGACATTACGTTCTATCGTGACGATCTGCAACACAAGTCCGAAGATGCCATTTTGCAAGGCTCCAAGCTCCCGGATCAAATCACAGGCAAGACTGTGATTCTGGTGGACGATGTTCTCTATACCGGACGCACCGTTCGTGCTGCTTTGGATGCACTCATCGATAACGGCCGCCCACGAATGATTCAACTGGCTGTCCTAGTTGATCGCGGTCATCGCGAACTGCCAATCCGCCCTGATTTCGTCGGAAAAAACCTCCCAACTGCTCGAACGGAAATTGTCGATGTACAATTGGCAGAAGTGGATGTAATGGACATTGTGTCCATCCGACAGCTCCTGTAAAAATAAAATAACTCCTCTTTAAAAACGATCCCGTGAGGTCGGCAAGAGGCAACAAACTTCCCATGAGTATGGCGAAGCTAGCCTCTTTGTGTCCGCACAAAGAGGTTTTTTGTATAAAAGAAGCTTTTTGAATGAAAGAAACAAAACAGGGGGCATACAGGCATGAGCCAAAAAAATTACATCGATGTAGACGAAACACCACATATTTCGCGATTGCTGCCACTTAGTATTCAACACTTGTTTGCGATGTTCGGCTCGACTGTACTCGTACCGATCTTGACGGGTCTGGATGTTGCAACGGCCCTCTTGGCGAGTGGGATCGGGACACTTCTGTTCCTGTGGATCACAAAAGGAAAGCTTCCGAACTATCTCGGTTCTTCCTTCGCCTTCATCGGTCCGATTATCGTCGTAAGTCAATCGCATGGCGTAGGGACGGCACTCTTGGGCTGCTTCCTCTCCGGGATTGTGTACATCATCGTCGCCGGGATTGTGAAGAAGGCAGGAGTCAAATGGCTCGATCGGGTACTGCCACCAGTTGTCATCGCATCCGTCATCGTTGTGATCGGTCTGAGCCTGGCTGGCGTAGCAGTAGACATGGCAACGAAAGTCACCGTAGACGGTCAATCGCAAATGTCACTGACTTCGATTGAAATCTCGCTCGTTACTGTAGTCGTAACAGTGCTAGCTGCGGTCATGCTGCGCGGTTTCCTTGGTCTTATCCCAATCTTGATCGGAATGGTTTCTGGTTATGTATATACGCTGCTGCGTCACCCTGATCTGATTCATTTCCAAACAGTGAAAGATGCTCCTTGGGTTGTTGGATTCAGTGAAATGTTCACCTCCCACTTCAAATTTGCAGAGGTAACGAGTGCAATGGCGAATCCGAGCGCATGGATCGCTGCCCTGGTTATCGCACCAGTCGCTTTCGTCACACTGGCGGAGCATCTGGGTCACTTGCTGGTAACAAGCAAAGTCATGGATCGTGATTTGATGAAAGACCCTGGACTGCACCGCAGCTTGCTTGGGGACGGGGTTGCAACGTCACTCGCTGCGATTATGGGCGGTCCACCTGCAACGACGTACGGTGAGAACATCGGAGTTCTGGCGATTACAAAGGTATACAGCCGCGTCGTCATCGGTTTGGCTGCTGTGCTCGCGATTATGTTCGCCTTCGCTGGTAAGGTCAGTGCCTTCTTGATGACGATCCCAACGCCGGTACTTGGCGGTGTCTCCATCATCCTGTTCGGTATCATCGCGGCACAAGGCTTGCGGATGTACGTCGAGCACAAAGTGAATTTTGCAGACAAGCGCAACATGATTCTCGCAGCGGTCATCCTCGTCACGGGAATCGGCGGATACAAAATCAGCTTTGCAGGTACAGGTATCGCTTTCCTGAACGATCTGACCATCGATAATATCGCACTCTCTACCTTCCTGGGAATTATTCTGCACCTGATCCTTCCGGGAAAAGAGTCCGCGATGGGCGAAGCGCACCGCGAAGAACAAAAACAAATAGCCTAAACGTTCCCAATCCTTTAAATCCAGTCCAGAGAGGCTGGCAAGGCAAAGAACGCTGTTTTGGCTGCCCAAAAAAGGCACTCAACCAGCTTCTTGTCTCGCTTGCCTCCAGATGCAAAGCGATGCCAAGAAGCTTTTTCTTTTGAACATAAAGAATCGGAGGGATTCATGATGAAAAATGTAGCGCACCTGATTGGCCTCAAAGACTTATCGAAAGAACAAATCATCCAGCTCCTCGAGCGAGCAGAGTATTGGGCTGCCAGACCAACTGAGCAAGCGGATATCCTGCGCGGACGTTTTGTCGCGAATCTGTTCTTCGAGGCCAGCACCAGAACCCGCTTTTCTTTCGAAGTAGCACAAAAGCGACTGGGCGCACATGTTTTGAACTTCATTCCGGAAACCTCCTCTACCGTAAAAGGCGAGACGGTCTATGACACGATCCGCACCTTGGAAGCAATGGGCGTGGAAGCAGCCGTTATCCGCACCAAGAAGGAAGGCCTGCTGCAAGAGTTGGCAGAAAGCGTAGACCTGAAGCTGATCAACGCGGGAGATGGAACGAATGAGCACCCGACCCAATGCCTGCTGGATCTGTTGACCATGAAAAGGAAGTTTGGCAAGCTCTCTGGTCTCACGGTAGCGATCATTGGAGACTTGCGCCACAGCCGCGTACTCGGTTCTCATCTGCATGCGCTGCCGAAGCTCGGCGTGAATCTGCTGCTCTCAGGTCCAGCTACGATGATGCCGGCGCATATTCCGCAAGGTGTCAAAATCGTGGAAATGGAAGAAGCGGTTCAAACCGCAGATGTGGTCATGATGCTGCGCGTTCAGCTGGAGCGCCATGCGGAATCCCTCTATCTATCGAAGGAAGAGTACCACAAGGCACACGGGCTGACTCTGGAAAGAGCCAAAATGATGAAGTCCGGCGCAGTCATCATGCATCCGGCACCCGTCAATCGCGGGGTTGAGATTCATACCGATTTGGTAGAAAGCGAAACGTCCTTGATTCAAACCCAAGTGACCAACGGAGTCGCAGCAAGAATGGCAGTTCTAGAAACTCTTTTGAAAGGGAGCGAAATGACATGGGAATCATCCTTGGCAACGGCAACGTACTAAATCAGGCGGGGGAGCTTACCCCGATGGAAATATTGGTGGAAAAGGGAAGAATCACAGCGATGGGGGAAACGCTCGATCGCGATGGGCATGAATGGATCGATTGCCACGGCGGTATGATTAGCGCAGGCCTCATCGATGTCCACGTCCATCTGCGTGAACCAGGCTTTGAACATAAAGAAACGATCGAAACAGGAGCAAAAGCAGCGGTCCAAGGCGGATTTACAACAGTAGCATGCATGCCGAACACACGACCGTCCATCGACAGTGTCGAGACCGTGACCTACATTCTTGACAAAGCGAGCGAGGCTGGTATGGCGCGCGTGATCCCATATGGTGCGATTACCGTTCGCCAATTGGGAAAAGAGCTGACGGATTTCGCTGGGTTAAAAGAAGCGGGGATCTTCGCGCTGACAGATGACGGTGTGGGTGTGCAATCCACAGCGATGATGAAAAAGGCCATGCAAAAAGCAGCAGAGCTCGGTATCGCAATCGTTGCTCACTGCGAGGACGAAGACCTGTTGATCCCGGGAGCAGCCTTGCATGACGGGGTGGTAGCAGCTCGACACGGACTCCCTGGAATTCCTTCTGAATCAGAGTCCATCCACGTCGGCCGCGATATTTTGCTGGCAGAACAGACAGGTGTGCACTACCACGTATGCCACATCAGCGCGAAAGAGTCGGTGCGTCTGGTACGAGACGGGAAAAGCGCTGGCGTAAATGTAACGTGTGAAGTCAGTCCGCATCACCTCTTGCTGTGTGACGAGGATATCCCGGACAATTTGGATACGAATTGGAAAATGAACCCGCCGCTGCGCTCTCGTGAGGATCGCGCTGCACTGATTGCAGGATTGAAAGATGGCACCATTGACATGATTGCAACAGACCATGCACCACACACCCAAGAGGAAAAAGCAAACGGGATGAACCGCGCACCATTTGGAATCGTCGGACTGGAGACAGCATTCCCGCTTCTGTACACAAATCTCGTGCAAACTGGAGAGCTGACCTTGAAAAAGCTGGTTGAGCTGTTGACCGTGAAGCCAGCAGAAGCATTCAAACTGCCATACGGACGCCTGGAAGTAGGCGCACCAGCAGACCTGACGGTGATTGATCTGGAAACAGAAAAAACAATTGACCCAAGCACATTCGCAAGTAAAGGAATCAACACACCATTTGCTGGTTGGGCATGCAAAGGCTGGCCAACCCTGACGCTGGTAGATGGGAAGATCGTATATCAAAACGTGTAAAAACGACTGACAGACAAGAGACACAAGTTTTTACGCGACAATGGAGGAGGAGCATAGATGCGTGCAAGATTGATCTTGGAAGACGGAACAGAATTTATCGGGACGGCATTTGGAGCGACAAAGGAGTCCTACGGGGAAGTGGTTTTCAATACAGGGCTAACTGGCTATCAGGAGGTTTTGTCCGACCCATCCTACTGCGGACAGATCGTCACCATGACATACCCGCTGATTGGAAATTACGGGATCAATCGAGACGACTTTGAAGCTGTTCGTCCATACATTCACGGCTTCGTTGTTCGCGAGCATTGCGAGGCGCCAAGCAACTGGCGCAATACGAACACGCTCGATGAACTGCTAAAAACATACGACATCCCAGGCATTGCTGGTATCGACACTCGAATGCTGACGAGAAAAATTCGTTACCACGGCACGATGAAGGGCATGATTACAACCAGTGAAGCCCCGTTGGCTGAATTGGTTGCTGCCTTAAACGGCACGACATTGATGACAGACCAAGTATCACGCGTGTCTACGAAAAGCGTCTTCAGCTGCCCAGGTACAGGTCATCGGGTAGTGCTGGTAGACTTCGGTGCCAAACACGGGATTTTGCGCGAGCTGACCAAGCGCAACTGCGACGTAGTCGTTGTGCCTTACAATGTGACAGCAGAAGAGATTCGCCGCATTCAGCCGGATGGGATCCTCTTGTCCAATGGCCCTGGAGACCCGAAGGATGTACCGCAAGCCGTAGAGATGATTCGCGAAATCTTGGGTGAATATCCGCTGTTCGGAATTTGCCTCGGTCACCAGCTGTTCGCACTGGCATCTGGCGCTGACACGACGAAAATGAAATTTGGACACCGTGGCGGCAACCATCCGGTAAAAGAGCTGCCAACCGGACGCACCTATATCACATCCCAGAACCATAGCTATGCAGTCAAAGAAGACTCACTGGCAGGCACGGAACTGGAAGTTACACATATCGCACTCAATGATGGCACCATCGAAGGCGTACGACATGCAGCAAAGAATGCATTCTCAGTACAGTACCATCCAGAAGCAGCTCCAGGGCCGTATGATTCCGGCTACCTGTTCGACCAGTTTCTTGCGATGATGGAAACCGCTAAGGAGGAAAAAACTCATGCCAAAACAAGATAATCTGAAAAAAATCCTCGTAATCGGCTCTGGACCTATCGTCATCGGGCAGGCTGCAGAATTTGACTATGCGGGCACGCAAGCTTGCGAAGCGTTAAAAGAAGAGGGCATGGAGGTAGTTCTGATCAACTCCAACCCGGCGACCATCATGACCGATACAAACATGGCAGACAAAGTATATATCGAGCCAATCACACCTGAATTCGTAGCGCGCGTCATTCGTCAAGAGAAGCCGGATGGACTTCTGCCTACGCTTGGAGGTCAAACAGGCTTGAACATGGCTGTTGCCCTCTCAGAAGCAGGCGTGCTCGAGCAAGAAAATGTAAAGCTGCTCGGAACCAAGCTGGAATCGATCAAGCAAGCAGAAGACCGCGACCTGTTCCGCTCCCTCATGAATGAACTGGGCGAGCCAGTACCTGAATCAGTCATCGTGAGCACGGTAGAAGAAGCTGTCGATTTTGCAAATGAAATCGGTTATCCGATCATCGTTCGTCCTGCCTACACCTTGGGTGGTACAGGCGGCGGAATTTGTGAAGATGAAGAAACCCTCCGCGAGATCGTTGCAAGCGGATTGAAATACTCTCCGATTACGCAATGCTTGATCGAGAAAAGCATTGCCGGCATGAAAGAAATCGAGTACGAAGTGATGCGCGATGCCAACGACAACTGCATCGTAGTCTGCAACATGGAAAACATCGACCCAGTCGGCGTGCATACAGGTGACTCCATCGTAGTAGCGCCTAGCCAAACACTGGCTGACCGCGAATATCAAATGCTGCGCTCGTCCGCACTGAACATCATACGGGCGCTCGGTATCGAGGGTGGCTGCAACGTACAATACGCACTCGACCCGGACAGCTTCCAGTACTATGTGATCGAAGTAAACCCGCGTGTGAGCCGCTCTTCCGCACTGGCTTCCAAGGCAACGGGCTACCCAATCGCAAAAATGGCAGCCAAAATCGCAATTGGCTACACACTCGATGAACTGAAAAACCCGGTGACAGGCCAAACATACGCATGCTTCGAGCCTACACTGGACTACATCGTCAGCAAAATTCCACGCTGGCCGTTCGACAAGTTCCAATCCGCCAACCGCAAGCTCGGTACGCAAATGAAAGCGACCGGAGAAGTCATGGCGATCGGTCGGACTTTTGAAGAATCGATCATGAAAGCCATCCGTTCCTTGGAAATCGGCAGCTATCACATCGAGATCAAGGGAGCAGGCGAAATCAGCGAGGAAGAACTGAAAGCACGACTGGTGCACGCGGATGACGAACGCCTCTTCCTGCTGGCAGAAGCACTGCGCCGTGGCTGGACGATCGAACAACTGCACAGCCTGACCAAGATCGATCTGTTCTTCCTGCACAAGTTCCATAAAATGATTGCCTTTGAAGCGGAACTGGCAAAAGGCTTGACGAGTGAAAAGCTGTACGAAGCTAAACGCATGGGCTTCACGGATCGCAAAATTGCTGAGCTGTGCGGTGAGACAGAAGAAGCGGTACACGCAATGCGCAAAGAAAAAGGCTTTGTACCTGTATATAAAATGGTAGATACTTGCGCGGCAGAATTCGAAGCGCAAACACCGTACTACTACTCCGCGTATGAAGTGGAAGACGAGCGCATCGAGACTGGCAAAAAACGTGTGGTCGTGCTGGGCTCCGGACCAATCCGCATTGGTCAAGGAATCGAGTTTGACTATGCAACTGTCCACGCTGTCTGGGCACTGAGAGAAGCGGGCTATGAAGCGGTCATTATCAACAACAACCCGGAGACCGTTTCTACAGACTTCAACACTTCTGATCGCCTGTACTTCGAGCCGCTGTACATTGAAGACGTCATGAACATTCTCGATGTGGAAAAACCAGAGGGTGTCATCGTACAATTCGGCGGACAAACCGCGATCAACCTGGCTGACAAGCTGGCTGCACGCGGAATCAAAATCTTGGGTACGAGTCTGGAAAACATCGACGCAGCGGAAAATCGCGAGAAATTCGAAGCGCTGCTGCGCGAGCTGGAAATCGCTCAACCACCAGGCAAAACGGTAACGTCAGTCGAGCAGGCAGTTGTAGCAGCAGAAGGTCTTGGCTTCCCTGTCCTGGTTCGCCCATCCTACGTACTTGGCGGACGTGCGATGGAAATCGTCTACAACCAGTCCGAACTGTTGGAGTATATGGAAAAAGCGGTGAAGGTAAATCCTGATCACCCCGTACTGGTAGATCGTTACATGGTCGGGGTGGAAGCAGAAGTCGACGCAATTTGCGACGGCGAAAACGTCCTGATCCCAGGCATCATGGAGCATATCGAACGCGCAGGGGTGCACTCTGGTGACTCTATCGCTGTATATCCTCCGCAATCCTTGTCCCAAGCGATCAAGGATGAACTGATCGACATGACGACGAAGCTGGCGCGTGCCCTGCAAATCAAAGGCTTGCTCAACATCCAGTTCGTCATCTATAAAGACCGCCCATACGTAATCGAGGTCAATCCGCGTTCGTCTCGTACGGTGCCATTCCTCTCCAAAGTAACGGGGATTCCAATGGCGAACATCGCAACGAAAGCGATCCTTGGTCACTCGATCATCGAACAAGGCTTTACACCGGGCTACCATCCAGAGGAGTCGATGGTTTCTGTCAAAGTACCAGTCTTCTCCTTCGCAAAGCTGCGCCGCGTCGATATTACGCTCGGCCCTGAAATGAAATCGACCGGAGAAGTCATGGGTCGCGAGAGCACGCTGGCAAAAGCGTTGTACAAAGGATTGGTCGCAGCAGGCATGAATATCCCGACACAAGGCACCTTACTCGTGACTGTTGCTGATAAAGACAAGGAAGAAGCGTTAGACATCGTGAAACGCTTCCGCCACCTCGGCTTCAAGCTGATGGCGACCGCAGGCACAGCCGATTATTTGGAGCAAGCGGGACTGCAAGTCACACGCGTAAGCAAATTGTCCGAAGGCACGCCAAACCTGTTGGATGTCATCCATACAGGCGAAGCGAACATCGTACTCAATACACTGACAAAAGGCAAAACGCCACAACGCGACGGCTTCCGTATTCGTCGGGAAGCAGTAGAGAACGGCGCCGTATGCTTGACATCACTGGATACAGCTTCCGCTCTCCTGCACGTGCTGGAGACGATCACATTCTCTACAGAAGCAATGCCAGCCCAGCGTGCTGGTGCAAAAGTGGCAGTAACTGTATAAAAAGGGGAGAGCAGCGTGCAACAACAACTAACCGATATTCGCGAACGCATGATTGTTGCGCTCGACTTTTCCTCACTGGATGAAGTCAAGAAGTGCATCGAGCCTCTACAGGGGCATATCCGCTATGTAAAAGTGGGGATGGAGCTCGCTTACGCAGAAGGGCCAGCGATCGTTTCCTTCTTGAAGGAAAAAGGACTCAAAGTATTCCTCGACTTGAAGGTTCACGATATTCCCAATACCGCTAAAGGCGCGATGAGAAGCCTTGCGCGTCTGGGAGCAGACATGGTAAACGTTCATGCGGCAGGCGGCGTAGCCATGATGGCGGCAGCGAGAGAAGGCTTGGAGCAAGGGACAGCGGCAGGTGCTGCTCGTCCCCTCCTGATCGGTGTGACGATGCTGACATCCACTGGTTTGCAAACGATGAATCAAGAATTGGCGATTCCAGGTGCGGTAGAAGATGTTGTGGTGCACTATGCGCTGATGACCAAGCAAGCTGGTTTGGATGGGGTCGTTGCTTCTCCACTAGAAGTACCGATGATCAAAAAAGCTGCTGGAGACGCATTTGTAGCCGTTACGCCAGGTATTCGTCCACTGGGAGCGGATCAAGGCGATCAGACGCGCATCACGACGCCAGAGCAGGCATTCCGCTTGGGCAGCGATTACCTTGTGATCGGACGTGCCATTACGGGTGCAAAAGATCCGGTAGGGGTTTGGCAAAGTATCGTCGAAGCAGTGGAAAAAGACCGTTCGTAAAGTAGCCAGCTGGAGGGAATAAGTGATATGACGACAATGACAACCGCTAAGCAAATTGCAGCGAATCTTCTTGAAATCGGGGCAGTTCATCTGCGACCGGAGCAACCTTTTACATGGACGTCCGGGATCAAATCCCCGATCTACTGCGACAACCGGATCACGATGTCCTATCCGCATGTGCGCCGTGCTATTGCGAAAGCATTTGCTGATTTGATCAAAGAGCAGTACCCAGATGCGCAAGTCGTGGCGGGAACAGCGACTGCTGGCATTCCACATGCTGCATGGGTTGCAGATCTGCTTGATCTGCCTATGATATACGTACGGGACAAGGCAAAAGGCCACGGTCGCCAAAATCAGATTGAGGGCGCATTGGCAGCTGGTCAAAAGGTAGTCGTAATTGAAGACCTGATTTCCACAGGAGGCAGCTCCTTGAAAGCAGCGCAAGCGGTACAGGATGAGGGTGGAGAGGTACTGGGGGTCGTAGCCATTTTCAGCTACCAATTCCCGGATGCCCAAGCCTTGTTTGAGGAAGCAGGCATTCCTTGCTCCACCATCTCGAATTACACAGCACTTTTGGAAGTAGCATCAGAGCAAGGAGTCATTACTAGCGAACAGGAAAAAGTATTGGGCGAATGGCGGAAATCTCCACGTACTTTTTTTGAATAAGAAGAGATACATGATGAAGAGTAGGGCTGCGGTCAAACCGTCCTACTCTTTTTTGTTTCGTCGTGGATCATAATCTGGACCCCTTCGGATCGATAGAACTGGAGTATATTGTCGGCTCACTAGGCCCGCTTGTTTTAATATTTTCAAGACGATTTGCTGCCGAAGCGTTTTTCATGCAAAAGAGCTAACTTTAGTTAGTGTTAGAAGGAAATTGGCTAATGATATCATTATTCATGATGGCTATTAAATCAGGCAGGATATCAGAAAAAGTTCGAAGGAGGAAGAGCAGTACACACATAGGAAGGACAAGTCGGCGTATCCAGGCCTGAAAGGATGCAAGCAGGTAACCGATCAAATGACAGAAAAGTACAACGATTGCATGCAAGGAGGATTATGGTACATACCAGACCTTTTGAATATGAGCAAGACGAAGCCTTTATTTGGGAATTGTACTGTTCTACGAGAACCGAAGAAATGGCTCTTTGGGGTTGGAGTGAGTCGGAAAAGTTTGCTTTTTTACAGTCGCAGTTTATCATGCAGCAGAAATCTTACCAAATGCAGTTTCCCGCTCAAAATCATCAAATCATTCTCCGATCCGAGCAGCCTATCGGTCGTATGATTACAGATGCGAGAGGAGATGCACTGCATCTCGTAGATATTTCTTTGCTGCCTGCTTATCGGGGACAGGGTGTTGGTTCAGGTATGATTGGCGATCTGCAAAAAGAGGCACTAGCTTTGCAATTACCAATCCGTTTATGTGTTCTACAAGGGAATCCCGCCTTTCGACTATATGAACGACTCCATTTCAGCGTGACAGACTCAACGGGTCTGTATATCCAAATGGAATGGCAGCCACTTCTGCAAAAATGACCAATCTGTTCGTTCGACAAGGGAAATAACCACTTTACATAAGGAGGAAGCAACATGGCAGAGCCATTTCTTGGAGAAATCAGGATGTTTGGAGGAGATTATGCACCACAAGGATGGGCATTATGCAATGGACAGATCTTATCTATTTCTGAATACGACACGCTGTTTAGTTTGATTGGAACCACATATGGCGGGGATGGACAAACGACTTTTGCGTTGCCTGATTTACGGGGACGTATCCCGCTCCATCAAGGCAAAAATCCGAGTACAGGAACTACCTACGTGATGGGTGAAAAAAATGGTGTAGAATCAGTCGTCTTAACCGTCCCGCAATTGCCCGCGCATACGCATACGGTCCACGCATCATCGCAGCCAGGAACGCAGAACAGCCCTGCCAATGCGGTATGGGCAAAGAATGCGCAGCAATATTCAGCGAATGCACCTGATGGAGTGATGAACGCGTCCAGCTTGAGTGCTGTAGGTGGAAATCAACCACACAGTAACCTGATGCCGTATACGGTTATTAATTTCATCATCGCTCTGTATGGGATTTATCCTCAACAAAATTAACATTCCAATCGAACAGGAGGGTTTTAGATGGAACCATTTCTTGGAGAAATTCGATTTTTTCCATTTTCATTTGCGCCAAAGGGTTGGGCTTTGTGTAATGGTGCGGTGCTGTCTATCAACGGAAACCAGGCACTGTATTCCTTGCTAGGAGTTACTTATGGGGGGAACGGGACAACCACGTTTGCTCTACCCGATTTAAGAGGGCGTGTCCCTGTTCATAAAAACAATCAACAGGATCGTCCAATCGTACCGCTTGGTATGTTAGCTGGCGAAGAAACGCATGTATTAACGACAACCGAGATACCCGCCCATACCCATACGGCAACCGGCTCAAATGCAGCTGCCAATGAAAAAGTATGCGCTGGGAACTACTGGGCACAAGCTTCCACTACAACCTATGGGACAACCCCTGATACGACGATGAGCGAGAGCGCGTTGCAAACGATAGGAAACAGTGCACCTCATTATAATATGCAGCCGTATTTGGTCGGGAATTTTTGTATCGCGATTCAAGGGATTTACCCGTCAAGAGACTAGAGGAGGTACTATCATATGGATCCGTATATTGGAGAAATTCGTATCTTCGGTGGCAATTTCGCACCGAGGGACTGGGCTTTTTGTGATGGACAATTGATCCCGATCTCTTCCAATCCTGTATTGTATTCAATATTGGGCACGAAGTATGGTGGAGATGGCAAAACGACATTCGCCCTTCCTAACTTAAGAGCTACAGCCCCGATGAACCAGGGGGAAGGACCTGGATTGACACCGCGTGTGGCAGGTGAGACAGGTGGTGCTGCCAACATCACGCTGCTGCAAAACGATATTCCGGCGCATACTCATGTTCCGAATGCGTGCGTAACTCCTACAGAGGATACACCAACAGGAGCGAAATGGTCTTCTACCGTTGGCCGAGGAGCTGTCATTCCTTACTCCAACACGAGTGATGGAACACAGCTTAGCCCAGAGGCAATCGGCATGACAGGCGGGACTCAACCACATAATAATATGCAACCCTATCTCGGACTCTCGTTTATCATTTGTGTGAGAGGCGGAAATTTTCCGTCGAGAGGATAGGAACCGTAGCTTGGACGCCCGATGCTGTGTAGCAGGAGGCGTCTTTTTTAAAATGACAGTCACAGCCCTTTCTTCCATCTTTTCCTACTTTTCGTATTCTTCTTGCGAGACGTATGCATTATAATGGATATGTCCGTGATACTAAACGATCGCTTGAAGCAGAACGATCGCAGAGGATGAAGCAGATGACGAAGATAGAAATACTGAAGAGCATGTTGACGAGCGATCAACGCAATGCGCCAGTATGGCTGTTATTAGGGTTAGAGCATGCTGAGCAGGGGGATCGTACGGAGGCTTTACAGGCGTTTACGCAGGCGCTTGCCTATGGAAATGAAGCGATGAAGGAAAAAATTGTGATCGAGCTCAACAAGCTACAAAAGGAATCCCCATTTTCGCGGACGTTAAAAGGGATCAGCCAGAAGGATTCCTCTACATATACGACGATGTTTCCACCTAAGATACGCGTCATCGAAGGGGGCAAAGGGAAGACCACCGCGAAATCGGTTCAACTCGTTAAGAAAACAGCGGGTTTTGGAATGGTCGGCGGGCTTGGACGAGTAAAAGAGGCAATCTTTCAAAGACTCCTACATCCTATTTCGCAACGGCTGCCTCAAAAGAAAAGTACCATTTTACTTTACGGACCATCGGGATGCGGAAAATCTTTGTTAGCAAAAGCAACCGCAGAAGAATGCCAAGCTCGTTTTTTCTCCATGGAGATCACAGGCGGTCGACGTATGCATACTTCGAACAGGCAGTTCAACATCCATGACTTACTGGCAACAGTCCCTGCCGATAAACGGCTTCTGTTCTTTTTAGATGAGCTAGACGCTTCCAGCCATGACGAAGAGCATCCGAACTCCAAACGTAGACAGGGGATCGATTCCAAATGGCTTCAGCAGATAGCGGAGGCAGGCGAGTGCGACGAACGATTCGTCCTGATGGGCGCAACCAACGTTCCATGGGAATTGGAGCCTTCCCTGCTCCGAGCGGCTGGTTTTGATCACTGGATTTTTGTCGGACCGCCAGATCGGCAAGCACGGGAGGATATTTTTCGCTTAAAACTGGAGGACCGTCCTTCTGAGATGCTCGATTATGAACAATTAGCAGGATGGACAGAGTTTTATTCGGGGGCAGACATCGAGTATGTAGTGGAGCTTGCGACGGAGCAGGTATGGCATGATATCGTAACAAAAGGGGTAGATCGCCCGATTCAGATGAGCGATCTACGGGAGGCTATTGCAGCTACCTATCCAACAACCATTGAGTGGTTGAGGACCTTGAAGGAACATTTGAAACAAGTGGATTACAACGGAATTTATGATGAAGTGTGGGACTACCTGTCTCTTCATAGTAGAATCTGAAATCAACGAAAAGACTGTCGGCTCTCTGTAAGGCTGCGGTCTTCTTTTTTGACACAAATATTAGAATATTGACTCAATATTCTCTTTTTTGTACGCTGAGTATAGGCGCGAACAGTTGCTGGAAGGTGGAGGATACGCGATGAAAATAATAGATATATCCCGTCCGCTCATGGCAGGTATGCCGACCTGGCCAGGGGACACTCCCTTTCACTATGTCGTAAACTGGCCCAAAGCGGAGAGTGGCTCAGTCAATGTCGGTAAAATAACGATGAGTGTACATACGGGTACACATGTGGATGCTCCATTCCATTTCGATGATGATGGCCGAAAAATGGCGGCATTGCCCTTGGACCTGTACATGGGAAAGGCAAGAGTGGTAGAGCTTACTGGACGTTCCAGCATTGGTCCAGAAGATTTTGCCCAGATTGATCTGGAGGGGGTGGAACGCTTGCTGCTCAAAACGTTATCATGGAGCGACCCCAATCAGTTTCCGTCAACCATCTGTCATCTGCGAGCAGATTTGCCAGCGTTCCTCGCCAAAAAAGGCATTCGGTTGATTGGAGTGGATGTCCCATCCGTCGATCCGTTGGACAGCAAGGAACTGGCTGCTCATCATGGACTTCACCAGCATGATATTCATATTTTGGAGGGGCTCCTGCTCGATCATGTGGAATCGGGTGATTACGAACTGATCGCACTGCCGCTGCTTTTGATGGAAGCAGATGGAAGTCCGGTACGTGCAATCTTGCGTCGTTCGTAACCCTGCGTATTGATAAAGCAGTGATTTTCTCGAATAATAACAGTGTAACCACAAAACCATCATTACGGCGTACGGTATGAAGGGAATGAAAAAGTAGATGGAAGCGATGACCTTTGTCCTTTTTGGCGCGACAGGAGATTTAGCCAAACGCAAAATTTTCCCTGCACTTTTTAACTTATATGTAGATCAAAAGTTACCTGCTGCCTTTTCGATTATCGGTGTGGGGAGAAGGGCCTGGTCTGATGACGAATTTCAGGACTCGGTTCGCCAGTCTGTCCATGAGTTTTCCCGTCGCACCGAGATTGATTCCCACGAGCTGGACGCTTTCTTGTCTGCTTGTCGCTATGCGGAAGTAGATGTCATGGAACCGCGTGCTTATGAAACGTTACATCATCTGGTCCTGCAAAGAGAGCAAGAGCTGCAGATCCCGCAAAACCGGATGTTTTACTTGTCAGTAGCCCCGCAATATTTCGAGGGAATTGCAACCAATGTTAAAGCCAGCGGACTCGGTTCAACGACAGGCTGGAAACGTCTGATCATTGAAAAGCCATTCGGACATGATTTGCAATCCGCCATAGAATTGAATGAAAAGCTAGGGAAAGCATTTTTGGAAGAAGAAATTTATCGCATTGACCATTACTTGGGAAAACCGATGGTTCAAAACCTCGAGGCACTCGAATTTGCCAATCCAATCTTCCAAGCTCTCTGGAACAACCAATACATTGCCAATGTGCAGATTACAGCAAACGAGGCCGTTGGGGTTGAGGATCGGGCTGGATACTATGACCATTCCGGTGCACTGCGTGACATGCTGCAAAATCATATGCTTCAAATGCTGATGATGATCGCGATGCAACTCCCAAAGCGGATCACATCGGCACATATTCGCGAAGAGAAGCGCAGGGCGATGGCGGCCGTTCGCCCGATAAAGACAGAAGAAGTTCACAACCATGTCGTTCGCGGGCAGTATTGTGCAGGACATATCCAAGGTACGCCTGTCATTGGCTACAGGGACGAGCCTGGTGTTGATCCAGTATCCATGACGGAAACGTACATTGCGACTCGAGTCTGGATTGATGATCCGTTTTGGCAAGGGGTGCCATTTTATATTCGCACCGGAAAAAGACTGCAAGAAAAATCAACGAGAATCGTCATTGAGTTTAAAAATCCGCACGAGCAGCTATATCAGGAGCAAAATGAAACAACATTGCCTAATTTGCTGATCATTAGCGTGAATCCATATGAAGGAATCGCGTTGCAAGTAAATAGAAAGAATCCGACAAATAGCGGTAAGATTGAGCCGGTGACGGTAGATTTCAGTGCAGGGACAAAAGACGTGCCAGAAGCGTACGAGCTGCTCTTGTTCGATGCACTCCGAGGGGATTCCACTTACTTTGCGCATTGGGATGAGGTCCGGCTATCGTGGGAGTGGGTGACACCGATTTTGGAAGCCTTCGCTGAAAATTTGGTGCCGCTCTTTACGTACGAAGCTGGCTCATTCGGACCGAAGGCCGCAGAGCAATTGCTTGAAGCAGACGGATTCGTGTGGTGGCTGGATAAGGTCGAAGAACGAGTACCGGTCACTGCAACGAGATAGACAAAAGAAAAGGGAGCGGATGAGATGCGATTTGGCGTAATCGGAACGAACTGGATTACCGAGGAATTTATCCAGGCTGGTCAAGAAGTAGAAGGATTTTCCCTTCAGGCTGTTTATTCACGTACCATCGAACGCGCCAAGGAATTCGCTGACAAGTACCATGCTCCATTCGCCTATAACAGCCTAGAAGAAATGGCTGCAAGCAAAAAGATTGACGCGGTCTATATTGCGAGCCCCAACTCCTGCCACGCTGAACAAGCGATCCAATGCATGGATGCGGGGCTGCACGTATTGTGTGAAAAGCCACTGGCTTCCAATGCGATTGAGGTAGAAGAAATGATCGAAGCAGCGAAAAGAAATGACGTGCTGCTCATGGAGGCTGTCAAATCTACGCTGCTGCCCAATTTTTTTGCGATACAAGACAACCTGCACAAGCTGGGAAAAGTACGACGCTTTATTGCTAGCAATTGCCAATATTCTTCGCGCTATGACGCCTATCGCGAAGGGAAGGTTTTACGTGCTTTTGATCCTGCTTTTTCAAACGGAGCCTTGATGGACATCGGAATCTATTGTCTTTATCCGGTACTTATCCTTTTTGGCAGACCAGACGACATCAAAGCAGAAGGAATTGTGCTCGATTCTGGCGTGGACGGGGAAGGCAGTATGCTTTTGAAGTATCGAGAGATGGATGCGATCATTAGCTTCTCGAAAATTACGACCTCCTATCAGCCAGCAGAAATTCAAGGGGAGGACGCTACGATGGTGATCGATCGAATCAATCATCTCAAAGAAGTGGACATTCGTTACAGGGACGGACGAATCGAGCAAGTGACAAGGCCTCAAACCCCGAAGACCATGCATTATGAAATAAGAGAATTCCTGCACTTGGCGAGGAGCGGGGGCAGACAATCTGCAACGAATTCGCATGAAGTCTCTAAAATGGCCATGCAGGTCATGGATGAAGCGAGAAGACAGATGGGGATTGTTTTTCCAGCGGATCCATGGCCATGCAGGTCATGGATGAAGCGAGAAGACAGATGGGGATTGTTTTTCCAGCGGATCGAAAAAAACAGTAAGCAAGGGGAGGGCGTTTGGGATGAAAATGTATGATGTTACCGCCACCGTATACGAAGGAATGACGGTGTATAAAAACAAGCCGGAAAAGCAGCCGAAAATACGTACTGCTACCAGTGGCTATGTAACAGAATCGAGAATCGACATGGACCTTCACACGGGTACCCATGTAGATGCTCCCCTGCACATGGTGAATGCTGGTGATACATTTGAGAGTATTTCATTGGAGAAGCTGGTAGGCAGTTGCAAGGTTCTCGATCTCACAGCGGTAGAGGACAGGATCACTCGCTCCGACTTGGAGAGCTTCGATCTTGCGCAAGGAGATTTTGTCCTGTTTAAAACGAAAAACTCATTTGAAGAGGCGTTTTCTTTTGAATTCATCTTTCTGTCAGAGGAAGGTGCGGAATATTTAAGTGAGCTGGGGGTACGGGGCATTGGTACCGATGCACTTGGAATCGAACGCAGCCAGGAAGGGCACCCCACACATAAAAAGCTGTTTGCAGCGGGAGTCATTGTCGTGGAAGGCTTGCGGCTCGCAGAGGTCCCGCCAGGTGAGTATTTTCTGGTAGCTGCACCACTCAAGCTGATCGGCACGGATGCAGCCCCGGCAAGGGTCCTATTGTTTGAAGGCTTACATAGCGTGTAATGGTGACAGTCACCCCTATGAAGATCAGGCGGGTTCATTCATAGTGGGCTTGGTGTAAGCGTGGCTTTTTTGCAGATAAAATAAATAACGAGGAGTGGGAAGCACATGCTCAGACGACCAGAGCGCGATGAATACGCTGCTTATTTCGACTATTATATTGGACTTGTACCAGAGGGGGAGCTGCAAACGATCCTCACGCAGCAAGGAGAGAGGCAAGTAGCGCTATTTTCGTCACTTGCGCCCGAGCAAATTGATTATCGGTATGCACCAGGCAAATGGACGGTAAAAGAGGTTTTGGGTCATCTCGTCGATGCAGAACGCATCATGAGCTATCGTTTGCTGAGAATCGCGAGAGGAGATCAGACACCCCTCGTCGGTTTTGATGAGAATGCTTTTGTCGAACACGGATGTTTTCAGCTAAGAGACTTCTCAGATTTATTGGAAGAGTATAAGGCTGTCCGGGCCTCCACCATCGCGCAGGTCCGCGGAATCTCTCCAGAAGCGTGGTTGCGTACAGGACTTGCCAACGGAAACAAGCTATCTGCAAGGACGTTGGCCTATGCGATTGCAGGACATGAAGCTCACCACAGTACCATTTTAAAAGAGCGGTATTTGGGGTAAGGCAAAATCTGAGAGTAGAAGTGAGAAAAGACAATTTCATAGGTGGAAACAGGTTCCTTAGGGCGTGTTTCATTGCACGTGCTGCAGTATGGAAGAGGTAGAAAGCCTGTTCACCCACAACTGAAAGCCTTGCCAAATCAGCATGCAATCAGAAAAGAAAGAATTTTGTTGACGCTTGCCTTGGAATTTCTTAGAATAAAGCTCAACAGCATAAATGGTTCTTATCCAGAGAGGTGGAGGGTCTGGCCCGATGAAGCCCGGCAACCGTTGCATATTGCGACAAGGTGCCAATTCCTGCGAGACGTTTCGTCTCGAAAGATAAGAAGCGGGTTACTCCATTAGTAGATGAACCTTCTTCTTAGCGAAGAAGGTTTTTTCAATTTCATATTTTCTTTATCCAGAGAGGTGGAGGGACTGGCCCGATGAAGCCCGGCAACCGTCACACATATTTTGTGACAAGGTGCCAATTCCTGCAGGACATATACGTCCTGGGAGATAAGGAGGGGGAGCATTAGCTGCTAACAAGCCTTCTTCTTATCGAAGATGGCTTTTCTTTTTATCTAAAATTCGGGGTATGGGGTGGTCAGAATGAGTGCAGAAGTGGTACGCGTGGGATTATTGGGATTGGGAACAGTGGGTGGAGGCGTAATCAAAACGATCCGTTCGCAACAGGAGAAGTTGGCTTCTCGTCTGGGAAAACGAATTGAGATCGTCAAAGCATTGGTACGTGACTCGGAAAAAGAGCGGGCGGTTCAAGTCGACCCTGCTTTACTGACAACTGACTTTGAGGATGTATTAAGAAGCGATGTGGACATCGTGGTGGAGGTCATGGGCGGTGTAGAACCTACCTATGACTACGTCCGTGCTTTGATCGAAAAGGGCTGCCATGTAGTAACTGCCAACAAAGAACTCCTGGCGAAAAAAGGAACAGAGCTAGTCGATTTGGCAAATCAGCATCAAGTACATCTTGCCTATGAAGCGAGTGTCGCAGGGGGCATCCCGATCTTGAGCGTGCTCAGGCAGTTCCTTCGCACGAACGATATTCAAGGGGTTCGCGGTATTCTCAACGGAACAACGAATTTCATTTTGACGAAAATGGAGGCAGAGCAGCTCTCTTACCAGGAGGTGCTCAAGCAAGCGCAGGAGCTTGGCTATGCGGAAGCAGACCCTCGCTCGGATGTGGAAGGCTTTGATGCTATGTACAAGTTGTATATCTTGGCACAGCTTGTTTACGGGGAATCGCTGCCTTTAGCTGATGTTGTTCGCAAAGGAATTGCAGATTTGTCAGCAGGTCACATTTGGATTGCGAGCGAGCTGGGGTACCGGATCAAGCTGATCGCGCAGGCCTATCAAGCTGAAAAAGGAATTCGCCTATCTGTTGAACCAACCATGCTTCCGCTGAGCCATCCGTTGGCACAAATCCACGACGCGTTTAATGCTGTACAACTATCCGGCAACATCGTGGGAGACTTGTTGTTTACAGGAAGAGGGGCAGGAGAGCTCCCTACAGCAAGTGCTGTCGTCGAGGATTTGGCCTATTTATTGACGCAGCCATTCACACCGCATCCTACCTGGAAAGAAAAAACGGCTGACAAAGCTGGAGTCACGTTGGACTCGGCAGAACACGTCCTCTGCTATCTTGAGGGCTCATGTCATACTGCTACGCCAGATCGTGTCTTGCATTTCCTTCAGCAGGCAGGAGTAAACGTGCATAAGCTAAAAGTCCAATTCGACTTGGGTGGCGTCTTGCGTGCAGGTTTGATCGTGACAGGAATCAATGAAGAGCATGAGTCCCTATTGAAAAATGATTTTGGCTTAGATGTGCGCTGCTTCCCCATTATCGAATCTGCGTAAGTTAGAGGAATAATAAGAAGAAAAGCCGTATTTCTAGTTACCTGGAAACACGGCTTCTTTTGTCAGGGGGCAGTCTCCACTGCTTTTGCACGCGGCTGTACACGCCCGTCACTTTGTATGTCGACACTCTCCGAAATGGATTCAATGCGTTTTAGCAGGGCAGCGCCGTTGCTTTCGTTCATCGGTACGGCTTGTCCCAATTCTGCGTGAACGGGGAGCATCGTCAGCTCACAATCAGCGTTTTTCGTACAGCTTGCTTGCAGGACCATCGTCTCCCATGTCTTAGGCTCGTTTGATCGTGTGAAAATGAAATTGCCAAGACTGTACGAAATCCATTTGTCGTTGTATCGTTCAAAGCCTTGAAGTACGTGGGGATGACCACCGACAATCAAATCTGCACCAGCATCGATGTAGGCACGAGACAGCTCTTTTTGATGATCGACAGGATAATCGGAGCGTTCCTTGCCCCAGTGTGCAATCACCACGACGAGATCCGCTTGGCTGTTCGCATCTTGGATCGCTTTCACTGCCAGCGTCGGATCATAGGAAGCGGCCATACCTGGCTGGGAATCCCCTGCAAACCAGCTTGTTTCGGGAATGACCCTGCTGAAGCCGAGAATCGCGATCTTGATGCCATTCTTTTCAACGAATACAGGTGAATAGGCACGGCTGGCATCCTTACCGGCGCCGACATATTCAATCCGGTTTTCGTCCAAAGCGTCAAAAGTATCCAGCAATCCCGGGACTCCTTGGTCCATGGAGTGATTATTGGCGAGATTCACCACATCAATCCCAGCGTTTTTCATGGCAGGAACAGCAAGTGGCGATGACTTGTAGACATACGCCTTGTTCTGTGCAGCAACACCTGTGGCAGTGACCGGCGTCTCCAAATTGGCAATCGTGAGGTCATCTTGCAAAAAGAGCGAGCTTACATGCTTATATGGGTAGTCATAGCTGTTTGCGAGTAAGGTTTTCTCTACATTCCCTGACATCATAATGTCACCAACAAAAGTGAGCTGCACATTAGACTTTTGGTTCACCGTATTGTCAGGAGCAGGCTGCGTGTCCGGGTTGGCATGTTCTCCATCCATGGCAATTTGGAATAGGTAGTAGGTTCCGACGACGAAGATGGCCAACACGCTAAATAGGAGTGTGCTCTTTCCAGCCCGTACCCATTTTCTGCGTGATTGCTTGCGCCGAGCTTTTACCCGGCTTGATCTGGTATCGTTCATTTTTCCCCCTTGTATTTCTATCCTTACATAAATGAATTTTGATATCCTATAAGTAATACGAAAAGAGGCGAAAAAAGGTGCGATTAACTTTTGATCATTTGGTTCATTTTGTACAGCGAACTCCACAGGAAGCATCGGAACAATTTTGCCAAGCGGGATTTCATGCGGTAGCTGGAGGGCGTCATGCGTCTTGGGGGACATGGAATAGCCTTAGTTATTTCGGGCTTTCGTATGTTGAATTTTTGGCGGTTGAACGCGAAGAGCTTGCTCGACAATCAGATAATCCGCTCGTACGTCAATGCATTGAGGATAAAGCAAAGGGAGAAGGATTCGGTCAGATTGCGCTTCGGACCAACGAGATGGATGCATGGGCAGAGCGCCTGCGAAGTCAAGGGTTGCAGGTTACTGGACCTGTTGCGGGAAGTCGTACGCGTGATGATGGCACGACGCTTCGGTGGCGGATGCTGTTCCTCGAAGATGCAGATAGTGCCCTTCTACCGCCATTTCTCATTGAATGGTCGCAAACGGATGAAGAGAGACTGGAAGATTTGACGAATCGTGGGATCATTGGCGCACATCCAAACGGTGCAGCCCATCTCCAGTCAGTAGGCTTTGCCGTAAAGGATCTGGAAGAAGCAACCGCACGTTGGCAAAGCTGGTTTGGATGGAAGAAGAGCGCAGTATTCCACGATAAAGAACTGGGGGCTATCTGCCAAGAATTTGAACTTCCGGGTGGAAATGTAGTGCTTTGCCAACCGACTGAGGAGGGACTGGCGCAGACTGCATTAAAAAATCGCGGGCAAAGACCGTTTTTTGCGAGGCTGGCAGGAGCAAGCAAAAATAGCGAGTATAAGATTGGTGGAGGATCTTACTTTCTAGCAGCGCTGGAATAGTCGGTTAGAAGAGATGGAGGCGTACTTATGGGATCACCTCGGCATATGATTTCTGCAGCAGCGATTATCATCAATGAGCGTCAGGAGATTTTATTGATTAAGGGTCCGCGCAGAGGATGGGAAATGCCCGGTGGAAAAGTAGAAGAGGGCGAATCTCTCATGGCGGCAGCCATTCGAGAGACGAAGGAAGAGTGCGGGCTAGAGATTGAAGTGACGAAGTTTTGCGGTATTTTTCAAAATGTTAGGAAAAGCCTCTGCAGTGCGTTATTTTTGGCAAAACCAGTCGGTGGAGAATTGATCACGACCCCGGAATGCTTGGAGGCAGGCTTTTTTCCGGTAGAGGAAGCGCTGGAGAAGGTAACATGGAAAAATTTTCGGCAACGCATTGAGTTGTGTTTGCGAGAAGAAGAGCATCCGTTTTATGTAGAGTTTTGATCTGAGGAAGTGAAGGTGATAGGGATGCTCATAATGAGTATCTTATTGACCATAATTCTAATTGTTCTGCTTGTCTTTATTTACAAAAAGCGTGAAGAAACCGAAACAAACCTGGGATGGAAAGTTGTTGGATATTTTTGGTTAGGGGCATTTGCTTTTAAGGTAAACGAGATCCCGTTACCTTTAGGCTTTTTGCTATTTCTTTTGCTTTTCCGTCCGGTGACGAATGTGAAAACAAAAAACCGTTCCGCTTATCTCGGTTTAGCATTTTTCCTCATCATGCATGTGATTTTTCCAGCAGTGGAGAGGGAGCTGTTTGAACGTCCACGAGATGTAGTGGCTGCCAGCAACAATATGTTTCAAGTTGATTTCACAAACGATTGGATGACGATACGAGATCAAATCAAAATCGACGAGTATGCACGTCTGGTATATTTTAGGGCGGATTATCAAAAAAGTGGTCAGATAGATCGCTTGTCCTATTATGTAGTCGACGTTTCGGAAAAGGGCTCTGTTTATTATGATATCAATTTTTCTGCTGACACAAATCGATATATAATCCGCGCTGAGAAAATTGGAGTTGAAGGGTTAGAATATGTGGAATTTGTAGAGGCTTCGAGATTTTTTGAAGTTTTGGATGAGGTTCAGGTTCGAAACCTTTCTCTGGAACAACCATTTGAAGGGTATACCCTCAGATTCGATGGAGAATGGATAAAAGATGCTAACGAGTATCAGCAAAAATATGTGATCCTGGGGAAAGAAATCAAAACCATTACCAGGGATCAACTTCCGACGGAAGGGTACCCCATCAATGTTTGTGGGAAAGGGAAGCCTTACGAATTACCGACTGGCTCTGGAGTCGCAAACAGATGTGAAGCGAATGCAGATTTCTTTTTTGATGACTGACTCATGTAAGAAACCACCTCGGATTAGAGGTGGTTTTCTATTAGGTGCCAAACGTCTTTTTGGTTAAATTCCGGTACATCACCAGCATCGCGATACGCCAAGGCACGAGCATACCGAATGCAAGCAAGAAGAACAGTCCACCCGTTTGAATCGGTGTAAAGCTGTCATTGATCACCAGTTTAATAATCAACCGGATGACCAACAGACCGGACAAAATGAAGAAAAACGCACGGGACCGTTTTAAATACACATCTTGCCCGATGATTTCGAAGCGTGAAGTCATAATCAACGGAATCGAAAAGATTAGCCCAACCACAAAGGCAGCAATATCAAACTTGGGCGGTAATTGCGCCTCTGGGAACAAAAACATCGCAAAGCCTGTCGCCATAAAGAAGGGTGGTAAAATAATGCTTTTTGCAGAAGCCGGCTTTTTTTGCCGACGCATTCTCACAAAGATCACTGCGATAGCCATCACGAGAGGCAGCAGGATTCCCAAAACGGGAGAGGAAAGGATCTGCATGGAAAAACGCCTCCATAAGTGTTCAACATACTTTCACTAGTGTACACCAAAGCATGGTCTGTGGGAAAGCGTTTGTCATGGTATGTTACATTCCGAGGCTAGGCAGCTGCTTCATCGTGGGAGCGAACATCCAGCTTATGCTTTTTACTGTATAAGAAAGTCAACAAGCCAAAGAGCAATGTCACCGAGCCGATGAAGAGGAGGTAGCCGCTAATGCCGAGAAGGTCCAGCCCGACTCCTGTAATCGCGAGAGCCAACAAGAAGAATCCACGATCCAGCATGCTTTTGAAAGAAAAGAATCGCCCTTGTTGGTGTGGAGGCAGGCGCTTCTGGAAAATCGTTGCGATGACCGGGAAGAAGAAAGCAACGACAAAGCCGAACACGGAGAAGGAAGCAAGCACCATGAATTTGTTATCGGCGAATGACATGCCAAACTGGGACAGCGCGAAGAAAAAGAGCATGATGGTGGACGCTGCCACGAGGTTTCTTCGGCCTATCCAACGTTTTGCCAAGAGACCCCCAATCAAAATGCTGATTCCTTCTGCTGCATAGATCCATCCCATGAGCTGAGGTTCCTGTTGCAGCTCGCTAAAGTTCAAGATCATCAGGTTCACTCCGCCAAGGAACAAGGTGATCAACCCGTTATTAATCAATCCGACAAACAAGGCCGGGTCCTGTCGCGAGATCGTCAGTACTTCGCGAAATTCCACCTTTTCCTGAATTTTCCGAGAAGTCACTTGCGGAATGCGGAGAAAAAGCGTGACGACAGCGAGTACAGCATACGCGATGATGGAGCACACATACAGCATGGACAGGTCCATGGAGGCAACGAGTATACCCCCGATTGCTGTTCCCCCAATACGCGAGAGGGTAGAAATATTCAAATATGCGCTGTTCGCCTTGAGTAACTCGTCCTGGGAAAGGATGGCTGGCAAGGAAGCCTGCACGGTTGGAAAATAAAACGCAGCAGAGCATTGCATCACGATCAAAGATACGATCATCCACAGAAGAGAATCGTTTGCAAGAGCGGGGAACATGAAGACTGGGCTGAGTGTTCGGACCACGCTGGCAAACAGCATGATCTTGCCTTTGTCGTACATGTCAATTACCACACCCGCTTTAGGGGCAAGGAGGATGCTGACCACCAATCCACACATGAGAATCAAGCCCTTCACCGTATCAGAAGGAACGAGTTTCTGCATGAACGAAAGATTGGCAATAATGGAAATCCACATGCCCGCTCCCGCGACGATCTCTCCGCTCATTAAAAGCAGAAAGGTACGATTACGCCATAACATGAGAGCCACTCCAAACATTCGTTAGATAGGTAAAAATTTGAACAGATCCATTCATTTGATAAAAAACGATTTCTCTAGTATAGCATTCATGCAAACGCTTGTATATTTATTGTCTTTGTGGGTATTCTTCGTATTCATAACGGACAAACTAACACAATACTGCGGCCATTACGCCCAAAAGGAGCTATTCGTAAATGGCGCGAAAACGAACGTTGCTACTGTTGATCGTGTATGGATTTGCTGCGACACTCACGATCTTTTACGGACTGATGGAAAAGCATAGCGTCATTGTCACGTTCTTTTCTTTTCATGTGCTCGTTTGCATCTGTATTCCCGTCATTCACGGATGGTGGGAAGGTGATTTGCGAAAGCACTGGCGTTTCGCATGGGGAAGTTTTGAATGGCAGGGTACTTTATACGGACTTGCATTTGGCGTTCTTATGTTGACAGGAGTGCTGGCTGGACTTTGGTTGCTCCTGCAGGAACCGGGAAGACCTGAAGCCGTTCGAAAAGGTATGGAAGCTTGGGGGATTGAACACGGCTGGATTTGGTTTTTTTCCTTCTACCTCGTTTTCATTAACTCGTTGCTGGAAGAGTTGTTCTGGCGAGGCTTCGTATTGCAGCGGTTGCGTGCATCCTTATCCCACTTGATGTCCATTTTTCTTTCCAGCTTTTTTTATTCCTTGTATCACCTGATTATCTCTACAATCTTATTTGGTTTTCGAAATGGCTTGTTCATTACGTCGATGGTTTTTGGTGCAGGGCTGATTTGGGGATGGATGAAAGGAATGTTTCCTTCGATTTATCCAAATTGGTTTAGTCATTTGTTCGCGGATTTGGGCCTCGCACTAGCTGTGGTTCTCTGGATTTATTGATCGGATAGGAGGGCGAAACTGATGCTGGCGATTCATGAAGAAGCTAGACTTCGCAAGCGATTGCTCAGTATACTTCGGCAAAACAGTGAAGAATTTCAACTCTACTATGACACGTATGGTTATACCCCAATTGAGCCGTTGCTGGATTATCTTCATACGCTGAAAGGGTGCGCATACATAACCAGGCAAGATCTTCATCAAGTCGTTGAATTCGATCCGGAGCGGAGTATCGAGTGGGACGGTGGAGCACTCATTCGAGTTACCTACGGATTTTTGCCCTCAATTGCAAAAAGCAGGCTCATCGAGATCATACCACCTGATGTTCTTTATTACGGGACACATCGAAAGTTATTGAAACAGGTACTCACTGGCGGCCTGTTGCCGATTGCCAGTGAGTATGTGCAGCTTGCGGTAAGACCGGAGCACATTGGAGAGCCGACAGACACATTGCGCCTCGTCACTGTGAATGCAAAGGAGGCCCATGAAGCCGGCATTTGCTTTTACCGAGTGGGTGAGCACTATTGTCTGAGCGATGCGATCCCTGCCAGTTATTTGCAGCTGTACGCAGATTAGTTCGACTCGTTGTTTCGACGTGCTTCGCGCATTTGCAACTGGGCCTTGCGTTCTGCCAAGACTTCGCTTCGATCCCTCAGGGTATGCTTATTCAGCAAGTAGGCGTCTTGCATATCGCTATCCCGATGTTCAGGGTGATTTTGCATCGTACAAGCCTCTTGATACGCCTGTTTCAAAGCATCGGACATGGGTAAGGACAGGCTTCGATAGGGCTGACCATTCTGCATTTCCGTCAGGCGCTCTTCAAGCAGGCTCGCCAGACTGTCACTTTCCAACCCAAGCTTTTGGATGTCTACATGATGCTTTTTGACAAGGGATATGGCGCTTGTGAGCATTTTGATTGCACCTGACTGATTCCCGCGTCTCTGGTGATAAAGAGCGACGGAGATTTGAATCAAGCCAACCCACACTGGCTGTCGCTCATGTGGAGGAGCGCTTTTCCAATATTCCTCGAGAATCTCATGACACTCAAAATAATCGCGTTCTACATGAAACTGGATCAAATAATCCAGATACGGTTGCGGATACATGGTGATCTTCACCTCACTGCTTGGTTTTCAATGGTTCGTTTATGTACTATTATAAAGCATAGAGAGTAGAAAATGAGGTGTAAAACCATTTATGACAAGAGATGAACTCGTAGCCGTATTGGAAAAAAAGCGAATGACCGAAATCATAGAACTGATCGAGGATGCTGAACAGGGAGAACTGGAAGAGCTCGAGCTCGTGGAAAGCCTGGGATTGCTCATGGATCAGGAGTTGAACAAAGAAGTCCTTTCGTTATTGGAGAGCTTGGGTGTCACGATTATTTACTTGAGCGGCGATGAAGAAGACGAAGAGGAAGAAGACGACGAAGACGACAATGAGTAAAAAAGAGAACCAACCTTGTGCATGGTGCCAGGTTGGTTTTTGCATTCCTTACTTTTGTGTCCATACGCGATTTTTATTTCGTGTAGCGGGGAACTTTTCCCCTCTGGAAAGTTCGATTATCATCGGGTTTTGCACACTTGCACCGGACTCACCAATCTCCATGTATACGGCATTTTTTGGAGACTTTTCTCCTTCACGAAAACGGCTGTGTTCTCCCACGAAAGCACCTTCTTCCTAAGGAATTGTCATCTGAATTAGTATGACCCGGTACGGGGGCTTCATGCCCTCCCTTCTATTGACGATAGATTTTGAATTCCTATACGATCATTTCATTTACTTTTGGGGGAGGTGAATTCATGCTACCTTTGACCTTGAAAAAGGAATCAAATATCTCTTATCACGAGCAATTATATCAACAAATTTCATCTTCGATTCGAAGCGGTGAGCTTCCCTCCCAAGCGCAGCTGCCAACGGTTAGGGAGTTGGCGGCACAGTTGAAAGTCAATTACAACACCGTTCGCAGCGTGTATTTGCGCCTCCAGCAAGAAGGGCTGGTGGATTCTCGGCAAGGCAGGGGGACGATCGTAAGCAATAGCGCAAGTGACGCGCTCTTGACGCGTAATCCGATCCATCTTGCTTTACTTGCCAAAGAAACCATTCATAAAGTAAAAGCAATGGGCTATTCCATGGATGAATTCTCGCGCGTCCTGTCCTGTGTGTTGCAAGAAATCAATCAGTTTCCGGTTCTTTTTTTGCGGTTCACAGAGCTGGAGGTCACTGAATATATGCGTTTGGTACAATACCATCTTCCGAGTGTGATGGTCGAAGGGAGAACCATCGAGGATTTTTCCCAGCAGGTAGAAGGCGATGCGAATTTTTTGCAGCAGTACAAAGCCATCGTTATCCCACCTTGTGTTAAGCTGAAACTCCCGAAGGATGCTCCTCCGATCGTTAGCCTTGATTTTATCCCGGACCCGACGACGGTGATCCCTGCCATGGAGGCCTACCCACGAAATACGAAAGTCGGGTTGATCTGTGCGACCATACGCGGTGGAGCAGGCATGATCAATGATCTCTACAACGCGGGCATTACGCATTTGGACATTCGGACAATAGAAGCGAACCATGCCGAAGTGTTTGATTTGATTACAACCTGTGACGTCGTGTATATTTCCAAACCTGGCTATATGGTGAAGCCTCATTTGCTGACGTTGCCAAAAGTAAAGGAATTTCAAGAAATCCCTGACCACCATGGTATTAATGAGCTGCGCAAGCTCGTTACCCATTAAGTCATTTTTTCGGGGATGGTGGTCGGAAAAAGCGCGATCATCAGCGATGCGCCCCTCATACTATCGAATAGCCTACGAGACATCCGCTGATTTTGACTAGTGTATAGACTTCTGTCCATGCCGATATGTCTTCACCTTCATACCTTGTAGATGTAACGAACAGGAGGGGGTGAGGTTAATGAGTTGCGGATGCAAAAGATCTCGTCGCAAATGCTATAAATGTTGCGAAAAGAAAGTGTACAAAAAGCATTGCTACTACAAGCCACACTACAAAACGTATTGTAAACCATACGGTCGTAGATATGGACACGGACATTGTGGCCACTATGGCGGCTATGATGGTTACGGTTCCTCTAGTGGCGGGTACGGTGGAAGTCACGAGAGCAAGTATTAATAGAGAAAGGCGCCGTGATGGCGCTTTTTTCGTTTTTTCGCAAGTTTTGCGCAATTTGTCGTACAATAGAGGAAAAGGGTTAATGGAGGTATGGATATGCAATTCCTGAATGGGAAAGAGGAACGAATGTGGGCGATGATCGTACATCTATCCGCCTTCCTTGGTTTTATCGTTCCGTTCGGCAACGTACTAGGACCTTTAATCGTATGGTTGATCAAGCGTGAAGAGGGAGCCTTTTTTTATCAGCATGGAAAAGAGGCACTGAATTTTAGCATCTCGGTAATGATTTATGCCGCAATTTCAAGTTTGTTGATCATCATTTTTATCGGTGCACTATTATTGGGAGCCCTCTTTATTTTTTGGGCGATCTTCGTTATTATTGCTGCGGTGAAAGCGAATGAGGGAAAAGAATTCCGTTACCCGCTCACTCTCCGTTTTATAAAATAACCGTTCTTGGAAAAGTCGTTCCGCTTGGGACGGCTTTTTGTATTTGTTTGAATTTTCTATTAAAAAAGAGGGTGAACAGCCGTTCATCTCGAATTACAAGAGAGTGTAGTCGGTGAAGGGGGAGTCAAATCATGTTGACGGGAGTGACGATAGTTGATTTTTCTCGCCATCTTCCAGGTCCGATTTGTACGATGCGCCTCGCTGATTTGGGGGCAGAGGTCATTGAGGTGGAGCCGTTTTACGACAAAGCTCACTCACCGTTACCCAGGCCTTCTCATCCGGAAGCTAGAGAGACGGGAGCGTTTTACCTGCGTTCACATCGCAATCATAAAAGTATTTCCTTGAATTTGCGGACGAATGAGGGAAAAGCGCTCGCGTTTGCTCTGGCCAGACAGGCTGATGTCGTGGTGGAAAGCTATCGACCAGGTGTGATGCGACATTTGGGACTTGATTACGATCGCCTATGGGAGATGCACCCTGCGGTTATTTATTGCTCCGTGACGGGCTATGGTCAAAGCGGGGAGCTATATCAAATAGGGGGGCATGACTTGAATGTCCAGGCAGTAAGCGGATTTCTCTCACTGATTCGCGATCTGGAAGGCAAGCCTGTCGTTGCAGATATTCCGCTTTCTGATTATGCGCTCGGGTTGTATGCCAGTGAACAAATATGCGCGGCGCTCGTGCAACGTGCGCGGACAGGACGAGGAGCATATTTGGATGTTTCTTCGGCTGACTTGTTTAGTTCTTGGACAGGGCTGCATGCACTGTTTATGTCGTACAGCTCCTCGATTGGACGGGAGACAGGGAGAGGAAATTTGCTGGCGTACCAGGTCTTTGAGACAGCAGATGGTCAGTATGTCGCACTTGCTGCGTTGGAAGAGAAGTTCTGGCTCAATTTTTGCCGCGCGGTAGGAAGAGCAGACTGGGAGCTATGCCACCTGGCGAGCGTTGCTGAGCATCCAGAAGTGTTTGACGATATGAAGGCACTGTTTCTGTCCAGAACCCAAGCCGAGTGGAGTGAGCTGGGCAGTGAAGTGGATTGCTGTCTGACTGCCGTTGAAGATTGGGAGAACTGGGCAGACAATCCATACGTTGCGAACAGGGAGATAGCGTATACGCTTCCTTATTTGGAAAAGAAGTCGCCCGATCAAGAGGGGAGCTTCGCGCATCGTTTCAGGGCGGAGAGATTGTCACCCCCATGGCACATCGATTACACGCACGAGTTGCTCAAACGCAAGCTGCACCTCACAGAGGAAGATTTGAGCAGGCTGCAAAGGCAGGGGGTTATTCCTGCCGCTTCTTCATAGGAAAGGGTGAGAAAAATGATGGAACAGGATCATCATACGCAACTGATCGTAACAAAAGGTGATGGAATCTGCACGATTACGCTCAACAGACCACACGTCCTCAATGCGATGACGGTAGAAATGTTTTCCCTTTTGCAGGACGCTATCGCAAAAGCTTCAGCAGATGAGGAAGTCGATGTGCTTATTTTGCGGGGAGCAGGGGGGAACTTTTGCTCCGGTGCTGATTTAGGCGTGTTGACCGCGCTGACGGATAAGAGTGACGCTGATCAATCATTGACGATCATTAATGATTTCATCACCAACTTGCATCAAATGCCAAAGCCTGTAATTGCTGTCATCGAGGGAGTTGCCGTCGGAGCGGGACTCAATCTCGCGTTGCATGCTGATTTTGTCATTGCGACAGAAGATGCCCTGTTGCAGGAGCCTTTTGTCCAAATCGGTCTGACAACGGATTTTGGCGGGACATACCTTTTGCCGAGACTTGTTGGTACAGCGTGGGCGAAGAGGCTTGCACTGCTGGGAGAAAGGATTACAGGGAAAAAAGCGGAGGAAATCGGCTTGATCTATCGAGCGGCAGAAGCCAGTCAAGTCGAAAGTGAGGTTGAAAAAATGGTTGCTGCGGTACGGCGCCTGCCGAAGCAAGCGTATGCCGTAACAAAAGAGGGGTTGGGACGCTGCCAGGCAAACGGCCTAGAATATGCTCTGGCCTGGGAAAAGCAACAGCAGCCGTCCCTGATCGCACGCCCTGAATTTCAGACGCTTGTACAAGCGAAGCTAAAGCGGACGTAGCGTTTTATTTAGGAAGTGGAATGGTTAATTCATGAATCCGCTGTCCTGTCGCTGCACTTTCCTCGAATAAAGAAAGCACAGGTGATTTTGCGCTCGGGTCCAGCTTGAGATCGATGGAAAAGCTCCCCCATTCGGGAGCGCCCATGCTTGCTGTTACAAAGCTATTTGCCAATGTCTTGTCTCCGTCCGTTACGACGAATCGTACGTTGGCTTCGTTCACGCGGGCTTCCCCCTTGATCGTATATTGCCCTTCGCCTGTTTTGGTGATCGTAATATTCCGAAATGATTCATTCTCGTACCGTCCCTTATCCTCGCCAACAGGATGAGAATGTGTATTAGCTGCTGTGGACGGAATGATGGCGGGGAATGAGACAGCAGTCAAGCTCATGGCGAGTAAGCAGGTTGTCAGCATGTTTGTTCGAAATTGCATGTTTTTCCTTCCCTTCATTCGTTTTCCTCTCTAGGTTGGCGAAATTGGAATGGAACTATTCTTAGGGAACTTTATCCGTTGAGCAAAGGACCATTCTGTGATAAAGTAGGGATATCAAGATCCTGCGATGTACGATAGGCCGTAAATGTTTCTAACCTTATACGTGTTTTTTGGGAGACGGAAACTGTGATGGATGTCAGGCCCACCTCCTTTTTGGATGCATGGGAAGGCTGAAGTGCAGAAGGGTCGCCCACCTGTGTGAGCGCAGGTTATAGAAACATGAGGTCAACGGCAGAGCGGGGACTTGGCCGTTTATGAATGTAATGAATTGCCGATAGTACAAAAACAAAAACCACTTGGAATTTGCTTCCAGGTGGTTTTTGTTTTTGTACCTAGATTAATGGGTGGTTTTGTTTTGCTTGCCCGAGCCGTGACCCTGTCCTTGTTTTTGGCTACCCTGGTCTTGGTCTCCGTGATCAACTATGGTCAGGTCTTTTTCAAGTGATTGGGAGTCTTGGGCATCTTGGAGAATTTGATACATTTGCAGGAAGTTAGCTTTTTGTCCCTCAGGAATTCCTTTAATGCGAACGGTCAGCTCTTGCGGGCTATTGCCATTTTGCTGCTGTCCGCCTTGGCTGTTCCCTTGCCCGCTGTTTTCATTTGAACTGGGCTGCTCATCGAGAAAGCTGAGAAACATCGAGTCGCTGTCTTGGTTTTGTTGGTTGTTTTGTCCGCTGTCCTGTGATTGCTGTCCTTGTCCGTTTCCGCCTTGTCCGCCTTGCTGCTCAAACAGCACGTTGAATTCGTTAAGATCGGTCTGGATGATGCCAATGACGTTCATCCTGATCCTCCTTCCAAAATAGAAATGATGCTTCAGCCCGGATGTTTGGAATGATGGACACCGTGCCGTTGTAGATAACCATGGAAAAAGTATTCCACCACCGTAATGGCAAATGCCGTCAACAACAAACCAGATAAGGATATAGTCTGACCAAACAAGTAACAGCCAAGCCACAAGGAGGCAAACACGAACAAGAAATCAGCGGAGCTCGCAAACGTATTGTTCGTTCGGGGGAGGATCGTCAAATCAAGGACATAACCCAGTAAACTGACAATCACGCTTGCGAGCACTGCAAACATAAGGGACGTTCCCGACCACCAAAGCCCTGGAATGGCAATAATTCCGTTAAACAAGAGCTTGAGAACGATGTTCAAAGAGCGAACACCACCTTTCATGCCCTTAGTATGAACTTAGGTAGTCGCACTATTCGTAGAAGAGGTGTTTGATTTTAAACGGCGGATAAGTGCTTCATCTGGTGTCACATACAGCGTTCGCTGCTGCTCGTAGATCACATAGCCAGGCTTGGCCCCGCTTGGTTTTTTTACATGCTTGATGAGCGTGTAGTCTACGGGAATTTGACTGCCCTCTTTGGCACGACTGAAATAAGCCGCCAGATTCGCTGCTTCAAGCAACGTCTCATCCGAAAATTCACGCGCTCGAATGACAACATGGGACCCAGGGATATCCTTGGTGTGCAGCCATGTTTCTTGCGACGATGCGAGCTTGTTGGTCAAGTATTCATTTTGCTTATTGTTTTTGCCGACCAAAATTTCAATGCCGTCCGAAGATAGGTACGTATCGAGCTCTGGTCTGGTATCTTTTTTCTTGCGCGGGCCGCGTTTTTTACGATCTCGCATGTAGCCTTGCTCAACGAGCTCCTCGCGAATTTCTTCGGCATCTTTTAAGGTGGCATGTTCCAGTTGAACCAATACGCCATCCAAATACAAGAGTTCAGCCTGCGCTTGCTCAATCTGCTCACTCACGATAGAAAGGCTGTTTTTGGCCTTGTTATACCGCTTGTAATACGACTGCAAATTTTCCGACGGGGTCTTTAACGGATCGAGCGGGATCGTGATGGTACCTCCCGACTCGTCATACCAGTTGACTGTGACGAGCTCGCGATCTCCTCGCTTCATTTGGTGCATATTGGCGGTGATCAATTCACCGTACAGGCGGAACTGATCTGCTTCATGCGCATCTTGCAGCGTTTGCTCGAGCTTCTCGATTTTCTTTTCATTTTTATTGCGCTCACTGGTGACAAAGCGAATCAAATCGTGCGCGCGTTGTTTGACTGTGTCACGGAGTGCCTTTCCCTCGTAAAATGCCTGCAAGCATTCTTGGACGGAAGAACAGGGGGTGGTAACTCCGATTGAGAGATGAGTCAGCTCGACGACGTGAAAATACGCTTTGCCGTTTGCCTCTACAATGGATGGCACATACTCATGAGCATTGATTGCCTTCATCACCTGTGAAAAGGCAGCCCACAGTGTTTCACGATTCGCGAGGCCAGCTCTGTGCAAAATTTCTTTTGCCAATAAGGGACTGATCCCGGTATAGCCTTCTACGATTTGCTTGTCCAAACGGCCGCCGTTCCAGTCGAGGGAAGAAATAAACGCTTGCTCGGTTACAGTGAGAGGGTCGCGTTTATCTTGGCTCGGAGGAGAGACATAAGGTCTGCCAGGCGTAACTTGTCTGTATTGGCTAATGGCGAGCGTCACATGCATGGCGCTATCCAAAATCATTCCGGTTGCAGGATCGATGAGGATGATGTTACTGTGCTTGCCCATGATCTCTACAATAATTCGGCGGACAGCCGTGTCACCCAGCTCATCCCGGGTGCGTACGTCGATGTGAATGATTCGCTCCATCCCGATTTGCTGGACAGATTCAATTACGCCGCCCTCACAATGCTTGCGCAATAGCATGCAAAACATCGGAGCTTCCAGCGGATTCGTGAATTCTTCTGTCGTGATATGAAGCCTCGGATAGGTCGGGTTTGCAGACAGGAGGAACTTTACTGTTTCTCCTTGTGTCCGTACTTGCATAACAATATCGCTATGGTGGGGCTGGTGGATTTTCGAGATGCGTCCTCCTACCAGTTTATGTAATTCCCGCGCAACGGAGCGGGTTACTACGCCATCAAACGCCACAAAGGTCACCTCAGATCAAAAAAATGGCTAGAATAATAGATAGAGAGCTGCCAGTCACAGTGTAGCATAAGTCAGAGCAAGGAGGAATCTTATCGTGGTGGGGTTGCTTCGGTTGACACTGCCAAGAGTTGTCTCCTATAATAAATTAACGATTTTGCGTCTATGGAAGTGAAAACTTGTGATTCGAAGCATGACTGGTTACGGTAGAAAAGAAGATAGCAGAGGCTCCATTCGAGCAACAGTCGAGATTCGCGCAGTGAATCACCGCTTTTCTGAGATTGTCGTGCGCCTGCCCAAAGCATGGAATATGCTTGAGGATTCGATTCGAAAGCTGGTCGCACAGTACGTCAGAAGAGGACGAGTCGATGTTACTGTCTCAGTGGAAGGCAAAAGTTCTTCTGCTACGGTTATGGACATTGACTGGGATGTAGCTGAACAGCTAGTCTCCATTTCCCGCGAGATGACTCAGCGTTTTTCGCTAGAGACGCCTTTAACCGTCAAGGATCTGCTGCACTTTCCAGGCGTGATACATACCAAAGAGTCAGAAGACAATGTGGAGGAGCTGGCAGAGTGGCTCCAAGACCTGGTCAGGGGCGCGGCAATGGATCTCGTTTCGATGAAAGAGACCGAGGGTAATCTGCTGCACGCTGATCTAGCCAGTCGCCTGACTGCCGTCAACACATGGACGCGGGAGATCTCCCAGTTGGCCCCACTTTGTAGGGAAGATTATAAGGGCCGACTTGAGCAACGTGTAAGTGAGTGGGCCGGGTTGACACCTTTTGAATTGGACCCTGCTCGTGTAGCGCAAGAGGTTGCCTTTTTCGCTGATAAAAGTGATATTAGTGAAGAGTTGACCCGTTTAGATAGTCATTGCCAACAGTTTGCCAATCAATTAGGCAAAGAAGAAGCAATTGGTCGAAAACTGGATTTTCTGCTCCAGGAAATGAATCGGGAAGCCAATACGATTGCTTCCAAAGCGAATCATTTGCGCATTCAGCATCTAGCTGTCGAGATCAAGACAGAACTGGAGAAGATGCGGGAGCAGATACAGAATGTTGAGTAGCATGAAAGGATGGGCTGGGCCGTCATGGCAATCAAGCTAATCAATATCGGTTTTGGCAACATCGTCAATGCCAACCGCATTATTTCAATTGTAAGTCCGGAGTCCGCTCCTATCAAACGGATCATCCAGGAAGCGCGTGATCGCAACATGCTAGTGGACGCGACCTATGGGAGACGCACACGTGCGGTAATTATTACAGACAGCGATCACGTGATTTTGTCAGCGGTACAGCCAGAAACAGTGGCACAGCGTTTGACTACGAAGGATGACGAATCGGACGAATAAAGTAGGAGTGTAAACAATGAGTATGGTTGATCGTGGTCTCCTTTTGGTTCTTTCCGGACCAGCTGGTGTGGGAAAAGGAACAGTTTGCAAGGCACTTCGTGAAGTAATGCCTGATCTGGTGTATTCTGTTTCCGCTACCACACGCCAGCCGCGTCCTGGAGAGGTGGAAGGAGTTAATTACTTTTTTAAAAGCCAGGAAGAGTTCAAGCAGATGATTGAAGAAGATGCTCTTCTGGAATGGGCAGAATACGTAGGAAATTACTACGGAACACCTCGTCAGTTCGTGGACGATATGCTGAATGAGGGGCGCGATGTTATTCTTGAGATTGAAGTTCAGGGTGCTCTTCAAGTGAAAGAGCGATTCCCGCAAGGTACATTCCTGTTCCTGGCTCCGCCTGATTTAAACGAACTGGAAAACCGGATCGTGGGACGCGGGACAGAATCACAAGAGATCATTCGCAAGCGCATGGAAGTGGCGCGTGCTGAAATCGAGCTCATGGACCACTACGATTATGTAGTTGTCAATGACGTCATCGAATCGGCTTGCGATCGAATTCAAGCGATTATTACAGCGGAGCATCTGAAAAAAGATCGTCAGGTTCACAAATATCGCAAATGGTTACAGGAGGTTGAATAGAATTATGTTGTATCCATCTATTGACGAATTGACCCAAAAAGCGGAGAGCAAGTACATCCTGGTGACAGTAGCATCCAAGCGTGCGCGTCAGCTTCGCGAAAACAGCGAAATTCAAGTGGTGAGACCAAAATCCAAAAAGTTTGTAGGTTTGGCACTGGAAGAGTTCATCTCCGACGAGCTCGTTCACGAGTTTTTGGACGGTCGCAAATAAGCAGTCACCTTTAAAAACAACCTCACGAGGTTGTTTTTTTCGGATTTCGGATAGGGGAGAAAGGAGAGAGTGCAGATGCATTCGCTTGCAGGAAAACGAATTGTTCTTGGAGTATCTGGCGGCATCGCTGCTTACAAGGCTGCTGCACTGACCAGCAAGCTGACACAGGCAGGTGCATTGGTGCATGTCATTTTGACAGAGAGCGCTTTACAGTTTATTCAGCCTTTGACGTTTCAAGCCTTGTCTCACCTGCCTGTTTATACAGATACGTTTACGGAGCCAGATCCGCATGTGATTAGCCATATCGAACTGGCTGATCGAGCTGATCTCGTTTTAATCGCGCCAGCAACGGCCAACGTGATTGGCAAAATGGCGAATGGCATTGCGGATGATATGCTGACGACGACAGTACTGGCTACGAAGGCGCCTGTCATGGTCGCACCCGCCATGAACGTCAATATGTACAATCACCCGGCGGTTATCGCAAATATGGATAAGCTTACGGCCTATGGTTATCGGTTTGTTGAACCGGGTGTCGGGCTCTTGGCATGTGGCTGGATTGGCAAAGGACGTTTGGCGGAGCCAGAGGAAATCGTCGAAGCTGTTCGTCAGTGGTTTGCTTCCGATGAGACCAGACAAACGATCCGAGAAAAAGATTTGCAGGATAAGCACGTACTGATCACAGCGGGACCGACGCGTGAAAAAATTGATCCCGTTCGTTACATAACCAATCATGCTTCAGGAAAAATGGGCTACGCCATCGCGGAAGCGGCAAGAGACAGAGGGGCGAAGGTCACACTGATAAGTGGGCCGACTACCTTGGCACGTCCTGATGGAGTAGAATTCATCGCGGTGGAATCGGTACAAGAAATGTTTGATGCCGTTATGGAGCAGTTGCCGCACTGTGACATCGTCGTCAAATCAGCAGCCGTATCCGATTATCGACCAAAGCATGTAGCTGAACATAAGATGAAAAAGGGTGATGGTCCACTCGAACTTTCGCTAGAGAAAGCACCCGATATTTTAAAGACCATTGGTGAGCGGAAAACGAAGCAATTCGTCGTGGGCTTTGCAGCAGAGACCCAAAATGTGTTACAGCATGCCCAGTCCAAGCTGGAGCGAAAAAACCTCGATATGATCGTAGCCAATAACGTATTGCTTGAGGGAGCAGGAATGGGGAGCGATACGAATATCGTGACCTTGCTAACCCGTGGCGGAGAGCAACTGGCATTGGATAAATTGAGCAAGCGGGCTGTGGCAGACAAGCTGTTTGATGCTGTCCTTGCCGTGCAAGAGCATAAACCGCTCCGAGACCTGTCATGATTGCCCAAATTATCGTGGACGTACCGGTCAATCGAACGAATCGACCTTTTGATTACCATGTTCCGCCTTGGCTGCGTCCACTGATTCGCATTGGTAGTCGTGTGGTTGTCCCCTTTGGTCCCCGCCAACTGCAAGGCTATGTCATCGGGATTGTAGAGGATGACGAAGCCATACCAGATCGTTCGCGTCTAAAAGATGTTGTGCAAGTACAAGACGACACTCCTCCTCTTACGCCAGAGCTGCTAAAGATGAGCGAATGGATGTCCAAGCAATACTTGTGTCCGTGGGTAACAGCTGTACAGGCGATGCTTCCGGCTGTGCTAAAAGGGAAGTCGGAGAAGTGGCTGACGGCGACAGACGCATTAGACGAAGAAGCATGCGGGAGATCGGGGCTTCTGTGGGAAATGTTTCGCAAACGGCAAATTCCGCTGACTGAAGTGGAGAAACAATTTGCAGAGGAGTATTTGCTCGTTCCCGGTTGGATACAGAGTGGTCTGCTTGCTACGGAGTATCAAGTAAGGGACAAAATTACCCGCAAGCAGCAATCATTTGTGCGGAGCTTATTGGATGAAGGTAAGCTGGAAGAAGCGATTGGTTCGTTGCCAGCACGGGCGGAGCAGATGCGCCGTGTCCTTCAACTGATGCTCATGCACAAGGAGCAGTCCTTATCTGTACAAATGCTGCGGGATGAATACGGAATTACGCGCTCTCCGCTAAAAAGCCTGGAATCAAAAGGCTGGATCGCGATCGAGCAAGTGGAGGTCTACCGGGACCCGTACGCCAATCGACGTTTCCAGGATAAGCAGAAGCCTGTCTTTACCCCGGTACAGGAAGCGGCACTGAAACCTATCTTGCAATCGATTGAATCGGGAACCTATGCTTCTTACTTGCTGCACGGCGTCACTGGAAGCGGTAAGACAGAAGTGTATCTCGAAGCGATCGAACGCACGTTGGAAAAAGGTCGCGAGGCGATCTTTCTCGTTCCGGAAATTTCACTGACTCCGCAAATGGTGGAGCGCTTCAAAGCTCGCTTTGGTGCAGACGTAGCTGTTTTGCACAGTGCGCTGTCACAAGGAGAGCGCTATGACGAGTGGCGCAAAATCATTCGCAATCAGGTCAAAGTGGTGGTAGGTGCACGATCTGCCATCTTTGCTCCGTTTCGGAATGTTGGTCTGATTGTGATCGATGAAGAGCATGAGAGCTCGTATAAGCAAGAAGAGACCCCGCGCTACCATGCACGGGAAGTAGCCCTGTGGCGAGCGAAAGAAAATCAGGGTGTACTCGTCATGGGAAGCGCGACTCCTGCCTTGGAGACGTATGCACTGGCTACACGAGGCCGATACGAGCTGTTGCGCATGCCGGAGCGTGTCGGGAATCGCCCGATGCCGGAGGTACATGTTGTAGATATGCGCGAGGAGCTTCAGGCCGAGAATCGTTCGATGTTCAGCCGGAAGCTGCATGAGATGATTGCAGATCGACTGGCAAAAGAAGAACAGATGGTCATTTTCCTTAACCGAAGAGGCTTTTCTACCTTTGTCATGTGCCGCTCCTGTGGCTATACGATGCGCTGCGTTCATTGCGACATCTCGCTTACTTACCATAAAACGAATCATACAGCGCGCTGCCATTACTGTGGATACACCATCACACAGCCCAAGCATTGTCCGGAGTGTCAGAGTGAGCATATACGCTTTTTTGGTACCGGAACGCAAAAGGTGGAAGCGGAGCTGGCAAAACTGTTCCCGGGAATCCGGGTCATCCGAATGGACGTGGATACGACCTCGCGAAAAGGCTCTCACGAAGAGCTGCTAAACAAATTCCGTTCGGGTCAAGGCGACGTTTTGCTCGGTACCCAAATGATTGCCAAGGGCCTTGATTTTCCACGAGTAACGCTGGCGGGAATTATTGCAGCGGATACTTCCTTGCATCTGCCTGACTTCCGTGCAGCGGAAAAGACATTTCAGCTCTTGACGCAGGTAGGTGGACGGGCAGGACGGCATGAGCTGGACGGCGATGTCGTAATTCAGACGTATACGCCAGAGCACTACAGCATTGTTCATGCGACCAAGCATGATTATCCCGCATTTTATCAGGATGAAATGATGCAGCGCAGACGAACAGGCTACCCGCCGTATTTCCGTCTCGTATTAATTACGTTTAGCCACGAGGATGTACCTGTTGTTATCCGCGGTGCGCATACAATGGCTGACTATTTGCGGCAGCGTTTGGCACAGACAACAATCCTCTTGGGCCCAGTCGCTTCGCCCATTGCAAGGGTGAAGGATAGATTTCGTTTTCAGATCATGCTAAAATATCGTGATGAACCGCAACTGTCAGACTTGCTCGCTCAGGCGACGGCTGCGTTTGAAGAATGGAACAAACAGCAGAAAGTATTGATGACGATTGACGTCGACCCTTACGTACTGCTTTAGGGAGGATATGAAACACATGGCTATTCGCACAATTGTAAAACATCCAGATCCGATTTTGCGTGAAAAGGCAATGGTTGTAACCAAATTTAATTCCAACTTGCACAAGCTGCTTGATGATATGGCAGATACGATGTACGATGCAGACGGTGTTGGCTTGGCTGCTCCACAAGTGGGCATCTCCAAGCGTGTCATCGTGATGGATTGCGGTGATGGACTGATTGAAATGATCAATCCGGAAATCGTGGAGCATGAAGGGGAGCAATACGATTATCCAGAAGGTTGCCTGAGCATTCCAGGTCTGCAAGGAGACGTTCGCCGCCACAAGTGGATCAAGCTGCGCGGTCATGATCGTGACGGGAATGTGATTGAGCTCGAGGCAGACGACCTGTTGTCCCGCTGCGCTCAACACGAGATCGATCATTTGAACGGTGTCCTCTTTATCGATGTAGCTGACAAGGTGTACAAAGTAAACCCGAACCAGGAAGGGGAGTAACCATTTGAAAGATGCTCGCATCCTGTTTATGGGTACGCCTGACTTTGCTGTATCGAGTCTTACGGCTGTACTCGAAGCAGGCTACAACGTGATTGGAGTCGTCACACAACCCGATCGTCCCGTTGGACGCAAGCAAGTATTGACGCCGCCCCCCGTGAAGGAGGCGGCTTTGCGTCATGGACTTTTGGTATTGCAACCGGAGAAAATCAAGGCAGAAGAAGCCTTGGATGAAGTGTTGGCACTAGAGCCTGATCTGATCATTACCGCGGCGTATGGACAGATTTTGCCTAAAAAACTGCTCGATGCACCGAAATATGGCTGCATCAATGTGCACGCCTCTCTTTTGCCGAAATATCGCGGGGGTGCCCCGATTCATAAATCGATTGTCGAGGGAGAAGCGGAAACAGGCGTGACCATCATGTACATGGTGGAAGCTCTCGATGCAGGGGATATGTTGTCCAAGGTAGTCGTGCCGATTGAGGAGCGCGATACCGTGGGGACCTTGCATGACAAATTGGCTGCGGCAGGCTCTGAGCTGTTGATTTCTACCGTTCCGCGCCTGTTGGCTGGTGAGCTCGCAGCAGCGCAACAGGATCATTCGGCAGCGACTTTTGCCCCGAATATTAAGCGAACAGACGAAAAAATCGACTGGAGCCGTTCTGCGGAACAGATTTACAACCAAGTCCGCGGCTTGAATCCGTGGCCTGTCGCATTTACCACATGCGAAGGCAAAATTTGGAAGTTGTGGTGGGTAGAGAAAATGTCTTCGTCCGGTGAAGGAAAAGAGCCGGGAACGATCATCGCCCGCGAGGAAGACGGGATCGTTGTCGCTTGCGGAAGCGGTGCAGTGAAAATAACCGAATTGCAGCCAGAAGGCAAAAAACGTATGAGTGCACTCGACTTTTTGCGCGGAGCGGGCAGCAGCATTGAAATCGGCACAAAGGTAGGAGAATAGTCCGTGGCAAAAAAGGGAGCTCGCGATATTGCCCTCGATGTTTTGAACAGGGTAGAAGAACATAAGTCCTACAGCAATCTTGAGCTGCGCAATGTTTTGGACCGGGAAAATCTCAGTGCAGCAGATGCAGGGCTGGTGACAGAGCTTGTGTACGGTACCATTCAGCGCAAGTTGACGCTGGATCATGTCCTGTCCCATTTTGTCGGGAATAAAAAGGTCCAGACCTGGGTCCGTAATTTGCTGCGTCTCAGCTTGTATCAAATTCGCTTTTTGGACCGTATTCCTGAGCGTGCTGCCGTACACCAGGCGGTTGAAATTGCCAAAAAACGCGGTCATCAAGGGATTGCTTCGATGGTCAACGGTGTTTTGCGCAATGTATTGCGCCAGCCGGATGTGTGGGAGCGTCAGCCAAAAGGCGGCCGTGCCTTGCAAATCGCCGTAGCGTATTCTCATCCAGAATGGCTTGTGCGTCAGTGGCTTGCCGTATATGGCGAAGAGACGACGATTGCGATTTGCGAAGCCAACAACAGAACTCCGCATAGCTCTGTCCGGGTCAATGCATGGAAAACGACGAAGGATCAAGTGCTGGACAAGCTGGCGGAGGAAGGACTGGAAGGACAAGCATCGTCTGTCAGTCCTCATGCCATTCTGATGGAAGGCGGACATGCAGCAGGCTCTCGCTTGTTCAAGGAAGGCTACTTCACGATCCAGGATGAGAGTTCCATGCTCGTAGCACCAGCTCTTGCTGCCCAGCCAGGCATGCGTGTACTGGATGCTTGCGCGGCACCTGGTGGAAAAACAACGCACATAGCGGAAATGATGGAAAACCACGGGCAAATCATTGCGAGTGACGTGCATCCGCACAAACGCGATCTGATTGCTGGTGCAGCGAAAAGACTCGGAATTACGATCATCGAGCCAATCGTTAGTGATGCGCTGGACCTACCAGAAAAAGCGCTGGGAACTTTCGATCGAATCCTTCTGGATGCGCCATGCACCGGATTTGGCGTGATTCGTCGCAAGCCTGATCTAAAATGGAACAAAACGCCTGAAGATGTCCGTGCGATTGCTCAGCTACAGTACGAACTGCTCAAGACATTGGCGCCAATGCTTGCTCAGGGTGGTGTGATGGTTTACAGCACATGTACGATCGAGCCGGCAGAAAACCAGGAGATAGTTCGCCGCTTTGTCGAAGAACACCCTGATTTCGTATTCGATGATACACTGGCACAAGACCTGCCTGAGGCTGTCAGAGTGCATATCGATGAAACCGGAGCCTGCGTACAAATTTTGCCTCACCATTTCGAGAGTGATGGATTCTTTATCGCGCGATTGAAACGAAGAGGGTAAGGAAACGGACGTACAAACAAGGGGTGGCGCACCAACTGGTGGAAAATGCCACTCCTTTGCCTTTGTTTGCGAGCGCTCGGATTGGTTTACACTAGGAAAAGTGACGCATTTATGAATCTGGATGTCAAAACCGTTTGAAGCGAGACGCCCCACGAGGTACAATGATAGAATGGATTTAGGCAAGCAATGATTTTGAGGATGTGGAGATAGAATGCCATTAACGACATTTACTGGCGCAAAGCCGCTTATTTACAGTTTGACGCAAGATGAAATGAAGGAATGGCTGGTTAGTGCCGGCGACAAAGCATTTCGCGCGCAACAAATTTTTGACTGGCTATATGTAAAGCGCGTCACTTCTTTTGAAGAGATGAGCAATTTGTCCAAGGAGTTGCGCCAAAAGCTGGCAGAAACATTCCGCATGGAGCCACTCAAAGAAATCACGCATCAGGAGTCGCAGGATGGGACGATCAAGTTTTTGTTCCAGCTTGTCGATGGCCATGCGATTGAGACCGTGATTATGCGTCATAACTACGGAAACAGCATTTGTGTTACGACACAGGTTGGTTGCCGTATTGGATGTACGTTTTGTGCGTCTACACTAGGTGGATTAAAGCGTAACCTGGATGCAGGTGAAATCGTCTCTCAAGTATTGACAGCACAACGCAGATTGGATGCGGAAGGTGAGCGTGTCAGTCACGTAGTCGTCATGGGGATCGGGGAGCCTTTCGAGAACTTCGAGAGCTTGATGGCGTTCTTGTCCGTCATCAACGATAACCGTGGACTGAATATCGGTGCTCGACACATTACGGTTTCCACCAGTGGAATTGTGCCGAAGATTTACGAGTTCGCTGAGCGAGGCGGACAAGTGAACCTGGCGATTTCCCTGCACGCTCCAAACACGGAGCTGAGAAGCCAGCTGATGCCGATCAACCGGGGCTTCCCGCTTGCGAAGCTGATGGAAGCATGTCACCATTACATTAACAAAACAGGGCGCCGCATTAGTTTTGAGTATGGTCTGTTTGGTGGGAAAAACGATCAGCCTGAGCATGCAGAGGAACTGGCCGAACTCATTGGCGACATGCTTTGCCACGTGAATCTGATCCCGGTGAACTACGTACCAGAGCGTGATTATGTGCGTACGCCACGCAATGAGATTTTTCAGTTCAAACGCATTTTAGAAGAAAAAGGAATCAATGTGACCATCAGACGCGAGCAAGGCAGTGACATTGCTGCTGCTTGCGGACAATTGAGGGCACAACACGCTAAAGAAACCGTGGGGTGATGCCATGGAAATCGCGATGAAATCCCATGTTGGCCGCGTTCGTCAGGTTAACGAGGACTATTATGCCTGTGTGACCGATTTAAACGGACGCGTGCTCGCCATTGTAGCAGATGGTATGGGTGGCCATCAGGCTGGTGATATCGCCAGTCGCCTTGCTGTTGAGCGAATAGTAAAAGAACTGCGTCACCTAGATGGAGACCTCGAAGCAGAGGATGTGCGTGAGCAATTGATGAACGCCGTCCTACTTGCGAATAAAGAAGTCTATGAATATGCGGTTGAACATCCGGAGTGCAGTGGCATGGGCACAACTGTGGTTGCTGCCTTGTTCGACCAATCCTCCGTGATTACCGCGCATATTGGCGACAGCCGTCTGTATTTTTACAACCAAGACGGACTGGTCTTGAAAACAGAAGACCATTCCCTTGTAAATGAGCTGGTGAAAAGTGGACAGATTACATCCGAGGAGGCGTCTGTCCACCCTCACCGCAACGTTATTATGCGTTCGCTCGGGACTGAACCGGATGTGCTCATTGATCTTGGGCAGTTTGAATGGTCAGAGGGTGATATCGTCTTGATTTGCTCAGATGGACTGAGCAACAAAGTCAGTCATCCTTCCTTAGAAGAAAGTATGCAGAAACAGATATCGTTACAAGCGAAGGTGGACGGTTTGGTGCAGGAAGCACTGGATGCCGGTGGGGAAGATAACATAACGCTGGTTGCCGTACGAAATACGCTTGATGCCGGTCAGAAAGAGGGGTGAGAGAGATGGAAGGTCAACGACTGGGAGGACGATACCAAATAGAATCCCGCGTCGGTGGGGGCGGTATGGCCATTGTATACAAGGCCAAAGATTTAATTTTGAATCGTCCAGTGGCAGTCAAAGTGCTGCGTTCACAGTTTGGTACGGACGAAGATTTCGTCAATCGTTTCCGACGTGAAGCGCAGGCGGTGGCGAGCTTATCTCACCCCAATGTGGTTGGGGTGTATGATGTCGGTCAGGAAGGCGATACCCATTACATGGTGATGGAGTACATAGAAGGCTATACGTTGAAAGAGGTCATCATTCAACGTGGTGCGCTGCCGGTAGAAGAGGCAGTGCGGATCGCCGAGCAAATTTGCGATGCACTCGATCATGCGCATCAAAACCAGATCATTCATCGAGATATCAAGCCGCATAACATTATGATTGGAAAAAATGGTCGGGTGAAGGTTACGGACTTCGGGATTGCGCGAGCCGTTACTTCAGCAACGATTACGCATACGAATGCGATGCTTGGCTCTGTCCATTATTTTTCACCAGAGCAGGCGCGCGGTGGGATTACCGGGGAAAAATCCGATATTTACTCGCTGGGGATCGTCTTGTACGAAATGGTGACAGGTGAACTGCCGTTTTCCGGTGATTCCCCTATATCAGTGGCGCTCAAGCATTTGCAGGAGCCGCTTCCAGAGCCGCGCCAAGTCAATCCGGCTATCCCACAGAGTGTGGAAAATGTCATTTTGAAGGCGCTGGTAAAGGATCCGTTTCTCAGATACGCATCTGCGAGTGAAATGCTAGAAGATTTGGAGACCTGCCTGTTCCCAGAACGATTAAACGAAGAAAAGCTGACGTTCCCGGTGGATGAAGAGATGACCCGAGTGGTGCCGATCATCACACCTGACATGCTCGAAGGCCATACCAATGGCAAAACCGGAGGAGCGGGGCGTAGCCGCTATGAGCAGCGTTCGGAAGAAGAAGATGCCAAACCAGCCAAGAAACAATGGTGGGTCAAAGCCCTGTTGTGGGTAGGTGGTATCGGACTGTTTTTCGTACTGGCATTCTTCGGATTTAACTTACTGTTGAATCTGTTCCCGTCCGTTCCAGAGGCACAGGTACCTCATGTGGAAGGGATCGAAGTGACGCTCGCTGAGAAGAAGATTCAGGATGCCAAACTTGTTGCCCGTATCGTGGAAGAAGCCAATGATACAATAGAAAAGGGAATGGTGATACGCCAGGACCCTGCACCTCCCATGCGGTTAAAGGAAAATTCCGTTGTGACCTTGTTTGTAAGCAAAGGACAACAAGAGATCAGCATGCCGAATTTGGTTACGTTGCCGCGAGCAACCGCAGAGGAAGCATTGAAAAGCAATGGCTTCAAACTGGAGAATGTCACTTTTGTAGAGGAAGAGGACGACAAGGCCGAGGTAGGAACGGTTATCAAGCAGTCTCCAGCCGCAAATGAAAAGGTGTTCCCGACCAAAACGAATGTGACAGTCACGATTAGTAAAGGAAAAGCCTTCGTGAAAATGCCGGATGTCCGGAATAAATCTGTAGAGGCTGCGCAAGTAGAATTGTTCAAAAAAGGGCTGTCTGTCGGGAAAATCACCGAAGTGCCTACTTATACGACCGACAAACCAGGCATTGTTCTCAGCACTCACCCATACGATCCGGGAATGGATGTGCAAAAGGACGTAGCGATTCCGCTTGAGGTCAGCAATGGCCAATACCCGCAAGACGCCAAGACTGGAACTTCACCTGTCTATGTGGATGTGATGCCAGGTGATACGTTGGAAGTGCAAATTGAAGTAACGGATGCTAGTGGAACGAAGGTTGTGCTGACTGAGCCTGTATCCGAAAGCAAAGAATACAACGTGCCATACGTAGTGTCGCCTCAAAAAGATGCGTTGATCAGGCTGTTGGTCAAAGGGCCGAACATGAACAACTTTATGGAGGCACAAAAGTATTCGATTTCCTATAGCAGCTTGCCATAGTGTAGTGGAGGGACATGAATGCCAGAAGGACGGATTGTGAAAGCGCTCAGCGGTTTCTATTATGTAGCCGACGAAGGGCGAATCTACAGTTGCCGTGCACGAGGGCTCTTTAAGAAAAAAGATGCAAAAGTAAATCCACTGGTTGGGGATTGGGTCGTCTACGATGCGATCAATGAGGAAGAAGGCTATATCATGGAGGTGGGCGAACGGACGAATGAGTTGGTTCGTCCGCCCATTTCCAATGTGGATCAGGCGGTACTCGTCTTTTCGATGTACAAGCCGATGTTTAGTCCGTTACTGTTGGACAAGTTCCTGACGCACACGGAGCATGCAGGGATTGATTCCGTGATTGTCCTATCGAAAGCCGATCAAGTGTCGGAAGAAGAGGTAACCGAAATCGTGGAGACGTATGAAGCGATCGGGTACCGCGTGATTCCCACCTCAACAAAGGATGAACGTGGTGTGGAGGACGTGCGTGAGATTTTACGGGACCGTATTTCGGTTTTTGCAGGTCAGTCAGGTGTAGGCAAATCCTCCCTGATCAATATGCTGTTTCCGGGTGTCAGCCTGCAGACAGGAGATGTCAGCCAAAAGCTCGGACGCGGAAAGCATACAACGCGTCACGTGGAGCTGATTCCGCTTGAGGGCGGCGGATATGTGGCAGACACACCGGGCTTCAGTTCACTGGAGTTTATCGATTTCTCCGAGCTTGATCTGGCGGAAGCCTTCCGGGACTTTGCCGACCGCAGCTCGGAATGCAAGTTCCGTGGCTGTCTTCACGTTAGTGAGCCAGCCTGTGCTGTGCAGGCCGCACTGGAAGCCGGTGAGATCAGTGAACAGCGCTATGAACACTACAAACAATTCCGCGAAGAGCTAAAAGAATACCAACGGAGGAACAAACCATGGTAAAAATCGCACCTTCTATCCTATCTGCTGATTTTGCCCGTCTGGGTGAAGAAATTCTCGATGTCGAGAAGGGAGGAGCAGACTGGATTCACGTGGATGTAATGGATGGACACTTCGTTCCAAACATTACGATCGGCCCTCTGATTGTGGAAGCGATTCGCCCAGTGACCAAGCTGCCGCTCGATGTACACTTGATGATCGAGGAACCAGATCGTTACATTCCGCAATTCGCGAAAAGTGGGGCAGACTGGATTACTGTTCATCAGGAAGCATGCCGTCATCTGCATCGCACGCTGCACTTGATCAAGGAGCAAGGCGTGAAAGCGGGAGTGGTATTGAACCCGGCCACACCGATTTCCACGATCGAGCCAGTCCTTGCCGATTTGGATATGGTTCTCCTCATGACAGTGAACCCTGGTTTTGGTGGACAAAAATTTATTCACAGCGTTGTACCAAAGGTTGCCCAGTTGCGTCAAATGCTGAACGAGCGTGGCTTGGGGCATGTGGAGATCGAAATCGATGGCGGTGTCAATGCACAAACAGCACGTTTGTGCGAGGAAGCAGGAGCGACTGTCCTCGTTGCGGGAAGCGCAGTATTCAATCAAGCAGATCGCGGTCAGGCAATCGCTGCGATTCGTGGACAGTAGGAATAACACTTAGCTGCTGTAAGCTGACGACGATATGCAATCGGCGTCAGCTTTTTTGTGCTTTCCTCTGTTGATAGTTCGTTCGTAATCATCTGAATATTATAACTAATTATGTGATAAATCAATTAATAATAAAAATAAAAGTATAATTATAGTTCATACTACAAATAGAATAAAATCGAATTAATCTTACTCCAACAAGGATTACTGGCGATATGTGGTAAGGGTTAATTAACAAAAATAAAACATTTTGGAAAATATTGCTTTTTAATAAATATAATGATTAAATCAAATTATCCAGATAGTGGTAAATATTTCCTATCTGAGAGATACTGGCCAGTATCAAGAAATGTTGTCGCCCTCTAAAAAAATCAGGAGTTGATCATGTATGAAATCGTTATGGAAAAACAGTGTAGCGGTTCTCACCATTCTCTCCATTCTGCCATTTTCACAAACTGCCGTGCACGCTGAACAAAAACATTCGGAGCCGATCTCGAGTTCTCAAGTAGACGTGCAAACGAAAAAATTATCTATCGAAAAAGAAGGTACATTGTCAGCGGCTGAACGAGCATTCGTAGGAAAAGTAAAAGCGAAGAAGGGTGTACATCGCCAAGGCGACCTGTATGTAGTCTCCCGTGGTGAAATGCCTACCTCTGGCTATAGTTTGAAGGTTGTTGGAACTCAGCAAGGATGGGAAATGGTCACGGTTTATGTAGAGCTGACAAATCCTGCTCCAGAAGATATTACAATGCCAGCGGTGCACACACCTTATATCATTGTGCGTGCAAGCCTACCACCGTACACAACCATGGTGTTTATGGATGCAAAAACAGATAAAGTGTTGTTCCGATAAACTGCTTAATGGATAGAAATGAAAAAAGTCCGGATATAATTCATCCGGACTTTTTTTAGTCGAGACAGGCTATTTTGGTAAATTAAGGATGATTCGATGTTACATACGTACCCGCGATCAGATCATGGATCGAGCGTTTATCCTGACGAACAATGACCATGATGGCGCTGATGATTACACCAAGACCAAGTGTAATGACATACACGATTCCTCCTACGAGGTTGCGTAACAGCATGGTTCCGATTCCTAAAGGCTCTCCATCGACTCGAGCGATGCGAATACCGGCAATTCGTTTGCCCACCGTATAGCCATGCCAAAATACAGGCACGAGGAGGCTGTACAGCGAGGAGATGATATTGGTAACAAGATTGTCTTCTGTGCTGCCTGTAATGATATAGGTGATCAGTAGTAGCGGTAGTCCGATAATGAGTGCATCTAGCAGACCGGCACCGAGCCGACGCCAAAATCCTACGGGATTGCTTGGCAATGTGGCGATTGATTCCATGTTTTCCCTCTCCTTGTTATTCGAATAGGAATTATATATGACTGCCCATTCGAAAATAGTGCAGATAAGGCTCCGTCGTTAAGTAGACGGAGCCTTAAATTTCCATAAAATTATACACCTGTAAATTTATTATGACAAGGTTAAAAACATCCGCAGCATCACGGCAATCCTGCCAGGAATGGCGTCAATGACGATATGCTCGTGGGAAGCGTGGGCTCCATCACCAACCGGTCCCAAACCGTCAAGTGTTGGTGTTCCTGCATCAGCGGCGAAGTTTCCATCGCTTGTTCCACCGACACCTTGCTCCGTCAATTCAAAACCTTCCAGACGCGCTTGTTCCTGTGCATGCAAGAACAGTTGCTCGGTACCAGCTGTTCGTTCCATAGGAGGCTTGGTGATTCCACCTTCTACGATCAGCTTGGCTTCTGGATGAACAGGGGTCAGCTGACTCATCAATCGGGTGATACGTTCGCTTTCCTCGCGGCTTTGGATACGCACATCAATTTCTGTCATGGCAAAGTCAGGTACGACGTTCGATGCACTTCCGCCTGTAATGGTACCGACAGACAAGGTTGTGCCCGCCTCATAATTCGTAAACGATTGAATATCGAGGACGTGGTGAGCCAGCTCAGCGATCGCATTGATTCCTTTGGCGTGATCATTGCCTGCATGTGCAGCACGGCCTGTTACTTTTAAAATGAAGTCTCCGCCGCCTTTGCGGCTTGTTTTCAAAGAGCCATCTCCAGCGGCAGGCTCCAGTACCAATGCATATTTACTTCTTTTTGCTTCCTCTCTAATGAGCATTTCGGAGGAAACACTGCCAATCTCTTCGTCGGTGTTCCAAAAAAAGACAAGCTTATTTTTGGGCGAAAGCTTGTGTTCCATCATGGCGCGCAGGGCGAAATAGCTAAAAACGATCCCAGCTTTCATGTCGTATGTACCAGGCCCGTAGAGTCGGCCATTTTCCTCGCGACAAGGCTCAACGGCTAGTGTTCCAATCTCTTTTACGGTATCGAAGTGACCGAGAATGAGGATTTGTTCGTCGCCATCTCCGTACTCCATTCGCAGCTGATTTCCGTATTGCTCTTGTGGCAGGCTCTCCACCCGACACCCCAATTGGCGAAAACGTTCTGCAATCAGGCTGCCCAATTGATCGACAGCTTGCTTGTTATGGGTGGGTGTTTCCATCTCTACATAAGTACGCAGTTCCTCGATAATTTCTGGGAGCTGCTGCCGAAAATAGGACGTCCAATTTTTCTCCATGTCAGCCTCCTGTGATTCCTTTTACTAGCACTATAAAGCCTTGTTTGCTTTTCTGCCACAAAAATAAAGATTTGCACATAAAATTCTGTATATTCCGCATTTAAAATGTGAGTAAAAAATGATTGAAATTGTTCAGATTATGAGTAAAATAATCATTGTGATGCATAAATATAAGTTTTTATGCAAATTAATGCTTCAAATAGACTGCTTTATGCAGGAAATCATAACAACGGGGGTTCATCATGAAAAAACAAAAATCATTCATTTCACTTGCACTTACTTCCATGCTTGCGGCAGTCGTAATCGCCGGATGCGGTACAGGCAATCAAACCGCAACAGGACAAGCGCCTGCGGCTTCTGCTGGCGACAAGAAAACACTGGTAATGGCTACTTCTGCTGACTATAAGCCGTATGAATATCACGACCTGAGCAGCGGTAAGGATGAAATCGTCGGCTTTGATATTGATATCGCGAAATACATTGCAAAAGAGCTCGGCTACGAACTGCAAATTAATGACATGAACTTTGACGGGCTTATTCCGGCACTGCAAACGAATCGCGCGGACTTCGTTATGGCTGGCATGACAGCAACACCTGAGCGCGAGAAGAACGCTGACTTCTCCACCATCTACTACGATGCGAAAAATACGATCGTAGCAAAGAAAGACAGCAATCTGACCAAGCCTGAGCAATTGGCTGGAAAAAAAGTGGCGGTACAGCTCGGTTCTATTCAGGAAGGGGCAGCAAAGGAGCTTGCAAAGACTGTTTCCGGCTTGCAGATCACTTCGCTGAACAAGCTGCCTGAGATTGTCGAAGAAGTAAAAGCGGGCCGTGTAGATGCTGCTATTATCGAGGACACAGTAGCGAAGGGCTTTGTGGCAAACAATGACTCTCTGCAATTCACCACAATGGAAGAAAATGAAAAGAATGGCTCTGCTGTTGCGTTCCCTAAGGGATCTCCGCACGTAGAGAAGTTTAATGAAGTGATTAAAAAGATGCAAGACAATGGAGAAATGGACAAGCTGATCCAAAAATGGTTCGGTCAATAATCTCTTCATTCAACAAAGACTACCTGTATTAGCAGCAAGAGGGGAGAACGGGCATGAATTTGGATTTTGCACAAATCGTGCCCTATATTCCTTTCATTTTGGAAGGGATTAAGGGCACGCTTCTCGTTACGTTGATTTCTGTTGTTTTGGGCTTTGTCTGGGGCTCCATCCTCGCACTCATTAAAATTTCGAATGTAAAATTGCTGAACTGGCTCGCGGTTGCCTATACCTCTGTTTTCCGCGGGACACCTTTGATTTTGCAGCTGACCTTTGTATATTTTGCAACGCCACAGCTTACTGGCTACAACATTTCGCAACTGGAAGCAGCTGTACTGACGTTTACACTAAACTCAGGAGCATACATTTCCGAGACGATTCGCGGTGGAATTTTGGCGGTCGATAAAGGGCAGTGGGAAGCGGCCAAAGCGCTTGGTGTACCTTATCATCGGATGATGCTTGACATTATTTTGCCGCAGGCTGTCAAAAATATCTTGCCTGCTCTTGTCAATGAAACAATTGCACTCTTGAAGGAATCCGCACTCGTTTCCACGATTGGTCTTGCAGACATCATGCAGAACGCGAATGTGGTCAAAGGCACCATCTTCCGCTATTTTGAGCCATACATGATCGCCGGTATCCTATACTATGTCATGGTTATGATCCTGACTTGGGTAGCTCGCGTATTGGAACGGAGGATGAGACTCAGTGATTAAGATCGATAACATAACGAAGTCATTTGGACAACTGAATGTGTTGAAGGGCATCACGACGAACATCGGTAAAGGGGAGGTTGTCGCCATCATCGGTCCATCTGGATCGGGGAAGTCAACGCTATTGCGTTGCATCAACCTGATGGAGACACCAACGACGGGTGCGATTACGATCAACGGACAGGAAATCACGGCTCCAAAGGCTGACGTGATGGGCATTCGTCAGCAAATCGGGATGGTTTTCCAGCATTTTCACCTGTTTCCGCATATGACGGTATTGAAAAACTTGACCTATGCTCCGATGAAAGTAAAAGGCATGTCTGCAGCCGAAGCAGAACAGAAGGCTCGCGAGCTATTGGCCCGTGTAGGCCTGGCAGACAAAGCGGATGTTTTTCCATCGCGCTTGTCAGGCGGTCAGAAGCAGCGTGTAGCTATTGCCCGCTCGCTTGTGATGGAGCCACAAATCATGCTGTTTGACGAGCCGACCTCTGCCCTCGACCCAGAAATGGTCAAGGAGGTTTTGGAGGTTATGAAGGGGCTGGCTGATAGCGGAATGACCATGGCAATCGTCACGCATGAAATGCGCTTTGCCGAAGAGGTGTCAGACCGTATTTTGTTCCTCGATGATGGTCGTCTCTTGGAAGATACGCCACCAGAAGAGTTTTTCCAAAAGCCACGAAGTGAACGTGCCCAGCAGTTCTTGGAGAAGGTTCGGTAATAAAACTAGCCGCAGTGCCGATGAGGCAGCGGCTTTTTTCTTTGACACGAGCATAGACTTGGGCTAGAATCAGAAACATTATCAGTGTAAAAAATTTTTATTTATTCTATTTTGAGGAGTGACTATTTTGGATCGTCAACGGTTGGTCATTTTGTTGGAAATGGCGATGATGGCGGCTCTTGCAATTGTATTTAGTCAAATCAAGGTTTTCGATATGCCGCAGGGCGGCTCTGTGTCCCTGGTGATGGTTCCGATCGCGCTGATTGCAGTTCGCCGCGGACTCGCCGCAGGTGTTATTACAGGTCTTGTTGTCGGCTTTCTGCAATTGTTGCTGGGCAGTACGGTTGTCCACCCGGTACAGCTGCTACTCGATTATCCGCTTGCATTTGGGGTGCTGGGTTTGGCTGGTCTCGTTCGCCTGTCTGGCTACGAAGGAACGAAGCAGCGAATCATGGTATTGTGGAGCGGCTTGTTCATCGGCGTGATTGGTCGATTTGTCTGCCATTTTCTATCGGGTATTATTTGGTTTGGCAGCTACGCGCCAGAAGGTGTACCAGTCTGGCAATATTCCCTCATTTATAACATCACGTATCTGTTGCCAGAAATGATTATCGCGGGAGTCGTCTTGACCGTTGTGCTTAGCAGCGCATCACAGCTGTTGTTCCCCGCACGCGATCGAGTTGCGTAAGAAATAGGAAAAAATCGGTATCATGTACAAACTATCCACATAATGTAATCAGGCAGCGAGTTCCGTTGCCTGATTTTTTACTTCTCAGACACATACTTTTTTCATGTGGCAGGATACATGTTTATCCGACAGCAGAATATGATGTAATATGCACGTTTTTGAGAACACCTAAAGGAGGTGCTTACGCGAAATGGGATTGCGCTCCTATCGCCTGCGACAGGGGGGCGCCTTGCGACGTGTTCTCGGGGTTGCGTTGGCTGTCGGGGGAATCACCATTTTCCTGTATTGGGCACCTCCGTGGGTTTGGTATAGCCTATTGGCATTAGCACTCATAGGGGCCGGCGTGTATTTGTATCGTGTGTAGTAATTTCGGTGAGGAGGGGTAGCATGCGGTTTTACACCATCAAGTTGCCGAAGTTCCTGGGTGGCATGATTCGGGGCATTATCGAGGCGTTCAACAAGAAAAAGTGACGCTTCGGCCTCGAGCCTCCTTTAGGAGAAGAGTGGAGAAACGGGAGAAATGTAAAAAAGCACCTCGAGGGTGCTTTTTTTCGCATAGTTGAGAGCAACTATACGCGAGTTACGAGACCGGATTTCAGTGCTCGAGTACTTACATAAACGCGCTTCGGTTTTCCATTTACGAGAATGCGCACTTTTTGTACGTTGACACCCCAGGTGCGGCGAGTTGCGCGCATGGAGTGGGAGCGAGCGTTTCCAGCTTTAGCAGATTTACCTGTTACAAAGCAACGACGTGCCATTACGATCCACCTCCCTTGTTACATCTAAACGGGATTTCCTTTGTGGGAAATACAAATACTTGACTATATTAGCACAACATTGCTGTCAATTGCAATACTTGACAAGATGATTTACCCAGTCTTTCTCGTAGGGTTGATAGGATCGACAAAACGCTTCATTTCTCTTTTGTGTTAGTGTAGAATTGTAAGGAAGCATGGTTACGCTTACCTATGACGGTCAAGCTGTTTAACAGAGGAGGAGTCCTTGCATGACAGTGGAAATGAATACATCGCTAGGAAAGATCGATGTTACAGAAGACGTGATCGCACGGATTGCTGGAGGAGCGGCCATGGAAGTTTTTGGACTTGTGGGCATGGCTTCTCGCAAAGCATTGAAAGATGGAATCGCTGAGTTGTTAGGAAGAGATAACCTGAGCAAAGGTGTCGTCGTTCATAACACAAATGGCGAAGTAGTATTGGACATGCACATTATCGTCAGCTATGGCGTGAAAATTTCCGAGGTGGCAGGCAACGTTCAACGACGTGTTCGCTATACCTTGGAGCAAACAGTAGGCATTGATGTGACTGCTGTTAATATTTTTGTGCAGGGAGTTCGTACAGACAGGGATATGTAAGGAGGAACATCAGTTGGTACATACGCGTCTAGATGGCGTGCTGTTTAGCCGGATGGTTTACCTGGGGGCGAACCTTTTATCCGACAACGTCAGAGTAGTGGATGGATTAAACGTCTTTCCTGTGCCGGATGGCGATACGGGGACAAACATGAATTTGACTTTCTCTTCCGGTGTGGAGGAGTTGACTCGAAAAGAATCCCCCCGAATCACTGAATCGGCAGCTGCTTTGGCAAAAGGTCTGTTAATGGGCGCGCGCGGTAACTCCGGCGTGATTTTGTCCCAGTTATTCCGCGGCTTCAGCAAATCAGTCAATGGAAAAGACGAGGTTAACGCCCGTCAGTTTGCCGATGCCTTGAAAGCTGGAGTTGACTCTGCGTATCAGGCAGTGATGAAGCCGGTAGAAGGCACGATTTTGACTGTTGCCCGTGAAGCGGCGGAGATGGCTGTGCGTGCAGCGCGTACGTCAGATGATATTATCTCTGTCATGGAAAAAACATACGAGCAGGCGCAAGCTACGCTGTTGCGTACGCCGGAAATGCTGCCTGTTCTAAAAGAAGTGGGCGTAGTCGACTCAGGTGGACAAGGTCTCTTGTTTATTTATGAAGGGTTTTTGCGAGCATTGCGCGGGGAAGAGCTATCCGCAGATCGTGAGCGTTCGGTACCCAAAATCGGCCAAGAAGAGCTGGACAAGCTCATTTCCGAGCAGCATCATGCACAAATTCACATGAAAACAGAAGACATCACGTACGGGTACTGCACGGAGTTTATGGTTCATGTCGCACATAGCACTGAGCCGAACAAAAAGCCGTTCTCAGAAGCGATGTTCCGAAACCATCTGGATACGATGGGAGACTCATTGCTTGTCGTCTCTGATGATGAAGTCGTCAAGGTACATATTCATGCAGAGCATCCGGGAAGCGTACTGCAATACGCTCAGCAATTCGGCAGCCTGCATCGACTGAAGATAGAAAACATGCGCGAGCAGCATGCGAACATTCTCAAAGCGGAAGAGAGCAAAGGACAGGCGAAGCCAGAATCAACTGCTCAACCTGCCAAAGAGCTGGTTCCATACGGATTGATCGCGGTAGCTGCTGGTGGGGGAATCGCTACAATTCTGCGCAGCATGGGTGTGCATGTGGTAGTAGAGGGCGGCCAAACGATGAACCCGAGCACAGAGGACTTTATGAAGGCCATCGCAGGTCTGAATGCCCAGCACATCATCATCCTGCCAAACAACAGCAACATCATCATGGCAGCACAGCAGGCATCTGAGCTCGCTGAAGTTCCTGTTTCTGTCGTACCGACGAAGAGCATTCCGCAGGGATTGGCAGCACTGGTCAGCTTCCGCGCAGATGTCCAGCCGGAAACGAACGTGCAAGCAATGACCAAGGCGATTGCCCAAGTGAAAACGGGTATGGTGACGCATGCGGTTCGAGACACGCAAATGGGTGAGGTAGAAATCAAAGAAGGCGATTTTATCGGCATGGCTGAGAAAGAAATCGTCACAGCTGGCCCCGACTTGCTAGCATGCGCAACAACGCTGCTCTTGGGAATGGTGGATGAAGACTCCGAAATCATTACGATATTCTTGGGAGAAGATGCGACAGAAGATCAGGCTCATGCTTTAGAAAAAGCTTTGGCCGATGCCTACCCGGATGTGGAAGTAGAGATTCAGGCAGGCGGTCAGCCGTTGTATCCATTCATTTTTTCCGTCGAGTAAACGCCATCTTATTGAACAAGAACGAATAGGGAGAGGAGCGATCGAGAATGCCAATTGTGATTCTTACCGACAGCGCGTCTGATATCGATGCGTCTGAGAGGCAGTCATTGGGGATCGTGGCCGTCCCGTTGAAAATCATGTTTGGGGCGGAAACGTATGTGGACGCAGTCACTATCTCGTCTTCGGAGTTTTTCGATAAGCTGAAGGAATCGAGTGTGATGCCGACGACCTCGCAGCCTTCTCCGCTTGAATTTGCCGAAGCGTACAAAGCGATCTATGAGAAATATGGCAAGGACGTGCAAATCATTGCCATCCTCTTGTCCGGTTCCTTGTCAGGTACGTATCAATCAGCGATGATCGCCAAGTCGATGTTGGATGAAAATATCGACATTACGGTGATCGATTCTCGCAAAGCTTCGTTTGTTCATGGAATGATCTGCGTGGAGGCTGCCAAAGCCGCACAAGCAGGCAAGAACAAGGAGCAGATTCTGGATCAGATTGATCGTTATTTGGATGAGGTGCAGGTATACTTTATTGTGGATACACTGGAGTTCCTGCAAAAAGGCGGTCGAATTGGCAAAGCATCTGCCGTCATCGGCTCGCTCTTGAACATCAAGCCGATTTTGACACTGGATGCCGCCGGGTACGTGTCTGCTTTTGACAAGGTAAGAGGGACAAAGAAAGCTCTGAATCGTGTATTTGAAGCTTTGCAGGAATACGCGCAAGGCGAGCCTGTGAAAGTCGCCATGCTGCACAGCAGTGTTCCAGATCAAGCGGCTGAGCTCTTGGAGCGACTCAAGCAAGAGTTTACGGTAACGGATTCTTGGTTGGAACAGATTGGTCCCGTGATCGGAACGCATACAGGTCCAGGGCTACTTGGGATCGTCATGGTAAAAGATAAGTAAAGCTTATATAGTTTGGAGAGGAGCTTCCCTGAGGGTAGGGGGCTTCTTTTTTATAGAGAGGTACTGTTAAAACTATTTAAAAGTCATAAAAAATAAGGGGGAGGTTTTGGTGAATAAGGATGATTTCCTTATTGAGTTGGAGGATATTGTGTATGATTCTCTATTTATTGGCGGTCATAAAGATGATTTGAACAAAGAAATTTCTGCTAATAGGTGGTCTATTTCTTTAAGTATGCAGTTAGCTAGTCAGTTCACAGTTTCTGATTTCATGAACTTTTTCCATAAAGTGATAGAGAATAGACAACAGCAAATTTTAAAATCAAATAGTGATCATGGAATGCAGTTATATGTTTGGTTCGATTGGCAGGCTTCGCAACTAAGATTTAATCTTATATCTCAGATTCATGAAAGACTCCCTTTTAGCGGAAAGATTGAAATCCTTGATGAGCTTGAACCAATCATTAACGAGTTTATTCACTTTCCTTATCATGATGGAATTCCAATAGTAGAAACAGCAAACGAAGGAAATGATGTTCAAGCAGATTTCAACCGAGAACTAGATCCCGTCAAGGTATTCCTAATTTCACTTCCAAAGAAATAAAATGAAATTCATGAAGTTTGCACGATTACATGTTGGTTGTGGGACCCAAAAGATACCTGCTCGACGATCCCTGACGAACACCATCTTTTTAGAGGGAGTTTTTTCATTTATCTTGATTTGACCGCATGTTGTCTGCGTAAATCGGTTATGATTGCTTTACGTACAGTTTCCTCTGTAGCGCTTTCAAAGGCTGTAGGATACAATGAGAGTGAATCTTGTTGAACCCCTTGTGATTCGGGAGGAGAACCGGTTGAAGTACAAAAGCGTATTTGATATTATCGGTCCAATTATGGTTGGGCCATCTAGCTCCCATACGGCTGGTGCAGCTCGTATCGGTCGTGTGGCTCGCAAGCTGTTTGGCAGAATGCCTTCGCGAGCAGAAATTGTTTTTTACGGCTCATTTGCAAAAACGTATCAAGGACATGGTTCTGATGTGGCGACAGTGGCAGGAATTCTTGACTTTGACACGTCGGATTTGCGTCTGAAAAATTCGCTGGTGATTGCAGAAAAAGCCGGCATGGAAGTGGAGTTGACCACTTCTGAGGTTTTGACAGAACACCCGAACACTGCGCGGATCAAGCTGTCCGATGATGAGCATCAAATTGAACTCGTCGGTGTTTCTATTGGTGGCGGGAAGATCGAAGTGTTGGAATTGAACGGGTTTTCCTTTCAGTTGGGCTTCGATACACCGACGCTCTTGGTCTTGCATGAGGATCGCTTTGGGATGATTGCGGCTGTGGCAAAAGTACTGACCCAGCACAGTATTAATGTGGGGCTCATGGAAGTGTCTCGTCACACACGCGGTTCCCGTGCTTTGATGGCAATCGAAACGGATTCGACGATCTCGCCGGAAGTCCTGGAGGAAATTCGTCAAATCCCCCATATCTTTGACGTATCCCTGCTCGCATTGAACTAAGCAAAAGGACGAGCAGGATTAGAGGAGTGAACAACCAGATGTTTCGTAATGTGGCTGAACTAGTAGAGTTGGCCGAATCCCAGGGGAAGAAGATCTCCGAGGTGATGATTGAAGCAGAAATGGAAGTTTCCCAGCGCAGTCGGGATGCCATTATGCAAGATATGTACGCCAACCTCGATGTGATGGAAAAAGCAGTGCGTCGCGGGCTTACCGAAGATATTCGCTCGCATAGCGGGTTGACGGGCGGCGATGCGAAGAAGCTGCAAACATATATGGAGACCAAGACGTTTTTGTCCGGTCCCACACTTTTGAATGCCGTCTCGATGTCTGTGGCGGTTAACGAAGTAAACGCAGCAATGGGTACGATTGTCGCAACGCCTACAGCAGGAGCATGCGGCATTGTACCAGGGACGCTGTTTGCCGTATCCGACAAGCTGCAACCGACCCGTGAGGAAATGGTCAATTATTTGTTCACGGCAGGCGCTATCGGGTATTGCATTGCCAATAACGCATTCATTTCGGGTGCTGCGGGTGGTTGCCAGGCAGAGGTAGGCTCTGCAACAGCCATGGCTGCTGCGGCGATTGTAGAAATGGCTGGCGGTACGCCTGAGGAATCTGCCCAAGCAGTGGCGATCGCGCTGAAAAATATGCTCGGTCTGGTCTGTGACCCCGTAGCCGGACTGGTTGAAGTACCTTGTGTCAAACGAAATGCGATGGGAGCAGCGATTGCGACGGTAGCCGCAGATATGGCAATGGCAGGCATCAAGAGCGTAATCCCGACAGATGAAGTTATCGATGCCATGTACCGAATCGGCTGTGCCATGCCGACTGCGCTGAAGGAAACCGCACAGGGTGGTCTTGCTGCCACGCAAACGGGCCGCATGATCGAAGCCAAAGTGTTCGGCGTACGGATGGAGAAGTAAGATGGCTGGTGCATATCAATCGCCCGTCTCCCTTTTGCACGGGGTAGGGGAAGAGCGGGCGAAGGCATTTGCAGGACTGGGAATCAACAGCATTGGTGATTTGCTGGAGTATTTCCCGTCTCGCTATGAAGATTACCGTGTGCGCGATTTGACAGAAGTAAAAGACGGAGAGAGGGTCACGCTGGCAGGTACGGTGTACGGCGAACCCTCTGTTCGTTTTTATGGAAAAAGAAAATCACGACTGTCGGTCAAGGTTGTCATGGATCGTGTCGTGGTGACGGCTGTCTGGTTCAATCAGACGTTTGTCAAAAGCAGGCTGTCGCCCGGCAAGGAAATACTCGTCACAGGAAAATGGGACAAGCACAAGCTACAGATCACTGTGAGTGAGATGACAGAAGTAGACTCCGAACGTGCGACAAAACGAGGCGAGCTCGCCCCTGTCTATCCACTTGGCGGCGATGTGACGCATACACTGCTGCGCAAAACCATTCAACAGGCGTTGCGTCAGTACGGCAAGGAGATTCCTGAGATCCTTCCTGCGGATATTGTGGAGCGATACCGACTGATGCCGCGGGTGCATGCCTTTCATTCGATTCATTTTCCGGAAAATGCGGAAGATGGCCGTCAAGCGCGGCGACGGATTATGTTCGAGGAGCTTTTTTTATTCCAATTGAAAATGCAAACACTGCGCAAGATTAATCGGCAGCAAACGGAAGGTGTTGCTTTGGCGATTCCGATGGAAGAGGTACGGGAATTTGTCAAAGGGTTACCGTTCCCGCTGACAGATGCGCAGAAACGAGTGGTAAAAGAAATATTGGACGACATGCGTGCCCCTCATGCGATGAATCGGCTGCTCCAAGGGGACGTAGGCTCGGGAAAAACCGTCGTAGCTGCGATCGCGCTGATTGCTGCCGTGAAAGCAGGTTATCAGGGAGCGCTGATGGTTCCGACGGAGATTCTCGCTGAGCAGCATGTGCAGTCGTTGACGAAGCTCTTGTCCGATTACGGCATTCAGGTCGCGCTCTTATCTGGCTCACTGACCGCGAAACGTAGACGCGAAGTCATCGGCTCTCTGCAAATGGGGTTAATCGATGTCGTAGTCGGCACCCATGCGCTCATTCAAGAGGATGTCTTTTTCTCCCGTCTTGGTCTCGTGATTACGGACGAGCAGCACCGATTCGGTGTGGAGCAGCGGCGAATTTTACGGAATAAAGGCTTGTCACCTGATGTCTTGTTTATGACTGCAACGCCAATTCCGAGAACACTGGCAATTACGGCATTTGGCGACATGGACGTCTCGACGATTGATCAAATGCCTGCGGGGCGCAAACCGATTGAGACGACATGGAAAAAGCATGATCAGTTTCCGGCTGTGTTGGAGCAAATGCGGGATGAACTGCGCAAAGGTCGACAGGCGTACGTGATTTGTCCGCTTATTGAGGAATCCGAAAAGCTCGATGTGCAAAATGCGATTGATGTACATGCTCAGCTCACACACATTTTCCCTGAATTTGGCGTAGGCCTGATGCATGGGCGACTGCCAGCGAAAGAAAAGGATGCAGTCATGCAAGCCTTTCTTGCGGCAGAGCACGCTGTCCTGGTCAGTACAACGGTCGTAGAGGTCGGTGTGAATGTGCCGAATGCCACCTATATGGTCATTTATGATGCGGAGCGGTTTGGTCTTGCTCAGCTTCACCAATTGCGTGGGCGCGTAGGACGTGGCTCTGAACAGTCGTATTGTGTGCTGATCGCCGATCCGAAATCCGAGATCGGAAAAGAGCGGATGCGTGTCATGTGCGAGACAACGGATGGATTCGAGCTGTCGCAGCGCGATTTGGAATTGCGCGGACCGGGTGATTTTTTCGGCACGAAGCAGAGCGGCTTGCCGGAGTTTAAGGTCGCTGATCTATTAAGTGATTACAAAGCGCTGGAGGTAGCGAGACAGGAGACTGTCAAGCTGGTAGCAGAGGACTCCTTCTGGCGCGACGAAAAGTATCACTGGCTGCGTGACTATTTGAAGAATGAGGGCGTGCTGGATGGCGTCGTCTTCGATTAAGAAAGAAAGGAAGTCCTTCCCACTTCAAGCGTGTGGGGAGGTTTTTTCTTTTGTGGGGTGAAACCTTAAGCAGGCTATCGACGTCTATCCTCTGTAAGGTAAATTTTTCTAGGAAGCGAGGCGAGTTTTTTGTCTTTGCGAAAAATTCGGGGAATGAGTATGTCCATTGTGTTCGCATTGCTTATCATGACAGGATCCGACTTCGCGCAAGCAACTTCCACGGACAGTCGGATTGCTCAGACTGGCCCATCCCATACGACCAGCCAAACGACAAAGGAATGGAAGCAAAAGGAACTGCCTTACGACTACGCGGCGATGAAAGAAGACGTGGTCATTCAGCTAAACGACGCTCCACAGCTCCGCTCTCCTCGAAGAACGGTTGTGGGACCTGCACCACAGGCATACACCCTCTTTTTTAAGGAAGCTGTGAACCGAGGAACAGTCGAAGTAGCTATCCGAAAAAATGCTCAGGAAGAGACCAAAAATGAGGACTTGGGTTTCGTGGAGCCGATTTTTACATTTCACTGGGTGCACGACCGTCAACTGCAATTGCTGGCGACCCTTCCTGATACACTTGCCAAAGATAGAAGCTGGACGGAATATGTTGTAAACGTAGCAGGAGCGAAGACGGTAAAGGGAACTGTGTTTGACGATACGAATGAGTTCTCGGCGGTGGTGTTTGCTCCGTCTCAGATCTGGCGAGTCTCAGTCGATGGCAAGGTGAAAGAAAAAATGACGGACTTTGCCGTCAGGACTCCCATGGAGTTTATCGACCCTGAGGAACGGTATGTGCTGCTGGAGCGATTTACAGAATATTGTGAGTGCGATGCCCGTTTCCCCATGCTGTATTCGATTTATGACACACAGACAAAAGAACTGACCGCGTATCCAGTCGAGCTGACTGACAATTATAGCGGTGCAGGCGACTTCATGGCAGATCGTCGCGGCTTCTTTTTCGCTCATCCACCGAAAGGGACAGATGTACCGAAAAGCGAGTTTGCCACTCGTGTCAAGGTAGATGGATACGTACACGGAGCCAGCTTTAGCCATGATCGCAAGTATGTATTGATGGCAGTAGGCAAGACCGAACAGAAAAAGGATCTCGATCTGGTCGTGTACGATTTGGCGGCTGGGAAAGAACGGCGCCTCCCAGGTGTCATCAAAGGATGGGTTCCAACAGACGAGATGAATGGGCAAGTCCAGCCTGTCAGTTTTATGGATGATGGTCGTTACGCGACGTTTGAAATGAGAACAGAGGAAGAAAGCTTTGAAGAGCTCCGTCAACGCTACGATTGGCAGTCAGGCAAGGTGATCAGCTGGAATCCACCGGTTCCCAAAGAAGCGTGGTCTGGCTATATCCAGTCGACAGATGGCGCCTATCAAATGTATTGGAATGCAGGGGTGTTTAAGGGCAACGTTAAACTGATGGAAATGAAGCCAGAAGCGATATGGATTCCAGGCACTCACCATTTGGTTTATATCGATTGGGAAAAAGCTGAGCAGGGAGCGGAGTCTTTGTCGTCGCTCTTCCTGTTCGATGCTGATCGCAAGCAACAATCTGTGCTGGTGAAAGGACTGCCAGCAAGTGTATCGATTTTGGGAGCTAGCAACGACGGAAAATGGCTGTATGTCACGACTCCGGACGCATTTGCCCCCTAGGCGTCATATTCCGTTGCCAGCATCGATAAAATGATCAAGGATTCGTAAGTATCCCCCGATTTCAGGCAATCGCGCAAGGTGCCCTCTATGTGAAACCCTTCCGATAGGTAAAGGCTGCGGGCGCGGTCGTTCGTTTCTTTTACATCCAGCCAGAGTCGATGGGCTTTTTGCTCGATGAATGCCCAATGCTTGATCTGACGCAGGATGTTGCGACCGTAGCCTTCCCCCTTCGCTGCGATCGTAATACGCATAAGTTCAATACTTTGATGAGGATTGGTCAGCCCGGCGATGATGACGTAGCCGACGGGGTGGCCTGTTTCTTTTTTTTCGGCAATCATATGGAGGATGTCCGGGTCGCCAAGAGCGTTGTGGTGCCGAACTTCGCTCCACGGAATAATGAACAGGGTATTCTCTGGCGCATTTTCTACTTCGAAAACGAAGGGAATGTCTGCCGGTGTAGTGCGGCGCAAGTGGATGGTCATGCGTGTATCTCCTCTTCCGTTTAACATTGGCTTACCATGATCAGATTGCCGTCGGGATCGCGGAAGTTGAACCAGTGGCCATGCTGGATAGGAACGACGACTTCGACTCCGCTCTCCTTGAGAAATGCATAAGAGGCTTCAATATCCTGTGTGTTGAAATGAAACAAAGGAGCATCATCTGTGATGCGCTTCGGAAAGATTTTGCTGTCCAGAATGAGTGTCAGTCCGCTTTGCAAGGGAATGCAGTATAGATGCCCGAACATAATCTCACCGTCTGCGGGAATGCCCAATAGACGGCAGTACCAGTCGCGTGCGCGCTCGATGTCGCTGACGGCTACAAAAATGGCTCCGATTTTGGGTAGTAGGGGGGAAGTGGTTGTCATTGTGATAAAGCTCCTTTCAATAGGTGTTTTTCACAAGGTCGACCCGTCATAATCGTGCACGAAATGTCGGATCGCCCGATTTTGCATCTGCTATTCTGAGGGAGAAAGGGAGGTCATTACCATGGATTTGCTTGCAAAGCTGAATGAGGCTCTGGACTACATCGAAGCCCATTTGACAAGCGAGATTGACTACAAAGAAATCGCTCGGGTGGCTTGCTGCTCCGAGTATCACTTCAAAAGGATGTTTTCTTTTCTCGCTGGTGTTCCGCTATCCGAATACATCCGGCGTCGGCGTATTACGCTTGCAGCTTTTGAGCTTGCGGACAGCAACGAGCGGGTTATTGACATTGCGATCAAATACGGATACGGATCGGCTGATTCCTTTGCCAGAGCTTTTCAGAATGTGCATGGAGTCACTCCGACAGAAGCCAGACACATTGGCCATTCCTTGAAGGCTTATCCGCGAATGACCTTTCATCTATCCATTAAAGGAGGCAGTGCCATGAACTACCGTATGGAAGAAAAAGAGGCATTTCGCATTGTTGGTTTGAAAAAAAGAGTCCCGTTGATTTATCACGGGGTCAATCCGGAGATTGCGGCCATGTGGGCTTCGCTCGATATGGGGACGATTCATCAATTGAAATCGCTATCCGATGTTGAACCATTAGGATTGCTTAGTGCATCGACGAACTTTTCAGAAGGTCGGCTGGAATATGGCGAGCTCGATCACTATATTGGCGTAGCCACCACAAAGGAATGTCCGGAAAATTTGACAGCACTGGAGGTTTCTGCTTCCACCTGGGCCGTCTTCGAAGTCGTAGGTCCTTTCCCCGACACGCTGCAAGATGTCTGGGCCCGGATTTATTCGGAATGGTTTTTGTCCTCCGGTTATGAACAGGCTGAGGGTCCAGAGATTTTGTGGAACGAAAATAAAGACACTTCATCACCAACCTTCCGAAGCGAAATTTGGATTCCAGTCATGAAAAAGTAACCCCTTATTGGATTCGCTTTCGCTTGCGGAACCCCTACCGATGTGTGCTTATCCGGGAAGAAATAATTACCAACTTTTTTTTACCCGAGACAGGCATAAAAGCGAACGTTTGTTTGCTATAATAAGAACAAAGCAACAAGAGAACATAAGTTCTTATTTAGGGGATGATCGTGTGTCCAATGCGAACAAGCGGATCGTGTTTTTGATCGACATGCAGAGCTTTTATGCCAGTATCGAGAAAGGGGCCAATCCAGAGCTGCGAAACAAACCGATTGTCGTCGCGGGTGATCCAGAGCGGCGCAGCGGAGTCGTGCTGGCAGCGTGTCCGATTGCCAAGTCATACGGAGTGGTCGCGGCTGAAGCGCTGTGGCAGGCGCAGCAAAAGTGTCGCCAGCTCGTCGTTGTTCGTCCGCGCATGGAGATGTACATTCGCATCTCCATGCAAATCACTCGCATATTCGAGGCATTTACTGACAAGGTGGAGCCGTACTCGATCGACGAGCAGTTTCTCGACGTGACAGGCAGCGTCCATCTGTTTGGTGATCCGTTGCAGATGGCTGCACAAATTCGGCAGCGCGTCTGGATGGAGACGGGAATCAACTGTCGGGTAGGCATCGGGGAGAACAAGGTACTGGCCAAGATGGCCTGCGACAATTTCGCCAAGAAACGGGAAGAAGGCGTTTTTTGGCTCAAGCGGGAAACGTTAGCGGATACGCTCTGGAAGCTTCCGATTGAAAAGCTGTTCGGGGTAGGCTCACGCATGAAGCGTCATTTTCATCGAATGGGCGTCTATCAGATCGGGCAGCTTGCAGATATGAGGCCAGCCATCCTTACCCGACATTGGGGAGTGAATGGGGAAGTGCTGTGGCGCACGGCTCACGGAATCGATGATTCGCCTGTGGCTTTGGATTCCTATGATTCACAAAAAGGGATCGGTCATCACATGACGTTGCCTCGGGATTACCATACCGCAGCGGAAATCAAAGTAGTGCTGCTCGAGCTGTGCGAGGAAGTGTGCCGTCGGGCGCGGAAAAAGGAGCTGATGGGCTCCGTTCTGTCTGTGGGCTGTCGTGGAGCCGATTTGGCTGCTGGAATGGGCTTTGGACGGCAGATGAAGCTCACGGAACAGACGAATGATGCCATGACTTTGTACGAAGCGGCCTGCTTTCTGTTTGACCGTCACTGGCAGGAAACGCCCGTCCGCAGTATCGGAGTCAATTTGGGGCAGCTTGTCCCTGACAACGTCGTTCAGCTGAATCTGTTTACGGATAATCACAAGCGGCGTTCGCTGGCACAAGCAATGGATGACATCCGGAGCCGATACGGTCAGGACGCGATTTTGCGTGCTGCCTCTGTCATGGAAGCGGGACAGGCGAAAGAGCGCGCACGTAAGATCGGAGGACACTACAAGTGACGGAGCCCATGGTGTCAGACGAGCAGGAATTGATACGCCAGTATATTTTATTTGGCATTTTGTTTCGGGCAGTCATGGCCGATCTGGGGCAGATGCGGATTGTGCCGTTGAAGTTTTCTTATCAGATGATGTTCGATGAGCTTTCGCGGTGGGCGGAACGACAGCATCACCAGCTGCGTCGCATCTTGAGTCAGCGAGGGTGCACAGTCGTCAGCTCACGACGTCAGGGACATATGTATGTCGTCCACTATCGACAACGCGGGTACGTGCGAGAAGCGATCTATACGATTGAGGTATTGCGGGCAGAGTGTCAGGAGCTCGTCCATTTGTGGACCCGATATGAACAGCGAGGAGAGAACAAGCGATGAGGGAAAAACGCGTGTCCAAAAAGGAAAATGTATTCGTGGCCAGTCGGTTTGTACTGCCGGAGCATCGGGAAATGTATTTGCGCATAAAGGAAGAAGAGCGCCGCTATGTACCGCCCGAGCTGGATCAGGAGCAGCTCAGTGCATTGAGCGAGCTGGTATGGCAGGCGTTCCAGACAGAGAGCATCCTGACGCTGACCTATTATGACGGGCGAGAGCCGCGACGCCTGTCCGCCCACGTTATCCATATTGATCAAGCAGCGCGACGCCTCAAACTTCGGGCAGGCTCCGAGATTCACTGGGTTCCTTTTGCCCGACTGCTGCATGTGGAGCTGGCAGCGGTTTTCTAGGTGCTCCATACATGAGACCCTGTCTAGTCGGGAACCCTTTGACAAACATCCAAAGGAGTGTCACGAATTGGAAAGGACAGGGAAACTGTTTTTGGCCGCCTTGCTCGCAATGTCTTCAGGCTGTACGGCTCCGCAGGAGGGAATGGAACAATCCCAGCTTTCCGTTCCGCATGCACGCATGCAGCAGGAAAAGACGCCATCCTCTTTAGACACGGAACAGAAAGCGAGACCAGCGAAAATGATTCTGGACGTTCCGATCATCAACCAGAAACCAGAACTGAAATATGGATGTGAGGTAACGAGCCTGGCGATGCTGCTCCAATATGCGGGTCAAAACGTAGATAAGCAGCTGTTGGCCGAGCAGGTCAAAAAAGATCCGGAGCCATTAGTACAAACAAAGGGTGACATCAAAGAGTGGGGAGATCCGAATAAAGGGTTTGTCGGAGACATTACTGGCGCTCGCAAAGGGTTTGCTGTTTATAACAAGCCATTGGAAGAGTTGCTGCGACGGTATATGGGCGAACGGACGGTCAATTTGACAGGAGGGTCGTATCAGGCTCTCTTGGATAGTGTTGCAGGGGGGCATCCTGTCGTCGTCTGGACTACCGGGGATTTCAGATTGCCGACGGAATGGGAGAGCTGGTACAAGGACGGGAAAAAAGTGGTCGCTCCTTTTGATGAACATGCCGTTCTTCTGGTCGGATATGACGAAAAATACGCCTATGTCAATGATCCGCTTACCGGAGTCAAACAGCGGCAGGTGCCCCATACCTCCATGAAAACGAGCTGGGAAGCACTGGGTAAACAGGCTCTTAGCTATCTATAATGAAAAAAAAGGCGCCTTTGAAAAAGGCAAGTCGCAAAAAACTGCGTGCCATGCTGAAACGGTGTGTGCGAAGAAGATGTGAGATTCCTGAAACGAAAAGCGGTCAAAAACAACCGTTTTTCGTCTTTTTTTGGCTTACACGGATTTTGCCAGAAGGGAGGTTTCCCTGTATTGTTAGATTATCTTTTGAAGCATATATTTGACGGATAGAACAAAGGAGATTTTGCATGCTAGCACAAGAAATGGGTGTCATATTCACCAAGCACGCCGATCAAATTACTTCCAAGCGTTGGGGAGAATTCATGCAACAATTGGAGGAAAAAGGCCTGTACGTGCTCATTGAGACAGACACGATCGGAAGAGTGATGAGTCCATTGGGCGGATTGATGCCCATGCCGTGTAAAAGTGAGACGCTCCATATTGTGACAGCTGATGAGCTGGAGCAGCGCGGCTTGCCGCTCGGTCACCACATCGTAACGAAAACGAAAGAAAAAGTAGTCCAACCATAATTGAAAAACCAACGCAACCTTTCCTGTGGGAGCTAGCCTCCAAGTGGGAAAGGTTTTTTTATGTGAAAAACGTCTCGACGTTTTTCATAAAGGTGGATGCAACCGCTTGCGGTCAAACAAAACGGTCATGACCGTTTTGTTGTTCCTAAAAAAAGAATACTCCGGCTAGGGGCAAGAGCTATCCGGCAATCGGCGGTAGAAGGCAGAAGGTCACATTATGATAAGGGGTAGGACAAAAGAAGCAAGCAGGAGAGAGGAGAACAGGAATGACGACAATGGAGAGCAAAGAGGGGATGCAGCCAAAAAAAGGCGTGCGTCGCTTGCTGGAGATTGCGGATGAGAAGCGCGGATTGCTCGTCGTCTCGGCAATATTGTCTTCCTTGAGCGCAATAGGCATGTTGGTACCTTATGCATCCGCCTACTTCATTTTACGCGAACTGTTAACGCATGCAGCGTCTCCCGCGATGGCAGACGGGGCGTACATGATTCGGTGGGGAGTTATTGCGCTTTTGGGACTCGTGGGAAGTCTGGTCATGATGTATGCAGGCGGGATGGTGTCTCATATCGCTGCGTTTCGCATTTTATACGGAATGCGGGTCAAATTGGCTTCGCATATCGGCCGTTTGCCGCTTGGCTGGCTGAACGGAACGTCTACCGGTGCAGTCAAAAAAACATTGGAGCAAAATGTGGAAAAAGTCGAGACGTTTGTCGCGCATCAGCTTCCGGATTTGGTGCATGTAGTCGTGACGACGGTGCTCATGATCGGCGTGATGTTTTACTTGAACGTCTGGTTGGCGCTGGCCTGCGTCGTGCCGATCATCCTAGGACTGATTGTGCAGATCATTACCTTTTCCGGGACAAAAACAAAAGAAAATATCAAGAGGTACTACGATTCACTAGAACGGATGAACGGATCTGCTGTCCAGTATGTACGCGGGATGCCAGCGATCAAGGTATTCGGGCAGACGGTTCATTCCTTCCGGCGTTTTTATGCGGATATGATCAGCTATCGAGACTATTGCGTCAAGCATAGCGATGATTTTCAAAACGGATTTTTGGTGTTCAAGGTGATCCTGAGTTCATTTGCGGCCTTCATTCTCCCGGTAGGGGTGTTCATGCTAAGTCAAGACCCGCAAAATGTCGCGTTTGCATCAGTTCTGCTCTTTTTTCTCGTAATGGCGCCAGGTGTATCTGCACCGATGTTTAAGCTCTTGTTTTTGACCTCTACTCTGCGTGACATTGGCGAGGGGGTGGAGCGCATGGATCGGATTTTGGCAGAGCAACCCGTTGCTGAACCGATTAGCTCCCAGCGTCCACAGAGCTTTGATGTCGCATTTGAAAACGTCTCTTTTTCTTATGCAGCAGAGGGAAGAACAGGAGGAGAGGCACTTTCTCGCCTATCTTTTTTGGCGAAGCAAGGGCAGGTGACAGCTCTGGTCGGACCATCTGGTGCAGGGAAATCTACGGTAGCGAATCTCATTCCGAGATTTTGGGATGTTTCGGAGGGAGCGATTCGCATTGGGCAGGTAGATGTGCGGGAGCTGTCGAGCACGGATTTGATGAACACTGTTGCTTTTGTCTTTCAGGATACGTTTTTGTTTTACGACACGGTTTACAACAACATTGCCATCGGATTGCCGGATGCAACGCCAGAATCGGTCTATGCAGCGGCGAAGGCAGCCCAATGCCATGATTTTATTCAAAAGCTCCCGCAAGGCTACGACACCCTGATCGGAGAAGGGGGAGTCTACTTGTCCGGGGGAGAAGAGCAGCGTGTGGCGGTCGCACGGGCGATCCTGAAAAACGCACCGATTCTTGTCCTCGACGAGGCGACTGCCTTTGCCGATCCTGAAAATGAGTATGAGATGCAACTGGCTCTGGCAGAGCTGATGAAGGGCAAAACCGTCATTGTCATCGCCCATCGCCTGTCAACGATTCGGGATGCAGATCAAATTCTGGTGCTGGAGAAAGGGCAGCTGATCGAACAAGGCAGGCATCAATCATTGGTAGAGGCGAATGGGCTTTATGCCCGGATGTGGAAGGCTTACACCGATGCGCAAGACTGGAAAATGGGCGAAGGAAAGGGGAGTGTGGATGCCGATGAGTATGTTGAACAATATCACAGCAGGTAAACCGCGGGCGCTGATCAAACCCGTTATTTACACGACACTTGCCAACCTTGCGCAAATATTGCCGTTTGCCTTGCTCGTGGAGGCTGCTCGATTGATTTTTGAGCCGTTTGCCCAGCCGGGTGCCCCCTTGAACGGCGAGCGACTCTGGTGGGTATGCGGATGGATGGTCGTCTCGTTGCTCCTTTTGTTTCTATGCGAAATTCCAGCGTATCGCTCGCAGTTTCGCGGTGCCTACAGTACGGCTGCCGAGGGGCGAACCAAGCTCGCAGAGCACCTTCGCAAGCTGTCACTCGGTTACTTGAACAAAAGAGACCCAGGGGATTTGGCCAATATGATGATGGGAGATTTTACGATGGTGGAGCACGGTATTTCCCATCTCGTACCACAAATGTTAGGGGCGATCATCATGCCTGTCATGGCGATCGTAGGTCTTTCTTTCATGGATTGGCGCATGGCACTGGCCTTGTTTGCTGCGTTTCCCATAGCAATTCTCTTGGTGCTGATGACATCAGGACTTCAACGCAGGCTCGGAGCGAAGCACATGCGGGCCAAAATTGACGCCGCCAATCGCTTGCAGGAATATTTGAACGGCATTCGTGTCATCAAGGCGTACAATTTGACAGGCGAACGCTTTGTACGGCTGGAACAATCCTTTCGGGAGTTCATGCGACAGAGTATACGGATCGAAGGGTTGCTGGGACCGATTGTACTCGCCGCCATCGCTTTTATCCGAGCTGGCCTTACACTCATGGTCATGGTCGGCGTGTATTTGCTCGTAGCAGGTAGCATAGACCTGATCACGTTTGTCATGTTCCTGCTGGTTGGGACACGTATTTTTGATCCATTGACAGCTGCACTCGTCAACTATGCAGAATTCCGATACCACGAACAGGCGGGAGAGCGGATTGTCCAGTTGCTGGCGGAGCCGATCATGACAGGCGTGCAGCAACCGCCTGCGGAAAACGACGTGAAGCTCGAAGGCGTCTCTTTTGGCTATATCGAAAAGAACGTATTGAACAACGTGAGCATGCACATGCCAGTCGGTTCATTTACAGCGTTGGTCGGGCCGTCCGGCAGTGGAAAAAGCACCGTGATGCGGCTGGTTGCCAGATTTTATGACCCGTCGAAGGGCACTGTTCTGCTAGGCGATCAACCACTTGTCGACATGGACCCGGAAGCACTCCTCTCCCGCGTGTCGATGGTGTTTCAGGACGTGTATTTATTCCAGGACACGATTGCAAACAACATTCGGTTCGGAAAAAGGGATGCGACACAAGCTGAGATCGAGGAGGCGGCCAAACAAGCGTGCTGCCATGATTTCATCATGAAGCTGCCCGATGGCTACGATACGCTCGTAGGAGAAGGAGGAAGCACGCTGTCAGGCGGGGAGAAACAGCGCATTTCCATTGCCCGAGCGATCTTGAAAAATGCGCCGATCATTCTCTTGGATGAAGCAACAGCCTCACTAGACCCCGAGAATGAGGCGCAAATTCAGAAAGCGATCGATACGCTTATCGAGGGAAGAACGGTTATTGCTATTGCTCATCGTCTGAAAACCATTCGTAATGCTGACAACATCTACGTGTTGGAAAATGGCACGGTCGTCGAATCGGGACAGCATGATGAGCTTGTGATGAAAAACGGTTTGTATGCACGGCTGTGGAAGCTGCAGCAAGCGACAGGCGGCTGGAGACTGTCTTCCTAAATCAGTGACAAAACCCGCGGGGCAAGTCAGCCGAAGCGGGTTTTGTCATGGGCAAACTCTCCATATCAGGTATCCGTTTTTTTAGTCGCAGGGACGTTGCGGAATAGCTTGGTCATGCACACCCACGCGATGAGTGGGCCGATTCCGATACACAGGATCAACCAGTTCAGCGTAAGAGGAGAGACGCTCAAGGACGTTACCAGAAGAAAGACCAGAATCCCCACCAGCCGACCAACGTCCAGAGCGAACTCTCGCAGCACGACATACTCGACCCGATTGCGTGCGCTCTCCTCGTTTGTGCCAATCAGATCAAAAATCGTAGAGAGCATGGGCACAGAAAACAGCGGATACGCGATGGACACGGCAATCCCGAAAATAAGCAGTGTCGTAAAGCTCACCTGCCAAAAAAATACGAAGAGAATCCCCCACATAATGACAGAACCAGTGAGCATTCCCCACTTGCGATAGCGAGGAGCGAACCATTTGGCGATCAAGAAGTAGCTCACAAGTCCGACGGCAGATGTAGTCAGCCAATAGTTGCCGAGAGTCATCTCGCTTCTCGTGGAAATGTAAACGAGTAGGCCGATCACAAAGCCGAATACGCCTTCACGCAGTCCTTGACCAGCCAAAGCGCCTGCCGCCCAGCGCCACTTGGGCTCCTCTCGCAAGCAACGTAAGGAAAAGCTCCAAGAATACGTCCCTTCCGATTGGCGTTTTTTCAGAAAAAAGCTGATAAAAACGCCGACGACAAATAGCGCAAGCGAAATCCCGAAAATAAGGGAGTAGCCGCTATTGCCCGGAAGCCGCGTAATAAGCATACCTGATATCCATGGAGCGAGCATGCCGCCAATGGAAGCAAGCAACCCGGCCCAACTGTTGAAAAGGTCGCGGTTATCGGCATTCGTGATTTCGAAGTACACCACATTAAAAGAAAGCCAGAAAAAACCACTCGCCATGCCCTGAACAAGACCAAGTGGGACAGCGTAAGTAACAGCTTGGGGACCCGCCAAAAGAACGAGCAAATAAAAGAGGGCAGAAACCGCCATCCCAGCACGCAAGACATTCATTTTGTTCAGTTGCTTTACATACCAGCCTGCAAGCCAGAAGGTCAGAGCACCCGCGAGATGGGCAGAAAAAGTAAACCATGCGATCGGAGCAAATTGACTTTTTACCTTCCACAAATAGACGTTTACAAACGTGCCAGAAAGAGCGCCAGCGGCTATGAATACAGCGTTGACCAAAAGCAGCAGCTTGGCTTGATTGTCCAGACGACCTGATTGCTTTTGCTGAGAAGGCTCGTGGCGGGACACTTTCAGACCAATGGACTCCTGAATTTGAAGGAAGGATGGAAGGCGTTTTTTTGTTTTTTGCTGCATACGTTCCCTCCGCGCAAAAATAGGACATGAACATAACGTGCCCTACCGTTGCTGCTTTCAACAGAGAAGTGAGTAAAGACCATGTTTTTCCAAGAGGAAAAGCGAAGATCGCAATTTTTTGAACGTTATTTCATTTCAGGGAGGAAAACGACTAGCAGCAAACAAATTAAGAGAGGATAGTCATACGAAAATACAGAAGCGAACAGAAAAGAGGTCACGAGATGGCGACAACCATTTTCCGAAATGGACGCATTTACACAGGAGATTCCAGGCATTTGTTCGTACAAGCACTGGTCGTTCGAGATGGAATTGTACATGACTTGGGCAGCGATGCGGACATGCTTCTTCAATACGGAGGCAGTGATGCAACGGTCATTGATCTGCAAGGATATACCGTTACGCCGGGATTGATTGACAGCCACCTGCACTTGGGATGGCTCGGTCTCACCTTTTTGCAGCTGGATTTGAGTAAAGCTCGCTCCAAGGACGAAATGCTGTTTCTCTTGAAAGAAAAAGCGCAAGCCACACCTGAAAATGTGTGGATACAGGGCTACGGCTGGGATGAGAATTTGTTCGCGGATGGGGGCGGCATTCCTACCATCGAAGAGCTTGATCAAGCTGCACCGCATTGCCCGATTCTACTGGCACGAATATGTGGACATGCGAATCTGGTAAACAGCAAGGCATTGGAGCTATGTGGCTATCATCGTGACATGGAGGTGCCTGCGGGGGGAGTCATTGTACATGATCCTGTGAGCGGAAAGCCAACGGGGATGCTATTAGAAACAGCCTCCAACCTGATTACGAAGCATATTCCGAGACCTGACTACGATCAGTTAAAGGAAAGCCTGCGCAGCTCGATTCGCTATGCAATGGCGCATGGATTGACAGGGGCACATACGGAGGATCTGCGTGAATTGGGCGGACTTGCGCAAACGTATCGGCTCTATGATGAGCTCATCAATGGCGAAGAGCTTGCGCTGCGCAGCAACCTGCTTGTCTACTATCCGCATATGCATGAACTGCACGACTTAAACATGACGGCAGGTTACGGCAACGCTCATGTGCAAATTGGTGCGGTGAAAATTTTCGCAGATGGAGCATTGGGACGCAGGACGGCTTATCTGTCTGCTCCATACGCTGATGATCCGAGCACCAGCGGTTATCCTGTGCATGAGCAAGACGAGCTGACAGAGCTGGTTCGACAAGCGCGTGGACTCGGAATGCCCATTGCCGTACACACCATTGGAGACAAAGCACTGGAAATGGTGCTAGACAGCTTGGATCAGTTCCCGGCAGTCGCCTATCGGGATCGCCTCATTCACACACAAATCTTGCGGCCAGACCTGCTGGACCGCTTGAAGCATCCTCATCGGATCGCAGATATCCAACCGCGTTTTCTTGCAGGAGACTTCCCGTGGGTGATGGATCGCGTAGGACAGGAGCGGATTCAACACTCGTACATCTGGAAAACGATGATGGATTACGGAATCATTTGCGCTGCGGGCTCGGATACACCGGTAGAACCAATCGATCCTTTGTTGGGGATACACGCAGCGGTCACGCGCAAAGCACCGGGTGAAACACACGATGGATACTTCCCGCAAGAAAAGCTGACGATGGAGGAAGCGATTCATCTGTTTACATTGGGCAGTGCGCAGGTGACGAATGAGGAGCATGTCAAAGGCACACTGTCTCGTGGAAAATATGCGGATATGACCGTCTATTCGAAGGACCTGTTTACCATCGATCCAGATGAGCTGCTCTCGACAAAGGTCATGATGACCATCATTGGCGGAAAAGTTTGCTACACGTCTTGAAAACATAACCCGAAAATCAGAGCAGCGGCTGCCCTGGACAAGAAAGTAAAGTCCTGGACTGCCGCTGTTTTATGGTGGGATCTACTTTTCAGACGTACTTGCCAGATGCTCCTCAAGACGATCCATGGTCTGTTCGGCACCTGGGACGGCATATGTTTTCACCTTATCGAATACTGCGGCAGTTTCTTCAATCGATTCGCTCAAGTTGAACGATCTCGACGAAGACATTGGTGTTGGGAAAATCAACGCCATCAGGACCGTGCATGATAAACTGCCATGTACCGCCCGGTTTTAGAGTAAACTCCTGTCCCTTCAGGACAAGTGAGTCGGGTTTTTGGTCAGCTGCTTTCCGCGCAGCAAGCTCTTCACATCGATTTCTGCAATCAGCACACTGATCAAAACGAGACCTGCGCCTATGTACCCGCGAACAGACAGTGTTTCGCCTGTGACTAAGAAGGCAAACAGGGCAGCAAAGACTGGCTCCAAGGAAAAAATAACACCCGTGTGCGTGGCGGTCGTATATTTTTGGGCCACCGTTTGTACGACAAAGCCAATTGCGCTGCACAATACGCTAAGGGCGAGCACGGCGATCCAAGCCTCTGTCGTCTGCGGCAATGTAGGAGTCTCCAGCGCAAATGAAAAAACAATGCCCAGCAGAGCCGTAAAGCCAAGCTGGTAAATCCCCAACTGGATCGTATCCGATTGATTGGCCCATCGACCTGTTACGGTAATATGTGTAGCGTAAAAGAGGGCGCCAACGATGCACAAAAGGTCTCCTTGGCTGATGCGAAAGTCAGCGCTTAGTGTGAGCAGGCCGATGCCGATCATAGCCAGTCCAGCGCCTACAAAGACTCTTTTTTCAGGACGGTTTCTTAAAAGAATAGATAAGAGCGGAACAAAGATAACGGTCAAGCTAACGAGAAAGCCTGCCTGGGAAGCCGTCGTTGATTTCACTCCGTTCGTAATGGTGGCAAAAACCCCAAAAAGGAGAGCACCAAGTACGAATGCATGAAGTAATGTTTTTCGATTCGTGCTGCGCAAGCGTTTATGGAACAAGGCGGCTGCCAGTAGAAAAGCAATGCCAAAGCGGATGCCGATCAGATTGAAAGTCTCCAAATCCTTCAATCCCATTTGCATAAACACATACGAGGTTCCCCAAAACAGGGTGACCAAAATCATAGCCAAATCGGCTTTCACTTGCGGTTTCATGATGGATAAGTCTCCTTCCCCGGGAAAAAGCGGGTCCTAATCAGTGTTGCGCCATAAACAGTATACGAGTATCGTTTAAATAAGAAAAATGAATGTTTGTGATGATTTTCATGAATCGGATTCATGTAAAGGGGACGAAGAAAGGTGAGTTTGAACAAGTTTGAGGTAGTGATCACCGTTATTGAGTCGGGGAGCTTAACCAAAGCTGGAGAAATATTAGGTCTGACACAATCAGCGGTCAGCCATGCGATTGCGAGTCTGGAGCGGGAATTTGGATTTTCACTTTTGACCAGAGGACGATCAGGCATTAGCCTCACGAGTAATGGGGAGCGACTGCTTCCATACATGCGTGAGACTCTGCGCTGTCATGAGCGTATGAAACAAGAGGTGTTTGCCATCAACGGGTTGGAGGTCGGAACGGTGAGAATTGGAACGTTCACGAGTGTATCCACGCAATGGCTTCCCGGAATCCTCAAGCGGTTTCAAGATCAGTATCCGGCGATCGAGATTAGGCTGATGGAAGGGTATTACGATGGAATTGAGAGCTGGATTCAAACAGGAGAGATTGATTTCGGCTTCGTCTCCTTACCAACAACAGAGGATTTGGAATGTATCCCTTTAAAAAAGGATCAGATGTATTTGCTGGTGACAGAGGAACACCCGCTCTACAAAGAGGAGCGGGTGCATGTGAGCCGATTGGCCGAAGAGATATTTATCATGCCGAAGACAGGCTGTGACAATGATATACAGCGCTTGCTGGCCCAGTATCAGATCGAGCCCCGAATCAAATATGAAGTGGGAGATGATCACGCGATTATTGCCATGGTCCAAAATGGACTCGGGATCAGCATTCTTCCGGAAATGATTTTGTTCCGTCTGCCTGCAAATATACGGATGATCCCGCTTGAAGGGGAGCATTACCGTTCGCTGGGGGTGGCAGCAACCTCTTTTTCCAAGCAATCACCGGCTGCCAAACGCTTCTTGCAGTTTGTAACCGATTGGGTAAACGAGCAGCAGGCGTAATTCAGACAGACAAATCGCTCCTGACTTCCTTCGCCAGTGGCTGCTTTCGGACAAAGGGCAGGTACAGCAAGAAAAACAACGCGAGCGCTACGCCTTCCAACGAAAGGATGTACCACGGATACGGGCCCAAAAAGTCAATCAGACTGGGATTGTCCGGTTTGCGCGAGACAAATAAATAATTTCCGCCCGTCCATTGGTTGACGAAAAGTGCGACGAGCAAAAGCAGGTTTAAAAAGCCCATCGTTTTCCAAATCGAACGGACAGTCGGACGGTAGCCTTCTACCCACGTCATGTACAGGCAAGCAAGAATGATTCCTGCGTGGGCTACAAAAAAATGCACAAAGCGAAAATGCGGAAATGGATAAAACAACTCGGGTGTAAGCAATGCCTGCATGGCACCGCCAATCCCGGCAAAAAACGTAATCTCATACAGCCCGTAGCTTCTCGTCATCAGCATCACGGCAGATAGAAGGAGAGTCACGCTACACAGCTGCAAGGGCAATGTGTAGGCGGCTGTCCAGCTCTCGGTATAAACATGCCAAAGCTGATAACAAGCCTCTGACAAAAGTAAGACACCTGCGAGCACGTAACGTGTGGCGAGTCGATTTGCCGGGGCTTGGAGCTTTTGCCGAAATAAATAGGTGAGAACGACCAGACAGAGCACAAGAATCAAGGTGATAACGTGTGAAGTGGAAAACAGACGAAACGGCTCCCCTGTCAGGAAAAGTGACAAATAGGGTGAGGTCATGATGATCTCCTTTTTGTTTATTATTTTTTATATTTGAAAATTCACGAAATTTTAACAGATAACTATTTTTCTGATATAAATCTTTGGTTATAATATAAATAGACTACGTTACATCATTGAGAGGAGATATAGTCTTGAACTTAGTGCTCACGGAAAAACAATGCAAGTCTTGCCAGGCTCGCTTGACCGAGTATGAAATCGAGAACAATGGTGCGCTCTGCATGGAATGCTTCAAGGAAGAACAAGGCGAATAAAAGTAAAGCAAGGCATACGGCAACTGACTGTCTACTGCTATCTAATAATAGACCCTTTCAATCAGGCCCTCTCTTTTTAATTGAGAGGGCCTGATTTTTTTGCAGGCCTTATTCCGGGAGCGGGATGATGAGTTCCATTCTTCGGCTGCCGTCTTTCATGCTTGTTTCAAACAAGATCAGTGTCAGTGTGCTGTTCGGCTCCGCTTTTTTCACTTTCAGTGTATGGGTAAAATCTCCCCAATCAGGAGCAGCGGTCGAAGCTTGCACGAAACCTTGCGTCAACTCGTTATGTCCATCTTCTACGACATAATTGAGTACAGCTTCGAACACGCGCGCCTGTCCTTTGATTTCGAATGTGTCTTGGGCGGTTTTCTTCACAGTGACATTGCGGAAAATATCATTGGCATAGACAGTCTCCTGTTGAGCTGGTTGTTCCGTTGTTGGCTTCTCAGGCGTTGTAGGTGGTTGCGTGGTCGCGGGTGGCTCAGAAGCAGGTGTCTCGGGCTCGGCTGCAACGGGTGGCTTCTGTTGTTCTGTTGGAGTGGATGGGCTATCTGTGCCACTCGTGCATCCTTGCAGCAAGCCGATCGTCAACAGCAGCAAAAGCATTTTTTTCATGGTATCCCTCGATTCTGTCTGGTATGAAATGGTACCTACAAATAATAAGACGTAAAAACAAATAAGAGTGTTTCAGGTGGATGAGTCTTCCTGCATAAACTATGATAGAATGGAGAGGAAGTAGCAACCATTATTCCTAGAAGGCTGGTCTGATAAGAATGGAACAACAGACGTTTCGAGTGGAAAAAGACTTTCTTGGCGAGAAGCAAATTCCAGTAGATGCTTATTATGGCGTGCAAACGATGCGAGCAACGGAAAACTTCCCAATCACCGGGTATCGTCTTCATTTTTCCCTCATCAATGCAATGGCAATGGTAAAAAAGGCAGCTGCGATGGCAAATATGGAAGTTTCCAGATTGAATCCGCGGTTAGGCAATGCGATTGTTGCTGCGGCGGAAGAAATCATGCAAGGAAAATGGCATGATCAATTTATCGTCGATCCGATCCAGGGCGGAGCAGGTACTTCTATTAATATGAATGCCAACGAAGTGATCGCGAACCGCGGTCTTGAGATGCTTGGTGAGAAAAAAGGCGATTATTTCCACTTAAGTCCAAATACACATGTCAACATGTCTCAGTCGACCAATGATGCTTTCCCGACAGCGATTCATATTGCAACACTGACCCTGTTGGAAAAGCTGCTCGTGACGATGGATAAGATGCATGATGCATTTGGCCAAAAAGCAAGAGAATTCGATGATGTCATTAAAATGGGCAGAACGCATTTACAGGATGCGGTTCCGATTCGCTTGGGCCAAGAATTCGAAGCATACCGTCGTGTGCTTGAGCGCGACATCAAGCGTATCAAGCAATCTCGTCAGCATTTGTACGAAGTCAATATGGGAGCGACTGCGGTAGGAACGGGATTGAATGCTGACCCTCGTTACATTACGACAGTAGTCAAGCATCTTGCCGATATCACAGGCTTCCCGCTGACAGGTGCGGAGCATCTCGTGGATGCTACACAAAACACAGATGCGTACACAGAAGTGTCAGCAGCACTGAAAGTTTGCATGATGAATATGTCTAAAATCGCGAATGACTTGCGTTTGATGGCATCAGGACCTCGAGCTGGACTGGGAGAAATCTCCTTGCCAGCACGTCAGCCGGGCTCCTCGATCATGCCAGGAAAAGTCAATCCTGTCATGGCAGAACTCATCAACCAGGTAGCGTTTCAAGTCATCGGAAATGACCATACGATTTGTTTGGCATCCGAGGCAGGTCAGCTAGAACTGAACGTGATGGAGCCTGTGCTTGTCTTCAACTTGCTGCAATCGATCAGCATTATGGACAATGCATTCGATGTCTTTACGCGTCACTGCTTGGAAGGCATCGAAGCAAACCGCGAGCGCATGAAAGAATACGTGGAAAAAAGCGTAGGCGTCATCACTGCGGTGAATCCTCATCTCGGATATGAGACTGCTGCACGCATTGCCCGCGAAGCCATTTTGACAGGAAAGTCTGTACGTGAGCTGTGCTTGCAACACAATGTACTGACAGAAGAAGAACTGGATTTGATTCTTGATCCATTTGAAATGACTCATCCAGGTATTGCTGGAGCATCCTTGCTGGATCGCGACTAAACCAAAAAACTCCCGCGCTTTGCACATGCGAAGCAGCGGGAGTTTTTGCTTGCAAAGGAAGGGCTTGTCCTACTTTTTGGGAAGCTGATCCAAGCTCTTGAATTCATACCCTTGCTTGCGTGCTTCATCGATCATCATCCCGAGAGCCTCTGCATTGTCTTTGGAGACAGAATGGAGCAGAATAACAGCCCCAGGATGCAATTGGGCCATCACGCTATCATAGGCATATTTTGCCCCACGCTGGACTTTGGTATCCCAATCCTTATAGGCAACCGACCAAAAGACATTGGTATAGCCCAAATCTTTGGTTACAGCAAGTGTACGATCGCTGAAAATTCCTCTAGGAGGTCGCAAGTAACGCATGTTCGCTTGTCCGGTCACCTGCTGGACCGCATCGCTTACTTTCGTCAATTCGTCTTTGATTTTCTGATTTGATACGGTTGTCATATCGGGATGGCTCCAGGAATGGTTGCCGATCAGATGTCCCTCTTGTGCCATTCGCTTTAACAACTCGGGCTGTTCCTTCACAAAATGACCTGTCACAAAGAAAATGGCAGGGACTTTTTTCGCGAGAAGTGTGTCTAAAATCTTTGGCGTAAAGCCATTTTCATAACCGTTATCAAACGTCAAGTAAAGCTCTTTTTTCGTGGTATCCCCTAAAAAAACCGCACCGTGACGATCTACAATGCCTTTAAAGCCTTCCTCGTTGATAGAGGGTAACTGACCATTTTTGCTCTTTTTAAATCCAAAATGGTACGGGTGATCTGGTGAGGCCATAGTCGAGTCAACTGGCAAGGCACTTGTAAGCAACAAGCTAATCCCGATCAACAAGCTTTTGATAAATCGTCTTTTCAATAAGAAGCTCTCCCTTCTGTAGCGAAGTCATGATGTATTTAAGTCGATTCCATCAAAAGTTTGTCCAGTCTACTTCCAAATATGTAAACGTACATCTGCAACAGCAACGAGGGTCGAAGTGCAAATGAAGCGGTATTCCAAGTTGTGTAAAAAACTTCTTTCAGTAAGGAGACAACTGTCCATACAAGAAAAAGGAACACGTCATATAGTATCAAAGTCGACAGAAAAATGTTGGCATACCGAGTAATCATCTATAGCCAGGAGGTGTAGTTTACATGGAAGAATGGTTGGAGCAATTACGTGATGCCATCGGCGAAGGTGCAGAAGAATTGGAAGTAAAAATCGAATACGAAGATGGTACCACGAGACATTTGTACTTCGGCAGTGATGAAGAAGATGATGAAGATGACGACGAAGAATCCGATGACGAAGAATCCGATGATGACGAAGAATCCGATGACGAGGAATCTGATGACGAAGACGAGGACGAAGATGAAGACGAGGACGAAGATGAAGACGAAGATGACGACGACTAATCGTTTGTATGTATTGAAAAAAGATACGCGTACATGCGTATCTTTTTTCTGTTGCATTCTGTAATATTAAACATATTTCATGATGAGGATGGAACAGAAAATGAGCTTTCAAGTGAGTCATCAAACGATAAAAGAATGGTGCGGTCGCCTTTCTTATGAAAGAGGAAAGACTTTTTACCGTTCTGGGAACGTGCTTGTGGAGCATTTTCAACAGGAGCCTGCCTGGATCAAAACGACAGTGAACGCAGGAAAAAATAACTATCAAGTCACGATTGAACTGGACGAGTCTGGTATGGCAGCCGTGTGCAGTTGTCCCACTTTAGCGTCGTACGATCATTACTGCCAGCATATCGCAGCCTCGTTGTTAACTATGCGTGATCTGCAAGTAGACGAGGATCATGGCAGCTATTCCACATCCTTTGCAACGAGACAAGCAGGCATGACAGCACAGGCTGATTCCCAACTGACAGAGGGACTGTTCGGCTTGTTCGTGGACCGGCCGATTCGGACAAGCCATAATCGCGTGTTACTGGATTCGCGAACAACGCTTGCCTTGGAAATCATTTGTAAAATCGTACCGTACGGCTTTCGCAAGAGCATGATCGGAATAGAGCTGAAGCTAGGGCCAAAGAGGTTGTACATCGTAAAGGACATTCGCGCGTTTTTAGACCGGGTGGATAAGCAGCAAGTGTATCGTTTCTCTAGCCAATTTACCTATGATCCGAATTTGCATCGCTTTTTGCCAGAGCATGAAGCCATCCTTCGTGAACTCCTGCAAATTTACCGCACGGAAAAAATATATCGAGAGACAGCAAGCTACCATTATCAGGAACAGAAGCATGTGGGTGGGGAACGGGTTCTTCTTGTTCCACCATTTACCTGGGAGCGATTATTTGCTTTGCTACTTACCGCACCGTCTGTTCACATTCAGCATCATGACCAAATGTATCCAACGTTTGCATGTATCGATGAGCCGCCACCACTCCACTTCGAATTTGACCAGACAAAGACTGATCAATATCAGTTGGAAGTCCAAGGATTCAAGCGAATCACTGTCTTGGAAGCTTACGGATTGTTGCTTGTAGATGGCAAATGGCACCGACTCCAAAAGGAACAATGCCACAGTTTGGCAGAGCTGAAGCACTTGTTAGAATCGCATAGCAGTGAGCGGATTCACATTCCCGCGGAAAAAATCGAGCCATTCATGGTGCAGGTTATCCCGGCCTTGATGAAACTAGGGAACGTGCAAGTTGCAAAGGCTGTCTCGGAACGAGTCGTGCAATTCCAGTTAAAAGCCAAGCTGTATTTGGACAGGGTAAGGGACCGGCTGCTGGCGGGGCTTGAGTTTCAATATGGTGATATCGTCATCAATCCGCTGGAAGGGTATGAAGGAGGAGGGCAACGTGGCAGTGAGCTGATTTTGATGCGTGACGGGGAGAAGGAGCGGCAGATTTTAGAGCTGATGGAGGAAAGTGCCTTTACCCGCACGGAAGGAGGGTATTTTCTAGATGACGAGGAAGCTGAGTACGACTTCCTTTACCACGTCGTCCCTAAGCTGGAAAAGCTGTTAAAGGTATACGCGACAACATCCGTAAAAATCAGGATTCAGCCTCTCCATCTACCACCAAAAGTAAAAGTGGATGTCGATGAGCGAACAAATTGGCTGGATTTTCGCTTTGATATGGATGGAATACCCGAGTCCGAGATCCGAAGTGTGATCCAATCGGTAGAAGAAAAGCGCAGATATCATCGGCTGTCGAATGGAGCGCTTCTGCCGCTTGAGACAAAGGAATTTGAGCAAATCAATCGTTTCCTAGACGAGATGGGCATGCAATATGCTGAGCAAATGGGAAGTGGTTTTCAACTTCCTGCTTTTCGCGGGCTGCGCTTGCTCGATATACCCATGCAGGGACAGTCTGTTCAGCTAGGCAAATCATTGCGCCAGTTTTTGGAGAATATGCGTAACCCTGATAATCTGGACTTTCCAGTACCCGAGTCTTTGCAGGGGACACTTCGAGATTATCAGAAGTTTGGCTATCAATGGATGAAAACACTGGCACACTACGGCTTTGGGGGAATTCTCGCAGACGATATGGGCCTGGGGAAGACATTGCAAAGTATAACCTTTCTTCTCTCTGTTCTGCCCGAAATCCGAGAGCAAAAGCTCCTAGCGATTATCGTGGCTCCTGCCTCTCTTTTATACAATTGGCACAATGAAATCAAAAAGTTCGCGCCAAATATCCGTAGCGTTATTGTGGATGGCACGAAGGAAGAGCGGAATCAAATCGTAAACGAACTGTCAGAAATCGATGTGCTCATTACTTCGTATCCGCTCCTGCGCCGTGATCATGCCAAGTTCGAGGAGCATTCCTTCCACACCTTGATCTTGGATGAAGCGCAGACCTTCAAAAACTATGTCACTCAGACAGCTCAGACAGTAAAGCGTATAAAAGCCAAGCATCGCTTTGCCCTTACAGGAACACCTGTGGAAAACAGGGTAGAGGAGCTGTGGTCCATCTACGATGCTGTTTTCCCAGAGCTTTTTCCGGCACGAAAGGAATTTCTCGACTTGCCGCGAGAGACGATTGCGAAGCGGACGCGTCCATTTTTATTGCGCAGGCTCAAGACCGAGGTACTGAAGGAATTGCCAGCCAAAATTGAAACACTGCAAAGCGCAAGACTCTTGCCAGAACAGAAAAAGCTGTATGTCGCCTACTTGGCGCAGCTCCAACAGGAAACAGTGAAGCACCTGTACAATAAAGGTTTTCAAAAAAATCGGATCAAAATTCTCGCAGGCTTGACGAGACTGCGGCAAATATGTTGTCATCCAGCGTTGTTCGTCAAAGAGTATGACGGAGGGTCCGCCAAGCTCGAACAGCTATTCGAGATTATCGGGGAATGCAAAAACGCTGGGAAGCGCGTTTTGCTCTTTTCTCAATTTACGGAGATGCTAGGGATAATCGGACGCGAGCTGGGGTATCACGGTGTCCCGTTTTTCTATTTGGATGGACAGACGCCAGTAGCAGAGAGACTAGATTTGTGCAACCGATTTAACGAGGGAGAGCGGGATTTGTTTCTCATGTCTTTGAAAGCTGGGGGAACAGGATTGAATGTGACGGGAGCGGACACCGTGATTTTGTATGATCTGTGGTGGAATCCCGCTGTGGAACAACAGGCAGCTGATCGTGCCCATCGCATCGGACAAAAAAACGTCGTTCAAGTGATCAGGCTTGTTGCAGAGGGAACGGTTGAAGAGAAGATGTACGAGCTGCAACAAAAAAAGAAAAACTTGATCGAGGAAATCATTACACCGGGGCAAGAAGCAATCTCATCTTTAACCGAGCAAGAAATACGCGAATTGCTGATGATTTAACACGAACAGCTTGACTATCGCTACCATGCGAGGAGTCAAGCTGTTTTTTTGCGAGACTTTATCCCTGTGCGAATAACGAATTGGCAGACTCCCAATGATATTTGTCCGGTTCGAGAAAAGAACAGAGCGAATAGCTTATGGAGAAGGACGAAGGCATCACCACAGAAGTGTGGGGGGAATGGAATGGAACAATATGTGATTAAGCCATGGGATACCCGAGAAGGGAATGTGGAAACGCCGGCTAACTGGGATTTGACAGTGCCACCGGAAGTAGATGCGATCGCAGAACAAGTGATCAAAGAGTATGACATGTCGGTGAAGAGTCGTACGCTCATTACTTCCAAGCCAGACAAAGGCGGGGCTATTTGGCGCATCGAGACAGATAAAGGTCCGCGCAGCCTAAAGGTACTGCATCGTACGCCTGAACGCAGTCTCTATAGTGTGGCTTTCCAAGAATACGTCGTCAAACAGGGTGCAAGGGTACCAGCACTGATTCCTGCCCGAAATGGCAGTCTTTATGTGGAAAAAGGCGGGAAACTCTGGATTGTTACCGATTGGATTGCCTTGCAACCGGCAACAAAAGTAGATTTGGTAGGCGCGCAAGAGCTTTGCTACGGTCTTGGTGAATTCCATCGTCATTCGAAAGGCTATGTTCCGCCCGCAGGAGCCAAAAACTCTTCCCGCTTATATCGTTGGCCCAATCACTATCAAAAGATTGCCAAAAAAATCGGGTGGATGCGGGAAGTAGCGAAAGCCTACAGTGAAACCCCAGCAAGTAAATCCATTTTGGCCGTCGTCGATCACTATGAACAGCAAGCATGGGCAGCCTTAGAGAAATTAAAAGCATCTGCCTATCCGAAAATGATCAAAATGGGAGAGGCGCACTGGGGATTGGTGCACCAGGATTACGGCTGGTCAAATGGTCAAAATGGTCCCGGAGGACTTTGGGTGATTGACCTGGATGGCGTGTCATACGATTTGCCGTTTCGGGATTTGCGCAAGCTCATCACCAGTACGATGGATGATATGGGAGTCTGGGATGTTACCTGGATGCGCGGCATGATCGAAGCCTATCATAAGGCAAATCCACTGGATCGCGAATCGTTTGAAGTGCTCTTAAATGATATGGCAGTACCAAACGAATTTTATAAGCATCTCAAAGAGATGTTTTATGATCCCGAAATCTTTTTGTCGACGGAAGCAGAAGGCATTCTGCAGCGAGTTTTGACGGGGGATAAAACGAAAGATGCGGCATTGGCAGAGCTCGCGAAAGACATCAGCAAATACGAACCCGGCAACTATGACCAAATAACGGAAGTGGTAGAACCGCAAAGGGTGGCATCAGGTATCAAGGAATTCTTACCTGTTGCGGTGTCCACACCAGCAACAGAGGCTTTGGTCGAGGAACCGAAAGACAAAAAGTCTACTAAGATCAAGGTGTCTAAGGATAAGGCGTCTAAGGATAAAGTATCTAAGGATAAAGCATCTAAGGATAAAGTGTCTAAGGATAAAGAGTCAAAGGTCAAGGGATCCAAAGACAAAGAGTCCAAAGTCAAGGAGCCTGCACGCGAACAGGTAGCCGCTTCACTTCCGACTTCCGAGCAAAAGCCAATTAAATCGAAAGAAAGCCAGCAAAAAGGGGCAGAGTCAGAACAAAGCAGTACTACCCGCAGAACTCGAATCGCATTTTCGGGAAATGTTCCTTTTACGCCATCAGCGCCCCTCGTTACAACAGAACCACGAAAACATGTTGGTCGAAATAAAAAGCGGGTAATAAGCTCTACTGTTTCAAAAAGCAACAGCAAAAAGTCAAGTAAGACTCAAAGCAAAGTAAAGGTCTCTATCAATGTAAAGGCCAAATCTCCACAAGCAAAACCCGCAAGTCAAGCAGAGAAAAACAAAAAAGGATCTGTGTGGACATCTAAAGAGCAGTCCCGGACCGTCACTTCGAACAAGAGCAAGAAGGTTGCCAAGTCGGCGAAACCAAGCCGTAAATTCATCAACAATCAGATGAAGAAGCAGCGTCAAAAATCAAAGAAGACGAGAGGCAACTAATGTAAGAAGTCGGAACGGGAAAGGAGAATTCGGATGAAAGCTATCATGGTCTGTACAGAAAAATTGCCAGTCCCTCCTATTCGAGGGGGAGCGATTCAAACTTATATTTCAGGGATTGCAGATATTTTAGGGAGACATCATGAGCTGACGATCCTGGGAACGTCGGATCCCACGCTACCGAAGGATGAAATAGTTCGCAATGCGCATTATGTGCGGGTAGATGGTCAAGGTGTGTTCGAGATCTATGCGCGCGAAGTAGCCGCTTTTCTGAGTGCGAACAACTATGATGTCATCCATGTTTTTAACCGACCACGGATGGTTCCCATCATTCGTGAGGTATGTCCGAACGCCCGTATCATCTTAAGTATGCACAATGATATGTTTGATCCGGTAAAAATAGGGCAGGCAGAAGCTGCTAGAGCCGTTGCTGAAACAGAAAGCATCATCACCATCAGTGATTATGTCGGCCGGGTCATTGCCTCGCTGTATCCCGAAGCCGCAAATAAGCTTCGTACGATTTATTCAGGTGTGAACCTGGAAACGTTTGTTCCGGTGGAAGGATCCAAAACGGCGCAAAAGATTCGTCAGGAACTGCGGGCGACGCACAATCTTGGCAACAAACAAGTAATCTTGTTTGTAGGACGATTGACGCCGAAAAAAGGGGCCGACATTCTGGTTCGCGCGATGAATGAACTCCGCTCCTACCATTCCAACATCGCTCTCGTCTTGGTTGGAGGGTCCTGGTACGGAGAAAATAAAATCAGTGACTATGCAGCATATGTACGCTCATTAGCGAATCGTTCGCCTGTTCCGGTTATTACAACGGGATTTGTTCCGGCAGATCAGATTCACCACTGGTTCTGGGCAGGTGACGTTTTTGTCTGTCCATCGCAATGGGAGGAACCACTGGCACGTGTCCATTATGAAGCAATGGCCGCCGGTCTGCCCTTTGTCACGACAAAGCGGGGGGGAAATGCTGAGGTGATCATCGGAGGCAATGGACTGTTGGTCGAGCAGCCGGAGGACCCTCAAGCGTTTGCAGTACAGCTGAAACAACTATTGTCCAGCCGCGATCTCCAACGTCAAATGGGGAGAAGCGGGCGCCAGCTTGCCGAACAAAGATTTACATGGGATCGAGTCGCAAGAGATGTGCTAGACGTATGGAATAACAGGGGTAGGTAAAACCAAAAAACGAATACTAGCAGCCCACTTCCCTGAGAAAGATCGGAGAAGTGGGCGTTTACTTATTCCTTCGGGACGAAAGAGTCATACAATGTCCTGCTAGAGTGGACAGGCCAGTCTGAACAAATGGGCTTGTCTCACATTCGTTTGCACGAAATGGGGGAAAATGCGGGGAATCTACTACGCACAGACTCCCCGCATCTTCAGGCAATCCTTAAGCCTCGCAGAATATCAGCTTGTTCAATTGGGTTCTGCATTTGGAATAATCGCGACGATGTGGGTGATAGGAATAAGGATAGAAGCTCCGTTTGTACGTGAGGAGGGTAAGGTCTGTAATTCAATGATTCCTTCCTCCACTCTAAGAAGCTTGCCGATTCGGTAAGAACGACTCTCAGGTCCCCAATCCGTCGTCAATAAGACCTCCACAAGTTGATCATTTCTCATGCATTTGCTGAGTTCTTGACGAAGCCCTTCTATACATGCTTGTTCCGCTGTTTCTTCCGTTTCGACATCTACCTTCACGACTGGTGCCGGGATGACGATTGGCTTCGGAGCTTCTACTTGTACAACAGGTGCCTCTACTTGTACAACAGGCGCTTCTACTTGTACAACAGGTGCTTCTACTTGCGGAGTGGGGGTGGTCACATTCACTCGAGGTGCACGTACGTGGATACGCACAAAACGGCGTAATTGCCTGAGCAGATTATTGGGTTTGCGTCTGGTAGATCGCTTCTTGCAGCGGGCTTGCTTTGCTTTTAGCTTCTTCTTTCTCAATGCTTTCAAAGTCAACTCCCTCCTTCCTATGCATGCAATATCATATTCAGAAGGGGGGCGACCGCATTGGACTAACACCTGATTTGACAAAATCAGGCAGGAAAACATTAGCAAAATTAGATGATTTTTTTAAAAAAACAGGGAAATCGTGTATACTTATCAGGTAATCTCAAAAAGAAAGATGGAGGTTTCTCATGAATCGTACGCCGATTGCCCCCATGGGAGTGGGGAAGCTGTTGGACAAGAGCTTTTCTGTGTATCGCCAGCATTTTGGAGCATTCTTTTTGTTGGCTTTAATTTGGTTCGGTCCATTATTACTCCTGCAGCAACTACTTCTGGTTGACCTTACCAGAGTGCCTTTGCTCGCACAAGATACAGAAGGTCTGGACTTTGCAGAATCGTTAGGCGCAAGATTTGCCGGACAAGAAGAATTTATGACACAAAGCCTTCCTATGTTGCTCATATTCCTATTCCTTGTCGCACCGATCCTTTTGATCATCGCCTATCCGCAAATGATTTCCGGCTCAATTTTACTCACGAAGGCTGCTCTCGAGGGAGAGACCTTGAGCTTAAAAGATGCCTTGAAGGGAGCACTTCGCCGATTTTGGCCGCTTGCGGGCAGTACTTTCCTATATGGAGTAATCGCGTTTGCAGTGTCGACAGCATTTGTCATCGTATATGGACTGATTTTCGTTATGATCGCCTTCGCCGGTGGAATGACATTGGAAACCATGTTTGATCCGTCAGATGAAGGCAGCATTGTGCTTATGATCATTCTGATTTTATTTGGCTATTTATTCTTAATTGCTGGAATGATGCTCGTACCGGGCTTTTTCATGCTGCGTTGGGGTTTTTATATGCCGCTCGTTCTGTTCGAACGCGATGGTATCGGGATCGGCCAGAGCTGGAATTTGACAAAAGGAAACTTTTGGCGTTTATTCGGTATTTTTGTAGTTCTCAGTGTGATCTACTCGATGTTTTCTAGCGGCATGCAATTAGTACTCACTGGCGTCTTAGGTACATCTATCCTCGCGCAAATTATTCTGGTTGCACTTACCTGCCTCTTGAGCCCTTGGATGGCCATTGTTTACGCTTTGGCTTACTTTGATCTGCGCGTAAGAAAAGACGGGACAGATTTACAAGAGCTAGTAAGCCGTCAGCTTGCCACATCTGCACCAGTAGAACCAGCAACTCCTACCCCTGCACAAGAGCCGGGAGTTACACATGATTAGCACGAGTCCTTGGGTAGATGACAAGGAGCATTTACAAGAGATTCTAGCCAGAGACGAGTTCAATTTGCCCCAAGGCAGTGGAGAGAACTGGATTCAAAGAGCGATGGATTTTGTGATCGAGTTGATCGCCGATCTTTTTGAGTGGACCAATATTCCGTCTGGTGCGGCTAATACCGTATCTACACTCGTGCTCATTATGGCAGTACTGGGACTGGTCAGCATCATTTACTGGCTGTTCCGCAGAATGATTTGGGAACAGAAGAAGCATCGACCGCTGTTTATGGACGGTGAAAAAATACGTTCTCATGCAGACTATTTGCGTGATGCGAAAGAAAAAGCAGCGCGAGGAGAATGGCGGGAAGGAGAACGCTCGTTGTTTTTGGCGTTGTTGGTTTATTTGCAAATGAAATCATGGGTTCGTGTGGAGAAATGGAAAACGAATTGGGAATACGCAGAAGAAATTGAGGCCAATCAGCCGAGCTTACGCGATGTGTTCGGCCGCTTCGCACGTGAGTTCGACGCTGTTTGGTACGGGCAGGAGCTTGTTGATGAAGTGTCGTTCTGGCAGCGTGTAAACGAACTGGAAGGCATCTGGCGCGAGGAGGGACAGCATGGATAGTTTGCGCACCTATCGTGTCGGAATCGTTGTGGCTACCTTGTTGCTTGTCATCGTGGGCTGGTTGATCGTCAAGCCTACAGCTGAGCCTCTCCCGTCGTACTTGGCTTCGTCTGCACAGCCGAGCGGAATCAAGGCTGTGCTCGTACTACTGGAGGAAAAAGGCAAGCAGGTAAAGGAATGGCGGCAGCCTATGCGTTTTTTACCAACAGCAACTGGGCAGGCCATGCTCGTAGTAGAGCCGGAAAGACTGATGCCAGAGGAACAGATAGACATTCTGGATTGGGTTAGTGAAGGCAATAATCTGATTCTCTTTGACTCGAGACCAGAGTGGGAAGAGCTTCCCTTTTATACGGAGTACATCCGGGGTAAAGAAAATCAGGAGCGAAACATTCAGGGACCTCTCGTTCAGGGCAGGTTCATGGGCAAAGCAGAGACCTCATTGAGATTTTTAGAAGATGATGACATGGAGCCACTTCTCTACGACGATCAGGGGATACTCGGGGGAAGAACAGAGGTGGGAGATGGCAGTGTCACGTTTTTTCTTGTACCGGAATGGCTAACCAATCAAAAAATTGATCGACTGTCCCACTTTGAAGCGATCTGGCCGTATGTACAAGGAGATTGGTCCGTTCTTTGGGTAGACGAATACCATCACGGCTTGCAGGAAAAACCAGGCTTTTTGGCAATCTACCCGGGCTGGCTCGTAGCCGCCTGCATTCAACTCGCGATCCTGCTTTTGCTGTACGTGTGGTGGAGAGGAAAACGTTTCGGACCGGTCTATACGCTTAGGGAATGGACAGTTCGCCGTGGTGATGAGACGTTGCTCGCTGTGTCTAGCTGGTATGAGCGAAGAGGGCTGGCAAAGGATGCGTTGCGACATCGAGAAGCGTACATGCGACAGCTGTTGTACGATCGGTGGGGAGTGCACCAACGGGCTGATCGTGTGGAAATCGTGCGATATGCCAAAACAAGATGGACAAATCAAGAGATAGAGAAATTCGCTCATCTGCTGGAACGACTGGAGCAGGCAAAAAACGAAGGGCGATACTCGGCGAAGAGTTTGCTTGCAGACAGTCTCTTGTTGGATGAGATTACGAAGCGTCTGGAGAAGGAGTGACAACTACCGTGGAGCAATTGTTGCAACAAATGGAAAAAGAGCTGGTTGGTCAGCGGCAAAATGTTCGGTTACTGTTAACAGCTTTGGTTGCCGGCGGACACGTCTTGCTAGAAGGTGTACCCGGTATCGGAAAGACGAAAATGGTAAGGACTTTATCGGAATTGATGGGGGGCGTGAGCAAGCGCGTCCAGTTTACGCCTGACATGATGCCATCGGACATTATTGGTCATGTAGTGTTCAATATGCAGCAGAACCAGTTTGAGACAATCAAAGGTCCTGTTTTCGCTAACTTATTGCTGGCGGACGAGATCAACCGGACTCCCCCGAAAACCCAAGCGGCCCTTTTAGAAGCAATGGAGGAGGGGCAAGTGACGATTCATGGTGTCACCTATCCTTTGCCAGATCCGTTTTTTGTCGTCGCTACGCAAAACCCGGTGGAGTATGAAGGAACGTATGTGTTGCCAGAGGCACAGCTCGATCGCTTTTTGTTCAAGCTAACGATGTCGTATCCTTCCCATGAAAATGAAAAGCAAATCCTCGCCAAACATATTCCCAACAAGCGCAGCCACGAGCGTAATCAAGAGCCGCTCTTTACATGGGATGCGATTTTGGAGAAGCGACGCCAATTAGAAGAAGTGGTTGTGGATGATTCGATTCTGGAGTACATTACGACACTGATTCGCAATACACGCGAAACGAAACGATTGCTCTTAGGTGCCAGCTCTCGTGCCGGAATCGCCGTGTTGATGGCCAGCAAAGCATGGGCACTTTTGGACAATCGCAAGTTTGTGACGCCTGATGACGTGAAGATGGTGGCCCGTCCTGCATTGCGGCACCGACTCATACTGTCACCGCAGGTAGAATTGGAGGGGGGTACCAGTGACCACATCATCGAAGAGACGCTGGCGGCTATTCCAGTTCCTCGCTGATTTTTTGGCAGACCGTTTTGTCTTGCCATCCAAGCGGCTGCTTGTGGCAGTTTTGCTAGGCACACCTATCGCGATCGTCGGATTTCTACTGGAGATTGGCTATTCGATATTCTTTTTGTACAACGGTTTACTCCTCGTCGCAAGCATCTTGGATTGGGTTACCATCCCCAAACGCCGAGACTTGTCGATCCGGCGAATCTTGCCTGAGCAGACGGATATCGGACAATCGTTTTCGATCGAGCTTGAGCTTGCGAACAGAAGCGGGCAATCCGTTTCGTACTCCATCGTGGATGATCTTCCGCTGTCATTTGAAGAAACCGGACCGGTCACGGGTGTGATGGAGCAACCCTTAACCAACATCAGTTTTGAAACAAGAGGAAAAGAACGCGGAGAGTACGTGTTCCGCTGGCTTTACATGCGCTGGCATGGCAAGCTCGGCTTGTGGTATCGTCAAAGCCGCTTTTCGTGTGAACAAACGATCAAGGTATACCCCGACCTTTCAGCCGTTCGTGGCTATTTGGCTTCGTTGCAGGAGAGCTTGATCGTCGACGGGAAAAAAATCATGCGCAGGGCGAAAGCGGGTACGGAATTCCATGCGATCCGCGATTACGTGCCTGACGATGATCCTCGGATGATTAACTGGTCTGCTTCAGCACGCTCCCGACGTCTGATGACGAACCAATATCGACCAGAGCATGGCAAGGTGATTACTATTCTGATCGATTGCGGAAGGTTGATGGGCGTCGAGCTGGATAACCAAACGAGACTGGATCGATCGCTGGAGTCTGCGCTCACGTTAGCGGCAGTGGCATTGCGTCAAGGAGATCAGGTAGCGCTACTAGCCTATTCGCATGAAATCAAGACGTACATACCTCCAGGCAGAGGATTGCGCCACTTGCATACCCTTTTGGAGGCAACCTACAACCTGACAAGTGATTTTGTAGAGGCAGATCCGGCGAAGGCGCTTGAATTTTTGAATCGCCAGCAGAAGAGAAGGAGCTTGGTGGTTCTTTTCTCAGATATGGAAAACTACCTCGTCGAAGATCAGTTGAGCAATTACTTGTGGCGGATGCGCCGTTCGCATTTGCTCTTGCTGCTGTCTTTGGCAGATCCGCTTCTGCATGAATGGAGTCATATAGACACGAGCAACAGCAGCTTGGCGTTTACAAAGGCGGTAGCTCAACGGTTCCAGCTCGATCGCAGGGCGTTTCAACAAAAAATGATCGGCGCGGGTATCCAGGTACTGGACGTTCCGGCCGATCAATTGACGCTGACGGTTATCAATACTTATTTGGACATCAAGTCAAGAGAAGCTTTGTGAGAATCGGGTCTGTATCCAAGGAGGTACCAGGCGATCAGCAAAAGCAACGTGCCGAAAGCTACGATGTACTTGGCTTCGAGAGAGAGACTCGATGGAGTAATATAGCCCTCAATGATTCCTGCGATGAATAAGAGTGGGATGGTAGCCAGCAGCAGATGCGCAGACTCTTTTGCCGCCTCCAAAAATTGATGTCTTCGTGCGTAGCGGCCGGGCACAAGCAGGCGGTACCCCATGTGAAGACCTGCTCCGCCAGCAATGAAGATGGCAGTCAGCTCGATCACGCCGTGTGGCAAAATGTAGGCCCAAAACGCATAGCTGCTATCTGCCTGATAGTAGACGGCTGCCAAAGCTCCAACCAGAAGGCCATTGAATAAGAGAAGGTAGATGGGGACGATTCCAAACGTAATTCCACTGACAAACGCCAGCATCGCCACTTTGATGTTGTTGGTCATAATCATCGTGGAGATGACCGGACTGTCGAGAGATTCGTGCCCTTCTCCCAGCCTGGATGGATCGATCTGCTCAGCCATCCCTTGTGGCAATACATAATACAAGTTGAGTGGATCGACCATGACGGCGGCAAAGCCAGAAATACCACCGATGATGAAGAGAAGAGCTGCCACACCAATGAAGCTCATTCGCTTATGTACGAGACCCATCAAGTAGCTGCCAAAGAAATGCTTGAGCTGCTGCCAGCTGCCTATTCGCTGCTTGTAAGCCAAATTATGTGCACGCAAGACGAGTTGGTTTAAGTAGAGGGTGATCTCGTCTGCAGGATGATAGGAGCGTACATAGGCCAAATGAGCAGATGTTTTCTTATATAGTTGTGTCAGGCGATCAATATCGGTAGCACTGATGTGCCGAGGTTGTCGGGTAAAACGCTCCACTAATTGTTCCAGTTCGGCCCAAGAGGCTTTATGCTTGTGCCAAAACGAGGTAATATCCATGTATAATGCCTCCTTACATTAGCGCGTGTGTAATCACTAGAAAAAACCTCAAAGTTTCGAGGGGGGGAAGAAAACCATCATGAATGAACCGACATACGTCAGTGGGTCAAATCGAGAAGCGTCTGTCGTGACACCCGAGCATGTTATGCTGCGATTTCAGACGGCAGGTCTTGGCAGTCGCGCCACTGCGATGCTGATTGATACAGGAATCTTGCTCCTGGTTAATCTTACTGTATTTATAATGTTTGGTATAGTTTTATTTGGAAATGAAGATGATTTTTTCCTGGATTCTGACAACTATGTGTTGGCAATCGTCCTCCTGGTTATCTTCGTAGTGAACTTTGGCTACTATTGGTTACTGGAAGCGTTCTGGGGCGGGCAAACCGTTGGCAAAAGGCTGGTGGGAATCCGAGTCATCCGTGATAATGGACAGCCTGCGACGTTTGTTTCCTCGACGATCCGGAATCTGTTTCGCATCGTTGACGCAATGCCATCTGGTTATTTTCTCGGGGCGCTCGTCTGCTTTTTCCACCCCCGTGATAAGCGAATTGGCGATATGGTTGCGGGCACGATTGTCGTGGTAGAGTCAGGACAGCGATCGACTCTTTTTCAGAAAAAGAAAGACAGACAGTCAAACGGCTTTGATTTGAATCATGCGCTACTCGTGCTTGATGAACGCCAAAAACAGGCGATTACCCGAGAGGACTGGCAGTTGCTTTCCTCCTTCATCAGCAGATTATCTTCTTTAACTCAAGCGAAAAAGTATGAACTTGGGAATCAAATTGCCAGCATCATGCGCAAAAAATTAGATCTGTTTGACGAACAGACCACCAAGGAAGACCCGATCCTGTTTTTGCAAAGACTGTACAATCAGCTGCAAAACGAATTTCAGCTCCGAAAATAAAGCGAGGTACCGCCAAAAAAATGGCGGTATTTTCTTTATTCGACTTGTTTTTCCATTATTCAGCAAAATGCTGCTTCAAAAACTTTCTATGTTATAATGAAACCTCACTCTATGTCACAGAAAGGAGGAGGGAGCCGATGGACGACAAATACATGGGAGCGTCATCGACTTCGTCACCCACACTGCCACTCCCGGCAAACGGGAAGCAGAAAGGAAGACGCAGAAGAGGCAGTCTTTTTCAGGCATTGATTCCCTCCCAGACAGAAGGTAAGCGTCCTTTACTACCGATCGTTTTGGCCGTTCTGGTCTGGGTAGGACTTGCCTATGCTGGATATGCCTTTGCTGTTCATACGTTGGACAAGCAGCAGCAATTTGTGAACCAACGAATTGATCAAGTTCAAGAAGATAATCAAAAGCAGATGAAGGCATTGGGAGATCAATTGACTCTGGTGCAGGAAGAAATGCAAAATGTCCAGAAGGGTCTGGGAAATCTGGAAGAAGATTTGGCATTGACGGGTGAAACCATTGGTGGCACTAACAAGACCAAAGAAGCTCTGCAGGATCGGGTTGACCAGCTTAACAAACAGCTGGTTGATTTGAAGGCATCTCTGAAAAAATTGGAGGATGCTGCCCGTGCTTGGTAAGATAAACCGTTTCTTTCTCTTTCTGATGGCGCCTGCTCTCGGTTTTTTGGTCGCTTTTGCGCTGGACAATCCAGTGGACAAGCTCCAGACAGAAGGCCTGAAGCTTCCTTCTGCCGTAGCGAAGAGCCAAGCAGATGAGCTGGGGGAACGGCTCAATGACACCAAGGTGCAGCTTCGAAACGTAGAATTCGTCATTGAAGACATCCGGGATCGCTCGAAAAAGGAACAGAAAGAATACGAGCAGCAAAACAAGAAGATCAGCAGCGCACTTGAAGCGAGCAAATCCCAGACACAAAAATCTGCGGATGTATTGGACACGATTTTGTCCAACATGCTTGGCAAGCCGATCGGTCAACACTTCGGGAAAAACTCGACAGTGAAAATTTATTCCTTGCAAGAAGGAGGATACCGCGGTTACATGGCCAAAGTTCGCCTCAATGATCCGAAAGCGCTGAAAATGGTGCTGGCCAACAACTCCGTGAAAAGTAAAGGAGAAACGACGAGTCAAGCTGGTAAGCGCACAGGAGCTATTCTTGCGATCAATGCAGGCGGCTTTATGTCGGACAAGCAGGGCAATCTGACTCCGTTAGGCATTACGGTTGTTGACGGCAAGATTCGAACCTTTTCCAATAATGCGAAGCTGAGCTTTGTCGGATTTAACAACAAAGGTCATCTGGTCGGAACAAACATTAAGACGCAGGCGCAAATTACACAACAAGGGATATTGCAGGGAGCGAGCTTTTTGCCCCGTCTTTTGCAGGACGGAAAGCGATTGCCTATTCCTCGTGAATGGGCGAATGCACGTCAACCGCGAACACTGATCGGCCATTTCGACAACGGCGATTTGCTGCTGATTGTCATTGATGGAAGACGAGATGGCTGGAGTAATGGTGTTACGCTGGAGGAAGCGCAAAGAAAGCTGCAAGAGTGGCATGTCGTGGATGCGTATAACCTCGACGGCGGCGGCTCCAGTGCGTTTTATTACAATGGCAAGCTGTTGAACAAGCCATCTGGCGGCAAAGAACGACGCGTGGTGAGCAATTTGGTCATCATGCCATAAGCAAAAATCGGAACACTCTTCTGGGAAGACGAAAAGTCTCGATGCAGAAGAGTGTTTTTTTCTGTAGAGAAAAGTTTGCCTAGGCAACTGTGAATGTGGGTTGACCTTAAAAAATGCTGAAAATTATAATAATAGTAGAAGTTATGAAATCGAATAGGAGGGATCGCATGAAAAAAGGGATGTTGGTTGCCCTCTCAATTGTTTCCGTGCTTTCGTTTCCTCATTTTGCTGTGGGAAAAGTCCCAGGGGTGCCAGCAGGTGTGCAAGGAGCTACAAAAGGAATTGTCGCGGTCTCTCATCCAGCAGCGGCGCAGGTCGGTAGAGATATCTTGGCAAAGGGCGGCAATGCGATTGACGCTGCGGCTGGGATCCAATTTGCTTTGAATGTGGCAGAACCGTATATGTCTGGTATCGGCGGCGGTGGTTTCATGATGATTTATGTGAAGGATCAGAACAAAGTGACGGTGATAGATAGTCGGGAAGTGGCGCCTGCCAAGGTGACTCCCGATATGTTTTTGCAGGCAGATGGTACGCCGATCCCATTTGAGGAGAGACATACGAGCGGTCAGGCCGTAGGTGTCCCAGGTACCTTGCTGGGCGTAGAGCAGGCGTTGGAATCGTATGGAACATGGGACTTGGGAAAAGTGATAGAACCTTCAATTGAATTGGCGGAAACAGGAGTTCGCGTCAACTGGGTGTCCGCTCAATTTATTGCTAATTCCATGGAAAAGCTGAAAAAGCATGAGACTGCTGCACAAGTGTTTGCGCCAAACGGAGTTCCACTCAAAGAAGGCGAGATGCTGGTTCAGCCCCAATTGGCGAAAACGTTGAAGATCATCCGCGACAAAGGCTCAGATGCCTTGTACGAAGGGGAAATCGGTAAGGCTCTCGTCGAAGAAGTACAGAGGACGGGTGGCTCCATGACACTCGATGATTTGCAGGCGTATCAAGTAAAAGAGCGTGAACCGGTCCGCGGCATGTATCGTGGATATGAAGTGATTTCGATGGCACCACCCAGTTCTGGCGGCTTGACACTCATTCAGATTTTGAAGCTGATGGAAGGCTACGATAACAAAAAGGACGGAATCGGGTCTGTAGCCTATTTGCATCATCTGATCGAAGCCAATCACCTCGCCTACGCAGATCGGGCGGCGTTTATGGCGGACGAGGACGTGTATCCGGTACCGAAAAAGGGGCTGATTGCGGACAAATACATCAAGGAAAGGCGTCAGCTCATTCGCGAAGAGACCGCGAATGCCAATGTAGTGGCAGGAGACCCTTGGAAGTACGATCCCGGCAAAAAGCCAGAGGTGTCCATGAAATTGAGAGATCAGTCTCCGGTCAAGCAGACCACGCACTTCTCTGTGATGGACAAATGGGGGAATATCGTTGCGTATACGACGACCATTGAAGATATTTTTGGCAGCGGTGTGATGGTTCCGGGTTACGGCTTCATGCTCAATAATGAGCTTACTGATTTTGATGCGATTCCTGGCGGTGTCAATCAGGTCGAGCCCGGCAAGCGTCCACGTTCGAGCATGACGCCTACCATGGTGCTAAAAGACGGGAAGCCTTTTTTAGCAATTGGCTCACCAGGTGGGTCGACGATCATCGCTTCTGTATCACAGACGATTCTCAATGTGATCGATCATGGAATGGAGATTCAGGATGCCATTCGTGCACCACGCATTTTTTCTAGCAGCTATCCGAGTGTGACGTGGGAAGCGGGCATTGACCAAGACGTTATCCTGCAATTGATGGCAAAAGGTCACGTTTTTGCTGAGGAACCAACGAACATTGGCAACGTCCAAGCGATTGTGTACGATTTTGAAACGGGAAAAATGTACGGCGGAGCGGATAACACGCGCGAGGGTACTGTACTCGGGGTGGATGCCATTGCATATACGGCTGCTCAGCCAAACCAGTCGCCAAAAGAAAAAGAAGGCCCCTTTGATTTACGAGTAAACGGCAATGTCTACCCATATACAGCAGAGCAAAAAGTGATGATAGATGGAGTGGCCTATGTTCAAGCCAATAAGCTGCTGTTAGGGTTGGGACAAAAAGTGACGTCCTTCCAGACTGATGTCGTCATGGTGAAGGGAATTCCTTACTTGCCTGTCAAAAAAGTTGGCGAGAAGCTGGGCTATACGGTCATGTGGAAGGAAGGAGAGCGGTCTATCGAGTTGAATAGCAAAAAGTAGGCTGATCAAGGAAAGGATGTAGCAAAAAATGAAGAAAGTGCTTGTACTCGGCGGAACGCGATTTTTTGGAAAGCGATTGGTGCAGCTTCTCGTTGAAGCTGGGGTAGACGTTACGGTGGCAACGAGGGGGCTTAGCCAAGTGGAGTTGCCTGCTTCTGTTAAAAGAATTACGCTTGATCGCGATGACGTCCATTCTCTTGCTGTTGCTGGAGAAGAGCAGTGGGATGTGGTGTACGATAACATCTGTTATTCCTCCAAAAATGCTATGGATGCGTGTAAGGTTTTTCGGGGGAAAGTAGGTAAGTACGTTTTGACCTCTACCTTGTCCGTCTACGATTATGCCGAGGAACAACTACAGGAAGAGGCATTTGATCCATACACGTATGCAATCCATCGGAAAACGAGAGACGAGACAACCTATCAAGAGGGGAAGCGTCAAGCAGAAGCCGTCTTTTTTCAGGAGAAGGCCTTTCCTGTCGTAGCTGTTCGTTTTCCGATCGTGCTAGCGGAAGACGATTACACACGTCGGCTATGGTTTCATATTGAGCAAGTGCAAGAGGAGCGGCCGATTGGTATGATGAATCCCGCTGCCCGTATGTGCTTTATTCATGCACAGGAAGCGGCACAATTTTTGGAATGGGTGGCGACAACGTCCATCACAGGGCCTGTGAATGCGTGCTCGGATGGGATTGTTTCGCTTGCTGAGCTGATGCAGACAATTGCGCAAACAGTCGGAAAGCCTGCCCGAATCGAGCAAACGACAGATGCTTCTGATGCGTCTCCCTTTGGATTTGTAGCATCGTTTTACATGGATAACAGCAAGGCTAAGGCCGCGGGCTTCCCATTCTGGTCGCTGGATGAATGGTTGCCGGCGCTTGTCAAAAACCTAAACGAGGAATATACCTCCGAAAAAGCGTGACCTATCTACCTTTTCTTTCGTACTACTCCATGGTAAGGTAAAGCAGAACATATGTGTCTGTAAGGAACCAGGAGGATCGATCATGAACAAAAATCGCACCAGCAGTCTCGCGATCATCGCAGCACTATCAGTAGCACTACTCAGTGGATGTGAACCTCCCTCATTGAGTGGATTGTTATCCAGCGAGTCGAATGGACAGTCCGCGGGAGAGGGAACGCAGTCAACGACAGTTGAACCAAATAACGAGGAGACAGCACGTCCCCAACGGGCATCTCTTGCAGAGACGATAAAAGATGTGGATGGAGTGCCAACCGTTACGAATGCAACAGATCTCTCGGTTGTCGTAAATAAACAGCGGGCATTGCCTGCCGATTATATTCCACCGGATTTGGTAGAGCCAAATGTGCCGTTCCCTTTTGATGAAAAAGTAGAGAAGCGATTGCTGAGAGCAGAAGCTGCACAAGCATTAGAAGAACTGTTTGCCAAAGCAAAGACAGAAGGTATTGAACTGTACGCCGTTTCTGGCTACCGCTCGTATAAGACCCAAAGATCGCTGTACGAAACGTATGTAAGGACGCAAGGTGCTGAACATGCAGCTGCCTACAGTGCCGTACCTGGAAAGAGTGAGCATCAGACTGGCTTGGCAATGGATGTGTCTGGCTATGATGCAAATACACGATTGGAAGAATCATTTGGTGAGACGCCTGAAGGAATATGGCTGGCAGCCAACTGTGCGGACTTTGGGTTTGTCATTCGTTATTTGAAGGGCAAGGAAGATACGACTGGATATGCGTATGAGCCTTGGCATTTGCGTTATGTAGGGAAGGAAATGGCGAAAGAAATTATGGCAGGTGGCCTCACTTTGGAGGATTATTTATCTGAAGCGGCAATTGCCCACAAATAACGCCATCGAAAATGAAAAGAGCCGCCCCGATCTGGAGCGGCTTTTTGCTGCCTGGAAAAGGTTAACGCGGGAGGCGAATCTGGGATAGCGGCCAATAAACGACCTCTGCACGTCCTACTACATGATCCAGTTGAACAGGGCCAATGACGCGGCTGTCCATACTGTTGTTGCGATTATCCCCCATAACAAACACACTGCCCTCAGGAATCTTCACAGGATCAAAATCTTCGGTTAATGTCACACCTGCTGTTGAAGCTTTAAGCTTGTTTTCGACCAAATACTCTTCGCTGAGCGGCTGGCCATTGACATACACTTGATCATTTTTGGCTTCAACCGTATCACCAGCTACTGCGACCACGCGCTTGATCCAGTTGTCGCCAGTTGCATCCGGATGAACGATGACGATATCGCCAGGCTGCGGTTCTTTGAGGTAGTAAATCGCTTTGTTTACGATGACACGCTCGCGGTCATGCAACGTACTTTCCATGGAACGCCCTTGGACGACATAGGGAGCCATTACAAATACGTAGATAAAGGCAGTCAATCCGCCAATCAAGACAAACGATTTTAACCAATCAAGCAATTCTACTTTCCATTTTGGTGTAGGGTTGGTTTGTTCCATTGAAATTCTCCTATGTATGTGGTTTCTGTGGCAAATATGCCTGAGTCAAAAGCCTCGTGTGTGTAAGGCTGTCTTCCCATTATACATGCTTTACGAATAGATACGAAAGATGATTCAAGGAAATAATTGGCTTCGCAGGTGTAGTTCGAGAAAGTCGTAACATTATTTTGCAAGCTTACCTATTGTCAGTTTTTCCTGTTTGAGTTAAGATGTTCTTGAAATAAGTTTTACAATAAAAATATTAAGTGGTAAACACTTTGTCTGGCTCATACATATCTTTCGTGAAAAGAAATAATTTCGGGAGTTCTCTTGATCTTCCAGTACTTAGGCTATATAGTTTTATAGTAAAAGTACTTATATTATTAATTTTCCGAAAATGGGTGATGTTGTGAGCAATATGTCCCGTGCCAGTAAACTTGAGGAACTGGATCGAGTATTTGTCGAAATTGCTCGTTTCTTTATTAACAATTGGCTAGAAGAAGAGTCAATCAGTCCGAAGCAGTTTATCTTGCTGCGTGTGCTACATCAAAAAGGACGAAGCACAGTTTCTGAGCTGGCGACCATTTTGAAACTGTCCAATAGTGCCACCACCATTGCACTCAATCGGTTAGTGAAGGCTGGTTTTATCGACCGTATCCGAGACGAACAGGATCGACGTGTAGTGTGGGTCACGTTATCACAACAGGCGATTCCGACTCTGGAAGGACTTTTGTGCGACAGGAGAGCGCTAGTAGGAAAGCTGCTGGAGAATCTGAACGACGACGAGTTAGAGCAGTTTACTTATTTCCTCAGGAAAATGCAGCAGTCCATATAGACATGCCATCAAGTTCGGGTCTGGGGACATTCTTGCAAGACAAAAGTGTGTACCGCGGGAATGGGAGTGTACACATATGAAAAAGAAAAGCACACTGATCATGAGTTCTTGTATCTTAGGAGCTGCTCTGTTTACACAAGCTGCATTTGCAGAAGAGGCAGTAAAAGCTACTGAAACGACTACTGCAACAGAAGCAACAACAACAACTACAGAAGAAAAACCTGCAACTGACGAAAAGCCAGCTACTGAAGCACCTGCAACTGAAGAAAAGCCTGCTACTGAAGAGAAGCCTGCAACTGAAACAACAACAACTGCACCAACAACTACACCTGAAGTAAAACCTACAGCGCCACAAACCGTTAACCCAATTCAAGGGCTGACTCAACAAGGTGGCTGGATGATGATGCCAGGTAAAGATGAGTTCGTACTGGTGAGTGGCCAATACGTTCCAGTAATCTCTACTGTAGCTGGATGGACAATGATGCCAGGAACAGATCAATTTGTTACAACTAATCGCATTACTCCTGTAAATGCTCCAGCTGCTGGTTGGACAATGAGCGCACCTGAATCCGATAACAATAAATAATTTCCTTTATAAAAGACGCTTTGTCCCTCGATTGGGCAAGCGTCTTTTTGTTGGCTAAATGTGGAGATTCCCGTACAAACTAAAGCGGATCGAAAACCAAAAGGAAGGAGGAAGGAAAATGGCAGGTTATGATAAAGAGCAGGCTCAATCCATGGCGAGAGAGTTGGACAGTGAGGATGCAGGCGGAGCCGTCTACTATCAAGAGGCAGACGAATATACAGCTGGACTGGCAACGACGCAGGAGCTGGTCAGTGATATGTACAAGATGGGAACCATTGAGGACAAGGAACAGACGATGTAAAGACATAGGAAAAGAGCGAGGCCAGCCTGGATGCAAGGAGGCTGGTCGCTTTTTGGTTCGTTGATAAAAAAATTTTTATTGACTTAGTAGATTGTATCGGTAAAAATACAAGAGGAATCAGAAAATTTAAAAAGGGTGTGCCAGGAATGAGAGACTCACGATTAGATCAATTAGCGTACAATCTGGTTAACTATTCTGTACGAGTACAGCCAGGGGAAAACATTTTGATCAACGCGAAAGGGGACACACCGGATTTGGTGCAAGCCCTCGTGCGTGAGATTTACAAAGCAGGCGGCAGTCCTTATGTTCAATTGATTGATCCCGCCGTAAGCCGAGAAATCGCAATGAATTGCAATGAAGAGCAGTTGAAGACCATGGCTCAACATGAGGTTGAACTCATGGAGAAAATGCAGGGTTACATCGGAATTCGTGCAGCGAACAACATCAATGAGATGGCTGATGTTCCAAGTGACAAGCTCGGCATCTATTCTCGCTTGTATGAGCTGCCAGTGATGAACGTGCGCGTGCCTAAAACGAAGTGGGTTGTTCTTCGTTATCCAAATCCTTCTATGGCACAGCTTGCGAACATGTCTACAGCAGCTTTTGAAGATTTTTACTTCCAAGTATGCAACCTGGATTACGCGAAAATGGACAAAGCAATGGACAGTCTGGTTGACTTGATGAATCGCACAGACAAGGTACGCTTGGTAGGACCTGAAACGGATCTCATCTTCTCAATCAAGGACATTCCTGCTGTGAAATGTGCGGGCCTGCGCAATATTCCAGATGGTGAAGTGTATACAGCACCTGTGAAGGATTCCGTAAATGGTGTTATCACTCATAATGCGCCAACACCATACCACGGCTTTACTTTCGAAAATGTTCGCCTGACCTTCAAGGACGGTAAAATTGTGGAGGCAACAGCGAACGATACCGAACGCTTGAATCAAATTTTGGATACGGACGAGGGAGCGCGCTTCATTGGGGAGTTCGCTATCGGTGTGAATCCTTACATTCGCAACCCGATGAAAGATATCTTGTTTGATGAAAAAATAGACGGAAGCTTCCACTTCACGCCTGGTCAATGCTATGACGAAGCATACAATGGCAACAAATCGTCTGTGCACTGGGATATGGTTTCCATCCAGCGTCCGGATTGGGGCGGAGGGGAAATCTGGTTTGATGACGTCCTGATTCGCAAAGATGGTCGTTTTGTCATTGCAGAGCTTGAATGTCTGAATCCAGAAAACTTGAAAGGGTAAGGCAAAGCTTACCCAAATCATTTGTCGTACTGACGGAGCCTTTCGTGGGCAAGCATAATATCCATTTCTAGCTGAAATAGCATGTGCAGATTGCTTGAAGGAAGAGTAACTCTGCGTGCCGCGTGGTAGAGAAGTGGCTTGTTTTGTTTGACGACCGTCATGATTTCAACAACCGGAGGAACGACTTGCTTAATTCTTAGTAGGCTTTGCAAATAGCGAAGAAAAGTTTGAATAGTAGCCTGGTCATCCTTATTCGGTACCGTTTCAATCAAAGCGAAAAAGTCTCGGACGATGATACGCTTCGTCTCCTGAGGCTCCACTATGGTTGTACGATTCACTTGATCCACCTCACGGGAAAGAGTAACAGCTTCTTTTCTTTTCCCGCGAAATGACAAATGATAAACCTTTTGTTCGATAAAAAGTCTTTGGCATGTGCATGTGCCAAAGACTTTTCGTTTTTATGACTCGCTATGACCATCGTAGACGCTTGCTTCTTCCAAGGGAATCCGTATGCGCAGGAGCAGCCAGGCATTCAAAAGAGAAAACGTCAGGGCAGTTGCCACAGCGGAAAATGTAAGAGGGAGTAGGAGCAGCTCAAGCGATACGACCAAGTAGTTGGGGTGACGAATGAAGCGATAAGGACCTCGCTTGATCGGAGCCTCGCCCGGGAGTATGAAGATGCGGGTATTCCACCGTTTGCCCAAACTGTGAATACACCAGTAACGAAGCCCTTGCGCGATCAAAAACAGGCTGAATGGAACCGCCCACCAAGAGGGCAGAACCACGGCGCTGTCTTTTCCCACCACTTCGAAAATAAGCGAGAGAAAAAAGAGAAGATGAAGCAGGACGATATATTTGTAATGACTCGCCCCAACCTCGTAGCCTCCTTTTGAGCGGATATAGCGGGCATTCCTCACGGCAACGAGAAGCTCGACCAGTCGCTGCAACACGACTGCAGCCATGACGAATCCAAAGAAGAGCAACATGACTATTTCGCCTCCAGAAGTAAGAGCTCCGAGCTAAATCCAGGTCCAAGCGCAGCGACCAAACCGCGATCTCCTGGCTCCCACGCCTTCTCCATGCTTTTTTCCAAGACGAACAGAACCGTAGGGGAAGACATGTTTCCAAAATTGGTTAGGACATCTTCAGAAAAACGAGTGGCTTCTGTGCCAATGCCCAAAGACCGCTGGTAAGCCGTTAATACCTTGGCTCCCCCTGGATGGAAAATGAAATGACGCAGATGATCAATAGACACCCCATGCGGTGACAAAAAGCTCTCGACGTTTTCTCGCATCGAAGAACGAATGAGAGTAGGGATGTCACGGGAGAAAATGACTTTTAGCCCCGGATCGGTCAATTCCCATCCCATGACATCTACAGTGTCCGGCCATGTTGTCGTACGTGCATCGCAAAATTGAACCTTAGGTGTGTCCGAAGAGGACAAGACTTGATCTCCTTCTATTAATACGGCTGCAGCTCCATCTCCAAAGAGGCACGTTGCGACCAAATTGCTTTTGGACAAATCTTGTCGGATGAAGGTCAAGCCACACAGTTCTACGCTTACAAGCAATACGCGCCGCGTCGGATAAGCCTGGGTGTACTCACATGCTCGCGACAAGCCCATGGCTCCCCCGGCACAGCCCAGGCCCCACAACGGGACACGGGTTGCTTGCGAACGGAGTCCTAAACGGTGTATCAAGCGGGAATCAAGGCTCGGGGTCGCAATGCCGGTGCTTGATACAAACATCAGACAATCGATAGATGACGGCTCGACACCAGCCTTCATCAAACACTTTCGGGCTGCTTCCTCTGCCAAGGCTTCCGCATGTTCGATATACAATTGATTTTTCTCTGCAAACGGACGATCCTCCAAAAACCAATCCATTGGCATACTGAAATGTCGCTTCTGAATGTGACTGTGTGCAAATACGTGTAACAACCGGTCTATGTCAGGAAAAGCATCTTGAAAAAATAGGCGTGCCAGCCTCATGGAATCTTCTTGTGTAATCTCGTGGGAAGGTACTGCTGTAGCCACTGCTTCAATACGGGGCATACATTCATTCACTCCCGTCTATTTTTATTAGCCATTAGCTTATCCCTTCCAATTGGTTCCAATTCATGCTGCACCATGTCCTAGACTCCCGTCTGGTTGTCAGGATTTTTCCAAGATTCGTTTGAATGAATAAGTGACAGTTTCGTGGTTTTGCTTGAACTTGCAAAAAAAGATAGGTAAAATATTCCTGATTATATGAAAAAAGACCTGCTTTAGATTTTGACAGATAGGTCTAAAGTATGAATCGAAAGAGGGTTACATCGGATAGATCGGGGGTAGTGTACTTTGGGCTCACGCTGGATTAGCTTGGGTGTGTCCTGTGTGATCATCTCGGTTTGGCTGATCGGATACGGATTGCCGACGGATGAGAGTATGATTGTCTTTCTTTTACTTGTGGCTGTCATTCAGACCCTTGCTGCCTATCAAATAGGGAAGTATGTAGATCAGTTGCGGCAGATGGCTTATCACGATTCGCTTACAGGCGTTCTCGTCAATCGCAGATTTCTGGACAAGTTAGTCGAAGAAGTAGAGTTGGCAAAAAGCAATCATCAATCTGTTACTTTATTGTTTATTGATTTGGATAATTTCAAAATATTCAATGATTCATATGGTCATTTGGAAGGAGACCGACTCCTTTGCCAATTTGCAAGACTTTTGCAAGCAAGTGTACGTAAACAAGATACGGTTGGAAGATGGGGTGGGGAAGAATTCGTCGTTTTGTTAACGCAAACAGACACAAGAAGAGGACTGCAAATCGGGGAACGAATTCAAAATCAAGTGAGACATGCTCTTTCAGGTGTCACGGTCAGTATCGGAGTAGCCTCGTATCCACACCATGCTTCAACAGCGGAAGAGTTAGCGAAAAAAGCAGATATGCTTATGTATGAAGCGAAAAAAAGGAAAGATTGCATGATGGTCGCTTCGAATGAAAAGATAAATATTGGCAAGACTAACACTCGTCATCTCTCTTGACACGGGTGTTTTTTTTTTATTGTAAAGAGCCTTTACAAAAACTTAATAATTCCTTAAAGAAAAATATACACACTTGACCTTGATTTTAAATTTACGGAAACAATAACTTTCGATATAATCACTTAGGTGTCATTTAATCAAAGGAGTGAAGAAGTCCCGTATGTTGAAATCAAACAAGTATATCTTCTTTGATCTGTTCGAGCAGCAGATTGCCACTGTGCACAAAGGAACGCATCTTTTCTATGAAATGATAGGAAACTATCAAGATCTAGAAACAAAGGTTAAGGCAATCAAGGCTGTCGAGAAAGAAGGAGACGAAATCGTTCGTCGCATTATGAACGAGTTGAACTCTACTTTTATCACTCCGCTTGAGCGTGAAGACATTCACCAACTCGCTCATACGATGGACTCGATGATCGACTACATTGACGGTGTCGCTGATCGTATGTATTTGTATCAAGTGACTCAACCAGATCCGCGTGTACTGGCACAAGCCAATATTTTGGTGAAATGCTCGGCTAAGCTGATCGAGCTGATTCGCACACTGCGCAAGCTGGATCATAAAGTCGTAACACAAATCGCTGGGGAAATCAAAGATTTGGAGCATGAATCTGACTCCAACTACCGCAAAATGGTATCTGATTTGTTGAATTCTCCTGATACCAACCCAATGGAAGCGATCAAACTCAAAGAGATTTACGATAAGCTCGAAGACTGTGCTGACTTCGCTGAGGACGTCTCCAACCTGGTAGAAGGGATCGTGTTAAAGAATGCCTGATCTTTCGCCAGAGGTGATTATTCTCGTACTCGTCGTCATCATGGCGCTAGCTTTTGACTTTATCAATGGTTTTCACGATACGGCGAACGCGATTGCGACCTCTGTTTCGACGCGTGCATTAAGTCCGAAAACCGCGATTATTATTGCATCCTTGTGTAACTTGATTGGTGCACTCTCGTATACAGGTGTAGCGAAGACAATCGGGGGAGGCATTACCGATCCATTCAAGCTGGAAAATGGATTGGTCGTCGTTTTGGCTGCATTGACATCTGCGATTTTATGGAACCTAATCACCTGGTGGTTCGGAATTCCTAGTTCGTCCTCGCACGCGATTATCGGCGGCGTCGCAGGTGCTGCTTTTGGTGCCGCAGGAAGTGGTGCCATTAACTGGTCAGGATTCATTAGCATTATCCAAGCGTTGATCGTATCACCGCTTGTTGCCTTTGCTGTTGGTTTTGTCGTGATCAAGCTTGTGTCTTGGCTTGTTCGTAACTCAGCGTACCACAAAACCAATCGAGGCTTCCGTTCGATGCAAGTTGTATCAGCGGCTTGGCAGGCCTTCAGCCATGGAGCCAACGATGCGCAAAAAACAATGGGCGTAATCACCCTTGCTCTGATTTCTGGAGGATTCTTGATACAAGAACCGGGCGAATTCACCATTCCACTGTGGGTAAAACTTTCAGCTGCTATTGCAATGGCTTTAGGTACAGCCTTTGGTGGATGGCGTATCATCAAGACCTTGGGTGGTAAGATTATGAAAATCAAGCCAATTTCCGGTTTCTCAGCAGACCTGTCTTCTGCCTTGATTATCACAATCTTTACAGCTTTGAAACTGCCGGTGAGCACAACGCATGTGATCACATCCGCCATTTTGGGGGTTGGGGCATCGCAAAAGCTGAACGCAGTAAAATGGGGCGTGGCTGGCCGAATTTTGGTCACTTGGGTCATTACCCTTCCGATTACCGGACTTTTGGCTGCTGCATGCTACGTCGTGTTTGACGTATTCCTGTAGAGCTACATCTTTATACAACAGATAACAGACACCTTTCCGTGGAGAGTACGCGGGAAGGTGTCTTTTTCATTAACTTGATCCAGTTAAACGCTCCCATAAGCCGGGCTTGGGCTTAATTTGCACGAGGCGTACGGCAGAGAATGGGATATAGTCCAACGAACCATCCCGCTCTTCAATTAAAATGCCATTGGGGCTGTAATCATACAACTTGCCTTCTGCAAATGCGGATAATCCTTGTCCGATCATATCAGGAGCAAAATGAATACGTACGTGGCGATCGAGATACTCTTCCAAAATTCCATCATCCATCTGATTCCCCTCCTTTTTTCAGTCTATCTCCTAGTTATTGCCTGCATTGCGACAATTCAGACAAGGCAAAGAAAAAACCACCCAGTCGGACTGACCTGAGTGGCAATGGATATGGCATGTTGACGTTATTCGATCGAGTTTTGGGAATGTCTTGCCTGCTTGCTTTTGCGTGCAAACACGAGCATCAAGATGACACCGGCAGCAATTAAGCACAGACTGACTAATTGAGCGACACGCAGAGTATCGGCTATCAACAAACTGTCTGTACGCATGCCCTCAATGAAGAAGCGTCCAATCGAATACAGGATCATGTAGCTGAACAATATCTGTCCATCGAATTTTTTGAATCGGTACAGCATGAGCATGAGAATGCCGAAAACGACAAGGTTCCATATCGATTCATACAAGAATGTAGGATGGTAATATTGTCCGCCGATAAACATTTGCTCGCGGATGAATGCGGGGAACTTTTCCATGAATTCGGCCGAAACAACATCACCATGTGCTTCTTGGTTGATAAAGTTACCCCACCGTCCGATGGCTTGACCCAAAATAACACTCGGCATAAAAATGTCAGCCAAACGAAGGAACGGCAGATTATGTTTTCGAATATACCAGCTTCCTGCCAGAACACCACCGATTAATCCACCGTGAATAGCCAAACCGCCTTGCCATACTGCGAAGATGTCCAGTGGATTGTTTTTGTACTGCTCCCATTCAAACGTAACATAATACAATCTTGCACAAACGATGGCTGCAGGAATGATCAGAACCACCATGTTCAAGACGTGATCAGGATCAATGCCAGAACGTTTGGAATTGTAGCGCGCGAGATAAGTACCCAAGAAAAACGCCAGCCCCATAATAATGCCATACCAGTGAATCTTTAAGGGGCCGATTGCAATTGCGATCGGATCAATCATGAATGTGCCTCCTTGCCTCAAAACATCTGTGCCAAGTATAGCACAAATAGACTGCTGGATTCCAACTAATGGCTTACTGGGACTGCAAAAAGCCGAGGATGGCATCAAGGGAGGCTCGTTTCGTCGGAGCAGATATAGATGAGAATAAATCTCCGAATGTTTCCAGCCGTTCGGGCACCGTATAAACAGTGAAGTCTGTGGGATGACAATGGGGAACCTCTTCCCACAGGAGTGGCGTTGATACGGTTGCCTGTTCTTTTGCACGGGTTGAATAAGGGGCTGGCAGTGTCTTTCCCCGCCAGTGTTGCAAATAGTCAATGTACAGCTTATCACCCCGATTCTTCACTAAGCGCTCAATGGTTAATAGCGAGGGATGCTTGCTGACCAAATAGGATGCGATAAAATGTCCGACCTGGCGCGTCTGTTCAAACGTATAGCGAAGTTCAATAGGGACGTATACTTGCAAGCCGCTGGAACCAGATGTCTTGACCCATGAAGGGAGCTGTAATTCATCGAGCAGCTGTTTCAACAAGAGGGCAGACTCTATCACAACAGCAAAATCATCTGTGGAAGGGTCGAGATCAAAAACGAGCTCTGTCGGAGTCTCATCCTTGGCGAGGTGAAAGGAGACGTGCCACTCCAATGCTGCTTGATTCGCCATCCACACGAGTGTCGCCCTGTCATTGCACAGTACGTATCGAACATTTTCCCATGTATGCGTTTGTATCCAGTCGGGCGCATAGTCAGGAGCGTTTTTTTGATAGAAGTGCTTGTCACCGATTCCGTGAGGGTAGCGAATGACGGTTAAGAGCCGATCCTTGCTATACCGAAGGAGTGGGGCTGCGACAATCAGCAAGTAGCGCAAGTAATCTAGCTTGGTTACCTTGGCTTGTGGCCATAGAGGCTTGTCAGGATTTGTAATGGACAATGTGTGATTATCGATCGTCAGCTCGTACTCTTTTGTTGCAGGACGCAATGACGTTTTCACCTTCTTTTGAAACGGTATAGGTGTTCCTACTATCTCCTATCTGCGTTTCTCTATGTAAAAGGAATAGCTCTTTGCATATATTTCCTGTCAATCAACCATAATACGGGTAGCTTTCCAGTGGTTGGTGATGAAATGAAATTCAAGAAGAAAGATAAAATGAAAGAACTGATTGAGACAATGAATTCCTGCAGCTTGATTGAGCTGGAGGGTATACCGATTTCGCCTCGATTGGGAGAGAACATTGATCTGTTGAAAAAAATGTTCGCTGATTGCTCCGATTTTGTCATACGAGAATTCCGTCAAAAAAACAGTGTTCGTGCGATAGCTGTTTTCGTAGATGGGCTGATTGATACCAAAGAGGTCAATTCTGCACTGAAATCGTTAATGGTGCTGGAAGACGGCGATGAAGATATAAAGGTGATAGAAGAGGCACTATTGCCCGTTTCTCAGATGGGAAGAGTAGATGATTATAAAAAGCTGCTACAGGCTGTGCTTTCAGGTGATACGGGCATTCTCGTAGAGGGAAATGCAGAAGCACTGACGCTCGGCATTCGTGGAGCAGAAAAACGCTCCGTCAACGAACCAGAAGGAGAAGCGGTCGTACGGGGGCCACGTGAGGGTTTTATCGAAAATATTCGCACGAACACGTCGATGCTGCGGCGCAAATTGCGAACACCTCGATTGAAAATGAAGTCCTTGGTTGTTGGACGTGAGACGAACACCAATCTGGTGGTTGCCTTTCTTGATGGGATTGCTGATCCAGAGATCGTACAGGAGGTCACTGGTCGAATCAGCAAGATCAATATGGATGCTGTGCTGGAAAGCGGATATATCGAAGAAATGATCCAGGACAACACGTACTCGCCTTTTCCTCAGGTCATGTATTCAGAGCGCCCGGATACCGTTGCAGCGGCATTGCTGGAGGGACGAGTCGCGATATTTGTGGATGGGACACCGATGGTTTTGATAGCGCCCGTTACGTTTTGGATGATGATGCAGGCAAGCGAGGATTATTACGAACGGTTTCAAATGGCCACCCTTGTTCGGCTGCTGCGCTACATATTCCTCATCATTTCGCTCATTACCCCTGCTTTGTATGTGGCTATTACAACGTATCACCAACAAATGCTGCCAACGACGCTCCTTTTGAGTATTGCGGCTGCTCGCGAGTCCATTCCTTTTCCTGCTATTGTGGAGGCTCTTATCATGGAAATTTCCTTTGAAGCCTTGCGAGAAGCGGGGATTCGTCTCCCGAAAACGGTGGGGCAAGCCGTCAGTATTCTAGGCGCGCTGGTCGTTGGTCAGGCAGCCGTGCAGGCAGGGATTGTTTCTGCACCCATGGTTATCGTCGTATCCTTGACAGGTATTGCCTCGTTTACCATCCCACATTTTAATGCATCGATTTCACTGCGAATGCTGCGCTTTCCGATTATGATTGCGGCTTCGATCCTCGGCATCTATGGGATGCTGGTAGTGTTACTGCTAATCCTCGGTCATATGGCCAACCTGCGCTCTTTTGGTGTGCCTTATTTATCACCATTAGCACCAATGTCGATCGGCGATCTCAGAGACGTACTGATGAGGGCTCCATGGTCGATGATGGAAAAACGCCCCAGCTTTTTAGGGGTGCAAAATGCAAGGCGCATGAACGATGGTTATGCAAATTCAATTCAGCATAGAGGAGGGCAATCAGGAGTGACAGGCAACCGTCATTCGAACGAGGAGGGGCAATCGTGAAGGCTGTGACCCGCATGCTGGTAGTGTCGCTCTGTATGTTCCTAGTATCTGGATGTTGGGATCGCCGTGAAGTAAATGATATGGCCATCGTTATTGCGATGGCGATGGATAAGGAACCAGACGGCAGGTATCGGTTATCTATCCAGGTTCCACTGGTTAGCAGCCTAGGTGCGCAGTCCGGAGGAGGTGGGGGGACGAGTGGTGACAAGAGTTATTACGTAGATTCCGCAGTAGGCAGGACAATCCGGGAAGCGAATGGATTGATCCAGGCAAGAATGTCACGAGAAATTTACTACTCCCATCACCGGATGATCGTCATAGGCGAAGAATTGGCGAGGGACGGCATGTCTGAAGTGCTGGATATCGTCGCACGTTTTCCTGAAAACAGATTGACAGCTTATATCATCATGACACAAGGCAAAGCCATCGAATTACTAACCGCCCAACCGCAATTTGAACGTTTTTCAGGGGAAGCGATGCGTGAGTTGGTCAAGATGGGGGGGATTACGGTAACGCTGAAGGATGTAGCCCAGATGCTCAGTACACCAGGGGTTGATGCTATTTTACCCGTTCTGGCAGCAGTGGATTCCCATCCAAAAGGAAAGTCGAAAGAAGTAGAGGCGACAGGGGTAGGTTTGTTTCGACACAACAAGCTCATTGCCATCGCGAAACCGAAAGAACTGACTGGCTTGCGGTTGTTCCAACGCGATTTTACACCGTTTTCTGTCGTCCTGCCCCTTAACAAGAAAGAACGACTTACGATTAGCTTCTCGAAAGGAAGAGCGAATATTACGCCCGAGATCAGGAAAGGCCACGTCCATTACAAAATTGACCTCTACGCATCTGCAGTTGTGGTGGAGAATCTGTCAAACCTCGATCTTGAAAAAGAGAAAAATATCAGAATGCTGCAAGGAAAGCTCGTCGAGCAAATCAATAGCGGTGTGAAACATATGATGCAAACGATCCAACATCAACGATCAGACTTCATTGGGTTAGGAATCGCATTGTCAAGGAATCATCCACGTGAATGGCGAGACCGGTATCGGAACAGGTGGAATGAGGAGCTTCCGAAAATCACTTATGAAATCCGAACCAAAGTGAACATGGCCAATATCGGACAAACAACGAAAAATATTACCCAAGGTGAAGATGGTCATGAATAGAATATTTCTGGTCTTTTTTGTCTTCATGCTGATACTTTCGTTTGGAGAATTCATCTTGAAGCGAAAAGGCATGGATGGAAGACAGCAGCGAGTCATTGTTATTTTCTACACCTTAACCATTGCATTTCTTATTGCTTTGCAATTCCAGTATTATCAATTGCTACCTACGAGTCATATCATGAACATTTTATCTCCCTATGTTAAGCGGTGGGTGGATCAGTTCGTATAAGGAGGCCCGAGTATGATTCACAAGCAAGTGATCAATCACAGACAAATTGCCTGGCTGGTCGGCAGTGTCTTGATGACAGGAATGATGATCAGTTTCTTGCGGTCGGTCGTTCAGGTAGCAAGGATGGATGCTTGGTTCTCTCAATTGTTACCCATCTTTTATGCGATTCTGATCGCCTACGTTTTGAGCGGGCTGGTTGAGGCGTACCCAGGGAAAAATATCTTTGAAATCTTGTTTATTATTGGCGGGAAGTGGATTGGTGGAGCTATCAATCTGCTCATATTGTTTTACATTTGGATCATCCTGGCGATCGATATTAAAGGGGCTGCTGATTTTTTACATATCTCGTTATTGCCAACCACCCCATTGGAGATCATTCTACTCGTCTTCGTCCTGCTGATGATGTACTATGGCAAAACGAGTCTTGAGGTGGCGGCACGGGTGAATGAGCTTTATTTTCCTCTTTACTTCATGATGTGCATATCGCTTTATTTCCTCTTGATTAATGAATACAACATAGAGCGCTTGGAGCCGATCTTGACTAACAGCTTGGACCGGATCGTGATCAGTAATTTGATGCCGTTGGGTGTATATGGGGATATTTTTCTGATCGGAGCGTTTTTACATGCCATTGTAGAACCACGACTCTTTTATGCTGCGATGAAGCATGGGGTTATCATTGTTGGATTTGGGACGACGATTATATTGCTCATCTTGCTCGGGGTGATGGGCTTCATTATCGCAGGGCGGCTGAATTTCCCCATCTATATTCTCGTGCAGCAAATCCACGTGACAGATTTTCTGGACAGGGTCGAAATGATTCTCTTTAGCGTATGGTTCCCTGCTTTTACGATTAAGGTCATCGTCGCCTATTTGGCATTTTTAGTGGGGGTTGGATCGTTTGGGGGACAGCAGCATTATAATACACTCAACGCTCCGTGTGGATGGTTTATGGTTGTATCGTCCATATTCGCTTTTCCAAATGTAGCACATATCGATCAGTTTATTAGTTATAGCTTGCCGATGATCATACTCGTCTTCCAATTGCCGTTGGCGCTCTTTTTGCTTATTCATATAAGGCGAAAGAACAAAGGAAGAGAGCAAAGCCTCATTCCCGAAGGAACGAAGCTTTATCGATTTTACCGGTCGATGGTGTGGAGCACGACAGTTTGTTTGATTGGTTGCGTGCTAGTGATTTTGATTGGGGACTTTTTTAAAGATAAATCAGAGGTAGGAGGGGTTGCGACAGCCGTTGTTTATATTGCCTTGTTACTGATTGCGTTGTTGACGAGCTACGGGGAAATGCAGGCTCTCAATCATGGCAAACAAAGGCTGGGGAGGGCAAAACAGGCTGGTTCATTTCGACAATAAGGTCGAAAGCCAAGGGGGTTCCTTACTCCAAAACACACTGGTGGGGAGCGACATCAACAAAGCCTTGTATGCTTGGCTGTCGCAAGGAATGCCCTTCCTTCCACTCCGCAAATTTGATTTTGACGGTGATTTCCGGCTGTATCCATAAGGTATTGGCTGCGCGTGGTGGCTTGTTAACAAAAGCCATCTTCTGTTGGACGAGGGGCTGTATTCTCTCCGTTAAAGCACGCCAGTCCGTTTGCGTCAATTTTCCAGTACCTGCATGACCGATGTACCAAAAAGAACCTTGTTGATCGAAGAGTCCCAGAAGCAACGAATTGACAATCTGATTCCGAAGTGTAACGCCGCCTACGACAGCGATGAGATCCCGGTAGTACTTTTTCTTTCTCCAGCGTTGATCTTTCCCATTGATCAAGTAGCTGCTTGACGCATCCTTCATAATGATTCCTTCCATGCCTTGAGCTTCTACGACACGGTAAAGAGCGTCTCCATCAGGAAAGTTTTCAACTAGCTGAACATGAGAAGTAGGAGTAATGATCTTGCCCAGTATTTGTTGTCGCTCTGATAGTGGATAGGAAGTTACCCATTCATGATTGCAGTACAGTACATCAAAGACCATGTATGTGACGGGGACAAGCTTTTGTATCTGGGGGACTTTCTCTAAACGGCGCAGCCCGTCTCTTCTCATGACCTCGTAAAAAGAAGGCTTTCCGTCCGAGCCGAGAGCAATGATTTCGCCATCCAAAATCACAGAATCGGCACGACAATACGAGCGAAGATCAGTCACTTCTGGATAATGGAAAGTCCGTTCATTTAATTTTCGGTTGAACAGTTTGACCTCCTGTCCATCGTAGTAGGTAAGAATGCGAACGCCATCCCATTTCACTTGGCCTATCCATTGTGGTCCCACAGGTATGGCTTCCGTGCTGGTAGGCTCAAAAGGAAAAAGCGGGGTCAGTTCCATAGCTGCCACCTTTACGTTTAGTTGGGACTTGCCCAGTTTTCTAATACAGTTTCACGGATGGGCGTGATCTATACGAGTGGTGCTGGTGGATGAATTTCCTGTTAGAATTTTACGAAACTTTTTTATTGATTAAGTATTGAATTCGAGCTATACTACATGTATCTAAAGTAACTGATGGGTTACCGGATTGGGCTGTATCTGGTTGAACTGCTTCCTCCTTCCGTGGTACGTCCACCACACCTCATGGGAAGGGAGCAGTTCTCTGATATGGCCCTCTTTGTGTCTCGATCCGGTTGGGAATGTTTGTTGTTCACTTTCTTTAACCCTTTTTTCATTGATATACAATTAGAGACTTGTTTATAATGACTGTGCGAACTCATTTACGAAAGAAGGAATTGACTTGCCGTTTCTTCGGTTTAAAGGCTTTGCAAAGCAAGACATAGAGCCCATTTCTCAGATTCTTATAGAAGAGTTTTCCAAAATTGCTGAGGTAGCTCAGGAAAAGGTGAAATTGGAGCTGCTTCAGGTGGAGCAATTGACGAACAGTCCTTTGTCTGTAGAGATCATGATGTTTCCCCGTGAACAAAAGCAGCATGACGCGATTGCTAGTGCCATACACGGTATTTTGAAGAAGCAAGGCTTTCTGCATGTGCATATATTCTTCGTTCTGCTATCGCCCACTCTCTATTATAAAGAAGGACTTCCGTTGCAAGTCGGAATGACGAAATAAGCAGAAAAAAGGTCGAGATCCTCCAAAGGGATTTCGACCTTTTTCTATTAATAATAGAGGCTTTCGGTTTGCAGGCACTTGGAGCATGTTCGCGTAAGTGGAGTTTCGATAAAGACGTGGCTGCAGTCCTGTTGAATCAGCCGCAATTGTTGTTTAGACTGCTCTAGCTCAGCCTCTAGTCGAATGATCTTTTCGCGTAAACGACTAGCTTCCTCCATATCCATCCCCCTTGATTACGACTGGTACAAACGGCTTCCCTGTTCGCGGAATTCACGCGATTTTTCCTGCATACCTGCAAGGATGGCGGGATCTTGGGCAGCCCCTTGTTCATTGGCGATGTGACGAATGTCGTGCGATATTTTCATGCTGCAAAATTTAGGCCCGCACATAGAACAAAAATGGGCGGATTTGGCGGCTTCTGCTGGCAACGTTTCGTCGTGATATTCGCGGGCGCGCTCTGGGTCCAAGGACAAATTGAACTGATCATTCCAGCGAAAATCAAAACGAGCTTTGGATAAGGCGTCGTCGCGCTGTTTTGCCCGCGGATGTCCTTTTGCAAGATCAGCGGCATGCGCTGCGATTTTGTATGCGATTAGACCGTTGCGGACATCCTCTTTATTGGGTAGACCGAGATGCTCCTTGGGCGTTACGTAGCAGAGCATCGCTGTTCCGAACCATCCAATCATGGCAGCGCCAATGGCTGAAGTAATGTGGTCATAGCCGGGGGCGATGTCTGTCGTGAGCGGCCCAAGTGTGTAAAAAGGAGCCTCATGGCAAATGGATAACTGTTTATCCATATTTTCACGAATGAGATGCATGGGGACGTGACCAGGGCCTTCAATCATGACTTGTACGTCGTGTTCCCACGCAATTTTTGTGAGTTCTCCCAATGTTTCAAGCTCCGCGAACTGCGCCTCGTCATTCGCATCCGCGATAGAGCCAGGACGTAGTCCATCTCCGAGGGATACACAAATGTCATAGGCCTTCAGAATTTCGCAAATTTCAGCGAAATGCGTATACAAAAAGTTTTCCTCATGGTGGGCCAGGCACCATGCAGCCAAAATCGATCCGCCGCGAGAGACAATACCGGTAACACGGTTAGCTGTCATGGGGATGTAGCGCAAAAGAACACCAGCATGAATTGTGAAGTAATCGACGCCTTGTTCCGCTTGCTCAATCAAGGTGTCTCGGTAAACCTCCCATGTCAAATCCTCGGCTTTCCCATTTACTTTTTCAAGTGCTTGATAAATCGGAACAGTGCCGACTGGAACAGGACTATTGCGGATAATCCACTCTCGTGTAGTGTGTATATGTTTTCCCGTTGAGAGGTCCATAATGGTGTCGGCACCCCAACGGACCGACCAAATCATTTTTTCGACTTCTTCTTCCATCGAAGAGCTGACGGCTGACGTTCCGATGTTGGCATTGATTTTGACATGAAAGTTGCGGCCAATGATCATCGGCTCGCTTTCAGGATGATTAACGTTAGAAGGGAGGATCGCACGTCCAGCGGCGATTTCAGCCCGTACAAATTCAGGGGAGACACCCTCGCGAATGGCAACGTATTCCATTTCCGGTGTGATGATATTTTTTCGGGCATAATGAAGCTGGGTAACATTTTTCCCTGGCTTTGCCCGTTTTGGTTTGTAGCCCTCTCGAGGGAAAGTAGGGAGGGTGGCTGCCTTTTCTTCGTTTCGGATGCCGTCATCAACTAGTTGTGGTTCGCGACCGACATACATTTCTACATCATTTCGCTCATCGATCCATTTGTGGCGGATGGAGGGCAGTCCTGCTTGAATGTCAGGGACGTAACCCGTTGCGGTATACTCGCCACTCGTATCGTATACGCGAAGAGGAGGATTGGGGATGGAGCCAGACAATCCTTCGGTAGGATGAAGGGAAATCTCGCGCATCGGGACACGGATGTCCGCACGACTACCTGTTTCGTATACTTTGCGACTGCCTGGAAAAGATGAGACCAATGACATAAGAAAAACCTCCTTGTTTTGGTTGCACGAAAGCGAGAACCGTTTAGGGAGGCGAAAGAAACTGCCCGCGAAAAAGCGCCGCATAAACAACATGCGACGCCAACGCGAGAGTAGAGAAGAAACGGGTATCCTAAAGATACACGCATCTTTCCGTGTCGTATATGACATTCCTCCGCTGGCATTACCCAGTTCAGGTTCAACGGTCGATGGCACAGTACCATCCTCTCAGCCTGGTGATTTCCAAGCTCCCGTGCTTTTCTTATTTTGGATTGCAAGAATAGGATAACGGGAAGTCCATTAAATTTCAAGGGAAATTTTCTCAGTGAAAAAATTGCGGGCGTGCAACACATTTTCCTTCCCCCTATTCTCATGAATCGGACTAAAACTGTTTCTGTAGACCCACATGAATCCTATCTGTTACGATGAAGTTCGAAAAAAAGCAACTGCTTCCAGCGCCTTGATTTTCCTCGTTGTCGAAGCAGGACGGAGAAGTATTTTGAGGTGATGAGGAATGGATGTTTATTCGGATCTAAAACAAGGAGAACGTGGAGCGTGGGTGAGTATTTTCGCCTACATTTTCTGCTCTGTATTAAAAATAGGAGTTGCGTATGTCACTGCGTCGGAAGCTTTAATGGCCGACGGTCTTAACAACTCAACGGATGTCGTTGCATCGATTGCTGTTTTGATCGGGCTGCGTATTGCAAGGAAACCACCTGATAAAGATCACCCGTATGGCCATTTCCGGGCGGAGACGATTTCAGCACTTGTCGCATCATTTATTATGCTATTTGTCGGAGTTCAAGTCGTTACGAATGCCGTACCATCCTTGTTTGACCCACAACATTCGGCTCCTGACCTGTTGGCAGGGTGGACAGCACTTGCGACTGCAGTCATTATGCTTTTCGTTTATCGCTATAATAAAAAGCTCGCCATCAAAACAAACAGCCAAGCACTAGATGCAGCGGCCGCTGACAACCGTTCAGACGCATTCGTCAGTATCGGGACGTTTATCGGGGTAGCTGGCGCACAATTTCAATTGCATTGGCTTGATCCTTTAGCTGCTTTTGTTGTTGGTCTCATCATCTTGAAGACTGCTTGGGACATTTTTAGGGAAGCAACTCACCGTTTGACAGATGGCTTTGACGAGAGTGAGCTTGCGGATCTGCGGGCTACCATTTCCTCGATTTCAGGAGTAAAGGATATCAGTGACATCAAAGCCCGCTACCATGGAAGCAGCGTACTGGTTGATGTTGTGATCCATGTAGATCCCGGTCTGAATGTGGTGGAGAGCCACACCATCACCGAGAAAATTGAAGAACAGATGCGCAAGATTCACCGGATTAACGCCGTTCATATCCATATTGAACCATGCAGGAAGATGGCGCCTAGCTAGATTCCATGATACGAATACAAAAAAACCTGTCCAGAGTGGGCAGGTTTTTTTGTGGAGCCTAAACTGTGGTAGCCTTTTTTTTGCGTAGTGTTTTGGTTGTAGTGGTAGTCTTTTTTGGACTGGTTGCGGTCTCCTTTTTCGATGCCTGCTCTTTTTCGGACGTAGAGGCAGCGGTGGTGCGTTTTCGCGCAGGCTTTGACGGAGTCGGTTCAGGCTCGATTTTAATGGGCGCTGCGCCTTGACCAGCTGTAGACTCCAAGCTTTCTTTTAGGGCCTGCATGAGATCAATTACATTGGTTCTTGCCACAGTAGGTGCAGTAGCGATCTCCTGACCCTCCAGTTTTTTCTCGATCAGTTTTTGCAAGTCGGAACGATATTCATCGGTATATTTTGCGGGATCAAAAGGGATCGTCATATTGCTAATGAGCTCCGTTGCCATCTTCAGTTCGTTTTCAGCCAACGGTACAGTGGCTTCTGGCAAGGCAGGCACTTGACTGACGGGACGTACTTCATCTGGATAGAAGATCGTCTCCAGCATGATGCAATGTTCATACAGTCGGATAACTGCCAGGCTTTGCCGATTGCGCATCGTCACCTGTGCAACGCCAATCTTTCCTGTCTGTTCCATAGCGGATCGCAGCAAGGCGTATGCTTTTTCGCCAGTGTCTTGGGGCGATAAGAAATAGCTTTTATGAAAATAAACGGGATCGATCTCCGACAAGTCTACGAAGTCGATAATTTCAATGGCTCTGCGTGTTTCTGGCGTAATGGCTTCCAGATCATCATCGTCGATCATGACAAAATGTCCTTTTTCGTATTCGAAGCCACGGACGATTTCGCTCGTATCGACCTCACGCTGGCAGTGCGGGCACATTTTCGTGTACTTGATCGGGGTATTGCACTCTTTATGCAGTTGGCGAAAGCGAATATCACGCTCTTCCGTTGCAGTAAACATGCGAACAGGTATATTGACGAGGCCGAAGCTGATTGAGCCCTTCCACACCGTATGCATGCGGATACCTCCTTCACAGCTATTTTATATAGTATCTGTATCTGCATAGAAGAAGTGCCGAGGGAAATGAAGGTGGAAAAGTAAAAAGCCAGCCGATTCGATGCGGCTGACTTCGTATACAGCTACTGCCCATGTTTGACGATGTCCGATTGATCTGCACGCGATTGCATGTCACGCGCCAGCTCGACATCTTTGCCAGTTCGGTCCGCAATGGACTGGGCTTCGGAGGCCTTCAGCTTTTGTGCAGACGGTCGCTTCTCTGCCATGAATGACTCACTCCTTTCAGGCAATGTACATGTAGAGGGTGATGCACGTACATGTAGTATGCGCTGGACACAAAAAAATACCCCATCGCCAAATGACGAGGGGCAGCCGTTCAACTCCTCCCGATGAAGGGAGCGATGGCACGAAATGCTCCTATCAGACACGTCGTGCGCCAAAGTGAACAGCCTTTCAATTATGGGAGAGGAGAAACCGGAGGAAGAGCTTATGGGGAAACGTAAGTCTTCTCCGCGGTTGTCAGCGACACCGTTGCGTCGCTATTCATCATCTTTTCCAATCGAATGGGGTTGTATACCTTTCTTGCACATAAATTTTTCCAGTTGCTAATTTTACGGGTGTATGCAGTTGTGATAGTATGATATCATTCTCAGTCTTGGAAAATCGCGTCTAACGCTAGACTTTTTGAACAACCTCATACAACATACATAGGAAAGCAGACAGGTGAAATGAGTATGCGAGTAATCTCTGGAGAACACAGAGGAAGACGGTTGGCAGCAGTTCCGGGCAAAGGAACCAGACCGACAACCGATAAAGTCAAAGAATCGATTTTTAATATGATTGGTCCGTATTTCGATGGCGGGTGGGCATTGGACCTGTACGCCGGAACAGGTGGTCTCGGGATCGAGGCATTGAGTAGGGGAGCGGATCGGGCTGTTTTCGTGGAGCGAGATCACAAAGCATTTGCTGTCGTAAAACAAAACGTCAGCACTTGCAGGCTGGACGATTATGCCGAGCTATATCGGATGGATGCGGACCGGGCTATTCGCACACTGAGTACGCGCAATCAAAAATTTGATCTCGTCTTTTTGGACCCGCCATACGCCCAGCAAAAGATTGTCGAAGAAATTGAGATGTTGCAGGAGCTGGGAATGTTGGCGGATGGAGCGTGGATCGTGGCTGAGCATGATATCACAGACACCTTTCCGGATGCGATTGGTCATTGTGTGAAGGATCGAGCGGCTAAGTATGGGGATACAGCCGTTACCGTGTATTATTACGATTTGGAGCAACAAGCCTAACTTTCAAATCAAGGTGCAAAAGAGCACTAAGGGAGGATAACCCGCTATGGCAATCGCTGTATGTTCAGGAAGCTTCGATCCTGTTACTTATGGGCATCTCGACATTATTGCGCGGGGTGCCAACGTTTTTGATAAGGTCATTGTCGCTGTCTTGATCAATTCGAAGAAAAACTCATTGTTCAGCGTAGAAGAGCGCGTCGAATTGCTTCGTCAGGCGACGGCTGGCATGAAAAATGTAGAAGTGGATTCTTTTGACGGCTTGTTGATTGACTATATGAACAAAAAGGGCGCACAAGTGATTATTCGTGGCCTTCGTGCTGTTTCTGATTTCGAATATGAGATGCAAGTTGCCTCCATTAATAAAAAGCTCGACGAAAATATCGAAACGTTTTTCATGATGACGAACAATCAATATTCGTATTTGAGCTCAAGTATTGTAAAGGAAGTTGCGAAATACAAGGCGAGTGTCGCCGATTTGGTACCGCCGAACGTAGAAGAGGCACTGAAGCGAAAAATGGCCGAGTAAATTATCGGGTTTTGCTACGGTTCATGTGCGAAAGAGTCAGGCTGGTACACAAAAGAATCACACCGACGCCAATGGCGATTCCTCCTGATAGTAGCAAGGTCTCCCACCAACTTGACGCAGGGATCTCCGATTTCGCTTGCACAAATACAGGGACGGCTTTCTCCACGAACCAGGAGCTGACTGTGGCAAGAGGGCCCCAAAAGACAAAGGTCAAAATCGCAGCTAGTAAAGCATGAAGGGCTCTGGCAATCAAGTAGGGAGCGACACGAATATCCGTTTCACTCAAGATGCTCGCAACCTGCGCGTGAACACTCAAACCGCCCCAAGACAATACAGCGCTGGCAATGGCCGCTTTCCAGACCAAGGAAACAGCATCGGGTACAATGCTCGCTGCCTGTGCGCCGAGGGTTACTTCGAACAAACCAGCCACGATTGCTTGCGAAAAGGCTGGTGGGAAACCAAAGGGACCGAGAATAATCGAGAGAAGCGTGCTGATGATTTGTGTCAGATGAATGGTGGAGAAAAGTTGGATTAATACCGAAAAAACGATGATAAAGCCACCGATCATGAGCAATGTATTCAGAGCGGATTGTACCGCTTCCCCCATTAATTTTCCGAACGGACGTCCATCGCGGACACGGGCCCGATGCATCGATTGCAAGGCACGTAAAGGAAGAGGAAGTGAATTTTTCTCCAATGGGGCTGAAGTAATGGCAAAGGGCGCATGAAAACGATAGATCACACCCATGAGTACAGCTGACAAATAATGAGTCAGAGCTAGAATGATGCCCATTTGCTCACTGTGAAAAAAGCCGATTGCCACTGCTCCCATGACGAATAAAGGGTCTCCCGTCGTTGTAAAAGAGACGAGACGTTCACCCTCAGCCTTCGTCACATTGCCTTGCAGACGCAGTCTTGTTGTCAGCTTTGCGGCTACTGGATAGCCAGACGAGAAGCCCATAGCCAGTACGAACCCGCCAGTACCCGGAACGTTAAACAGCGGGCGCATTAATGGCTCCAGTAACACGCCGACGAAATGAACGACGCCCAGACCCATCAACACCTCAGACAGCACAATAAAGGGAAGGGTAGAGGGGAAAACTACCTCCCACCATATTTTCAGACCGCGTACGGCAGCTTCAAAAGAAATCTGCGAGTATGCAACCAACGAAATAACAATGGAAACTGTCGAGAGGGCGAGCAACAAAGTAAGTACGGGTGAGTGGCGTGACATGGATTCCTCCTGAATCGAAGAAAGGTAGTAGTACATGTCTACGTGGCAGGCGGGAGAACTATGCGTAAGCTTGGTCGACGAATATCTCCCAAGTGTGAAAGGAACAGCGGTTTACCACATAGGCTGGTTACAGGGAGGGGTTTTTCCATGCAGACAAAGCGTAAACCAATCGTGGGTGTAGCCCTGGGTTCTGGGGGCGCTCGCGGTTTTGCGCATATTGGTGTGTTGAATGCGCTAGAAGCACATGGCATCCAAATTGACATGCTGGCCGGCTCCAGTATGGGCAGTCTGATTGGGGCCGTCTATGCCAACGGAATTGAACCGCATATGATGGGAAAGCTTGCTCTAAATTTAAAACGCAAGCATTGGCTTGATTTGACCGTACCCAGCATGGGTTTTGTTACAGGGGAAAAGATCAAGCAATTGATTCGCCTGTTAACGCACGGAAAGCGCTTGGAAGAGCTGAACAAGCCGCTTGCCATTGTGGCGACGGATATTGAAACAGGAGAGCGAGTCGTATTTCGAGAAGGTCCGATTGATCAAGCGGTAAGGGCTAGCATATCCATTCCAGGTATCTTCGTGCCTGAAAAAGTAGGGGGGCGGCTTTTAGTAGACGGAGGAGTCATTGATCGTGTGCCCGTGACGGTTCTACGTGAAATGGGTGCCGATATCGTGATTGCGGTAGATGTCGCCCAATTCGATACACGGATGGAGGTCAAAAGTATTTTTGATGTCATCGCCCAGACGATTGATGTGATGGAAAGGGAAATTCTGCGACATCGAATCATTGCAGCAGACATCGTAATCAGGCCGGATGTTGGACACTATAGCAGTATCGCGTACACGGGTATCGAAGAAATTATCGAGCTAGGCGAACGTGCGGGTACTGAGCATATCGAACGCATTCAGGAACGAATTGCAAGTTGGGAGGCACAAGAATGAGTGAGGAACAGCTTTATGCCAATAGACGCAGATCTACAGGAACCAGAGGCTTTAGCTGGATACTTGCCTTGGTTTTTGTCTTGTTGGGCATTTCTTTTTTTGTACCGACGAATTATTACGTGAGTCGTCCGGGTTCAGCGATTGAGTTGGGACCGATGATTCAAGTGGAAGGCGGCAAGAAAGATGAGACCGGCTCCTTCATGCTCACGACGGTTCGAATGGGCGAAGCGAATTTGCCGTGGTATTGGTATGCAAAAATGGCGCAGGATGTTGAGTTGATGCCCAAGGAGCTGGTTGTCAGCAAGGGAGAGGACAGCGAAGATTTTATCCGTCGAGAACAAGCGATCATGGACAATTCACAAAAAATTGCGGAGGCAGTCGCATTCCGTCTGGCCGGCTTCGAAGTCAAAATCGAGAAGCAGGGAGTGTGGGTGATGGGTACTTTGGAAGGGTTCCCTGCCCATAAAGCATTGCAAATTGGTGATGTCATTACGTATGTAGACGGGGTTCGCACGTCGGAGGCAAAAGATTTGCTGACAGCTCTCTCCACAAAAAAAGCAGGCGATCAAGTCGAAATTACGTACACAAGAGATGGACAAGAGGCCAAAACGATGTTAACCTTGGAACCACTACCTGAATCCAAGTCAGTTGGAATTGGTGTACGCCCTGACAACAAACAGGAAATCATCATTCCGAAAGAAGTAACCATTGCCTCTCAAGGGATTGGTGGCCCTTCTGCTGGATTAATGATGACGCTGGAGATTTATGACCAGTTAAATACGGAGACGGATTTGACAAAAGGCTATAAAATTGCAGGAACAGGCACGATTTCGTTAGACGGAAAAGTAGGCAGGATCGGTGGCATTAATCAAAAGGTAATCGCAGCGGACAAAGCGGGCGCAGAGATCTTCTTTGCTCCGCGGGATACGCCAGATACGAACTCCAATTATGAGGAGGCGTTAGCGACTGCCAAGCGGATTGGAACTTCAATGAAAGTGATTCCAGTCAAGACGGTAGAAGAAGCGATTACGTACTTGAATGGACAAAAACCGAAATCTACCTGAGCAAACTAGCTGTCAAGCAAAAATGGTTGACAAAGCTTTGGGCAGGGTCTATAATCATCTTTGTTGTGCATGAGGTGAAATGCTATGAACATTAAGTTGGCAGAGTTAGAGCACCGAAAAGGAGAGCCGTTGCCATTTCAGGTAACCCTGGATGCAGATGAGCTGAAGAAGCGCCATCATGAGATTCGCGGGATTACTCCTGTGACTGCGAGTGGTGAAGCCGTACAGCTGGGCAATCTCTATTACGTAAAAGGAAGCATGAAGGCAGATGTGAATTTTGTTTGCGCGAGATGCTTGAATCCTTTTATCGATCAGGCAACAGTAGATTTCTCTGAGACATTTGCTCTTGCGGATGATCCGATCCTGCAAGACGACGAGGACAGTGATATCCTTCCTTTGGAAGGCGATGAAATCGAGCTGGACTCGCTGCTGCAAGAGGATTTCTTACTGGCAATGCCGACCTTCCCGCTCTGCGAGGAGGATTGCAAAGGTCTGTGCCCGACTTGCGGTGTGAACCGTAATGAAGTGGCATGCAGCTGTAAGAATGAGCGTGTTGACCCGCGATTGGCTGGGTTGGCTGACTTTTTCAAAGACAGCAAATAAGTTTTCTTACTGTATTCAAGATGATTCGCCGACCATTCGTGGCAGCGTCTCATTTTTGAAGGATGGCATAAGCTTTTTGCCTATACTGTCCACCCAATAGAGCTTCTTAGCATTTGTCAGTTGAAGGAGGTGTAAGGAAGATGGCAGTACCTCAACGGAGAACTTCCAAAACCCGTAAAAGAATGCGTCGTACGCACTTCAAATTAGAGATTCCAGGCATGATCAAATGCGATAATTGCAGCGAATACAAGCTTGCGCATCGTGTTTGCCCAAGCTGCGGTCACTACAAAGGCGTGAAAGTAGCGAAGTAATATTCGCTGCTAAGAAAGCAAGGTGAGAAATCGCCTTGCTTTTTTTGTTCCTTTCTATTGCTTACGATTACTTACAAACACTTATTATCGCTTGCGTCGTTTGCTTAAATGACTTATAATGAAGGCGAGATAAGGATGGGGTTGAGGCTTCGTGTTTCAAGAGGAGAGGCTGGCTGCAATTCTTGCGTATTTGCAGGAGCACCAGCGAATCAGTGTGCAAGAGGTAGTTGAGCAGTTTGGGGTTTCCCGTGACACAGCGAGGCGTGATATCGTCAAGCTGGAGGAGCAGGGGCAAATCCTGCGGACCAGAGGAGGAGCAGTATTGCCCAGCCTCAACAAAAAGAACTACTCCCATCAGGAACGAATGCAGCTTGATTTGACAGGAAAGCAAAGTATTGCAGCAGCGGCGGCCCGTCTGATCAAAGATGGCGATTACTTGCTGCTCGATGCGTCCACAACTGTTCAGTTCACGGTGGAATCCTTGCAGACCCGCGACCATGTCATCATCACGAATTCATTAGCGACTGCCTCCAGTATGTCCCGTAAAGAAGGCGTTCTTGTCAAGCTTTTGGGCGGAGACGTACATGCAGAGGATCAATGTGTGCTCGGTACACGCGTGATTCAAAACCTCGCTGATTTTCATGTCGACAAAGTATTGGTTGGTGCATGCGGCCTTACAAAGGAAGGGCTCATGTCTACGCAGGAAGATCACGGTTTTCTGATCAAAGAAATGATCAAGCGCGCCGATCAAGTGATCATACTTACCGACCATACCAAATTCGGAAAAAGCATGCTGTATCGCGTTGCTGGTTTTGATCAGATCGATATTATCGTGACTGATAAGCTGCCTGAAAAGGAAATAGCTGAGGCCTTGCATGCCAATGATGTAGAGGTGATTGTAGCTTCCACATGAAGCTATTGATCCATAAAAAATAGGATAAGTTCCATTTGGCTGGCGTGAATGGGTAACCAGCGTGACAGCAAATGGATTTATCGAAAGAGAGTCCTTCAAATAGGAAGGGCTCTTTCTTTTTTTCTTGCAATTGTGTAGAGCCCCTGCTATTCTGGTAATCCTGACTTTTCCAAGAGGAGGGTTTTATGGTCTATTGGCGGATTATTCGCAAGAGCTATCGTCGAAATCTTCAGTATCGTTTATCGCATGTCGTCAACAACTTCGCAAGCTCGATTTTTGGGCTTGTTTTTATTGCCATTTGGACGGGTGTCCTTTCTGGAAAACAAGTATACGGCCCCTATGATGTCAAAACGATGGGGTATTACATCGCGATTTGCCAAAGTGTTCTCTGGATGACAACATTTATGTCCCCAGGTCTGAATGTGCAAGTAGCGGTAAGAAGCGGGGCTGTCAGTCTGGATATGATCAAGCCTGTTCATTATCTCTGGTACATGCTCAGTCAGGAGTTTGGACGACTTGTGTACAACGCTTGTTACAGAAGTGTTCCGATCAGCTTGCTGCTAGGATTAGCGGTAGGCTTCTTTTTTCCCTCCCATCCGTTCACTTACTTCTGGTTTATCCTCTCGCTACTGCTCGGTACTTACGTAGGCATGTTGCTCTTTTATCTAGCGGGCATTTCCTCCTTCTGGACGACAGAGATTCGCTGGGTACACCTCATTCTTTTGTCTTTGATATTTGGGTTAGGTGGACAAATGATCCCGCTGGACTTGATGCCCGGGATGATTGGAAAGGTAGCGCCTTATTTGCCCTTTTCAGCGATGATTTACTATCCGGTCATGACCTTGCTAGAGCTTGCACCTCCTTATGGCATGCTTATACAAGCTGGCTGGGCGCTCGTTTTAACGGCAGTTGCTTTGTTGGTGACGAACATGGCAAGAAGAAAGCTAGAAATTCAAGGAGGATAACCACATGTTTGCCCTCTATCGCAAACTGATCGCGGCCAGCATTCGCTCGCAAATGCAATACAAGATAAATTTTGTCACGAGCGCTGCCACGACCGGAATGATTATGGTGCTTGATTTTATTATTCTCTCTGCGATTTTGTACCGATTTCACGATGTGGTCGGGTGGAATATTTACGAGGTTGGGATGCTTTACGGGATATCCTCGGCATCTGTCTCTTTGTATCGACTGTTCGCCCCGGAAATCAACGACTTTGAGAAGTACATCGTACAAGGGGAGCTCGATCAGTTGCTCATTCGTCCTGCTTCCCCTTTGCTTTTGCTATTGACACGCAATCTTGACTTGTCGAGAGTGGGAGGGTTGGTTCAAGGGGTGTCCGTTTTGGTCATCTCTTTGTCGGGTCTTGCGGCGGAAGGGAAAACGATCATGGGGTTGGTCCTATTCTCACCGGTTGCCATTTTGTCTGGTGGAGTGATCTACTTCTCCATTGGACTTGCTACCGCTGGGGTCGCCTTTTGGACACATCAGATGAAAGACATGCTGACCTTTACCATTTATGCGCCAGCCAATGCTTCCAATTATCCAATCGGGCTATATCCAAACTGGCTCAAATGGCTGTTTTTCTCAGCGATTCCGATCGCGTATATGAATTATTTGCCAATGCTGACGCTGTTGGGCAAAGGGGGCGAATGGTTTTATCCGATACTCACCCCGGTAGCTGCAGCGATTGCTTTTTATTTCTCTCGTATGCTGTGGAATGTCGGGATTCGACACTACCATAGTACAGGGAGCTAAGGAGGGGTAACATGATTGAAGCAAAGCATATCGAAAAATCATTTTTCCTGACAAAAGCGAAAGAGGGGCGCTTTGCTTCTCTACGAACACTCTTTTCTCGTGAACGAAGGGAAGTCAAAGCCGTCCATGATATCTCCTTTTCCATTGACAGAGGCGAGTTCGTGGGATATATCGGGCCAAATGGCGCAGGAAAATCGACGACAATTAAAATGCTCGCAGGAATTCTTCATCCCAGTCAGGGAGAAATACGAATAGGCGGATATAGTCCACAGCGGGAAAGAATTCAAGTAGCCTCACAAATCGGAGTGGTGTTCGGGCAGCGAACACAGCTGTGGTGGGATCTGCCAGTCAGAGATTCCTTCGAAATTTTGCAAGCGATGTACAAGATTAACGACACGGCATATCGGCGATCGATGGAGGCGTATCAGGAACTACTGGATCTGCATGAGTTCCTTGATACGCCAGTACGTAAGCTGTCATTGGGTCAGAGAATGAGAGCTGATTTAGCTGCGGCTCTGCTGCATGATCCGCCGGTCCTGTTTTTAGATGAGCCGACGATTGGGCTGGATGTGGTCGCGAAGACTCGCATCAGAGCATTTTTGAAAGAAGTGAATCAGTCCCAGAAGAAGACCATTCTACTAACGACTCATGATATGGACGATATCGAGCAACTCTGCAACCGAATCATCGTGATCAACCATGGCAAAAAGATGATGGATACGAGCTTGGCCGATTTGCGACGACAGATAGGGCTGCCAAGCCTCATTCGAATCGAATTTCGACAACCGCCCGAAAAGCTTTACGACTTAGAGGGAATCGAGCGGATGGAGCTATCAGAGAATGTACTTTCGATTTACTTCGACAAAGGGAAAATTTCTTCCCCGCGAATCCTTGCTGAAGTGGCGGGCTGGGGTGAGCCTCTGGACATTCAGATGAAAGAACCGGGGATTGAGGAGATCATTCGGCTCATTTACCGTTAGGGATGGTTACCTATTTTCGTAACGATACTTGTAATTCCACATCTTCTCCCTTATACTGTGTTTTGGTACCAGGTATTAAAAACAGATCGCAATCATACATAGTACAATTGAATCCTGCTTAAGGGGGTGTTCGGCATCGCCCGCTTGCCAAAAAAAGATCGCCAGTCCCGCTTGGTGCAGTATCTGGCGGATAATCCATTTGCGACGGACGAAGATCTGGCTGAGTTATTTCATGTCAGTATTCAAACCATACGTTTAGACCGACTGGAATTAGGAATACCGGAGCTCCGTGAACGTATCAAGACAGTCGCAGAGAAAAGTCTTGATCCTGTAAAATCATTGGGCATCGATGAAATCATCGGTGAAATGGTTGATCTACAGCTCGATTCACAGGCCATTTCCGTATTGGAAATTAAAGAAGAGCACGTTTTTTCAAAAACACAAATTGCCAGAGGGCATTATATATTTGCTCAGGCCAACTCATTGGCAGTAGCAGTAATCAACGCAGAGGTAGCGTTGACAGCTACGGCGAGAATCCGCTTTGTCCGTCCTGTGCGAGCAGGGGAAAAGCTGGTTGCCAAAGCAGTGGTGAGAAGCCGTAACGGCGACGAATGCAAGGTGCGTGTAGAGACGAAGGTCCAAGGTGAGTTGGTCTTTACCGCAACGTTCCGTGTGGTTGAAATGTCGAGCTACCATAACAGCATGGATGAGGAGTAAGGAGGAGTCACGGTTGCGAATTGCAGTGGATGCGATGGGCGGCGATCACGCACCGAAGAGTACCGTATTAGGGGCGCTTGCTGCCATCAAGGAAAACCCGGCCATTACAGTTGTATTGGTGGGAGATGAACAGGCTATTCGGAACCACTTGCCGCAGGATATTCCGGCAAACATCGAAATCGTTCCTGCAGCGGAAGTGATTTTACCAGATGATGAACCGGTTCGAGCTGTTCGGCGTAAGAAAAATTCTTCGCTGGTCGTAGCTGTTGAGATGGCGCGCGAGAAAAAAGTCGACGCGATGATCTCGGCTGGAAATACAGGCGCATTAATGACAGCAGGCTTGTTGTACGCAGGTCGGATGGATGGAATCGAGCGCCCTGCGCTTTGTGCCTATATCCCGAATACAAAAGGCCGCGTAACACTGACGCTGGACGTCGGAGCCAATATGGATGCCAAGCCGCATCAGCTTGTACAATACGCGGTGATGGGTAGCTTGTATGCTGAAAAAGTGTTGGGCTTCGAGCGTCCGACAGTAGGCTTGCTCAACGTCGGGACGGAAGAAGGAAAAGGGAACGAATTGACGAAAGCTGTTTTCCCCCTCCTTCAAGAAGCTGACTTGAACTTTGTAGGAAATGTGGAAGCGCGCGATGTTATGCAAGGAAACTGTGATGTGCTGGTATGCGACGGCTTTGTAGGAAATGTTTTGTTAAAGGCCGTTGAGGGTGCTGCCTCCACAATCTTTTCGCAGTTGAAGCAGGAGTTTACTTCCAGCCTGATTAATAAGCTAGGAGCGGCGATTCTGAAACCTGGATTGGTTCGCTTTAAAAAGAAAATGGATTATGCGGAATACGGTGGTGCCCCCTTGCTCGGATTGAAATCCCCAGTAATTAAGGCCCACGGTTCCTCAAATGAGCGTGCGATGAAAAACGCGATTGTGAGTGCTACGCGGTTTATTCAGCAGGACGTGAACGGGGTTATCCAGCAATCATTACAGAAAAATACTTTGGGAGAAAGCGAGTGAAGCAGATGAGTGCAAAGCGTTCAGTAGGGATTTTGTCTACAGGCTCTTATACCCCGGAGCGGGTGTTGACGAACTTTGATCTGGAGAAAATGGTGGAAACCTCTGATGAGTGGATTGTTTCCCGCACTGGAATCAGAGAACGCCGCATTAGCTCACCGGAGCAAGCTTCCTCCGACTTGGCTTACGAGGCTGCCAAAGAAGCGCTCGAGAAAGCAAACATCAGCGCGGAACAGCTGGATATGATCATTGTAGCTACCGTAACGCCTGACATGTCGTTCCCGTCTACTGCTTGCTTGCTGCAAGAAAAGCTGGGTGCAACACGTGCGGCTGCCATGGATCTTTCCGCGGCCTGCACAGGCTTTTTGTATGGAATTACGACAGCGACTCAGTTCATCGAAAACGGTTTGTATAAAAAAGTGTTGGTCGTAGGCGTTGAGACCTTGTCCAAAATTACGAATTACAAAGATCGAAATACATGTGTGTTGTTCGGAGACGGCGCAGGTGCAGCTGTTATCGGTGAAGTTACCGAAGGCTACGGCTTCCAGTCCTTTGAGCTCGGCGCAGATGGATCAGGCGGATCTCTCTTGTGCTTGCCGGCAGGTGGTTCTAGAACGCCTGCATCTGCGGAGTCTGTCGAACAAGGACTGCATTATCTCTACATGGCAGGCGGAGAAGTTTTCAAATTCGCCGTTCGTGTGATGAATTCAGCAACAGAGGCTGTCTTGTCCAAAGCGGGCGTATCGAAGGACGAGATCGACCTGTTGGTGCCGCATCAGGCAAACAAACGCATCATTGACTCTGCCGTACAGCGTTTCGGTCTGTCTGAGGATAAAGTAGCAATCAACCTGGATCGCTATGGAAACATGTCCTCTGCTTCTATTCCTGTAGCGTTGGATGAAGCAGTTAAGGCTGGTCGCGTAAAAGAAGGCGATAACCTGATTCTGGTTGGGTTTGGTGGCGGCTTGACTTGGGGAGCAACGCTCTTGAAGTGGTGCACGACGCCGGCAGAAGGGAGCAAGTAGGAATGGGAAAAGTAGCCTTTGTTTTTCCGGGGCAAGGTTCACAATTTGTAGGAATGGGTCAAGCTCTCTCCGAACAATCGGAAGAGGCCCGTCACATATTTGAGCAGGCGGATGAAGCGCTCGGCTTTTCCTTGTCGGGACTGTGTTTTGCAGGGCCAGAAGAGGAATTGAAGCTGACAGCAAACACACAGCCAGCTATTTTGACAGCAAGCATCGCTGTTTTGGCAGCATTGAACGAAAAGTTGCCTGACTATAAGCCTGCGTTCGTAGCGGGTCACAGCTTGGGTGAGTATTCTGCTTTGGTTGCAGCTGGGGCCTTGTCCTTTGCAGATGCAGTCAAAACAGTGCGAGCTCGTGGTCAGTTCATGGAAGAGGCAGTGCCAGCGGGACAAGGTGCAATGGCCGCAGTCTTGAGCATGGATCGCGCGGCACTGCATGCGGTTTGCGAAGAAGTAACAGCATCTGGACATCCTGTTCAATTAGCGAACATGAACTGCCCAGGGCAAATTGTCATCTCTGGTTCTGCTGAAGGTGTGAAGCTGGCCGGTGAAAAAGCGAAGGAAGCGGGCGCAAAGCGTGTCCTTCCATTGAATGTAAGCGGTCCGTTCCACTCGAGCCTGATGCAGCCGGCAGCAGATAAACTGCAAGAAGTTTTGGCTGGCGTTACGGTACAAGAAGCGACTGTGCCTGTTGTGGCAAACGTAACGGCTAGACCAGTGTCTGAGGCGACCATTATTGTAGATCAATTGGTTCAACAAGTTTCCGCCCCGGTTTTGTGGGAGGATTCTGTACAATGGATGGTCGAAGCAGGCGTGACAACCTTTGTTGAAATCGGTCCAGGAAAAGTTTTGGCCGGTTTGATCAAGAAAATCGCACCAGCGGATACGACGATTATCTCTGTACAGGATATGGATTCGCTTACTGAGCTTTTGAACGGAGGGGTACTATGCTAACAGGAAAAACAGCCCTGGTCACAGGGGCTTCCCGTGGTATTGGGCGTGCGATTGCATTGAAGCTGGCAGAAGCTGGCGCTAATGTGGTTGTCAATTACGCAGGTAGTGAAGCGGCAGCAAGCGAGACTGTTGCGCTTATTAAAGAAATGGGCCGCGATGCCATCATGATTCGCGCGAACGTTTCTTCTACAGAAGATGTCAACGACATGTTCAAAGCTGCTTTGGATCATTTTGGTGCGATCGATATTCTCGTGAACAACGCGGGAATTACTCGCGACAACCTGATCATGCGCATGAAAGAAGACGAGTGGGACGATGTCATTGCGACGAATCTGAAGGGTGTATTCAACTGCGTAAAGGCAGCGACCCGCCCAATGATGAAGCAGCGTTCAGGCAAAATCATCAATATCACTTCTGTGGTAGGTGTTTTGGGGAACGCAGGACAAGCTAACTACGTGGCGGCAAAAGCTGGGGTTATTGGCTTGACGAAGACGGCTGCTCGCGAGCTGGCTAGCCGTAATATCACGGTGAATGCTGTTGCGCCAGGATTTATCGATACAGAAATGACTGCTGTATTGCCAGAGGATGTCAAAGCAGGACTCACAAGCCAAATTCCGCTTGCCCGCTTGGGACAAACTGATGATATCGCATCTGTAGTACTGTTCCTGGCATCCGACGCAGCCAACTACATGACAGGGCAGACCCTGCACGTAGACGGCGGAATGTACATGTAGAAAGAAAACCTCAATCGAGCGTTTTCACGAAAACTGGTTTTTTGAAAGCTCATCCACTATAATACGGGAGAGGGGGTGAAGCAAGATGGCAGATACTTTGGAGCGTGTAAAGAAAATCATCGTCGATCGTCTGGGTGTAGATGAGTCCAAAATTACTTTGGAAGCTTCTTTCAAAGAAGACCTGGGCGCTGACTCCCTGGATGTGGTTGAACTCGTAATGGAACTCGAAGATGAGTTTGATTTAGAGATTTCCGACGAAGATGCTGAAAAGATCACTTCTGTTGGTGAGGTTGTTAAATACATAGAATCTCACAAGTAGTTGATCTGTTGGAAGTCCCGTACCATACGGGACTTCTCCTTCAATAGCCACCTGTACATTATCCAAACAAATACACGTTTTGCATGCAGTGAATGTAAGAAGCTGACTGCTGACTTTCATATAGAGGTGATTGCAATGAAACGCAGAGTGGTGATTACTGGCGTTGGTGTCGTTTCTCCAGTAGGGAATGACGCGCAGACTTTTTGGAACAGCTTGCTGGAAGGAAAATCAGGCATTGACCGTGTGGCTGCCTTTGACGCTTCTGATTATCCAACACAAATTGCAGGCGAAGTGAAAAACTTCGATCCTGAACAGTATATGGACAAGAAAGATATCCGACGTACAGACCGATTCGTTCAGTTTGGATTAGCTGCCGCCAAAATGGCTGTAGAAGATGCAAAACTGGAGATCACGCCAGAAAATGCGGAACGAGTGGGTGTATACATCGGGTCCGGAATCGGTGGTCTGACTACATGGGAAGAACAGCATTCCGTCTTGTTGGAAAAAGGACCGCGTCGTGTGAGTCCGTTCTTTATTCCGATGCTGATTGCGAACATGGCGTCTGGTGCAGTATCCATTCAATACGGTGCAAAAGGACCAACTTCCAGCGCGATTACCGCTTGTGCGACAGGTACAAATGCAATCGGTGATGCACTGCGTCTGATCCAGTTCGATCACGCTGATGTCATGATCGCAGGCGGAGCAGAAGCAACGGTGCGTCCAATGGGATTTGCAGGCTTTTGCTCAGCAAAAGCGATGTCCACCAGAAACGATGAGCCGCAAAAAGCAAGCCGTCCGTTTGACCAAGATCGCGATGGCTTCGTAATGGGCGAAGGTGCTGGTGTTCTGATTCTGGAAGAGCTTGAGCATGCGAAAAAACGTGGAGCAAACATCATCGCGGAAGTCATTGGCTACGGAATGAGTGCAGATGCTCATCACATTACTTCTCCATCTCCCGGTGGCGAAGGGGCAGCGCGTTGCATGGCAAGCGCACTGAAAGACGCTGGCGTTGACCCAACGGAAGTCCAATACATTAATGCACATGGTACTTCTACTGACCAAGGAGACATCGCAGAAACACAAGCGATCAAGAGTGTGTTTGGCGAGCACGCATACAAACTGGCTGTCAGCTCGACCAAATCGATGACAGGCCATTTGCTGGGTGCTACTGGCGGTGTCGAGGCAATCGCGACGGCATATGCGCTGCGTGATCAAATACTGCCTCCAACAATCAACTTGGAAAACCCGGATCCAGAATGTGATCTGGACTATGTTCCGAACCATGCGCGCAAGGCGACCGTCAATGTGGCTGTTTCCAATACATTTGGATTCGGCGGTCACAATGCATCGATAGTCTTGAAGCGATACGAAGCATAAATGAGCCCTACTGATAGAAAAAGTAGGCAGTCTCCTGGAATGGTGGTGAGGGTGATGAATTTTGCACAGCTGCAAGAAACGATAGGCTTTCGCTTTCGCGATGAAAGTGTTTTGCGGCAGGCATTCACCCATTCTTCCTACGTGAACGAGCAACGCGGCAAACGAATATCAGACAATGAGCGGCTAGAGTTTTTGGGGGATGCTGTGTTGGAGTTGACGGTCTCCCAGTTTTTGTATAAAACTTTTCCGAAGATGAGTGAAGGGGAAATGACGAAGCTGCGTGCAGCCATTGTCTGTGAACCTTCTCTCGTCAAGTTTGCTGAACTGTTGAATTTTGGCGATCTCGTATTGCTGGGAAAAGGGGAAGAGCTGACAGGTGGACGTCAGCGACCAGCCTTGCTAGCGGACGTTTTTGAGGCGTTTGTAGGTGCGCTTTACTTAGATCAGGGGTTGGACGCAGTTTTTTCCTTTATGGAAAAATACGTGTACCCGCGCATCGACAAGGGAGAGTTTGCCCAGGTAACCGACTTCAAGAGCCAGTTGCAGGAATTTGTTCAACAAGACAATCTGGGAGACATCCATTACCGAATTGTAGAAGAAAAAGGACCAGCTCATAATCGAGAATTCGTATCTGAGGTGCTTTTGAACAATCGTTCGCTTGGCATCGGCTCTGGCCGCTCCAAAAAAGAAGCGGAACAGCAAGCTGCTGCACGAGCATTGGTCAAGCTGGGGGATAAATAATCACTCGTCAGCGAGAAGGGCTGCATCATCTGCTACAAGATGGTGCAGCTTTTTTCTTACGGGTGGGAAACATAGGGAAAATACTGCGAGATGACCGCTATCTATGATACACTTACCTACAGATGACCAAGTAGGCTCGTAGTAGGTAGCTCCTGTTCGATGCAGGGGCTTCTTTTCGGGTACCATCCGATCCTTGCATGTTTTCAATCTGTCAATTTGGCAGGCAGTCTTGGATGGTTTCTTAAGGAGGACCGTACGTATGTATTTGAAACGCCTGGAGCTGGCTGGATTCAAATCCTTTGCCGATCGCACGGAATTGGAATTTGTACCAGGGGTAACAGCCGTAGTGGGACCGAATGGAAGTGGGAAAAGTAACGTTTCTGATTCGATCCGCTGGGTGCTGGGGGAACAGAGCGCGAAGTCGTTGCGTGGAGCGAAAATGGAAGACATTATTTTTGCCGGCAGTGACAAGCGCAAGCCAGTGAATTTCGCAGAAGTGACACTCACCTTGGACAATACAGATCGTTCGCTCGATGTGGAATATTCGGAGGTATCCGTTACCCGCAGAGTGTATCGTTCTGGTGACAGTGAGTACTACATAAACAACAGATCCTGCCGTCTAAAAGACATCATGGAGCTGTTCATGGATACCGGGCTGGGTAAAGAAGCGTATTCCATTATCGGTCAAGGTAAAATTGAGGAAATTCTCAGTACCAAGTCAGAGGATCGCCGTGGAATATTTGAAGAAGCAGCCGGAATCGTCAAATACAAAACACGCAAGCGCGAGGCTGAGAAAAAGCTCGATGACACCGAGCAAAATCTGGTGCGTATTCACGATATCGTCAGTGAGATTACGGAGCAGATCGGACCTTTGCAGGAGCAGGCAGAAACGGCCAAGACGTACAAGGAGCTTCATCGCCAACTGGTTGAGCATGAAGTAGCCCTTTATGTGCAGCAAATTGAAGCAGCTCATACGAAGTGGGAAACAGCCACAGGACGCGTAGAGGAACTCAAGCACCTGTTAATCGGACAAACGACCGAAGCATCCAAGCAAGAAGCTGATTTGGAGCAGGCGCGTTTTCATGTCACCCAAATTGACCAATCTATCGAAGAACTGCAACAAGTACTTTTGACAGTCAGTGAAGAGACCGAGAAAGTCGAAGGACAACGTGAGGTATTGCGGGAGCGTATGCGCAATCTCAATGCCAATCGTCAGCAGACGATGGAGCAGATGCATCGGATTACCGAGAAGCAGCACGGGCTTGAGGCAGAACTGGCAGAAGAACAAGAGCGGGCCAAGGAAGCGGATCGCCGAATGACCGAAGCCCACGCTTCGCTGCAAGAAGCAGAAGGTCAGTTTTTTTCCATGGTGCAATCACTGACAGATGACGTAGAGCGTTTGAAGAGTGATTACTTCGAAAAGCTCAACGAAATGGCGAATCTGCGCAACGAAAATCGCCATCAAGAGCAGCTTCTCAAGACAAGCGAGGCCAGAGTTGAACGTCAATTGTCTGGAAAAAAACAGCTCGATGAAGAAGAAGAGCAGCGACTAGCTCAGCTGAGCCAGCTCCAAGATCAGCTGGAGCAGATCGTTTCTACCATTCAAGAAACCGGCGTTAGATACAAAGAGCTGGTCGAGGGCATGCGCGAAGGACAAGCCCGCCTAGAAACAGCCCGTCGAGAGCTGCGCCACTGGGAACAAAAGCGGGAAGCAGCGAAGTCGCGTTTTGACCTGTTAAAAGAAATGCAGTCGGAGTTCGCAGGGTTTCAGCAAGGGGTAAAAGAAATTTTGAAAGCACGCGAGCGTGGCTTCAAAGGAATCCATGGAGCGGTCGCTGAGCTCGTTGTCGTGCCACAGCAATACGAGACAGCGATGGAGGTCGCATTGGGTGGCGCACTGCAAAACGTCGTCGTGGACAACGAAGCATCCGGTCGCGCAGCCATTGCTCACTTGAAGCAGCACAATGCAGGTAGGGCGACTTTTCTACCGCTTGATGTCATCCGTCCTCGCACCTTGCAGGCAAGTGATAAGCGCCTGCTGGAGGCGGAGAGTGGAGTCGTCGGAATCGCGAGTGAGCTCGTGACCTTTGAGGAAGCATACCGACCCATCCTCGAAAGTCTTCTGGGCAACGTCATTATTACGGAAAAGCTGGAGCAGGCAAACCGTGTGGCCCGTACGCTTGGCTACCGCTATCGTGTCGTGACGCTGGAAGGCGATATCGTGAATGCTGGTGGTTCCATGACAGGGGGGGCCTTGAAAAAGAACAGCACGAACCTGCTTGGACGCAACCGTCAATCAGAAGAGCTGGAAGCGCAGCTGGTAGAAATCGACCAGGCAATTTCTGGGCATACTACCCTTATGGAGCAGTTGACGAAGGAAATGGCGCAAATGCAGAACGAGCAAGAAGCTCTGCGCACAGAAGGCGAGAGTCTGCGACTGAAAGAACAGGAAGTAAAAGGGCTCTTGCAGCAAAAAGAATCGGAAGGCAGATCCTTGGGCGAGCGGGCAAAGCTTGTTGAACAAGATATTGAAGGCTATCGCCGCGAGATGGAAGAAGCCAAACGCAAGCAAGAGCAGCTGCAAGCCTCTTTGACCGCCATGGAACAAGAGGAAAAAGAGCTAGGTGAGCGTATTGCAGAAGCAGAGGCGAAACGCCAAGAGCAGCTCGAATCCAAAGAAGAAATGAATCAAAAAATAACAAGTCTCAAAGTACTGAATGCCCAGGTCAAGCAAGAGTATCAATCTCGCTTGGAGCAAACCGAACGCTTGCTGGAGCAAAAGAGCCAATTGCAGCGCGAATGGGAAGAACAAAACGCGAACTTGGCATCTCTTGATGAGCTGGAGCGTACGAACGAATCATCCGGGCTTGAGCTGGATCAGCGCATTAGCGAATTGCGTCAGGATAAAGACCGTGTAGCTGGCTTGATTCAAGAGCGGCGAAGTGAGCGGGCGACTCTCTTTTACAAACAGGAGCAAGTGGAACAGCAGGTGAAGGAAATCCGCCGCGAGGTCAAATCACTCGAGGAAAAGCTTCATCAGGAAGAAGTAAAAGTCAACCGCAACGAGGTAGAGCTCGATCATTTGTTGAATAAACTCTCCGAAGAATACGAAATGAGCTACGACCTGGCGAAGCAAAAATATCCGGCACGTGGCGAGATTCAGGAAGAGACACAAGTGGTCAATCGTCTCAAAAAGCAAATTGGGGCACTTGGCACTGTGAATCTTGGCGCGATTGAGGAATATGAGCGCTTGTCCGAGCGTCAGCAGTTCTTAAGCTCGCAGGAAGCTGATTTGAATGAAGCAAAAGACATGCTCTATCAAGTGATCCAAGAAATGGACGCAGAGATGTCGCGCCGCTTCAAAGAAACATTTGATGCGATCTCGGAGCAATTCCGCGACGTGTTTGTCCAACTGTTTGGAGGAGGACGCGCAGATCTTGTACTCTCCAACCCAGACAACCTGCTTGAGACGGGCATCGATATCGTGGCGCAGCCACCTGGCAAGAAGCTGCAAAATCTTGCGCTCTTGTCCGGGGGCGAACGTGCTTTGACTGCAATGGCCTTGCTTTTTGCCATCCTGCGTGTGAAGCCAGTGCCATTCTGTGTATTGGATGAGGTAGAAGCCGCTTTGGATGAGGCAAACGTTAACCGTTTCGCCGAGTACATGCACCATTTCAGCAACCAGACACAGTTCATTTGCGTCACACACAGAAAAGGCACAATGGAGAGCGCAGATGTGCTATACGGTATCACGATGCAGGAGGGCGGCGTGTCCAAACTCGTCTCCGTGAAGCTGGAGGACAGTGACAAGTTTATCGAATCTGCCTCTTAATCGGATTTGCCATTCAATTGATACTACCCGCAAAGGAAGATGAACATGAGTTTTTTCAAGCGCCTTCGTGATGCTATTGTCCAAAAGTCCGAAGAGGTCACCCAGAAGTTTACGGATGGCTTGGCTAAGACGAGAGACCTGCTAGTAGAAAAAGTAGAGGATCTGGTACGTCGCTACAAAAAGATCGACGATGACTTTTTCGATGAATTAGAGGAAATTTTGATTACGTCCGATGTGGGCGTCAATACCGTGATGGAGCTCATTGACGACTTGCGGACAGAGGTGCGCAAGCAAAAAATCGAGAATGCGATCGACCTGCAGCCCATTCTCTCAGAAAAACTGGTTGCCCTTTTGAAAAATGATGATGCTGCGGATACGACTCTGAATGTAGAGGACGGTCGTCTGAACGTCATTTTGTTCGTAGGGGTTAACGGAGTTGGGAAAACGACTACGATCGGTAAAATGGCGCATATGTTCAAGCAGCAAAATAAAAAAGTGCTGCTGGCAGCAGGTGACACATTCCGTGCAGCAGCTATTGAACAGCTGGAGGTCTGGGGAGAGCGTGTAGGAGTTGACGTAATCAAGCAGCAGCAAGGCTCTGATCCAGCTGCCGTGATCTACGATGCGATTCAGGCAGCGAAATCCCGACAGGTCGATGTGCTGTTGTGCGATACGGCAGGCCGTTTGCAAAACAAAGTCAATCTGATGGAAGAGCTGGCGAAGGTTCACCGCGTATTGCAGCGCGAATTGCCAGGAGCTCCGCACGAGGTCTTGCTAGTTTTGGATGCTACGACTGGGCAAAATGCGCTTTCACAAGCGAAAACGTTTGGACAGTCTGCTGGTGTAACAGGTTTGGTCCTGACCAAGCTGGATGGTACAGCAAAGGGCGGTATCGTCATTGCGATTCGCAACGAGCTGAACATTCCGGTGAAATACGTCGGCTTGGGTGAAAGAATGGATGACTTGCAGCAGTTTGATCCCGAGCAATTTGTTCACGCGCTGTTTGCTGGATTGATCCAAAAAGATGAAACAGAACAGCAGGAAAACGCGTAAAACATAGTGTTTCGAGGATATAAAAATGATGTCAATAAAAAAGCTTGACACTAGGTGTGGAATTAGGTACTATAATCTACGTGCTGTAAAGAAAAAGTCTTTACAGTTTGAAACGAGTACCTCATAGCAAAGGATTGGTTTCATGTTAGAAAAGACCAATCAAGTTAATCTCTTGTTTGACTTTTACGCGCCGCTACTCAAGGGCAAGCAGCGAGAATATCTTGAGCTGTATTATCTGGACGATTTATCGCTCGGAGAAATTGCCGAGATGCATGAGGTCAGCCGCCAAGCTGTCTATGATCATATTAAGCGGGCAGAGAAGCAACTGTTTGAATACGATCAGAAGCTTCGCCTCGCTGAGCGTCATGAAAAGCGCATGGACGTGTTGAATCGCATGACCGAACTTGTAAATGAGCTTTCGGAGAGCGAGACAAGAGACGAGCTGAACACTTTGCTCCACCAACTGTCAGAGATGGATTAGGAGGGCTCGCATGGCGTTTGAGAGCTTAGCCAATCGGCTGCAAAACGCGTTTGACAAACTGCGCGGCAGAGGGAAAATAGACGAGACCATCGTGAATGAAGCGATGCGTGAGGTCCGTCTGGCCCTGCTGGAAGCAGACGTTAACTTTAAAGTGGTAAAAGACTTCGTTGCTCGTGTCAAGGAGCGCGCAGTCGGTCAGGAAGTCATGAAAAGCCTGACGCCTGGTCAAATGGTGATCAAGATCGTGAACGAAGAGCTGGTCGCTCTGATGGGTGGCAACGTCGCTCAGCTCACGATGGCGCACCGCCCGCCGACCGTCATCATGATGGCAGGTCTGCAAGGGGCAGGTAAAACGACCACAACTGGTAAGCTGGCCAAGTACTTGCAAAAGCAAAACCGCAAGCCGCTTCTGGTAGCGGGAGACATTTACCGTCCTGCTGCGATCAAGCAGCTTCAGGTTTTAGGGGATCAACTGAATGTTCCCGTCTTCACTCTCGGTGATCAAGTCAGTCCTGTCGATATCGCTCGCCAAGCGATTGAACACGCGAAGACGAATCATCTCGACGTAGTCCTTATCGATACCGCAGGTCGCCTGCATATTGACGAAGCGCTGATGGATGAGTTGAAGCAAATTCGCGAAGTAACCAAGCCCGATGAGATTTTGCTCGTCGTGGACGCGATGACAGGTCAGGATGCCGTCAATGTAGCAGAGAGCTTTAACAGCCAGCTCGAACTGACTGGTGTGGTTCTCACGAAGCTCGACGGTGATACCCGAGGCGGTGCGGCACTGTCCGTCAAAGCTGTCACTGGCAAGCCGATCAAATTCGCGGCGATGGGTGAAAAGCTGGATGCGCTCGAACCGTTCCATCCGGATCGTATGGCTTCCCGTATTTTGGGTATGGGTGACGTACTCAGCCTGATTGAAAAAGCACAGGCATCCGTGGATGAAGACAAAGCACGCGATATGGAACGCCAAATGCGTCAAGGTGAGTTTACCTTCGACATGTTCCTGGATTCCATGCAGCAGCTTCGCAACCTGGGTCCTTTTGAAGACATTCTCGGCATGCTGCCAGGAATGAACAAGATGAAGGGCAAAATGAACGTGGATGAGAAGCAGATTGCCCGCGTTGAAGCGATCGCCAAATCCATGACCAAACAAGAGCGCGCGAATCCTGATTTATTGAATGCCAGCCGTCGCAAGCGCATCGCAAGCGGAAGCGGAACGAGTATTCAAGAAGTCAATCGCTTCCTCAAGCAGTTCGAGGAAATGAAAAAGATGATGAAGCAATTCTCAGGCGCTGCTGACAAGATGGTCAAGAAGTCGAAGAAAAAAGGCTTCGGATTACCTTTCATGGGAAAAGGCGGAGGCAACAACCAGGGCGGGATGAACTTCCCTTTTAACTTCAAGCCACCGTTCAAGTGAGTAGGCATGATCTCTTCGCGACACTGACTTGTCAGCTGGCCGCGATGGTTCAGATATAGTAGCACCAACGCAGATGCTCTTCTAGCGTTGATTAATACAGGAGGTGACACAACATGGCAGTAAAAATCCGTCTGAAGCGTATGGGTTCCAAGAAAGCTCCTTTCTACCGTGTAGTAGTAGCTGACTCCCGTTCCCCACGCGATGGCCGTTTCATTGAAGAAATCGGTTACTACAATCCGGTTGCTCAACCGGCAGTGGTGAAAATTGATACCGACAAAGCGGTACAATGGATCCTGAATGGTGCAGCTCCAACTGACACCGTTCGTAACCTTCTCTCCAAAGAAGGCGTACTCGCAAAAGTACACGAAACCAAATACGGCAAATAAGTCGGTCATCTGGAGGTTTGATGATGAAAGCGCTGGTCGAAACGATCGCTAAAGCTCTCGTCGATCATCCGAATGAGGTTCGTGTTAACGCAGTGGACAAAGAGCGAACTCTCGTCTTTGAATTGTCGGTACACCCTGATGATATGGGGAAGATTATTGGCAAGCAAGGTCGAATCGCGAAAGCCCTGCGCACGGTCGTGATCGCCGCATCCGTGGAAACGGACAAGCGTGTCACGGTTGAAATTGTATGAGAAAAGGCTGGGAGCTTTCCCAGTCTTTTTTCTAGTATCCAGGATGCTCATCAACCATGATGGTTTTTCCGAAAGGAGTGGCGAAGGTGCTTACTATATTTCGGACGGTACAGGTTAAACTGATCATTACGGAAGCATCACGGGCTGCTCTCATTGATCAGTATAGCCAACGACTTCGTTTGCAGCGTAAAGAGTGGGAGCAGTGGCAGTTTCAATCGAAAAAGCTATTAACCGAGGCGAAGAAAAAGTCTGCGGATACATATGCGTTGGCGCAGGAAAAAATCGCGCAGGAAGAGCGTCGGCGCAAGGAAAAGATAGATCACCTGACATATACCCTCCAGCAGGTAGAAAATCTCTCAGAGGGAAGCGAGATCGATTACCAGACTGTCCAAAGCCCTGTCACGATTCAAGAGGGCGATGTATGGGATGAAATTATGTCCGGAACGGAAATCATGATAAAAGATGGCCTGGTGCATGAGATTCGACTACAAATGAAAAATGGGAACAAAGAAAAGGAGGAATGAACACGTTGAGCCAAAATAGTTTTTACGGGGTAGGCAAACTGGTTAATACGCATGGCCTGCGTGGTGAAGTACGTGTAACACCAACGACTGACTTTCCAGACCAGCGTTTTCGCAAAGGAAATGAGCTGTACTTGTTCCATCCGACACTCAGTGAGCCGCTCAAATTGAAAATCGCTTCTCGTCGCTCGCATAAAAATTTTGAGATTGTGAGCTTTCAAGGCTATGAGCATATTAACGATATCGAAAAGTACAAGGGCGGAGAGTTGAAAATTCCAGAGGAAGCGCTGATGGAATTAGAAGAGGATGAGTTCTACATTCATCAGCTCGTCGGCTGCGTCGTCGTAACCGATGAGGGCGAAGAACTGGGGAAAATCGTGGATGTCATGCAGCCGGGAGCAAACGATGTATGGGTAGTGAAGGGAAAACGCGGAGAAATCTTGCTGCCGTATATCGATGACTGCATTAAGGAAGTGGACATCGCAAACAAACGTGTGGTCTGCCATCTGATGGAAGGCTTGCTGTAGGAGGAACTTCAGATGCGGATCGACATTTTTACGCTCTTTCCCGAGATGTTTACAGGTGTTTTGTCCAGCAGCATTTTGGGAAAGGCAAGCGAAAAAGAACTGGTTGATTTTCACGTCACCAATTTTCGTGATTTCTCTGAGAGCAAGCACGGTACGGTAGACGACACCCCTTATGGTGGTGGCGGTGGAATGGTTTTGAAGCCAGAGCCGTTGTTCCGGGCCGTAGAAGCCTTGACAGGAGAGAAAAAGCCCCGAGTGATTCTGATGTGTCCACAGGGTGTGCCTTATCATCAGAAGCTTGCAGAGGAGTTAGCGCAAGAAGAGCACCTTGTCTTCATTTGCGGTCATTATGAAGGGTACGACGAGCGAATTCGGGAGTATCTCGTCACGGATGAGATCTCGATTGGCGACTACGTCCTGACTGGGGGAGAGCTCGCGGCGATGGTGGTCATTGACAGTGTCGTTCGTTTGCAACCAGGGGCGTTGGGCAACCAGACGTCAGCTGTTGAGGATTCCTTTTCAACAGGACTGCTCGAATACCCTCATTACACAAGACCGGCTGAGTTTCGCGGCTGGAAGGTGCCAGACGTATTGTTGTCGGGTCACCACGCCAATATTGAAAGCTGGCGGTTAAAAGAATCGTTGCGTCGAACAAAAGCACGGCGTCCAGATTTGTTGGAAAAGCTTGCGCTGACAGATGAAATGAAAAAGCTATTGGCTGAATTGGAGCAAGAAAAAAAGTAGGGCACAAATAGGAGAAGAACCTTGTAGTTTTGTAGCCACTGTGTTAATATACTTCTTGTGGCAATTTTGCCCGCTGACTAAGGCGGTCCGCTACTCGTAACGCAGCCTAAGCGGCTGGACCTATGGGTTAGACGAGTAAGAACGTCTATCGGAAGGAGGAAATTCAAATGAACCAAATTATCCGTGAACTGGAAAAAGCGCAATTGAAACAGGACATTCCTGCGTTCCGACCTGGTGACACTGTTCGTGTACACGTTAAGGTTATCGAGGGTCAGCGTGAGCGTATCCAGCTGTTCGAAGGCGTATGCATTCGCCGTCGCGGTACAGGTATCAGCGAAACATTTACAGCTCGTAAGATTTCTTACGGCGTAGGTGTTGAGCGTACATTCCCAGTACACACGCCTAAGATCGACAAGATCGAAATCGTGCGTCATGGTAAAGTACGTCGTGCGAAACTGTACTATCTGCGCGATCGCGTAGGTAAAGCAGCTCGTATTAAAGAAATTCGTCGATAAGCGTAACGCTTAGAAAGAGGACTGGCCTGCTTGCCAGGCCTCTTTTTTCCATTTAGCGATCTTGAAATAAAATAGTTCATCTTGACATATGTTACAGCTAAGGTTGGACGAGTTCTCATGGGAGGATCGTAAGTCATGAGCGAAGAAATTACCTCCAGTCATAAGAAGAAAAATGAACTATGGGAATGGATAAAGGCACTTGGGATCGCTTTAGTCTTGGCGTTTCTCATTCGTACCTTTTTGTTCGCCCCGTTTATTGTAGAAGGCGAATCCATGGAAAGTACATTACATAACAGCGAAAAATTAGTTGTGAACAAAGCTATTTACTTTTTGCAAGATCCGAAGCCTGGTGAAATCATCGTGTTCCATGCTGAAAAGGAACGGGATTACATCAAGAGAGTCATTGCTGTTGAGGGTGATACAGTTGAGGTTAAAAGCGATCAGCTGCTGGTCAATGGCAAAGTGGTAGAGGAACCGTATCTTACACAATTAAAAGAACAAGCGAAGCAGCAGGGAGAGCCGTTCTTTACCCACGATTTTCCCCCGGTCCAAATACCAGCAGACCATATCTTTGTGATGGGCGACAACAGGCTGAACAGTCATGACAGCAGAGCCATCGGTCCTGTTGCCGTCAGTACGGTTGTTGGTAGAGCTGAGTTTACATTTTGGCCGGTTGCGGGAATTCGCTTGACTAGATAACGCAAAGCTTCAAGGTAGGTGAGACATCATGACGATCCAATGGTTTCCTGGCCATATGGCTAAAGCACGTCGTCAAGTAACGGAAAAGCTGAAATTAATCGATGTAGTCATTGAGCTTCTCGATGCACGTCTGCCGCTTTCCAGCCGTAATCCGATGATTGACGAGATTGTCAGTGATAAACCACGTTTGATATTACTTAACAAAGCAGATTTGGCGGATGAACGGGCAACAGATGAGTGGATTGCTTATTTTCGCAAACAAGGCATTCGCACATTGCCGATTGATGCTCTCAGTGGAAAAGGTGTCAGCAAGCTCCCAGAAATGTGTAAGGAGCTAGCTGCTGACATGCTGGCAAAGCGCAGTGAGCGGGGGATGCAAGGGCGTGCCATCCGCATCATGATTTTGGGAATCCCCAATGTCGGCAAGTCTTCCCTCATTAACCGATTGTCCAAGCGCTCGGTAGCGGCAACAGGTGATCGTCCGGCAGTAACCAAGGCGCAGCAATGGGTAAAAATGGGCGATACACTGGAGCTTCTCGATACGCCTGGTATTCTTTGGCCGAAATTTGAAGATCAGATGGTAGGTCTGCGATTGGCGGCAAGTGGGGCAATTAAAGACGAGCTCATCGATTTTACGGAGGTAGCATTATTTGTCATCAGCTACATGATGCACTACTATCCGGAACGCCTGATCGAACGCTTCAAGCTAAAAGAATTGCCTGAGGATCGAGTAGAAATGCTCGAAGAAATCGGGAAGAAGCGTGGATGCCTCGTTTCTGGCGGAAATATCGACTACGACAAGGCAGCGGAAATTTTCCTGCGTGAGCTGCGTTCCGGCAAGCTGGGAACGATCTCTGTCGAGCGCCCGATTGACTGGGAAATGGACGAACCGATTGGTAAGCCGGTATCTTTTCCAGAATAAGCTTTTCCAGCCATCAAAAACCTGTCTATCGACATATACGGTAGGCAGGTTTTTACTATGAGGATCGGTAAGGAGAAATGAGTCAATGAATCTAGCGGATATGTCGATAAAAGAAATACGAGTGACGATGGAAAAGTTGGACGAGGTACCCAAAGATTTTTTACAATTGCTGAAAGAAGATAAAAGAGCGGGTGTACAGGCTCTGGCGAAGCAGATGGAAGCAGCGATTGCGCGTCAAGAAAAGCTCGCACAGATGTGGGCTGACATGACCGTCTATGAGAAAGCGATGTTTGAGAAGGGGCATCAGTACATATTCGGGGTTGATGAGGTCGGAAGAGGTCCATTGGCTGGTCCAGTTGTCGCGTGTGCCGTGTGCCTGCCCAAGGATTTTTACTTGCCAGGCCTGAATGACTCGAAGAAGATACCCGTATCCACCCGGGAGGCTTTTTGCGAAATCATTCAAAGAGATGCACTTGCTGTGGGAATCGGAATTGTCGAAGCAGCAAGAATTGATGCGATCAATATATTAGCTGCTACAAAAGAGGCGATGAAGCTGGCGATCCAACAGGCAGGTAAAGCACCAGATGCATTACTGATTGACGCTGTGCAGCTAACCGGAATGGATTGCGAGCAGGTTCCGATTATTGGGGGAGATGCCAAGAGTGTCTCGATTGCAGCCGCATCGATCGTAGCGAAGGTCACCCGTGATCGATTGATGGCGCAGTATGCCGAACAATATCCAGCCTATGGCTTTGACAAACACGCAGGCTACGGCACCCCTGAGCATCTGGCAGCAATCGCTCGATTTGGACCTACGCCGATTCATCGGAAGACATTTACTGGCGTAAAAGAACACGCCTAAAAAGTGCTAGTAACATACGAGCTACAGGAGGAGGATCTGCATGTTTTCCCCGTCGCAACTTATTCAATCATTCGTGCAAAAAGCACCCATATCCGCTCCGAAGCCGGTTGAGCTTACTCCCGGTCAAGTGTTTAAAGGCACGGTAATCAAGCATTACCCGGACAATATGGCGCTCGTACAAGTCGGGGGAATGCAGGTTCAGGCTAAAATGGAAGCAAGTCTGGAACCGGGCCAGAAAGCTTGGCTGCAAGTCCAGCCATCAACAGGTGTCGTCACGTTGAAGGTTTTGGAAAGCGTTGGGGACGGAGCTGGAAAAGAAGCATCTCTAGAAGGGCTAATGCGTTCACTAGGGATTGCCGATACAAAAGAGAACAAAGCAATCGTGCAAGCTCTGCTTGGTGCCAATCTTCCTGTGAATAAGGAAACCATACAAGCTTTTTCAGCCGTTGCTGGGAGATTAGGCGTAGACAATGCCACTATCGAGGCATTCCTGACTGCCATGAAACGAAATTTGCCACTGTCTCCCGATACAATCGCAGGGCTCAAGGCTTTTTTATCGGACAAGCCAATGGGGCAGCTCATACAAAACCTGCTGCAGCAAGCCTCGCTCTTTTTAGAGGGAGAGGGCCAGCCTTCCCAGACGACAGGGCAGGTGCCTCAAAGCCAATCACAGCAAGTACCCGGACAAGCTAATGCAGCAACGGGAGATGTCAAACAGCTTGTCAGTCAGTTAAAAGAAAAGTTGACGGGACTCTCTTTCCTTATCCAGGGCAACGATGGTACAGACGAGGGACTGGCGGTCAAACAAATGCCACAAGGGAATCAGCCCAATCAAGGTGCTTCGCAAAACGCGACTGGAGGAAGCCAGACTCAGCCTCTGCCTGCGCAGAGCGGTCAGCCTTCATCGCAAGTGCAGACATCGCCCCAATCATCAACACAGGCTTTCAGTACCATACCATCGCCATCACAAGCTGTTTCGTCATCTGTTTCCACTGAGACAGTACCTGCACCAAACACCGCCGGTAAGCAGGTGGAATCGCAGCAAAACGCCATGACTGGTAAGAGTAATCAGTTGGTGTCGAACCAGACCAGTGGTGCAAGCGTCGAGTCAAAAATTGCTCGAAATGAGTCCTTGCCTATTCCTCAGTCAACACAGATGAATCAGGAGTCGATCCAAAACAAGCAGACGGCAGAGCAAAGGACCGTAGTGACAGACGCGGGACAAAAAGTCATGCCACAAATGGTGTCTCAAGCATCTGGTGCGGTAAATGGAGCCACAGCTGCTAACCCGATTGCTGAATTGTTTCGTCATTTAGGCGTAACCCACGAGAGAGAATTGATGGGACAGGCATTTTCACAAGGGGCGATCGATTCCCATTCATTAAAGCAGATGGATACAGTCAAATCCCTCTTGCTCCAAATCAGTCAAGCGCCAGCTCAAGCAATTCCAACCGCCTTGCGTGAAGCTGCAGATCAACTGCTGCAACAAGTGACCGGGCAACAGTTGATGATGGTACAGCCCGCTAACCAAGCTTTGTCTCAAATTGTGATGCAAATTCCGATTCGCCAAGGTGAAGGGGATGAGACGGCTTTCGTCCAAATTGAGTCGAAAAAGAAAGGCTCTGGCCAGCTTGATCCGGAGAACTGCCGTCTATTCTTTCATTTGGAACTCCAAAGCATGGGGACAACCATGATTGATGTAAGTATCGTGAATCGAATTGTTAACCTGCAAATTTTTAACGATACACCATGGGTGGAAGCACTCATTCAAGGGTCCAAGGATCGTTTTGCTGACCAATTACAGGACGTCGGTTACCATCTATCGGCTATGCGGGTCCAGCCTGTCCCGGCCGAGCGCGGCAAGTCAACAAGCCCGATTCAAACCAAAGGCCCCATCTTGGCTGACTATAAAGGGGTTGACCTTCGCGTATGAAGCCACCATCCTCTTCAGAACAAAAACGCAAACAGGCAGTTGCGCTAAAATACCAGGCGGGTATCATGGAAGCGCCAAAGATTGTAGCAAAAGGCAAGGGGTACGTGGCTGACAATATACTGAAGACAGCAAAGGAGCATGATATACCCGTACAAGAGGACCCATCACTTGTAGAGGTTTTGGGCAAGCTGGATTTGGATCAACAAATTCCTCCGGAGCTGTATCAAGTTGTGGCAGAAATCCTTGCTTTTGTCTATCGCATCGATAAAGGCGGAGGAACCAAATCATGAGCGATCGCCGCCGCCTTCTTGGTCAAAGAGGAGAACAGCTTGCTGAAAGCTATGTAGTGAACAAGGGTTTCCGCATTGTCGATCGAAATGTTCGAACAAAACGTGGGGAAATGGATTTGATTGCTCTAGACGGAAATTGCTTGGTTTTCATTGAGGTTCGAACGAGGAGCAGCCAATTTTTTGGAACAGCGGGCGAGTCCATTACGTGGAAGAAGAAACAGAAGCTGCGTGAGCTTGCCATCGAATATTTGCAAAAAACCTCACAGCCAATCCCGGCCTTTCGTTTTGATGTCATCGCGATTTACACCGGTACATCAACGCAAGGTGGAGACTTCATGAAGCCGGTCATTGAGCATTATGAGAGTGCGTTCTAGGAAAAACGGGCTCTTGACCACGAATATATTGGGGATACGTCTACAGCATCAGTCGCAGAGCCAGCGTACTATGTACTGTACTCGACGCGATGAAACTCCTCCAAGCATCAATATCCGCTTTCCGGCTCAAAAGCTGGGAAGCATTTTTTTTGATGACATGGATCGATTTGTACAGACAAGCCCATAACTAGTATCTCTTTTGCTTTTAAATCTGGGGTATCAACAATTGTTTGAAAGAAAAACAAATATTTTTCAAAAAAATAGCCGATATGGTGTGACATTTTTCCATCTCATACGTCAATACAAGTATAGGAAATAATTTGGAGGTAAAAACATGAAAAAGATCAAAAGCAACTTAATGAAAAACGTCTCCCTAGCGGTTGCAACTATTTGTACTGTTCAGTTTTCAGTTACAGGTATTGCTTCAGCTCAAGTCGTAACACCACAAGCTTTACAAGCTTATAGCGTGGTAGCAAGCACTTCTGGCCTAAAAGCCAATTCGAGTGCAATGAATATCTCCGTAGGTTCAACGCAAACGATTCGCCTTACTTATAATGGCAACTCCATCGATAATGGACTGGTTGACTGGGAAATAGGTACTTCTAGTATCGCTACTGTTAACAATGGAGTCGTGACAGGAAAGAAGGCAGGATCGACTATTGTTACAGCAAGATACAATGGACATAAAGTAACAATCAGAGTCACCGTTTCAAAAGCTGAGATTTTGGAAGCAAATCGTACTGAAATCAATATTAAAAAAGGTAAGAAATCAACAATTAGTTTGAAATATGCTGATAAGACTCTAGCTGGATCAAAGGCAGATTGGAGTACTGAGGATAAATCCATTGCTACTGTGGATGATGGTGAGGTAAAAGCTGTATCTTCTGGAAGCACAATCATTACTGCGGAATATAGAGGCCAAACAGTAGAAATTCGAGTAAATGTTGATCAAAGCAACTCAGATGGGAAACTGGAAGCAGACGTCTCTCGACTCAAGATGGAGAAAGGCGATAAAGAAACAATCAAATTGACATATGACGATGATAAACTGTCTGGTTCCAAAGCAACTTGGAAATCGTCGGATACTTCCGTAGCTAGAGTCAGTGATGATGGGGTCGTTACTGCTAGAGCCAAAGGTACAGCTACGATTACTGCCAAATACAAGGGCGACGAGGTAGAAATTGACGTCTATGTCGATACAGATGCCTCAGGTAGACTGGAAGCGGATGATACTAGTATTTCTTTGAAAGACGGACAAAGAGAAACTGTTCAGTTAAGATATGACGATGAAAGATTGTCGGGTTCCAAAGCAACTTGGAAAACATCCAATTCGTCTGTCGCAACTGTAAGTGACGGGGTTGTAACAGCTAGAGGTAAAGGAACTGCTTACATTACAGCTGAATACAAAGGTCACAAGGTAGAGATCCAAGTAAAAGTTGATGCAAATACTTCAGGTAAGCTGGTAGCGGACGACACCAACCTCTCCATGAAGAGAGGAAATCGTGAAATCATTATTTTGACTTACGATGGTGCTGTGATCAGTAATTCCCAAGCAACCTGGAAAACTTCTAGATCTTCCGTAGCAACTGTCAGCAGCAGCGGTACTATCACAGCGACAGGTAAAGGTAAGGCAACGATTACTGCCGAATACAGAGGCGAAAAAGTAGATATTGATGTAACTGTTGATGGTTCCTCCTCATTGCTGGAAGCTGATGATACCAGCCTCACCATGGATAAAGGTGACAGAGAAATCGTTGTATTGAAATATGATGGCGACATCATCAGTGGTTCTAAAGCATCATGGAAATCCTCTAAAACTTCTGTAGCGACTGTCAGCAGCAGTGGTACGATTACTGCAAAAGGAAAAGGAACGGCAACGATTACCGCTACGTATAAAGGCGAAAAAGTGGAGATTGAGGTAAAAGTTGACGGATCTGGCTCAGGCAAGTTGGAGGCAGATGACGACACGATTACAATCAAAAAAGGTGACTCCGAAAAGATCAAGCTCACATATGATGGCGATGATATCAGCGGTTCCAAAGCTACATGGAAGTCCTCCAAGTCTTCTGTAGCCACCGTATCAGACAATGGAACTGTAAAAGGGAAAAAGAAAGGTAAGGCCACTATTACAGCAAAATACAAAGGCTATACAGTAGAAATTGAAGTTACCGTAAAATAAGATAGGACAGAAAACTCGCTGAATCTTAATTGGTTCAGCGAGTTTTTTTCAAAAGTAAAGGAAGCACTGTTATTTGTTGTGGAGGAGGAATGAATCTTGAGAGAGATCATCTTGGAAAAGTTAAAAGAAATCGAACAAGTGCATGACTTGAAAATATTGTTCGCTGTTGAATCAGGAAGCCGGGCATGGGGATTTCCGTCCAAAGATAGCGATTTTGATGTACGTTTTGTTTATGTGAAGAAACCGGAATGGTATTTGTCCATTGACGACAAACGGGATGTTGTGGAAGTACCGATCAATGACCTCTTAGATATAAACGGCTGGGATATTCGAAAAGCGCTCAAGCTATTTCGAAAATCGAATCCACCCCTACAAGAATGGCTTGTGTCAGACATTGTTTATCTTGATACATTAGGCTTTCGAGATGAGCTGGTAAGGTTGCAAGGGGAAGTATTTTCGCCAAAGGCTTCCTTGCATCATTATCTTAGTATGGCAAAAGGTAATTTTCGGGACTATCTGCAAGGCGAGCAAGTCAAAATCAAAAAATACTTCTACGTGTTACGCCCCATTCTCGCATGTATCTGGATTGAAACATATCATACGAATCCCCCCATTGGATTTGATCAGCTAGTTGCAGAGCTGATAACCGATTCTACGTTAAAAGGTAAAATTTCTGAGTTGCTCCAAAGAAAAATAGCTGGGGATGAGTTGAACTTTGAGCCAAGAATCGAAGAACTTCACCATTTTATTGAGGATCAAATAGAGCGTCTAACTGCACTGACAAGCCAATATACAAATGATCTGGAGGACCCAACAGATAAGCTGGATGAGATATTTCGGAAGTATCTACAGAAGGCATGGATTGTTAGTTAGTCATTATGGAAACGTTACGATAGATAGGAGGTACAAATATTCATGCAGGATCATATCCGAAAACATATACAGCAACCTATCGAAATTCATTTTGATCAACCAGACAAACCGTACGGCTGCTTCTCCAATTTCTCCAGTCATCCAGTAGAGCTGGAAGGGGAAATATGGACAACCTTGGAACACTATCTGCAAGGCAAGAAAGTTTCAGGGACTACCCTTAAAAAAGAGAACATGCGCAAGGCATTACAAGCAAAAGTAGAACAGCACCCTGTCATTCGTGAAATCCTGCTCTCTACTGGGGATGCAGCCTTAATCGATCGTACGAGTAACGATCCAAACATACTAGGAAGATTGTGGATGGAAGTACGTGAAAGCCTAGAGGGGTATCAACCACATTTCTATTTGCCGCCATGGATAGTGTTTCCAGAGGAGCATCCTTATAGTTTGTTTTGGCGGATGGGTTTTGGTGAGGACTATGTCATGCATTATTGGCCATGGCTAGAGGAAATGAGCGAGGATGCCAGGAAAGAGTATGACGCTTATTTTCCGGTACCAGAGGAATGGAAGTTTGAAGATTTGGATGAGGAGGAAGAATGAAGCTACTGTTCATCTGCAGCAGAAATAAATGGAGGAGCTTGACGGCAGAAAAGATTTTTCAAGGAATCAATGACTATGAGGTAAGATCAGCAGGTACGGAAACTGGGGCGCGTATCAAAGTAACAAGTGGTCTTATTGGCTGGGCTGATCTCATTTTTTGTATGGAGAAAAAACATGCAAGGCGGTTACAAGAAAAGTTTAGCTTGGAACTGATGGATAAAAGGATCATTTGCTTGGGCATTCCTGATGAATACATGTACATGGATGAGGAACTGATCGAGATTTTAAAATCGAGTGTTTCCGCATATATAGAGGTTCCCGATTAGGCTGTGATCACCCGGTATCGATGTGTACCGGATTATTATGTATAATGGGGATGATATGGCTCGATTGCACTATCCATACTTATCGTAAAGCGAGGATTTTCGCCATGAAGAAAAAACTTGTACTGGTTCTAGATGTTGAAATAGCAGACAAAGCTGATATGCAGCAGCTGGCCGATTCTATGTCCACAGCAATTCAATCCGTGGAAGGGATTGAATTGCAAGACCTGGTTATGTTTGATAATGATGAAAACAATGCTGACAAGCTAATTGCTAACATAAAAAAAGAAATGTCCTAAAAAGGAGAGCAGTCCTGTGTTTTTCGTTTATGTTCTGGCTTACCTGATCGTTGCTCTCCTCTATGGATTTTGGACGATGAAAAGCCAAAAGCTCTGGGTTCGACTAACAGGAAATTTCATCGTTCACCTATTTATTGCTGCAATAGTGAGTCTCAGTTACTTTTTTGCGTAAAGAAGTGACTATGACCTGTAAGGGGAGATGAGTGTATGGATTATCACAAATTGAGTAAAGAATTGTCCTATGCGCTTCGTCATGCACCCCATGAATATGAGCTTGAGTTAGACGAACAAGGATGGGTTCCTATCAAGCAATTGCTTTCGTCACTTCATGAACAGCGTAAGTGGCGAGCGGTTACAGAAAAAGATTTACATACGATGATTGCGTTATCAGAAAAAAAGCGCCATGAGATCAATCAAGGCAAAATTCGCGCTCTCTACGGACATTCAGTGCCGCAAAAGATTCAAAAGGAAGAAAAAGAACCGCCTGCGTATCTTTTTCATGGCACGCCGCAAAGATTCCTCGAATCTATTTTGGCTAGCGGTCTTGTTCCAAAAGGAAGACAGTATGTGCATCTGTCTGAAGACGTCCAAACAGCACAGCAGGTTGGGAAAAGACGAGACGATCATCCCGTACTTTTGCGAATCGATGCGAGGCAAGCTTGGCAAGATGGTGTGAAGTTTTACCATGGAAATGAGCTCGTTTGGTTAGCAGATCACGTGCAAAAAGAGTACATCTCTGTCTATTAGAAGTAGCTCGATTTGCTCAAGAAGATACAACACAGCACGAGAAATGACTCGCATTCGATCGCGGGTCTTTTTTATATCAACATGAATCATAAGGAGGTAAAAACGGCATGGATTTGTTGTTTGCTATTCTACTGCTGGCAGGACTTTTTGCAATCTACGATGCGATTCGGAAGCTGAATCAAAACATAGTAACGCAAGTCGATCAAAACCAACGAATCATTGAACTACTGAATGAATTGAAGAGAAAGCAGTGAGGTTAAGGGTGACTGAGCCACGACTGCGCAGTTGTCGCAATAGGGGTGGAGTGAGCAGTTTTTTTACGTATTCAGCATGATGATTACCAGAGTGGTAGTAAACTTCTCCAGCGACTTTACGTAAAACGGCTACATATTTGGGAATCAGGACCGAGATGACAAAATCCGGATTGTATTTGTCTTGTTCGTAGTCAATGAGTGGAAAATCACTAATCAGGAGTAAACTGTAATTACATCCATCTGGAACGGTGTGGTCCCATTCTTGAAGATTTTCAGAAAGATACGGCCAAGGCATATATTGATCTGAATGTGGTCTTGATCATAGGTCCAGGACCAGCGATTATCGTTCTCCCCATCGTATTCAAATGGTTTCAGCAATAATACTCGTTCTAAATCATTGGAAATTTTCAATTCAGTTCACCTTCGTTTTTACGCTTTTTCATAAAGATAAAGAATACCGTCGTCGATCGACCAAATACGTAAAGAATGCCTCCAATCGCTTGTTTGCGAAGGTAAGTATTTTTCGAGGTCATTTACGATTTTTTCCCAATCTTGATCACTATCATTAATCTCGATATACTCACCGTAAACCAAGTCAAAAACGAGGTAACCCATTTCGTACTCAATGCAATCGATCTTATAGTAAGAGATACTGTATACTTCGTCCCAGTCGATCTGAACAGGTTCAGCATGTTCGTAGTGGATGGAAATTTGATGGCGATCAACCGTAAAAATCAAATAGAACCAACTCCTTACCTGTTTATTTGCAGTATACCTGTTGGAGTGAAAGTTTTCCATAAATGTATGGAGGAGTGGTAGCTGCTTGGGGGGAGTGTAGATCTTTTTGGTCAACTGCCTCGAAAAATCAGAGAGATTCGTGTGTTGGGCGTAAGGTCGGGTGAGAGGAAACTTGAAACTGCATTCCGTTCACAAACAGGAATGAATCAATAATAAATCCAGAGGAGATGTAAAATGGACAATTGGATACCATTTTCGGATGTGCAATATCGTCTGGTTTGGGGAAGATTTTATAAGGATTTCAATTTCAAACCTAGTGTCCATAGCAGTGATTGGCCTTCCTTTCATTTACCGATTCCTTTTGTTACTTTTGATATTACTGAATATACGGATGAGGATATCGATGATCTTGAGGAGAAGTGTGTTACGAACCTGAGAGCGGTGACTGGGTCTGACGAATTTATCTATGCACTTGATTGGCATCACGAATGCTACCTCTATAATCCGCATCTAGAGAATGGTAATACAAGCGGAAGGATAGGGTTTTACCCGGATGGGGACTATAGCTTCTATTTGAATAAAGATTTTAAATGGGGATACTTAGGGCATCCCTGGGAGCAATCAATAAGCATCTTTGGAGAAGAACTGATTCATCAGTTTGAAAGAAATAAACCAACTATATTTGGAAAGACAGTGCGTAGCAATCGAGGAAGTATTTGATGGAATTCAAGCAGTGTTTAAATCAGAAGGAATTACGGAGCGAGAGTAGACGGAAAGTTATTATGTGATGAATGTTTACCTGAAACCCTAGGTGGGCTTTTAAAAAATGTTCAATAGAATTGGCATTTCATTAGAAAAGGGGGGAAGTAGATGAGTACTTTAGAAAAAGCGATTGTTATTGCAACCAATGCACATACTGGACAGCTTGATAAAGGTGGGAATCCTTACATACTTCATCCATTAAGGATAATGATGAAGATGCCAAGCGAGGAATCGAGGATCGTTGCTGTACTCCATGATGTACTGGAAGACACAGAGGTAACAAAAGAAGATCTATTTCAAGCGGGGTTTTCTAATGAGATTGTTGAGGCTGTAATAGCTGTTACTAGAGATGAAGACGAAACTTATATGGAGTTTGTCAAAAGAGCAAAACTCAACCTGATAGCAAGGGCTGTTAAACTGGCAGACCTAGAAGATAATTGTGACTTGAGCCGTATCCCAGATCCAAACTCAAAAGACCATGAGCGGTTGTTGCGTTACAAAAAAGCCATTAAAGAATTGCTCTCGACATAAACGTTTTGGCGATAGAAGCTCCAATTTACTTGCCTACCCCCTCTGTCTTTTCCTACCCTATAACCAGAGGGGGAGAGAATATGTACGCATGCAGCTATTCAGGCACTGTACTCGGCATAGACGGAATGGTCGTCACTGTAGAAACAGACATAGCGAATGGCTTACCTCAATTCGATTTGGTCGGACTTGGCGGCTCCGCAGTAAAAGAAGCGAGAGATCGCGTTCGTGCAGCCTTGCGCAACGCAGGATACGACTACCCAATGCAGCGGATCACCGTCAACCTGGCACCAGCTGACCAGCGCAAAGAAGGCTCAGGCTTTGACCTTGCTATTGCCTTTGGGATTTTACTAGCCTCGAAGCAAATGCTCCCTAGACCAGAGAGAACCCTCGTCCTTGGTGAGTTGGCATTAGACGGTTCTCTTCGCCCTGTAACGGGTGTACTCCCCATTTTGCTAGAAGCTAAAAATGCAGGATTTACCCACGTGATCCTCCCCGAACAAAATGCATCGGAAGCACGGTTAGTCGACATTACCGTATTGCCTGCGAGCAATCTGGAAGAGGCTGTGAACTACTGGAAGGAAGGACTTCATAGTAAGAACTCAGACTTGATTTTTACCGAATCGGAGACAAGCAAGACAAATGCCAACCAGTTGCCCCCGGATCTTGCCAATGTTTACGGACAACACTTTGTAAAACGTGGCTTGGAGATTGCTGCAGCTGGATTTCATAATGTGATATTGGTGGGGCCTCCAGGTTCAGGGAAAACCCTTTTAGCTACTTGCCTGCCTGGTATCATGCCGAACATGACCATACATGAATCTTACGAAGTGACGAAAATATACAGTATTGCTGGTCAATTGAAGCGGGAGAGTGGGCTTGTCGAGGAAAGACCTTTTCGTGCCCCGCACCATACAATTACCGCTACTGCACTGATTGGCGGTGGTGCGCAAATCCCGCGTCCCGGAGAGTGTAGCTTGTCTCACGGTGGTATCCTCTTCCTCGATGAGATGCCCGAGTTTTCTCGGCATGTATTAGAGGTACTGCGCCAGCCGCTGGAATCAGGGGTTGTTACGATTGGACGATCTAAGCAGGTTTTTACCTTTCCTGCTCGGTTTCTGTTAATCGGTTCGTGCAATCCATGTCCGTGTAGATAATATCCTTGGAAAAACAATACTGAACGGTGACAGAAGCACGAGGGCGTTTTGATCCTTCACTAGGGGTTGTATGCACCTGAATGCGTTGTACCAGAGCCTTCACAATTTCACGTCTCGTTTCAAATGATGGATTGTCATCTAGTTTGTTTCGTAGTGATGTGAGTAATTGAAAAGCATTCATTACCTTAGTAGAATAATCACGGTCAACTTGCAGCGAGGTCCGTATTTCTTTTATGCGTTGCTCGAGGATCTCTTTCTCTTGATTGATTTTTTGGATCTGTTTCTCTAGATCGGTAAAAGTAATGATGCTTTTACGAAAGAGGTCCAGGATACTCTGGCGTTCTACATCTTTATCATCGATGCTCTTTTGAATAAGTGCTATTTCAGATTCCAAATCGACCTTCTCAGTTTGTTTTACTTCCCTAGCTGCAGCAATCTCCTTAAGGGCCTCCCCTGGCTGATTAATAAAGGCCAAGCAATCTCTCCACACAAGGTCCTCGATCCAATCTTGCGGCAAATTCTTTGATGTACACTTCCCTTGCATTGGACCCTTAAATGCTTGTTTACCAGTACAGACATAGAATCCTTTCAAAGCTCGTTTACTTCCAGGATAATGAATCCCCACATACGTTAATCCGCAGCACTGACATTTTAGTAGGCTTCGAAGTAAATATTGATTCTTGGTGTTACGCATTGCTTCTATTTGATTACTTCGAAGGACTGCCTGTGCTTTTTCCCATGTTTCAATATCAACAATGGCTGGAACTTCGCGTTCTATCAAATCGCGTTTTCTTTTGCTCCGTTTTCCATAGATATGTAATCCATAGTAAGTGGTACTCGTAATGATCCCACGTATTCTCGAGGGGCGCCAAATACCTGCAGTTTTCTGTTTTCGTTTTCCTCGAGTAATTTTCCGATCATCCCTTGCATAAGCCGTAGGAACACCTAGGGCATTTAAGTATTCTGAGACTTTTATGCATGAGTGGCCTTGGTTAGCAACCATATGGAAAATCAGCCTAACAACTCCTGCCTCTGTCATATCTGAGTGGGGGAGTAGCTCTTCACAAACCACCAGATAGCCTTCACTGTCTACGCGATATCCATAGGGGACAATACCTCCAAGCCATTTACCAGCCCGTGCAGCGCGGTTTGCACCGTACCACAGACGTTCTATGATGGTCTCACGCTCTAAGTCAGCCACCCCTGCTAGAATGGTTAAAAGGAAACGGCCAGATGGATCACCAGTATCAAAGGGCTCCGTCATAGAACGGATTTTTACACCGTCACTTTCTAGGTCGTGAACGGAATTCAGGATGATTCTGGCGGAACGTCCAAGTCGGTCTAAGCGGTAGATGAGAAGGAGATCAATCTCGCCATTCTTAGCATCTTGTAACAGTTCGCGTCCGGCTGGACGAGCTTCCAGTGGGACGGTTCCTGTAACGCCGTCGTCCTTGTACCACTTAACGATTTCTAACTGATGGAGATCTGCATACTTACGCGCAAACTCGAGCTGGTTTTCGATTGTACCACGTTCTGCTTGATCGTCCGAACTGACACGTGCATAAACTCCTAACCGCAACATGGTTCCCTCCTATTTTTGAATTGTGCTTTAGATATGTTACGAGATGAATTGAATAGGGTTGCATGACAATTTTGATTTGATTCTCAGCAACCTATCAGAACAAAGTTCCGGTGTAACCTTAAACTGATCTGATAGGATATCTAATATTTCAGGCTGCTTGTAATCATAGTTCTCCAGCATATGTAGGGGTAAGGCAGCGTATCTTGTGAAATTCCTTGCATCCCATTCCTGTAGCTCACGGAAGGCGGCGGGCATCATTAGCTGGCGTCCGGAATGACGGAGGATATGACACAGCTCATGATAAAAATGCTCCCTTTGCATAAGTGAAGGGAGTCTTTTGTCTATCGTTATACTTTTGAAGCGGCCGAATTCATATGCCATTGATGGTATCTCTTTGTAAAAGAGATGGATTCCTAGTGATCTTGATATACGTTGTTCATCTAGTTCTTCAGGTGTGTTAATTCCTAGCTGTTTGTAAAGTTGACTTATCCAGATTTCGAGCGGAGTAGGAGAATAGGACAATTTCATTGGTTCACCCCTACAGGAACGTTTGTTCTATTTATCTTGCTAATATATCCTATATTCCATCTATCTTCCAGTGTATTGTTTGTGTCACTCCTAATCTTTGAACAGTACGGGGGTGTAATCTGAGGAAGAAGGGGTTATATATAGGTGGATTTAACCCAGTATAAAAAGTTCTATAAGGTAATAGAAAGGGACAAAAAGATAGTGTTAAAAAATAAATTTTACATCTTAATAATTTGTGATTGAATGACAAAATGGAAAAAACAATGGTATATTCTAAATAGGTAAAAATAACTAATATTTGGTATTTGGAGGAAGGTTATGGGAACTTCAAAGCGTAAATTAAATGAGAAAATAAAACAGTTGATTCAAAATAATTCAAGCAAAGACATTAAGGAATCTGTTCCAATAGCTACATCAGAAATTATTACTGAAAAAGAACTTGATAAAGTGTTCAAAGAGGACTCTTTTAGACTATTTGTCGTGGCAGGAATTAATGGGATTAATCGGGTAAGGGCTGGCGAGTTTGGAGAAATTGATTTCGAAGAAGTCAAAATCAATGAAGTAACATTACAGGAAATAATCCAGCGAATTCTTGATATTGTCGAGGAGACAGTAGACACTGATTTTGCTGATGTAATGTTAAGGGCTTTTAAACTTGCTCTTACAGCAACATTGAAGGAAGATAAGGCAATTTTAGAATTTGTCTTAGACTTCTGTTTTTATCTCATTTTTCTTTTGGTCCAGGGAGAACTAATTGAAGCATTTAGTGATGTCTATACTGATTTTGGTCATGATCAAATTAATGACTTAATAAAACAGCAGGTGAGGCTGATTGTTTCAGAAGAATTGAATGACCTCATTACGGACTATGTTGATGGGAAAGTTCAACTTAAAGTACTGTTAAAGCAAATAACATCCAAGGCAAATGCTGTTAAAATCGGTGAGTTCTGATAAAAGGGGTAAGAACTTTGACTACATTGGATCAGTTACCGCATGAGCGATTGTTAGAGAATTTAGGAAATAATTTTATCACAGATAACGATCAGAAAATTCTAGATTTGGTCGACGTTATCAGTACAATTTACATTAGAGATATCCAAACAAAGAGACGAGATTCGTGGTCAAGAAAGTTTGAGGTTAGTGTTCCAGTTACAAATGTTTCTTTGTGGGAACAAGCTAGGCCAATTCTAAGTAGGTTAATAACTTTTGTCAGTGGAGATCAGGTAGAGATTACATATACTCAACGAGAAAAGGAGTTTAGAACCGGTTTATTCACTGACCTTACAAAGGGAAACTTTAAAGCCGTATCACTACTTTCTGGTGGACTAGATTCATTTAGTGGAGCATACCATAATATAGCTAATGGTATACCTAGTTTATATAATGGGTATCAGAACAGCAACAACTCTGAGCACAAACGTCAGAAGTTAGTGAGTGAATTTATTTGTTTACAGGATCCATCAGCAGCTTCAAAAATATCGCCAAATTTAAAAGTGACAAAGATTGAGCCCACACAGGCAACGCGTTCCCTTCTATTCTTGGCCCTAGCTTGTGCTCTGGCATATTCCTATCAGATTAAGGATGTCTTTATATATGAAAATGGTGTGTTATCTTTGAATCCAGTAATTAATCATCGTTTCACTACAAAGACTACACATCCAAGAACTATTTCACTATATAATCAATTATTGAAGGTACTTGAGCTAGATATTATGATTTCGAATCCGTTTTTATTTGAAACAAAGGGTGCTATTATTGATCGTTTAAGCAACACTTTTAAAGTTGCTATTACTAATACATATACTTGTAGCAGGAGTAGACAAAATATTTATGTGGGGAAATTCCAATGCGGGCACTGTATACCGTGTATTTTAAGGAAAATTTCCTTAGCTGCATACGATAATGAACACTACGACGTTGAGTACGATGTTCCTTATGACTATAAATTGCGTAGTATTAAGGACAAGTATGTTCAAAATGAGTATAAGTCTTCTGTGGATTATTTCAGAGAGTTAAAGGGTAATATTGATAATGGGAGTATTTACTCTTACATCGATATCCGACCTCGGGATTATGAGACTGGGGACTATAACGAGAGGACGACAATAATGTTAAAGGAGTTCAGCCGCGAATTTGAAAGGTTCTGGTCCAAGTATGCGATTTATTGATTTTCATGTGCATATTGATCATTACCCTGATCCTATTCGAGTCGCAAACGAGTATGAAACTCATAAGATATATGCTCTGTTTGTCACAAACTTGCCGGAGTTATTCGAGAAACATTATGCCAAGTTCGCAGCGTACAAATTTGTAAAGCTTGCGATTGGCTATCATCCTGATCTTACTGGAGAGTTTCCGTTTAACAGGGACCTTTTTGACAAGTTAGTTCAAACAACAAGTTATATTGGTGAAGTAGGAATTGACATCAGCAGTGATACGAAAGAATTGATTAATAAACAAGTTGAGAATTTTGAATTCATAACACAACCTAAGTATAATTTTGGAAAGATCTATTCTATCCATTCGACAGGTGGAGAAGATGAGGTCCTTGAGATTTTAAAGAAGAATAAAGTAAAGCAAGCAGTTTTTCATTGGTATAGTGGTAAGCTTAGTACACTCGAAAAAATTATTGAATGTAACTATCTTTTCTCAATAAACCATAGCATGTTGTCATCTAAGAAGGGTCAAAAAATAATAAGCCTAATACCAAAGGACCTTATGCTTTTTGAAACAGACGGCCCATTTGCTAGATACAATAAACAACTAGTAACACCTAAAAACATTCAAGAGATCTATCAAAAGTTTAACGAATGTATATCGAACTTTGACCAACATGTATTTCGTAACTTCAAAAGAATGCTTATTGAAAGAGACTTATACAAAATAAATTCAAAAAATTAAGGGTATGTGTTTTGCATATCTTCTTAGTTTTATTTAAAACACCCTCTTGATCACTGATCAGGAGGTTTTGGCGTTTTATGCTGACTTAACTCGTTTGGAATAGGAAGGTAATGGGGACTTTTTAACGAATTTATACCAGGAAAAATGTTAATGAAAATGAAAGCCAAAGGGGAATATTATGAGTTATTTAACATTTGAGAATGACGATAAGCTAAATCGAAAGACATTTGCGATTCAATTAACAAAAGTGTTATCAGAATCAAAAGAATATGTTAATGAAGGTTCTTTAGTAGTAGCTTTGAACTCTCCTTGGGGCACTGGAAAGAGCACCTTTATTAACATGTGGAAGAATTATATTTCTGATGAGTTTAAAGAAAGTTTTGACACGTTTTACTATAATGCTTGGTCATTTGATAATTGGGACAATGCATTGATCCCAATTGTAAACACATTAATAACACAGTATAAGTTTACTGGAATAAAAACTAAACTTAAAACGAACCTGATGGAGAAGGCTTTAGGAATTTCAAAGCATTTGACAGTAAGCACAGTGAAAAAATGGAGTGGCGTCGACCTAAATGAGATTGCGGATATTTTAGGAACTAGCGAAGCAGAAGTAATAGATTCTCTTAAGACTGATAGTAATTATGATCCATTCAAAGAACTTGAAGAATATGAAAAGATAAAAGATGAGTTTAAAAGTGTACTTACTGAAATTAGTAAAGAGAAAAAAATCGTACTATTCATTGACGAGTTAGATAGATGCAAACCACTATATGCAATTGAGACATTGGAAGCAGTGAAGCACTTTTTTGATATAGATAATATTATATTTGTTTTATCACTTGATATGGAGCAATTATCACATTCGATCTCAACAGTGTATGGTAATAATATGGACTCTCAGGGGTATTTAAGAAGATTCTTTAATTTAAATTTTAATATTCCTAGCCCAACAGTAGAGGAATATACGGAATTTATTTTCGAGCAAAAAGGAATAATAATAGAAAGCAATCTATGTAGTTTCTCTGTTAAACTTTTTAAGAGTTTAAAACTATCGTTAAGGGATATTAACACTGTCTCAACTAATATAAAACTATTATTTAATACTATTTTTGAAAGTGATACTGATATTAAAATGTTGGAAATTTATTTTTACCTTATAACCTTAAAATATAAAAAACCTGAAATTTATAAAACAATACTCACTAATAGATATCTAACATCAGAAAATAGATCAACTGGGAATTACGATACTCTTGAAACGTATTATTACAGATCAAATGATTTTAACGATAACATTTTAAGGTTTGTCAGAATATTGGAAAACGATGGTTCTCAAAGAACATTACTTAGTTTGATACAAGATAATAAAACCCAACAGGAATTAATATCTAATGAAAGAACTTATTCTGCTAAAGAATATCAGGATATTTTTAAAAGATTTGATATTTACTTTGTTGACGGTAAAGATATTTTCATTAATAAAAATTTATTGCAAACATCCATTTCACAATATCTGGATAGGAAGTTAGAATTGTTTTATTCATGGGAGACGTAGTACTTCTAGCGTGGTAGTACTTGTTTCAGAATAAGTCTACGGATCATGGGTTAAGCAACTACTTAAACTGTTTTTTATTAATATATTTTTTTAGCTAACTAGTTCAATTAATTCTTGGATATTAAATTTATTATGCAAAACAAACGCAAGAAATAGTGCCTCCTTGATCACTGATCAGGAGGTTTTGTCGTTTTATGTCAGATAAACTCGATCGAATGTTGTAGGTAATTCGTACTAAAAAGCGAAATCTGTATTATTGACAATAAAATAATAATGGTTGTTGCGAGGCTGTGGTGGACCGAGAGTACTAATGGCCTCAGGGGGGATGTTAGCGGTTCTATTTGAGCCTCCCTATCTCTCAAGTTTAAATCCAAAATAATAATTGAGGTGGTCAATCTTAACTTCGAGGTGCGTCAAGAAATAAGTCACGCTTCATGTTTTTTTCACTTATTCAAGAGAATAAACGCGATGCAAAGTTGCTCTAAAATGGGGGGAATTATGGCGAGTATCAATGAGCTTATTGATGAGATAACTCTGGTACTAAGAGAGGAAAAAACATATGATTTACCGACTGTTTGTACCCGATATGGATTGGAAAGTGGAGACGAATCTGAGGCTTTTCAAAGCAGACGAGTTTATGTCCAAAAAAGACTTAAAGGTAAAGATCAATTATTTCTATTGGACTTAGCTAAAAGGATTATTAGTGACTATGGATCGAAAGCTAACGCATTGCTTAAGTTAGTGCGTCGCCTCAATTCAACTGGACTTTTTATGATCAGTGAGATAACCAGGCGAAATATCATGGACGAGTTATACGCTAGGAACAATATTACGGGAAAATATGAATTGGTCGAGTTTCTCAACAGGATATGGAATCTAGACAGTATGCCTTCAACAGACTACAGGTTTAAGACAGCAGCGGGTGATGTATGGCAACACATGGTCAATAATTCTGACTGGGACGATGTTTACTTATTTGAAAAGTATTTAGAATTAATGATTGCAACCGATGAATTGTTTGTCAAATTTATTGAGCAGGTAGTGCATCCATTAGTGAGACCGCAAGTTGAGCAGGGTGAGTATATTGAAGCTATAAATAAGCACTTAGTTCATGATGGATTTAGTTTAATATTGGCAGAAAATATTTCAGGGTTTCCAGTCTATAAAATAGATAAGGTGCTCAATGGAGTAAAAGGCCATGTAAAAAACTTGATATTCGCGGCAGTTGGGCACAAGCCGGAAATTGTTATAAGTGATTCAATCAATAACGACATTAAAATCGTCAAATATGAAGATAACTGCTTGATTTATGATCGCCCTATTCCAAACACGGGGTTGTTTTGGACAGACCTTGTTTTTTGGTGGGCAGAAATGAACGATATTCAAAATCTTAGTAGAGAGACGGAAATTGAACTTTACAAAAGGCTATTCAGTTCCTTAGATTCTTTACCGGAGAAATTATTGTTTAAAAGCTATTTTAAGTATTTCAGGGAACAGTTTGACAAGAATTTCCCTGCTTTAATACCTCAAGTTTATTTACATTATGATCCTTACACTATTAGGCAAAGATCAGGAAAAGTGTACTTGCCGAGACAACGTATGGACTTTCTCTTGTTATTCTCAAACAAACAGCGAGTAGTCCTCGAAATAGACGGAAAGCAGCATTATTCCGATGGCGATATTTCCAATCCCAAAAAATATGCTGAGATGGTACAAGCAGATAGGGAGCTAAAACTGAACGGATATGAAGTGTACAGATTTGGGGGGTACGAATTGATGGACGAAGAAAGAGGGTCGGAAATTATAGTGGAGTTCTTCGAAGGATTATTCAAAAAACATGCTATTAGGTCATAATCAGTCTAATACAGCTATATAAGTACAGAAAGGTTTTGAAGATACTAGATATAGGATAATTGTCATCTGTAAAGTTTTTAATGTATAGGATTTACAATTGGAGGAATGTAAAGTGAAGATTAATTTCGATATGCTTGGTGGAGATAATTCTGCCGATACAGTCATAAACCCACGTGAGATATTCAGTTTATTACCAAAAAAAGATCCAATTTATAATTATCCTAGAGATGTCCAGACAGAGGTATGGAATAAATGGTTTGACGATAACGTTAGGAACAATGAGTACAATTTAATTAAAATGAATACAGGCAGTGGAAAAACAGTTGTTGGCCTGCTAATTCTTAAGAGTTGCTTAAATGAAGGAAAAGGTCCTGCTGTATACATAGTACCTGACCCCTATCTAGTCTCCCAGGTTTTTGAAGAAGCTAGAAAGTTAGGTATTGAGGTTACAGACGATGAAGACTCTATTAGTTTTAAGAAAGGTCAAGCAATTTTAGTTATTAATGTTTATAAGCTTTTTAACGGTAAGTCATCGTTTGGAGTTCACGAAAAAAGAATACCGATTGGAAGTATTATTATCGACGATGCCCATGCTTGTTTAGATATAACAGAGTCGCAGTTCACTATGGAAATCCCATATTCTACAGACCTCTATACCAAACTATATCGAATTTTTAAAGGTCCACTTACCGAACAATATCACACTGGAATTTTAGAATTGGAAGCTCAAAGCCCTACTGTAAATATGCTAGTTCCGTTTTGGTCTTGGCAAGATAATATTAAACAAGTGACAGAAATACTGTATGAAGCATATAGAATTGCAGAAGAAGATTATAGAAAGGGAAAAGCAGTCAAGGATTTCGATTCACTTCGATTTTCTTGGCAGTTACTTAAAAACTGTTTACCATTGAGTAGTTGTGTTTTCGGGAGTGATAAAATAGAAATCTCACCCAGATGCTTACCAATCGACTCTATTCCGAGTTTTGTAGATTGTAAGAGAAAAATCTTTATGAGTGCTACCCTGGCTGATGACAGCATACTAGTTTCGCATTTTAATATCGACACTGAAAAAATTAAGCTTACAATTACTCCAGAGTCTACGGACGACATTGGCGATAGAATGATTGTTATACCGCAAGAAGTGAATCCTGATATAAAAGATATTGACATTAAGGAATTTTTAAAGGAAGAGTCAAAAAAACATAATGTTGTTGTTATCGTCCCATCCCACTATCGTGCTCACTTTTGGAGTGACAGTTGTGATTTAATCCTTACAGCTTCAAACCTTCAAGAAGGCATAACAAGGCTTAAAAATGGCCATGTTGGACTTGTTGTACTTATAAATAAGTATGATGGAATTGATTTAGCTAAGGAAGCTTGCGAGATATTGGTTATTGATGGTTTGCCAGATGTTCGTAGACAGATAGACAAAATTGAGCAGGGAGTATTATTTGGCACAGATGATACTCTGTCAAAAACAATTCAAAGAATTGAACAAGGAATGGGAAGAGGAATTCGTTCTAAGGATGACTACTGTGTTGTTTTCCTAATGGGAAGAACACTCATTAACAATCTTTATGGTGAAGGTGCGATTGATAAATTTACCCCTGCTACTAAAGCGCAGATCAAGCTTTCCGAACAATTAGCTAAACAGGTTAAAGGGGCAAGTATATGGGAACTAAAGGATGTCATAAATTATAGTCTATATAGAAACACTTCATGGATCTCCAAGAGTAAAGGGGTACTATTACATCTCAAATATGATGCGACCTTTAAGGTAAATTCAGTTACTAAGAAACAACGCGAGGCTTTCAATGCTGCCTTGATTAGGGATTACACTAAGTCTGTTCAGCTTATCAATGAAGCGGTAAATGAAACTGCTGATTTGAAAAGTAAGGGATATTTGAAGCAACAGTTAGCTGAATATTTATATTTTATTGATCAAGAAGAATCACATGTTACCTTAAAATCTGCAGTTAATGATAATAACTTGGTTCTTCATCCACTAGAAGGCATTCAATATGCAAAGTTGCAGAGGTTTATAGGTAGTCAGGCAGTACAGGCTTCAACCTTCTTGGGTCAAAAATACAACACTACTAACAAGCTTGTAATAGGTGTAAATAAGCTACTAGAACAATTAGTCTTTAAACCTGACTCAGCCTCTGTGTTTGAGCAAGCATGCAAGGAACTGGCATATCATTTAGGATTCTCGGCACAAAGACCGGAGGCTGAGTACAAGAAAGGGCCAGATGTTTTATGGGAAATTGGAAATCTTGAGTATATCGTAATTGAGTGCAAGAATGGGGCTACCGCTCCAACAATAAATAAACATGACTGTAACCAATTAAATGGTTCCATAGTCTGGTTTCAAGAGAAGTATGATAGCTCTTGCAGATTTACGCCAGTCATGATCCATCCGTTTACAGTTTTTGAGTATGCCTCATCTCCAAATCCTAATATCCGGATTATGAATTCGGAGAAGTTGGAGTTATTAAAGTCAAGGGTGCTTGGGTTTACAAAAGCCATAGCGTCACATGGCTCTTTTCAAGATACAAGAAAAATTGATGAATTACTTAACATGTACTCGTTAAATGCTTCGATATTTATTCGAGAGTACACAGTTGGGTTCACTGTTAAATGAAGAATATGTAATTACGGAAACATTATTTCCTGTAACCAAATTTTGTAATGTATCGTAAGGCCCCTGTTAAGAAGCACTCACTGGGGCTTTTTATTGCTTGATAAAACATATACTCACGAAGGGGTTAAGTGGTTGTTAAGGTAAATACAAGCGAAGGCTTATATCTCGTAGGAGTTTTAGAGCTTTTTTGCATGCTACAGAACATCATAGATCTACCCAAATATCTGCAATTCGGTTTTATTATCTTTATACTTCATTCTCTGTCCACAAATAGTCTTCTCATACAAAAACAAGGAGACACTCCGATCCGAGTGTCTCCTTCTCATTTCTGTTGCTCAGCAAGATACCTCAAGTATCTCACATGCTCTAAAGCCTTCTTTTTATCTTCCTCGCTCAGTTTATCCAGTTCGAAAAAGAAGAGGTTTTCAAACTCTGAAAGTCCTGTGTCCTTTTTGTCGATAGGGGAGGGGGACTTATCATAATGAGTGTTGTCCTCTTTGACAATGAAATCAACATCTGTACGCCCAAGAAGGTAGTCAACAGAGACTCCAAAAAAGTCTGCTAGCTTTTGAAGGGTTTGGTTGTCAGGTTCATTATCCCCTGTTTCGTATTTTGCGTACGTTGAACGGTTAAAGCCTAAGGTCTCTGAGAGATCAAGCTGTGTCAGTTTTTTCGCTTTCCGGCACGCTTTTAAACGTTGTCCCAGGCTCATAGCACTTTCCTCCAAACTTACATGACTGAAGTCTATTATATGTGATAGAACATCACAAAAAAATAAATGTCCTGAAAAAGAACATTAAACGTTGACTGTGACGAATCGGAACATTATAATGTGATCATACAGAACATTATCTATTCGATAGGATGGTGAAGAAATGAAACGTCGTAATTGGTTAATAGACTTACGTTGTAGTAAGGGACTTACACAGGAAAAAGCAGCAAAGCTGGCTGGAGTAGAACGTTCTACCTATACAAAGGCGGAAAATGGAAGTTCGATAGCAGTCAAAACAGCAAAAAAAATTGCTGTGGCACTTGAGTGTGATTGGACACTTTTTTTTGAAAGTAAATGTGACAAAATAGGACAAAAAACAGCCTGAAAGGAGACTAACAATGATCAAACAACCTAAAGGAATCGAATTCCATCGTGAGTTCGCACCTGATATGAAACGAATGGTCCATGCTTTGGAGGTTTTGCTTAAGTCAAAGCCAGCAGAACCAAAAGAAGTCACTGAAACGGATCAACCAGTAAAGAAAGAGGAAACAGCCTAAAGGAGTTCTGAACGACCCTCACACAACTGCATAGAGCGCCGAAGAGCGGGAGCGAGCGAAGATATGAGCCGCGCCATAATACATTCCACCATTTCACCAGGTAAGGGTGATAACAAGGTCAAGGTGGGGTCACTGCCAAGACTCGACGCTGCATGCAGTTGTGTGATGAAAGTGAGGTGAGAAGTTATGAACCGTTCAAATGGCATTGCAAATTTAGAAAGAGTAATCGCAAACCACAAACAGAACGAGATTGAGGTGAAAATTTTAATCGGTAAAGACCGGTATCAGCACCTTAATGACACAATCAGAGGCGTGTTAGAGACAGCCGGTCTTACCGAAATGCAATCACAGCACCTACTTAGTCATCTAAGCGATACTTTTCGATTGGAACGTATACATGTTTAAAATCCACCTGAAAAAGATCATGGACTCCATCAGCATGTCGACTTCGTAGTTCGCTGTTCAACTCACTAGCAGTCCCTAAAGCATATTTAAGCATTTCTGTGAATTTCTCATCAAACTTTGCAACGCAAAATGGGCATTCAATCGGTAAGTTTTTATGCCAGTTGTTCCAATAGATAGGAAACTTGTTTTCGCAGTTAAAACATTTGACTTCCGCATAAGTAATCATATTTTCACCCCTTCTTTTTTCGGCCTCTGAAGAACGCCACTCTCCAAAGTTCACGTTCTTCCGACATCAGATTCGACAGGGATTATGGAAAGTCCTACCAGTTATTTCTTGTAAGGCTGGCCTAAAAGAAAAACCCCAAGGCGAGTAACCGAGGGGAAGTCTGAAAGATGAGCACAGTTTCATTGTAATTCGAAACCCAAATAGAAAAGAGGAGAACAGATGGGGAACAACAGCACTACAATCTCACTATACTCTCGCTCTCGGATACATGACATATGTGAATATGCTTATCAAAATCAGCGTACAGGCGAACAACTGACGTACGAATCACTTGGGAAGAGGCTAGGAAGATCGGCGCGCTGGGTATCGGATGTGATTAATGGTCGAGCGACACCGTCCCGAGAGGACGCGGAAGCGTTCGTGAAGGAATGTGGCAATCACCGATCGGTTCGAATGATAAAACATCTGTTTGGCGATGCACCACCGCCGACTGACCCGCGCTTGATGGTCAATCTTACAGCTACTTTATATAACCTCATCAAACAGTGCCAGGATGTAATCCATGAAGCACAGGCATTGATTGAATGGGAGCGTAAAAGGCGGCCATGGGATTCGTTATCGACAGATGAAGAAAGTCTCTTGAAGGAAGCAGGTAAGCAGATTGAAGACCTATTCCAGGCATGTGATGACGTACATATCTTGATGGACGAACGGTACGGGATTGATCCAGCCATTCATCAACACAACTGGTTATTAGAAGCAAGAGACCTGGAGATTGTCATAACCGATCCACGTGAGTTAATGCGCCGCGAACGACAAGAAATGTTATTTGCGGGAGGACGGGCTCAATGAAAACAAATCAAGACTGGAATCGGAGAATGCTCGAGGTACTCGAAAAAACATACCAATATGACGCTACTATGACGGAAGTTCTGATGCCGGAGGTCGCAAAGCAATACACGACAGCAGACGAACAAAACGAAAACTATCGTGATCGGTTGCTTCTATTTAAAGAAGATCTAGAGGAGGAGAAGGCATGAAGGAACTAACAACTGCTCAAGGTGTAATCGAGTTAGTATGCGACGGAGATCACCCGGTTGGACGCAAGGTGATTACTCTCGGGGAAATGGTTGAATTGGACCGAATGGTAGAAAAAGAGAAAACCACCCGCGGCGAACGGACGGCTTAGAAAAACATTACTAACCGAAGAGTACCATACCTGGATGGGGAGGACAAGCCTTTGAAAAAGTCAGTGACTTCTCAAATAGCAGAACTGCAGCGTGAACTTGAAAACGCAGAACAAGCATATCGACAAGCTGATGATGATTGGCGAGCGGTAGATGTGCAATACGTTCAAATGAAACGTCTTCGTGAGGAACTAGATGTTCATAAACGTGATTTGGCCCATGAAATAGAGTGGCGTGTAAGGGAGATCGCAGCATTAGAGGAGGAGATTAAGAATGCGCGCACCAGTGCTTGATTTTCAAGAGTATGTAGAGAAAACGGAGCCGAGCAGGCAGCGTGCTATAGAAACTTTGGCATTTGATATCGATAACAGTGGAATTGAATGGACAGTACGGGATGTTATCGAGGAGCTGGAGCTATTAGTTGATGGGAAAGCAACAATGGACTTTGAGGATTTCATTGATGGAATCAGAGAACAGGCAAGGCGCTTACTCAAATAGTCGAAACTGGGGCAACATTGCCTCAGTCTGCCGGGAATAACCTACCGGCACTGATGAGACAGGTTACATAGCGAGGGAGAAAGAGCGTGGCGCAGTCAAGGGAGCTGCAACGGCCGCGTAGAGGTTGGGACGCGGCACCTCGTATCCAAAAAGGAAAGGAGGATGAACGTGGTTTGGAGCAGGCCGTTCAATGTAAAGAAGCGTGAGGACTTGATCCGGAGAACAGGGACTCTGAAGCACAAGGTCATCGTCGTTGACGCAAAAGAAGAATTTCATGGTGTTGATGTCAAGGTACGAGATTTCCGAGGGGAAGAATACTGGACCACACTGGATGACATTGAGCTAGACAATGAAAAAGACTCCGCGGCAACGGAGTCTAGCGGCTAAAACTTGGTTATTTCTAGCGTAACGTGTTTACCTCTAAAAAACAAGAGGGAGGGACTGAGCATGCAAGCCATTCGCTTGGTGAATACGCTAAACATGCAGCATGAAGACTGGCTGGAACATCGACGTCTTGGAATTGGTGGTTCCGATGCTGCTGCGATTTGTGGGTTAAGTCGCTACAAATCATCGATGGCAGTTTATCTAGAGAAATTGGGAGAGCTACCTCCGGTAGAGGACAATCCAAAAATGAAGGCAGGACGACTTCTGGAACCTGTTATTGCTGAGTGGTTTGCAGAGGATACCGGATATAAAGTATGGCGCCAAAACGCGATATTCCAGCATCCTGAGCATCCCTTCATGTTAGCAAACATTGATCGCTGGCTACCTGGACAGAATGCAGGCTTGGAATGCAAGAACACATCTGAATATTGCAAGGATGACTGGTCTGGTACGCAGGCTCCAACGGAATACATTCTTCAATGCAACCATTACATGGCTGTTACTGGGGCAGATAGATGGTTCATCGCGGTGCTAATTGGGGGCTGGGATTTCCAATGGCGCGTGATCGAACGGGATGAAGAGCTGATCAAGAACCTGATTACTATTGAAAAGGGATTCTGGGAAGAGCATGTGATGGCAAAAGTTCCGCCAGTCTTTTCTCATCAAGATACTGAGTATCTCAAGGATGCATTTCCTGAATCTGTTTCAGATTCTTCGATTGAGCTACCTGAGGAGGCATACCCGATTATCCAAGAGTTGCATCTAGCAAGAGTAGCTAAAAGCCAAGCCGAACAGCGAGAGGAAGCAGCAAAGAATCAGATTAAGGGCTATATGCAGACAAGCGAAAGAGCGTATTTTCAAGGGGATCTTCGGTTTACATGGAAGACCGGGAAGCGCGGCCGAATATTTCGGGTAATTGGAGGCGATGAATAATGTCTGAAGCCAAGACGGTAAATCAGTCAGCCTTAGCCGGGCAGTTAGCACAGCGCACGATGACTAAGGCTGAAAACTTTAACGCAGTGATCAAGAAAGAGCTTGCCGACAACTTTCAAGCTATTAAATCGTTGGTTCCAAAGCACATGACACCGGAGCGTTTAGCTCGAATCACATTAACAGCTATCAGTAGGACACCAGCACTTATTGATTGCACACCTGCTTCAATTGTCGGAGCTGTAATGAACTGCGCGACGTTGGGACTGGAGCCTAATTTAATCGGACACGCCTATTTAGTTCCGTTCAAAAACAACCGTACTAAGCAAATGGAATGCCAGTTTCAGATTGGATATAAAGGACAGATTGATTTGATTCGGCGCACTGGTGATGTTTCTAAGATTTATGCTGAGACCGTCTACGAAAACGACTTGTTCATTTACATCAAAGGTGAGGACAAGCGTCTAGTCCATGTTCCTTTTGATATGCTGCACCACCTAGAGAACTTCACTCCGAATAAGGATGATTTCATGGACATTATGATGGCCCAAGCTATCGGGGCGATTAAATCTAGGGGAGCAAATGATCAAGGGAAGCCAGTTCGTTACTATTCAGCTTATCGACTAAAAGATGGAGCTTTTGATTTTGTAACCATGACTGCCGAGCAATGCCAAAAGCATGCCATGGCGCATTCCGCAGCCAAAAAAGACGGAAAGCTAGTAGGTCCATGGAAAGACCACTTTGAGAGTATGTGCAAGAAAACCTGCATCAAGGAAATGGCGAAATACATGCCGATTAGCATCGAAGTGCAGGAGAAGCTTTCGACTGATGAAGCCGTTCTGAAGCTTCGGAAAGATAACGGAATTGAGTCAGACAACATTTTCGATGTGGATTATAAGGTCGTAGAAGAAGGTCAGGCTGAACCCGATGAAGAGGCAGCTGAGTAATGATAGAGCGATGGTTTCTACTCCCCGACATGTATCGAGTGTTTGAAGATACCGAGACGCTAAAACGATTCGCAGCGGCATTCATGAGGAGGTACTATCCGGAATGGACTCCAATCAAGATAAAGCAGTATAGAGTACTTGCACAAAAGGAAGGCGATAAAAATGAGCATGTTCATTGAAGTTCGAGCCGTTCCTAAACCTACATTTAAGCGAAGAGTTAAGAAACAAAAGGATCGCGGGAAGATTACTTCCAAAGTTCTCGCTGAGGTGTGGGAACGGGATAAGGGCTGCTGCGTGCTTTGTAAGAAAAGTAGTAAGCAAGTATGGACATTAGAAGGGCACCACATTATCTTCCGAAGCCAAGGAGGAACTGGGGAGCCCTGGAACGTTGCATTGGCATGCGGACCAGTTACACAGACTGGGACGTGTCACTGGAAGGCTCATAACACGCGAGCGGGTCGCTTAGCGTTTATTGAATACCAACAAAGCACTCTCCTTCCTTTCTATCAGGGAGGAGCATCATAGCCGGGAGGAGTTGAGGGAAGTGGCTAGAGCAAGGAACATCAAACCAGGATTTTTTAAAAACGAGGACCTGTCTGATCTCAGTCCCCACACAAGATTATTGTTCATTGGTTTGTGGTGCTTAGCTGATCGTGAGGGGTTTCTAGAGGATAGACCAAAGAGAATTAAGGGTGAGCTTTTCCCATATGAGAATGTCGAGGTAGACCAGTGCTTGCAGGAATTACATCACGCTGGCTTTATCATCAGATACGAAGTGGATGGAGAGCGTTTCATTAGTATTCCAAAATTTAAGGACCATCAAAATCCTCATCATAGAGAAGCAGCGAGCAAAATACCAAAGCCCGAAGTAGGTAAGGACAAGCCTAGGGCTGTGACCGACCAAGGTAAGGCACAGCCTCAGAACAGCCTAGGGCTTTCCTCGGAAATTCCGTACCTAGGTAGTGACGAGCCTACTAAAAGCCCTGCTGATTCTCTGATTCCTGATTCCCTTAAACTGATTCCTGATACCACTACTACTGATTCCAAGGCACGGTATAAAAGCGTCGTGGTGGTAGGTGGTAGGGACCTACATGTATTTAACAGCGTGATTGACCAATATAAATACTATTTCAACTTTGACCCTAATCCAGTCATCATGCAGTTATTACATAGCTATCTCGATGACGGGTTACAGCTGGACATGTTGGCTTGGGTAATGCGATATGCAGCCGAAAAAGGTAAGGGTTGGGATTACGCAAAAGGAACGCTTGAGAAGATGTTCGTTCAAGGGGTGCGTACTGCTGAACAAGCAGAGAAGGCTAATCAGGAGTTCCAACAACAGCAATCGCAAAAGGTTGTACCGATCAGAGATAGCAAGCTAAGAGCAGACAGTCTCCCAGCATCTGTTCAGTGGCAAATGGAGCAAGAAAGGGCAGGGGCGTTCCAGTCCCGGGAATCACCGCGCTTATTACGTGATGACCCGGAACTAATGGGAATGCTAGACCGTATGAGACGGTCAAGGACAACAGGTAGCTAGACCACTGAATGTTACGACAGACTGGGCGTTTTACCGAATGAATTATCTGGGGTAAGCTCGCCCATGGCTGCCAAATAGCTCATGAATATGGCGATAAACCCTTACATGCATATCAGGGAAAACAAAAGCAACGTCTCCAGGAGTAAGCTTCAGCTTATCCGAGGGCTGTTCAATAGCAAACGGTATCTCCATAGATTGTAATGTTTCTTTCAAGTAACCCACTTCGGACCAAGACACCGAATAGTAAAACGACTTTTCCACGTGACCAACTCCTTCGTCATCATTATGCCACGAGGAGACTGGAACAAAAAAGATAGGAACACAAGCTCAATTGAATAAAGCCCCCAAGTGGAGGCTTACACAAATTACATTGGGGGTATAGGCGTACAATCGTAGGGTCTACCACCACCACCCCAGCCAGGCGGGTAGCCACAATCGGGTTCAGCAGCTTGCACGCTCGACAAAGGAGCTACAAGCATAGCAACAGTAAATGCAATAACAAATAACTTTTTCATAAAGTCACCTCATTTCAAAATGGTTCGTTGATACATTAACGATATTAGGACTTATTGGAAAATATGTGCGGATTATAGGCTTTGTAAATTGCTCAGGGAGAAAAGAGAGGGGTGACGGGGATTGAAAATAGCAAACGTCCTCTCGGTATCAGGCGGCAAAGACAGCGCCGCAATGTGGATTTACGCAACAAAGGAACTGGGACAGACAGTAATCCCAGTCTTCGCAGACACAGGCCATGAACACCCAATGACATACAAATATCTTAGCTATTTGGAACAACAGCTCGGTGCTATCAAACGGGTGAAAGCAGATTTCACCGAACGGATCGCAAAGAAGCGATTGTATGTTCAAGAGCACTGGCCTCGAAAGCTGACAGCAGACGTCCCGGGTCGCTGGCATTATGAGTATTCGGAAGATGATGAGCCTGATGATAGGCCAGATTGGGAGCCAGTAGACAAGCAAAAGGCACATAAATCTGGTGACTGGGAATGGCTACCCGAACAGAAAGGCATGAGCGAATCTGAAGCAGCTGCTGTGGTGGATAGAGCCTTGATGGCTTTGCACCCTACCGGAATTCCGTTTCTTGACCTGTGCCTTTGGAAGGGCAGATTCCCTTCGACCAAAGCAAGGTTCTGCACTCAGTTTCTAAAGGTGGAGGTCATCCAGGAACAGGTGTATGAACCGCTACTACTTGAAGGATACGACATCGTAAGCTGGCAAGGTGTACGGGCCGAAGAGAGCCGAGCGCGGGCTAACCTGCCTGAGCATGAAGACGGGGAAGGATTCTCAGTTTACCGACCATTGATCCGCTGGACGGTAGCAGACGTTTTCGCAATGCATCGTCGCCACAACATCGAACCAAACCCGTTGTACAAGCTCGGAATGGGCCGGGTCGGCTGCATGCCATGCATCAACTGCAACAAGGCAGAACTTTTTGAAATAGCCCGAAGGTTCCCGGAGGAAATAGCGAGGGTGGCTGAGTGGGAGCAGTTGGTCAAGCTTGCATCAAAGCGTGGAGCCGCAACCTTCTTTCCCACGGCCCACGGTCAGGGAAACGACATCTACGAGTGGGTAGATTGGTCCAAGACTTCATATGGTGGGAAGCAGCTTGATCTTGTCAAAGCAATCGAATTTGAAAACGTGCCAGCGTGTTCCAGCGCTTACGGCCTGTGCGAGTGAGGTGTACGGGATGAGGAAATTTCACGAGTTTGATTGCAAGTGTTGCGGTAAGCAGGGCCGTGAGCTGCGGCGTATCGACTTCAAGCGTCAATGCCCTTGGTCCATCATAGCCCACATGCAATGCGATCCATGCAAAGTTAGATGGACCACATACATCCGTGATGAGAGTAGGAATACACCGTTTGATGTGTTCGACGAAGAAGCTGTATGACGCTGGATACACAGTGCTCAGAAAGATAAACCGTATGTAAAAATCGCCTCTCTAAGGACAGGGTGTCCGAAAATGATGAATAGCAGGAGCAAAATTACTGATAATCCACCAACTAAACTTACCGTAGCAAACCCTTTATGTACTTTTCCGATCAATGGAAATATTGCAATCAGTAGTATTCCAAGAGATAAGACAAGAAGTAACAGCATTTTAAAAATCAATGGTTCATACATTACAAATCCTCCTTAGGAAATCCAACAAATACCAATTGTATCCCATATGGAGGACATTAGGAAGTTGCTTTACAAATTGTGTAGGGAAATAATTATTGGTTGCCAATATTTTTAACATCCAGAACTCTCTTCAATTGTTCATCAAGATTCCAATTTAGTGGCTTAGGTTCTCCAACCGAGCAATTCTTGGAACAGGATATGTCGGTGAAGGAAATCAAAGATTTGATAGATATCAAGCTGGATATGATGCTGTTTTTTCCCGAAGACAAGGCAGCGCTTATTGATGACATAAAGAAACTGCGAAGCAGGCTTATAGAAGCAGCTTGAATGGAGGGAACCAAGTGAAAGCCATAACCATTCACCAGCCATGGGCGACACTGATCGCCCTCGGGGAAAAACGATTCGAAACTAGAGGCTGGCCAACTAGGTACCGCGGACCCATTGGGATTCATGCCGCTAAGAAAGTGGACAAGGAGATTTGCCTACAAGAGCCTTTCCGAAGTGTTTTGGATTTGCACGGGTATACAGCAGACAATTTGCCAACCGGGGCGATTGTGGCAACATGTAGTCTTAATGATTGTCTCCCAATTTCTTTATCGGATGACGGAATCATTGCGTATGGCGGTGAAACCGGACACAAGTCGATAAGGATCGACGGACATGAAAGGCTCTTCGGATGGTTTGAACCAGGTCGGTACGCCTGGGAAATGACGAACGTAAAACGAATCGATCCGGTGCCAGCAAAAGGGCAGCAAGGACTCTGGAATTGGGGAGGGGAACGGGATACAAGTAGTACGTAAGATAATGTTTCTGCGGATGGGAATAAACCGGCAATGGTTTTTTGGATATTTAAGCGTCGTTACGGATAAAAGACTAGGTGTTCCTTCTAGGTAGCTACATTTCAAATTAAGTTATTTGTGTCGACCTTCAGCAATTCTTGCAAGAACAAGTTTTCTAAGGTCATCATCTTGTTCATCAACAAGAATTTGAAGGGCCTTGAGAGTTGCCTTTTTATTAGCGGCAATGCTCCTTCTAACGGAAAAGTCAGGATCATGAGCAAGTTTTACTTGCAATTCTTCAGGGAGCTTATTTTTTGAAGCGACCATGCTTCGAACTCTCCACTCTGGATTTTTTGCAAGGAGCTTGAGGATCTCAATAGGAACTGTTTTGTTTTGAGCAACCCAAAAAGACATGTCTGGATAATGTTGAATTACCTCATGCCAAACATCCAATGGGGCTTCATCCCAAGCTGCACGAAGATATTCATCAGGATTCTCACTTGTTCTAAGTCTTACAAATTCTTCGGCGGATGTAATCACATAATCATTCCTCTTCGCTGATGGTGCTGGGATTATCTTACAACAACGTCAGTGAAAAATCATTAGCTTAACAAAACATTACTTGTGAGAAGAGGAAAGTCGAATGAAGCGTAGCAGACATATTTTCCTAGTTAATTTGCAAGCGAAAAGATAAAACTCCTGCAAGGAGACAGGAGTCGAAATGTTTGCTCGATATATCGAGACTTCTGACAAAACCAAAGCAATTGAACAGCTGCGTGTCCATCAAATTTCCTTTTATGGCGATTTAGTTATTACCCAAGTTAATACTCTTCTATAAGCGTTAGTTGGGTTATAGATCTGCATAAACCATCTATCTAGTCCAAGTGGGTAATTTGCAAGCACATATACAGGTTCAAGTTGTTCAATGATCCATCCAGCGCTGATAACCCTCCTAGTACCTTCTGGTGCTGGTATCAAGTTAATATATTCATATGAATATGGTCTAATTTCGATGGGCTGAAACCTGTGGCGCCAAAAGCCATTTCCGAGACTCTCTGTTATACGTACATTTTTCCGACTTAGGGTGATGATTTTTGTCCGTTTTACGCCTCCTTTTTTCACAATCTTGGATGATGATCTTTTTTTCTTTTTCACGTTTTCACCTTCTACACTAATTTAAGTTTCGTAGGATCAACATATGAAGGAAAAGAAATAATGCTTGGACTAATTTACATGAGTTGAAAAAATGGGGGAATTCAATAATTAGAGATCGGACTGAACAATTGAACCTAGAGTTGCTGCAGGATTTTTAACACATGAGAAATTGTGATGAAGGGGGTATAGAAAGGAGATAGAAATGTAGAAAGACGACCCTATTTTACAAAGGCCGTCTGCTGAATTCCTTATATCGGGTGCCTTGATAAGTTAATATGCCTGTATCACCTTCGACCAGCAAGCCATACTCACTACCTTTTACATGGAATTCTAGTCTTTCTCCATTGCTGAGTTCAAAAGTAAGGTAATAGTATGTGGATACACTGGTATCATTACCGCCACCTGAAGTGCTAGTGCGTTTACCAATTATTTTTGCAGGTTGAGTTAAGATTGGGGAGGCATTATTTGACATCCAAATCCTGATACCATTTATAATCGCTCCTAAGATGAAAAGTACAATTATTCCAGCAATCACTAAAAACCACCAGGGCGGACCAAAACCACTAGAGAAAGATGGTCCAAAGTCATTTGTGAACATTCTATAATCACTCCAATATTTTCGGTTACATGTTATACGTAAAAATATGGTTGTTGTTTCCTTTTAAAGTAAAAAGTCTATTTAACATACTATTTCGGGAGTCAATTAAAAGAGACAAAAAAAGAAGCCCCCAAATGGGAGCCCGTATATATGTTCGCCTAAACTAATTATATCACGGGCTTGCCGCGAGGGGGAATTGGAAAGATGAGCGCACAAGAGCAACTGTCATTTCTGGAACCAGTAGATGAAAAAGAAGTCAGAAAGGCTGTTGTCAAAGCATTAAAAGAGTATAAAGCCCTTCGTGTTGCTGTACAAAATAAACAAGAGCGACAGGAGAAGGGTATCGATCAACTGTTTCCACGGCTTCAAAAGTCTGAGTCCACGAATGAGTTGAAAGCAAGACAGATTGAAAGGGCATTACAGTATTCGTTGGATGAAGTAGAGCGTCAGATCATCGAAGAGAAGTATCTCAGCACATCACGTGTAAAAGACATCAACGTTTATCTTGATATGGGCCTGACAAAGGACCAATACTATGAGAGAAAAAAAGATGCTATACGTCAAATTGCTACGGCACTCGGGATGATCTGAGTGTCTTTTTTATGCCGAAAAGACCGACAAAAACCCGACAAAAAGCTGGATAAAACCCGGACAAAATCAGGGATAAAAGGCAGGACGATTTGAAATGTTATGGACGGTAATCTTGAGTCAAGAGCAAGCGACATCGGCTCTTGGGAGATACCGTCTATCCCTTATCAATGACGCACCGGTACATGTCGAATGGACGATGAAAGCTGTTGGTTTACCAAGCAGAGCAGCAGGAGTCCTAGCACGCATGATGTGATTTAACACAAAGCATGCCTTGGAGTTGCGGCGAAGGGTACGGGGAATATGTGATAGCGTATTAAATGCTGTTTACATTGTATTTGTATCGTTCGTTGCGATAACGGCCATGACCGATCTGCTTGGAGGTTCGTCATTGCGACAATTATGTTATGGTGATGGGAAGTAGCGCCCAGTAAACAGGGACTTATTTGCGAGTCGAGACTCAGGTCACTCGCTCCCTGTTCGATGGACGTTAAAAGGAAAATTCTCTCTTCTGTCGAAATGTGGAAGTATTGGAGGGAGAAAAGTGAAACTTATAAAAAATGTATACGTCTGGTTATTTTTATCGCCAATTTTAATTAATTACGTGATAATGTCTTGGCGTGCTCCAGGTGTGAACGGTGATACAAATGCATGGATTGGTTTTTGGGGGAGTTACCTTGGCTTAATTGGCGCAATAACCATAGCTATTTATTCATTTCAAAAGCAAAAAGAGAAAGAGGATAACCAGGATAGAAAAAATAATCGATCCTATATTCAGGTGCACGATTTTACAGCTCCACTCAGACTAACTAATGTTAACACGAATGAAAATAGCAGAATAATAGATACGCCAGGTTACTCAGATTTAATAAGCCGTATAAAAGATAGTGAACAACAAAGTATAAATACATCATTTTTAAAGTTGGCTCACTTCGGTAACCCTGACGCGATTTTTGATTGTAAGATCCAAATTGACATTTCATATGAAGAAGAGAAAAAATACGATATTAATGTTAATATTGGGGTTTTTGAAAAGGGTATCGAAATATTTGTTCCACTCGTTCCCCCAGGTATAGAGGCAGGAGCTACTATCGATCTTAATAATGTATCTATTGAATACAACACTCTCAAAAATGAAAGGCTCAAACTAGTCCATGATGTGCAGCGAGCTAAGGATACACTGCTATTATTACATGATAATGACGAGCCTGAGGTTTTATATGAATTTAATATGAAAGGCTCAACTTGGATTTATCCAAACAAAAAAAAGATGTAGAGCAAAAAACACCCTAGCGGTGTTTTTCTTTTGGAGGTGGGTGAAATGTAGTGCGCCAATATGTCGACTCAGCGACAGGGGAAATATATTACACGGAGGAAGTGCTACGCCGGTCGGACGAGATCGTAAAAGTATTTCGTCCATTAGGTCGCAGCTCAAAATTCGTAAAGATCAAAGCCAGCCAAAAGGCAAAGCGACGGCTCAGAAAGCTGTCACTCGCTTAGGCTGGCTTTTTCATTCTTACTGTGTCTTAAGGAAGGACTGAATAGCATGGACATACGGAAAATTCCAGTCTCTATGATCAGAGCCGCAGAATATAATCCACGGATCGACCTGAAGCCGGGTGATCCTGAGTACGAAAAGCTGAAACGGTCCATCGAGGAATTTGGCTATGTTGAGCCTCTGATCTGGAATGAACGAACAGGAAACCTCGTTGGTGGACATCAGCGTTTAAAAATTCTCATCAACGAACTGCAAGAAGCAGAGGTTGAGGTCTCAGTCGTTGATCTGGATGATAACCAGGAAAAAGCACTCAATCTAGCATTGAACAAAATCAGCGGGGATTGGGATGAGGAGAAGTTAGCTTATGTACTGGCTGATCTCAAGGAAAGCGATTTGGATATCTCGCTGTCTGGTTTTGACGAGGAAGAAGTCACAGAACTACTTAGTGAATACCTGGGTATCCATATAGAGGAGCCGGTCGTTGACGATGATTTCGACGTTCAGCAGGCTTTAGATGAGATCCAGGAGCCCGAGACAAAGCAGGGAGATATATGGCGACTTGGAAGGCATCTACTGATGTGTGGAGATTCTACCAGTCGACATGACGTCCAAGAGCTCATGGATGGAGTAAAGGCAGCCCTGGTCGTAACTGACCCGCCCTATAACGTTGCATTCAAGAGTGATTCTTCAGAGCTTGCTGCAGATGGCAGGGCGAGCATCATGAACGATGATATGCCAATGGAGCAATTTAAGGAGTTTCTAGGGTACACATTTCAGAACTATTCGGACCTAATGGATGACAAAGCGGCTATTTACGTATTCCATCCGTCCAGCTATCAACGTGAGTTTGAATCGAAAATGAACGAAGCAGGTATTGTGGTCCGTACGCAATGTATCTGGGTAAAGAATGCAGCTACATTTGGATTTGCTCAGTACAAGTTCAAACATGAACCAGTATTCTATGCGCATTTGAAAGGACAAGCTCCGGCATGGTATGGCGATCGCAAGCAGACTACTGTGTGGCGGTCAGGTCTACTAGGGGATAAACAAGAGCCTGATTCAGTTTGGGAGGTCTCACGCGGTGACGTCAGTAAGTACGTTCATCCTACCCAAAAGCCACTTGAATTGTTGGCAATTCCAATTGGTAACAGTAGTCAAAAGGATGACATCGTTGTAGATCTCTTCGGCGGCAGCGGTTCAACACTCATGACTTGCGAACAAATGGGGCGTAGCTGTAGAACCATGGAGCTTGATCCAAAATTCTGTGATGTCATCAAAAGGAGGTTCTTCGAAGCAACAGGCATTGAACCTGTACTCAATAGAAGACTTGGAGAAGCTGCTTAAATAGCAAAAGGGAGACGCGTCAACGTCCCCCTAAGCAACCGAGTCACCCCGGCTGAGATAGCGATACCTGCGGCCGCAGTAGTCATCACTCGCTATCTCGTTTTCCATTTTACAGGAAAGCCGAGGGCGACACAATGAAAAATACAAACAAACGTTCTTGTTCTTCTGCAGGTGACCTACTTCTTCAACACGAGATCGCTGTCATGGAGAGTATCTTGGAATCAAAGGAGCAGTACCGAAAAGTCGTGAAAGCAGCTATTGCAAAGTGGGTTAAGGACTTCCAATCAGGCCACATCGAGATTAAAACGGTGGATGATTTGAAGAAGCTGATAGAGTTGGACATTGAGCTGCAGAAAGAAATTAACTTCTGACTCTTGGAACCTCCTTAACTATGTGTATAACTTGATCACGATTTATCCAATATTCTGTGTTGGGCTCGGAAGCCTTTTTTACTATGAAGTCCCCCTGCTTAGTTTCAGAGAGTAACTCAGCAGAGAACTCCTCCCCATTTTGAAGCTTGAATAACATATTTGCACCTTTCATGTCATTAAAAAACAAAGAGTACAAATTAACACAAGCCGACACGAAATAGCATAGTAGCGTGAAACATCCCAATGCAATTACAAAAAAACTGATTTCGTTTATATGTGGGATCATCAATTTGAGATCGAAATATAGCAGAACGAAAAACAAGATAATATACAGCACATTTTTAATTTTTTCGTTTGCGTATTTTGCTAGTATTTTTATTTCTACGAATGCGGCTATTAGTGCAACTATATTAATAATTAGAATTTTGACAGATGCATCACTAAGCTTGGCGCCCTCTATAAAAATGGGGGTCAAAAATGATATGAGAGAGAGTAAAAAAAAGACTATCATCACAGGGAGTAGCTTGTAAGTTTCCAATATTAATGCAATTTTGGATTGCCTACGTTGATGTTGGAAGCAGTAATGTGTAATCGCGATAAGCCCAGCAATTATTATTGCAACTGCCTGGATTATGGTAAGAATATCGGAAAGTTTTAATTCCATGACATTACCTCTTTCTTTTGTTTGGTAATTTGTACGAATTAATAGGGTATTTGTTTCAATTTTAATTCAAACACAATTCAATCCCTTGCGGAGGTGAGGTGATATGTAATGCCTAGGGAGAGAAATCCGAATCGAGACAGAGCGTATCAAATTTGGCTGGAACACAACGGAAACGTAACTAACCGACAGATCGCTGAAATGCTAGGGGTAAATGAGAAGGTCATTGCTGTTTGGAAACAGCGTGATAAGTGGAAAGTTGTACAACACTCACCCGATGAAAGTTGTACAACAAGAAAACGCGGGGCACCCAAGGGGAACAAAAACGCATTCGGTAAAAGTGGTGGTGCTCCTACTGGTAATAAAAATGCAGTAGGAAACGTTGGAGGCGGCGCACCATTACGGAATCATAATGCCATTAAAACAGGTGAATATGAAACCATCTGGCTTGACACCCTTGACGAGAAGGAGCTCGAACTGTACGAGCAAATTGACCTCGATCCAATGGCTCAAGTAAATGAGCAGCTTCGTTTTTTTAGCATCAGAGAACGCCGAATGATGATGCGGATTCGCAAACTGACGGAAGGATTAACGGAAAAACAGCGTCGTGTCCTTCAAGAGAGGGTCTCCATAAAGGAGCCTGTGCAGGTCCACGATGAAAAGTCTGGGCAATCCAAGACAGTTGTGCTTACTCGAAATCAGTTGGTCACGACTGAAATCGAAGAGACGGAGTATCGAGCGATTGAAGATATCCTGTCTCTCGAGGAAGCCCTGACCCGAGTCCAGGACAAGAAATTGAAGGCCATACAGCTAAAAGCACAATTACTGAGCAATGGCGGTGGGCAAGAGAAAGAGATCACCGTACGGAGGTGGTCGCGTGACAAGTCTGGCGCTTGACCTTGATCCATTTGAGAACTGGACACCTCACCCCAAACAGATTGAAGTCATGGAATGTGATGCCCGTAACGTGGTCATGAACTGCGGACGCCGTGGTGGTAAAACAAACGTGGGAGCTCGCAAGTTTTTTGATAACATCCTTGCTGATATTGAGGCAGGTAAGGGACTGCCGTACAAGCCACCTCGTAATTTGAAGGTGATGAAAAAACCGAAGCCCAGGCTAGAATACTGGTGCATTTCCCCGACATATTCCATGTCAGAGATACAGCAGGAAGAGCTGGCAGCAGTCATCCCAGAGGAAATGATCGAGAGCTGGGACTTGTCTAAGAATCGGGTGTGGCTGAAAGGGTACATCCTCATTCAGTTTAAATCTGCCGACAATCCGAAGACGCTAGTCGGTAAAGGGCTGGATGGCGTGTGGCTTGATGAGGCTTCCAAGATGAAGGAGCAGACATGGAGCGGATATCTATCTTATGCTCTCGCTGATAAAGGAGGCTGGAGCGTTTGGACGACCACGCCAGAGGGAATGAACTGGTTTTACCATGACATCGTATTGAATGGGCAGCATACGCAAGCAGGCGGCCAACTGGACGAGTATCGCAATGATCCAGAATGGCAAAATTTTTACTGGACGAGCAAGGACAACCCCTTGCCGGAGTTGCAAAAGAATATTCAGCGCATGATTGAAACCATGCCGAAACGATATGTTGACCGGGAGATTTTCGCCCGGTTCGATGTGTTTTTTGGGCAGGTTTACGAGGAATTTGACCGATCGATACATGTTGTACCGCGCGCTCTTTGCGAGCAGAAGTTCAAAGACGGACATTTTGTTCACATTGAGGCGGGCAAAGACTGGGGCTTTACCAACCCCGGAGTTACTCTCGTTGGGGCAATGACCGCCAACGGAGAGTTGTGGGTTGTTGATGCCATCTACAAGGCTCAAATGGAGATTCTTGTCCCCGGCAGCTCAGATTGCTGGGTGGCTCAAGACAAGGAGATCATGAAGAAGTGGAAGATCAAAATGTTTTGGTGTGACTCAGAGGACGCCAGCAACATTAAAACGTATCTGACTAATGGTTTGCCAGCTAAAGCAGCTCAGAAGCACTTGAAAGAAGGCATACGGGCTGTCTCCACTCTGTTTAAAGTGAAGAGTGACAACGGCAGGCCAAACATTTTCATTTCCGATCATTTGAAAGAGGTCATTCAAGAATTGACGAACTACAGATATCCGGAAGATGTTACAGGCGACCGCGCTGAGGTGCCAGTGAAGGAAAATGATCACTCTATGGATGGTCTTCGGTATCTAGTTTGGAACAGCAAGGTGTTTCATCAGTTGCTGATCAGCAGATTCAAGGTCATCCCTTGGAAAGTGGCCTAATAACTCGTATCAAAAGACTCAGGTAAAATCCACATTTCAGGATATCCTTTTGAAGGTGTGGAGTGTATGTCATTGATGGAGTTAGTAGATCTATACCAGCCAATGATTTTCTCGTTGTTCAATTCAAAATTACTTTGTAATAACGGTTGGATGCACTGGCTTCCAGATAAAAAGGAGTTTCCTTTGCATCTACTTTATCAATTTCAATAACCGTACCATGATTTTTTGTAATTACACGATTTATTTCGGCCTTGTGTTGGTTCTTTAATCCCCAATCTGCAAGGAAAAATAGTGGGATACAAACCATTAAGCCAGCTAGGATAATTCCAAGGCTTGTAGTTTTATTTCTCCTGAAAATGATAGCCAAAATAATCGTTGCAAATAAAACAATCGCGCACAAATAAAAGAAAAACGTAGCCAATTTCAATCACCTCAAGAATTGTATACGTCCAGTTATGGTGATGGTTCCAAAAAACAATTTAGGGGGTGACGAAAATGCAAACGATGCTGCTGGAGCAGTTTTACGAAGAAAACAAAGCCAACAATTCGTGGCGGTGGGTATCAGATCTGATAAAAAAGCATCAGACGAAGGACTACTCGCTCATGCGAAGGTATGTCGATGGAGACCAGGACATTCTCCACAAACAAGAGGAAAAGGGTAAGCCGAATAACAAAATCGTCTTAAATTTTGCTCGGAAAATTATCGACTTCGGTACTTCATACATTGCAAGTAACCCTATTCGCTATTCTTCCAATGAGGCAGGAGCAGACGTGGAAGAGTACGTTAAAAAGCTGCAGGCCGTCCTGATGGATAACGATGAAGAGAGCTTGTCTTACGATATTATCGAGGACGGTTCTATCGATGGAGAAGTATTCGAATACTACTACTTTGACGAGGATGGACAGATTTGCATTACTGAGTTCAAAGCAGACGAGTGTATCGCTGTGTATGACACGACGGTTAAAGCCAAGCTGATTGCGGTTATTCGGTACTATACGATGACGGATGTTAGCAGAAACACCAAGACTAAGTTGGTTGAAGTATACGATGAAAACGAGATTACTTACCTCCGACAAGAAGGGACTAACTTTGTTCTGGATATGAGCAGGGAACAAAATCCCGTCTCGCATAACATCACTGTCCGCGTAAAGGACCAAGATGGTAAGTTTCAGCAGAAGCCCGTTGTCCCTTGGACGCACTACGTCAATCGGCGTCGGAAACATCAGCAAAACCGCGATGATGGGATGGTTGAGGGGATGGGCGATCTTTCAGACCTGAAGCAGCTTATGGATGCGATTAACAAGGCTGTCACTGGTAAGGTAGATGTGCAGGAATATTTCAAGAATCCAAAAGTCATTTTTGAAGATTTGGATCTTGATGATTTACTCCTGTATGACGCAGAGGGAGAACTCATCACAGATGTAGAGAAGAAAAAACAGTATCTCGCTAAGATGTGGTCAAGCTCTCAAATCCTTGTAGGCAAAAAAGCCGTTCCGGTCACGTGGGACCTGCAGGACACTCATGAGGAAAACACCATCAACCGATTGATCGAAGCGATTCTTGACCAAACTGGAACACCGCACCTTCGACCTGATCAGGTGGGGACAGCTCCGTCCGGAATTGCATTGAAGATCATCTTTTACCATGCCGACATTAAGGCGGGCATAAAGATGCGCCAGTATGGGAAAGGGTTTCGTAATCGAATTCGTATTCTTACTGGGATGCTGAATCAGAAATATAGAAAACAGTGGGATTACCAAGCTGTCGATGTGAAATTCAGTAAGAACATGCCAGTAAATGTGGTGGAAATGGTGGAGATCGTGACGAAACTGGTTGGTCAGTTGTCTCATGAGGAAAGGCTGGCGCTGCTACCGTTTGTGGATGATCCGCGGGCATCTCGTGAAAAACTGCTGAAAGAACAAGACGAAGAGGCCGAACGCAGAATGAAAATACTTGACCCGGACGCATTGGAAGACAAGGAACCGGTAGATGATGACACGCCTCCTGACGATGAAAAGAGTTCAGAAGGTGACGCTGCATGAGCAGAGAGGAACGTTACCAAGAGGAACTGGAAACGAGAATCGAAAAGCATGGAGTTAAAATAAAAAAACTGTTCTCCAAAGCCAATAAAAGCATTGTACAAGAAATCACTGACCTTTACGCCCGATTTGCTGAAAGCGGAGAAGAGTTAGTGTCCTTGATTTATAACGCCGCACGGCTCGACCTCATCATGACAAGCATAAAAACTATCTTGCACACCCTCCGAATGGAAGAAGAGCAGCAACTACGAATCACATGGGCGGAAGAGTACAAGCTCAGCCTGTTCCATCACCTCTATTTTCTTGAACAGGATGCACAAGTAGAGGTTCGGCTTCCACAGATGAATACCGGGATGGTACTTGCTGCATTGGAGCGACCATGGAAAGGCAGGCATTTTTCCAAACGGATTCGCTTGCGTACTGACCTGTTGGCGGCAGCCATGGAAGATGTAATTACTCAGGGTGCAACCCAGGGATGGGGTGTGACCCGAACAGCTAAGGAGATTACGAAAAGGACATCAGAGAGTTGGTCAAGCGCCCAACGCCTTGCTCGTACAGAACTAAACCGGGCTGCTGCCCAAGGGCAAACCATGGCCTACCAAGCCAATTCAGATATTGTGAGCGAAAAGGAATTTTGTGCCACGTTGGACAAGCGGACTTCTTCTGAGTGCCGCAAGCTGGACGGCAAAAGATATCCGCTTGATTATGACACAGCCGACAATCCAGGGCGTGAGGGTGAACGCATACCTAATCATCCAAATTGCCGATCGTTTTGGCGGCCTGTACTCAAATCTAAGGTCTTGGAGAAATTGGAACGACAGCGTGCTTATCGTATCTCTCAGGAGAGAGGATACACCTCTGCGTGCACTTTTAAAGAGTGGGCTGACAAAAAAGGATTGGCAGCGTAACAGCACGATAAACCGTGTTGTTTTTTTTATTGCCTGAAAGGAGGCGAGATCGATGTGATCAAGGTTCAAGCATTTCTGGACAACGGTGAAATGAAAATCCATGCCGTTGGTCATGCGAATTATGCCGAGCATGGAAAGGACATTGTTTGCGCAGGGGTTTCTACCATCATGCAAACAGCATTACTTGGTATTCAAGCGATTGCCCAGCAATACCCGGATTACGTGTCTTTAGAAATTCAAAATCAGGAAGGAGAAGGTACGAAGTGAAAAAGTCACAATGGTTATTTCGCTTGCAACGATTCAATGATGGAGGAGGGGAAGGTGGGCAAGGTGGTAATGATGGAGGCGGTTCCGGTGGAACTTCTGGGGCATCTGACGGAGGCGCACAGCAAAATGGTGGCGGTGATAAAGGCGGGGAGAGTAAGCCTGCGGTAGCGTTTGGTTCTAAGGAAGAATACGATTCCGCACTACAAGGCGCGGTCACTGACTTCTTAAAAGGGCTGGGGATTGAAAAGGCAGATGACTTAAAAGGAATCGTTGATTCCCATAAGCAAAAGCAAGAGGCTGAAAAAACTGCTGAACAAAAGCTCGTAGAGCGGGAAACTGACCTGAAGAACGCCAATGGTACAATCCAATCTCTCCGGATTGAAAATGCCTTCACTTTGGAGGCAATCAAGCAAGGGATTGACCCAGATAAATTGTCGGATGCGATTCGTCTGGCTGATCTGTCTAAGGTGGAAGTGACGGATGCAGGCAAGGTTAAAAACATCGATAAGCATGTTACTGAGTTGATCACTTCTAAACCGTGGTTGAAGGCAGATGAAACCCCGCGGGGAACTACTCCTGGAGCAAAGCCACCAGCCAATCAAAAGTCTACCATTCCAAATATCTCAGACCTGCGTAAATTGCAGCGCATCTAAAAGGGGGCAATCATTCATGAATAGCATGGCACTGGTAAAACAAGCACCACTTCATTTCGATTTGCAAAGATTCAATGAGGGAGTAACGTTCAGCAGCAGTCTTAGCGGATTGATTCCGGAAGAGACATCTCAAGAGATCATCAAGGATGTAGTCCGCGGTTCGGCTATTTTGAAACTTTCCGAACTGGAACCAATGACAACAGCAACAAAAAAGATTCCAGTATTTCTGGATAAGCCTGGAGCTTACTGGGTAGGGGAGGGAGAACGTATCAAAACCTCGACAGCTTCCTGGACACAGGTTACATTGACCGCCAAGAAGCTGGCTGTCATCATTCCAATGACAAAGGAAGCACTGGATCGCTCACGAATCGATGTGTTTGAAGAACTGAAGCCGTATATTGTTGAAGCATTCCATACTAAATTGGATGCAGCTACGATCATGGGGACGGAGTCACCGTTTACCTCTAACATCTTGGGGGCAGCTATCAATGTAGGGAACAGCTTTACTCGCGGTTCTGTCGCGGGTCAGAATCTGGCCGATGATGTAAACAATGTCATGGCACTGATTGAAGCTGATGACCAAGAGCCACGAGCGTTTGCTGGGCATACCGGATTAAAGACATCCTTACGCGGATTGAAAAATAGCCAAGGTGATCCTCTTTACCTTACTTCTGTACGTGAAGGAGTAGCTGAAGATTCGCTTTATTCGCTGCCGATTGAGTACTGCAGAAATGGTGCTTGGGACAAAACAAAAGCTGACCTGATTGCTGGTGACTTCAAAAAGGCCAAGACAGGCATTCTCAAAAATATCGAGTATGAAATCTTACGCGAGGCGACTCTTCACTCCATTACTGGAGCAGATGGGAAGCCTCTTTCTCTTGCTGAGCAAGACATGGTTGCATTGAAAGCTACGTTCCAAGTTGCGTTCCTTGTAATCAAAGAGGGGGCATTTGCTGTCCTGCGTCCTACCGGATTTGTACCTACACCTTAATTATTGAATTGAAAGGAGCAAGCGTTCATGAAAAAACCAAATGATATGCTGACAATCACCAATGGCAAGGACAAGAAAAAAATAAAAGTGACACGGAAATCATTTGAAGTCGTGTACGAACCATTGGGATATAAGCTGGAAGATGACCCTGCGGCAGATGAAGAGACACCGGTGAATACCGATGGCAATTCTGACAAGTAGTGAGCTGATCGGTTTTTATGCTGAATTTGCTTCGTGGGAACTGAGTTGTCTTGGTCCAGTCATTCTACGGGCGAATGTTTATGTGGAGGGACAGGTGACGGTACCTGATCCAGTCCCTCTAGAATTGAAATTAGCCGTTGCAATGGTAGTCAAAGACATGGCCCAAGATCGACGATTGAGCAGTACCAAGCAAGGGGATTATCAGGAGACGTTTTCCTATGTGAGCAATGACCCCAAAGTCGAAGGTATCCTCAAAAAATATAGCAAGAACAGGGGGCAAAAGCTGTGGATGATTTAACCGAATATAAGCGGCTTCTGTGCCACTCTTTTACCCTTCTGGATGTCGGGGGGGAACCTGACCCTTTCGCTGGGGGAAAAGACCGCTCAGAATGGCTTCCTGTTGTTCAAAAAGTGCCTTGCAGGGTGTCAGGTTCCCCCGGTCGCATTCAGCAACTTACAGGGCGACAGGCTACGCCTCAGGACTTTCTCATGCACACCTTGTACACAAATTTAAAAGCGGGTATGCGAATCCAAATAGAGCAACCTGAATTCGCAGGCAGCTTGTATAAAGTAAGTCTCCCTTATCCTGTGTATGGAGCTGAAAGCTTACATCATTACGAAGTAGTGATTACAATGATCGATCCTGTCACGGGAGAGGAACCGGAATTCTGATGGCAAAGGTAGATAAGAGAGACCTGGAACGTATGTACAAACGTTTGAAAAAGCATCACAAACGTGAAGTACATGTTTCTATGGATCGGGTTGCCCGAATGGCTGGTATGCAGGTGTTGCGGGGAGCTCAAGATAGGGTTCCAGTACGGGATGGGATTCTTCGTGCCTCTCTTGTTATTGGCCACAAGGAAAATGTATTTGATTTGGTCCTAAGTGGGCTTCGAGCTGAAATCACGGTAGGCACCAACCTGTCATATGCGCGTTACGTGGAAGAAGGGTTCACTCAGAGGAAAGGGCAATTTGTACCGGGGTACTGGGATCGAGAAAAATTCATCTATGTCCCTGATCATCCAGACGGCATGATCTTGAAAGGGAAGCGTGTTCCTGGTGTTCACTATCTTGCGAGATCGACAGCAGAGGTTGAGTCAATCATGGACGAGTTGGTAAAAGAAGAGCTAGATGATTTAGCAAGGAGGCTGTTTCCAGATGGGTGATGATGTGCTGTCTGTACGACACTGGCTATTTTCTCTGACAGGTATCCAAACAGAGAACCTTTCTGTACCCAAGGACTTTAAACGGCCTATGTGGTTTGTAGAAGAGCCATTTCGTATTCCGGAACCACGGCGTGCTGATGCCTACCGAGAGAAAGGGACGATGAACTTTGTTCTGATGGCAAAGGATATAGACCAACTTACGAGGTTATCTTTGGCTGTCAGGCAAGACCTTGCGGATCGGAGCTGGATTCTTCCACTCTACAGCCCGGATAAGAAGCAAGTGGGATACCTGCGAGAGTGTCGATTTACCATGAGCAAGCCAGATAACCTAGATCGATCATTTGAACTGAAATACACCGTTTATATCCCATATACTCCGGTGGTTTACGACCCGTTAGAAGTGATTCATAGACGTTACGATGAATCATTGAGGAAAGGAGCCAAGCCTCATGTCTCGCAAACAGGAGCAAGAAAAACCAACTTATAAAAAAGAGCAAATATTGCAGGTAGCAGAGCAGAAGTTCGGGTTAAACCGAACCGAAGCAATCGCTACCTTTTTTGATGCCCCAGACGAAATGACTGTCGATCAGGCAGAGGAATTCGTGAAGAAATTCAAGGAAAGGACGGTGAAGTAAATGTCCGGACAATATCAGTTGGGAGAAAACAAGGTCTTATCCGGTGTCTACTCCTTTTTGAAGTCATTCATCAAAGAGCAAACGACAATCGGCAATCGTGGAAAGCTTGCATTACCAATCGTCGCGGATTGGGGACCGATCGGGGAATTTGTAACAGTCCGATCCAAGGTTTCCGCTGAGAAAATCTTCGGAGTCACAGAAGCGTTTCATTTGATTTGGGCAGCTAACCCTCATCCAACAGAGGTGTTGCTGTACCGCGTGGCAGGGGATAATGCGGCCGTCGCAAGTGTGACTTTGAAGAGTGCTGCAACCGATGTTCTACTTGTGGAAGCCAAGTACAAAGGCGAGGCGGGCAATCAGTTGAAAGTCGTAGTGCAGCCAAGCTTGTTGGATGCTACCAAAACAGAGGTGCTGATCTATCGGGGAGCGGAGCTGGTGGACAGTCGGGCAGCGAAAACGGTGGATGATCTGGTTCAGGCTTTCAGTGATAGCGAGTTTGTTGTCTTGATAAAGATAGCCGATACACTTCCTGATGCAACGGCGGGTGTAAGCCTGACTGGAGGTAACAGCGGAACAAGCGTAGAGGCGACAAAATACACCACTTACCAAAGCGCGCTGGCTACTCAGAAAGGCAAGTACGGTGTATTTACTCTTGGAATTGCTGATCCTGCATTAAACGCTGCGGCAGAAGACTGGACTAAACAGCAAAATGCGCTAGGTAATTACATCAAGTTTGTTTTCGGCGGCGATGAAACAAGGGATAAAAACAAGCAATCCATCATGAAAGCATCTACCGATGTGAACCACATGGCTATTGTCAATGTAGGAAGTGGAGCACGTTGGAAAGGCAACACCTATGCGAGTTCAAAAGTGGCAATTTACGTTGCATCCCTGATGGCTTCACTGCCGCTTAATTACACGATGGCATTGTACATTACTCCATTCGAATCCCTAACACATGAGTGGGACCCGGATACGGATTTAATTGAAATGGTGCAAGCTGGTGTACTCATGCTGAACATGGACAATCGGCAGGTTATCATCCAGGAGCCTGTAAATACCCTGACTATTCCGGGGCCTGATCAGTCAAAAGATTACGGCAAGATTCGGGTAGCTGACACCTTCCACACCATTCTCCATGCAGAAGAGGAAGCAGGAAAGGAGTGGATTCGTCAGCAGCCAAACAGCAACAGCCCTGCTCGCCGCGCTGCCTTTTGCCAGATGATGAAGCAAGAGGTTTTTAGACCACTCGCCATGTTGGAAGTCATCACGAATGATTACGAATTCATTGAAGACCCGGAATATCACGGGGAGGACCCGATTTACACGCCAGCTCGTAATGCGGGCCATTTCATTGCTGGCTTCCGCCATCAAGATGCTCTCGAAAAAATTTATATCTACAACAAAGCGAAGTGAGGTGATACAGCATGAAAGAAACGTATTCCGGTACCCATGGGCATTTTTACGACCAGAATGGAAGGGAACTTCCCGAGTGCATTGGCTTCGAGCTCTCCGAGGAATTTGATAAGGGTGAAAGTAAGAGGGCTGGGAAGCTTCGAAAAAGACATCGTGTACTGGCATCATCGGTTAGCATGACAGCTACGTTTGAACGTACATCGGATATCCAGCAACTCATCATGGAAATCGCGGCAAACCCCGAAAAGAAAGTGAATTTCATTGGGGAACTCGACGACAAAGTTGCTGGTAAATATCGAGTTGCAGTGACTGGTTTTTGCCCTGACTCACTGTCATTAGCAAAGTGGAGCCACGGTGAACTAGATGAAGATACATCCCTGGAAGGTACAGTTGACGACTACGAGTTTATTTAAAAATACCAAGGCTATCCCAAGGAGGAATCTTGAATGAGTCAGTTTTTGACGATGGAAGACTTTTTGAGCATGAATACAGAAGAAATCGTGAAGGACGTATGGGATTGGAAAAAGAAAGGCGTCAAGCTGCCGATCCGATCGGTTTCCGGTGAAGTGTATTTCAAAGCAAGAAAGGCGGCGTTGAAAGTCTCCGTATCCGGTAGGAAGAGTAAAGCAGAACGGAAAGTGGAGTTTGATGACTTGCGTTTGAAATCAGAGATCATCATTGCAGGTATCGATACGGATCGTACAGATTTTCGCATTGATTCTCAACAAGTGCTTGCGAAGTTCGGTAAGATTGCTGCTGTCGATGTAGTCCCTTGCATTTTCAGCCCGAATGAAATTGATGCACTTCATGAGGCAATCTCTAAGATCAGCGATTTCACGGATGATGAGGAGGCTGAGGAAGAGGTAAAAAACTCATAAAAGAGAGTCCTGAGTTGGCTCTCTTTTCTTATATCTGGCAAGAGAAAGAAAGGCTACCGTCAGAAATTCTATGCCTACCAGAACGCGAAAAACAGTTCGTCTTAGTTTCTACAGCCATGGAAATGGAGCGTAAAGCAGAGCAGGCAAAGAAAATAGAACGGCAAAAGGGTCGGCGGGTAAAGGGGTGGAGGAGATAACCAATGGCAGCGACAACAACTCTTACCTTTGAAGACAAGATAAGTCGGCAACTCACTTCTCTCCTGCGTTTGCTCGGCAAAACCCTAGATGCTTTCGATGATGTGGAAGATGCTGCAAGTGATGTGGAAGATGCGATTGAAAACATGGATGACGGCGCAATCAGGGAAATGGAACGTGCCTTGGATGACGCTTACGAGCAAGCAACAAGACTATCCCGGGAGCTTTCTGATGTAGATCAAGAAGCCAGTGCAGTTGATGGTAAAGGGGCTTCAAGGCTGGAAAGAGCCCTCCGTGAAGCTGCAAAAGCTGGTGATGAAGCAGCAGCATCACTTGAGCATGTAGATGCCGTAGCAGGACACCTTGAGGAAATTGGCGGGCTGGCAACAGCAGGAGGCGCGGTCGTTACAGCCGGATTGTCTACGGCTGCTATCGCTGCACATGACATGGATCAAGCTCTTGGCATTTTACAGGCGAATGTAGGTGCTACTGACGCTGAAATGTCGAGCTTGGCAGAAAGCGCCAAAGGGGTTTTCGCATCAGGTCTGGTAGAAACGCCCTTGGAAGCTGCTGAATCGTATGGAAGGCTTCGCCAACTTTTAGAAGGTACAGACGAACAGATCGGGAAAGTGGCTGAAGGTGCTCTCGCACTTGAAAAGGCTTCTTTCGGTAATCTCGATCAAGCAAGCATTGCAAAAGCGTTGGATATGATGCAGGGGCAATGGGCTACTGACCCAATTAAAGGATTGGACATGATAACGGCAGCTTACCAACGAGTGGGTGACAAGGCAGATGATTTGCTCGATACAATCTGGGAATACTCACCACAATTCGCGGAGGCAGGTATCAGTGCTGAAAAAATGATGGGGATGTTCGTTGCAGGAGCTGAAAAGGCATTTAATTTTGACAAGCTGGGAGATGCATTCAAAGAGTCGTTCGGTATTCGATTGAACAAAGCGCTGGATGAGAAAGCCCTGGGTGCTCTTGAAGGTATTTTCGGTGAGGATAAACTGTTCAAAATGCTCGATCAAATCAAAGCTGGGGGAAAAGAAGCAGAAAATGCGATCATGACGATCACAGCAGGGATTGCTTCTATCAAGGATCAGAAGCTACAAGATGACGTCCTGGCAAACGTCTTTGGAACTCAGTATGAAGATGTTGGACGGGATGCTTTAATGTCCATGCTTAATGCTGGTCCACTTGAAGATTTTGCAGGAAAAACAACAGAAATAGTTGGTCAAGTTTCGAATGAATGGCAAGCGATGGCAAACGAAATGAAGTTGGCAATTGATCCGATAGGTGACTCCGTATTAGAAGTGGCAAAACCAATTGTTGGTCTTCTTGCGAAAATTGCTAAAGGGATTGGGACCTTTACAGAAGAGCATCCATTTATCACGAAGGTAGCTGTTTCGTTTTTGATGGTGGTAGCTGCACTCGCTTTATTAGTAGGTCCATTGATCTTCCTAGCTGGCATATGGATGCCAGTATCAGCTGGTTTTGCAACAATGACTGGGGCAATGGCTGGGTTTGGAATCGCATCAATAAGTGCGTTGTGGCCTATTCTTCTAGTAATAGCAGCAGTGATAGCATTAATTGCCGTTGGCTGGTGGCTCTATGAAAACTGGGATATGGTCAGTGCCTATTTGGTAGCAGGGTGGGAATGGGTAAAATCAGCGGGTATTGCAACCTGGGAAGGACTCTCTGCGTACTTCGGGATGGTCATTGATTTTTGGAAAGGGTTGTTCACTGCCTTTATCCAGTTCCTCACAGGTGACTGGTCAGGGGCATGGGAGACAATTAAGGAAACTTTTTTCAACGCCTTTACTACGATCGACGGCTGGTTTGATGGGTGGATAAGTGGCTTGTTTGATAGCGGCAAAAAAATCATACTGACAATCGTTGACGGGATCTTATCAGTTAAGGACGAAGTAGCAAATGCTATTGCCAGTGCATTAGAATGGGCTGATCAATTCCTACCGCATTCGGATGCTGAGCTAGGCCCTTTTTCTCGCTTAACAGATAGTGGGATGGCTATTCCTGAAACTATGGCAAACGGTGTTGAAGCCTCAGGTGATTCATTAGCTGCAGCGCTGGATAGCACTTTTAGTCAGGTTCCAAGTTATACACCTTCTATAGCAAGTGGAACTCAGGCACAGTATACAAGTTCAAGTGAGCAGCTAACTTCTTTTTATATTGATTTCCGTCCCACTATTCAATTGACTGTGCAATCAACAATAGAGAATTCTGAGGAAGAATTAGAGAGCTTATGTGAGAAGATAGCCGATTTGCTTGCAGAAAAAATCGGACACGTATTAGCCGGTACAGGTTCTATCGTGCTTGAATAAAAGGAAATATATTCTCATACGGAAGCTTTCACGTGTTATAATCTTCCATATACAACAGAATCGGCTCCTCAAGGGTGGTCGGCTCATCTCCCATGTCGGAAACGGGGGGAGGTGACGCCTGTGACAGTGTTCCAAGCATTGACGTTGATGATTTCATTCGCAATGCTCGTGGTAGCGATCCTGTCTTTCCCCAAAAAGAAATAGACCTCCCTTGGGTCCAAATCCGGAGAGGTCTATCTCTAGTTAATCCTTGAGCCGCCCCCATGTAGGGAACGTCTGTTGTATAGGCCGTAGGTGCTGGAACACCTGCGGTCATTTTTAGTGTAATCCAGTTATATAACTTATATTACTGGATTTTTTCCATTACAGCAATTGTCAATCAAAATTAGGCGTTTGTACTTAAGTAGGCTACGAGATTTATAAAGTAGAAGCACACTCAAACGGGTGTGCTTTTTATCTTTTTATGTTGAGAGGGGAGATATAGAAACAAGTGAAATATAAGCACCTTGAGTTCTGGTTAGCCTGGAACAATAACGTTGAAAAGCTTCGTCTTCCTGTCATTCCACCAAAAATAACAGTAAAGATCGGGCATAGCTACATCGATATTGAACTGGTTGCCATTGGGGAGGCAACTATCATTGGAGAGTCGACCTTGGAAGAATATTCTTTTTCTACGTTTTGGCCTGAGACATATGATCCGGGGGTGTGTGAATACGATGGTTTTCCGTCTCCCGAAGAATTTGTGGAGACTTTGAAACGTTGGAAAAATTCGGGTTACCCGATTCGCTTTACAGTAACAGGAAGTGAACAAGATATTATCAATGTTCCAGTGACCATACGGGATTTTAGCTTCGAATGGGACGGGTTTGACATAGATTTCAAGTTAGCATTGAAAGAGTATCGGTTCGTGACCATGGAGAGTACCGAGGTGAGTATTCCTTTCCAAACAACAGGTAAAGGGAAGCGACCGGATACACGAAAAGCGAAGGTGTCAGCCACCAAGAAAAAAGAAGAAAAAAAATCATTGGTTGACAAGTACCATTCACGCAGATAACTCGGTGCTGGAAGGGGAGACGAATGCTACCAAAATATCATTACGAAGTTCGATTTCAAAAGCCGGGTAGTAAGGCATTTCACCTTCCTTTTTCGGAGGCAACATGGTCCGGAAGTCGGCAGGAGGCAAAGCGTACTCTGGCTGTTAAAACCAACAATGGACGGGATCGCTTTTGGCCTGATGTGAATGTAGAAGAAGGTGACCTAATAGAGTTGATTTCTTTTATGTCTGGCACTCCTCGCTCGCTTTTCACAGGAATGATTGTTGACTTAGGAAGGACAGCAAAAGGAGATATCAACGCAGTAGCATATGATTTCGGCTTTTATTTACTCAATAACGATGTAGCTATGGTTTCAACAGGTGAAGCTGCCGATCAGCTTCTAAAGCGCATTTTCGCGCAGCATGGCATTCCCGTTGGAGGCATAGGAGCGATGCCTGCCGTGGAAAAACAAGTCATTCGCGGAAAGAGTATATGGGATGCAGTTGGAGACGTCCTCAATCAAGTATTTCGCTCTACTGGTGTTCGGTATTGGTGCTGGATTGACCAAGGGAAGATTTATGTCGGAACACAGCGAGGGCAAACGATTCAGTGGAAAGTCCAACAGGGAAGCAATCTATTAAACGCTGAACGTAAACGATCAATTGCAGACATGAGAACAGTTGTAAGAGTGGTCGGGAGCGACAGTGAATACATTTCTGTTTTACATGATGAAGTTGATTCTACCAACGCTAAACGGTACGGACATCTTGTTAAGGTTATAGAAATACAAGATGAAGACCGGGGAAACAAAATTGAAGTGGCTAAGCAAGAATTGCAGAATCTAAGCCGGGTCAAGGAGCAGGCTTCCGTTACTTCATTAGGAATCGATGACGTCATAGCTGGGACGAAAATTGAAGTCTATGAGGAGATCACGAAGCTGCAAGGGGTGTTTACTGTTTTCGGCGACAGCCATACGATACGACCTGGTTACCATGAAATGAAACTCGATTTGCAGATGGAGGTGAATGGAAAGTGAATGGCTTTCAAAAGCTTGCTCAAGTTCTTTCAGGTGCCAATCAAACACAAGGAGCTGGCGGGGCAAATCCACCCCCAAAGGATGTACGAATAGAGTTGGCAACTGTCATTAAGCCTCCACCCGATTTGAAAATCTTGATAGATGGTATGAAAGAACCAATTGGGAAGGAGTTTATTACTGTCTTAGAACATTTGACGAGACATACACGAATTGTCACGATTACGCATCAAGAAAAAGCAGAGCGTGATCTGGGTGACATGAAAAAGGAAGATTTTTTAGACACGGATGACTTGGCTGCGCCGTTTACCTCGTTCAAACATAACTATTTGTTACTGCAATTTGAGGACGTTTTGAAATTGAACGATAAAGTACACGTGTTATCTGTGGACTCCGCATATTACATCCTAGATAGGGTGAAACGCCCATGAGTATTTTTCCGGTTTTCCCAGTGAAAGAAGATAGTTCCACACAAGAACTACGGCCCATTAAAAATGTGCTTAGAACGTATAAGTTTGATTTTGAAACAGGGCAGTTTGCCGTGCGACCTGACGGCAAGTCGGTAATGATTGACGGAGAGGAGGCATTACTCCAAAAAGCCACAAAAGCATTACGTACTGATCGCTATATGTTTTCTATTTATTCCTCAGATTATGGGAATGAACTGAAAGAAGTGATTAGGAGTGATGGATCGAGAGCGTGGAAGCAGGCAGAGGCTAAGCGGTTGATTCGGGAAGCTTTAGAATATCTGCATGGGATAGAACGTTGCGAGAATTTCTCTTTTGAGTGGGTAAGTAACACCATGAAAATATCCTTTTTGATGATTACTGAGGAAGGGGTTTTGGAGATGAGTATCAATGTCTGAAACTGATCTTAGCTTTCTGGAAAGCTCAACCTTCCAGCAAGTTTTATACGAAATGCTTCTCACCGTCCCAGAAGACCTGGACAGAAGTGAAGGTTCAATTATTTATGATGCACTTGCACCAATTGCACTAGCCTTATTCAGACATCACAAAGAACGTGGCAAGATCATTGAACAAGCTTTTGCTGTAACTGCAACGAGAAAATATCTTGAACTGATGGCAATAGATTATGGGTTAGCTCAAGATAAAAATGAACCAACAGAGGATTTACGCAATCGTATATTGCGCCATAAACGTAATCCTGAACGTGGTGGAGCGATATCTGACTATGAGCGTTGGGCGCTGTCAATACCTGGTGTGAATTATGCGAGAGCACTTAACTTGATTCGAGGGATCGGCACTGTTGACTTAGTTGTTGGCGGTACGATCCCTAATTTATTGGAGACAGTTCGGGCACTAATTGATCGTCGAAAAACGCCTGGGCTTGATCTTGTCGTGCGTCTTGTCAGTAAACAAACCATCCCTATTAAAGTTGTGGTAACAGGAATAGACAAGGAAAAAGCCCGACAAGCAATACTGACATATACCAGTTCAATTGGTGTTGGGGGGACGTTGTTCTTAGCACAGATATTTGCTGTGTTAGTTGGTGCTGGTGCAACAGATGCCCAAATTCTTTTGCCAACAACCAGTATTACACTAAGGGCAGATGCACAAATTGAGCCGGTGGTGACAGTCGAATGAGTGAAGAGGGGGTTAATGCCCTAATGTATGAGTTGCATAGTGACTATAAAAAAAGTCGGCATATGCGTGCCATTATGAGTGCGGCTGCTGACTATTTGCCAGTGGATAGCGACATCTGGAAAGCGTTCTTTCTTCATCTCATGCATAAGGACTCCTTAGAGCTCTGGAGGCGTGAATTAGATGCCGCCGATGATGAGGACCTGCTTGCAAAGCTGAGAGCAACCAATGGCAGGATGACAGTAGAATCCATTCTCTCACAAGGGTATGGTTTACAAGAATCTTATCGCCTCATGCCTGAGGATGGTGTTGAACTCTCTGAGTTTGGAGTAATGGCAGATGGTTGGGAATTTGCCCCGTTAACAGCAGTCATCTTTACAACGCCTGAGACACTTGGTGTAGCACAAGGAATTGTCAAATTAATGGGACCAGCAGGCTTTCGATATTTATTTTCGATTGTGTTATCTCACAAGATCGAGTATGAACGAGGATCGGCAAGTCAAAGCATGGATAGATATGGGGCAATCCTTACCACTGACCATGGGGATGATGAGCTGAGCGGTAAGGAAAAAATGACAACCCACTCGCGAACCCATTATTCAATTCAAAACATCAAACATGACCGCACGAGTTGGTGGTCACCGAATGTATTTTTTACGGATGACGTAACGTTTGCTGACGAAGTGTTCTATATTCAACAATCAAAAGTTACGAAAACAATATAGGGGGTGTAGGAGTTGCCTTCAAAAACAAGTGATGTAAAAGGCATGAAAACGTATCAGACCTTTAATCTGTTCAAGGACAAGAATGTGTTTATCGCTGTGGGAAAAACGTCTCCGTGGAATCCTGAAAACCCTGAGAAGGTTCCAGATGTCTCCTATGGTCAGACGATGACAGAGATTGTTGCGTTGAAGCGAGCTGACCAAGTGAAGTTTGTAACGCCAGATGATACAAATGGAACGATCATACAACTTGGTCAGAAGTGGCGCATCATTGAGGAAGTTGAAGCGCGGGCAATTGATTGCCGTTGGCTATATGTACAGGCGTGGTTGAGGTATGACGAGTTTCCGATATGTAATTATCGTCAAACAGGAGTATATGCAGGCACGATCTTGGTAGATGGGTTACCAGTAAATAAACAAGTAGTCAAACCGGATGAAGTGAAGGATATGGGTTTCTTGTTAGCTGTGACGAATCAGTCGCCACTGCAACGGGAAGTCACCCATCGGGAAAGCATTGAGTATATCTTGGAGCTGTAAAGGAGGGTAACGATGGCAAAGGAAGTATACAACCGATTTGATCCAACGAATAGATGGAAGTCTGTTGATTTTGTCGGCGGTCGCCGGGTTCAAACTGCTGAGCTAAACGAAATGCAGGCTATGTCACTCTATCGGGATAAGCAAATAGGGGACGTAATTTTCGGATCAGGTCACATCTTAGAGGGCGGGCAGTTATTGATTAATAAGGAGAAAACGCTCGTCATCGTATCAGCAGCACGGGTATATCTAGGGGGAATCATCCACGATGTACCGGAAACAACACTGACGATAAAGGGAACTGGAGAGGAAAGCATTGGGTTGCGGGTCAATCCACAAACAATCACATACGAAGACGACCCAACCCTGTATGATCCTGCGGTTGGGTTTTTTAATTATGGCATGCCTGGTGCTCAGCGAACCATTTTGAAACCGACTTGGGTAGTAGATGATCCAGAAGCAACTCATATGTATCGGCTGGTGAACGGGGATCTCATCACATCCAAATTACCGCCTGAGCTCGAAGGATTTACCCCGATTCTAGCTCGTAGAAGCTACGACACAAATGGTTCATTCTTGGTCTCAGGAATGGATGGATATATTGAGCCGAGGGATGCAGCGAACGTAACGCTCGTAATCGACGCGGGCAGAGCCTATGTTCTTGGATATCAAATTGATAAGTTGGTTCCCCTGCGACTTGCAATTCCCAAAGCACTCGACACCCGTGTGGTTGTTAACGAAACGAAGACGTATCTGTCTAATACATCCTTTTACCCGCTAAATTCAAAGCCTGTGAAAGCTTTACAGACAGTTACAGCAACAGTTGAGAAGACACAGACAATTACCCGTGGAAATGTGGCAGGAACCTCAGATCTTTTACCAATGACGCCTGTTGTAGATATTGTTTCGGTAAAAGCTGGCAGCACAAATTATGTCAAAGGGACAGACTTTCAACTCTCAGGCGATGCCGTAGACTGGTCATTGGCAGGTGCTGAACCTTCAGGTGGGACGTCATATACAGTCACGTATCGCTATACAAAACTTATGGTTATTGGGACAGATGTAACGTTGGATAACAACGGGGTAAAGTGGCTTGGTAGTGATCGGCCAGTACCGAACTCGACTTTCCAGACGACCTATGAGTTTTTTCTCGGGCGGAAAGATGTTTACTACCTTACTTACCAAGGCGAAGTTCATGTCATACATGGTCAGTCAGACATGAATCCTTACCCTCCTTCTTCACCACCCGATGTCTTAGAACTGGGAGAGCTTTATCTACCCCCAAATTCAAATGCTGTTGTGGTTTCGAATCGGAAACCCAAACGATTGACGATGCTCGAGCTGCGTTCTCTCCTTGATCGTTTAGAACGTGCAGAGTACAACCAAGCTTTGGCAGACCTTGATCGGGCGGCGCAAAACTCTGATCCGTCACTAGCGAAAAAGGGTGTTTTTACAGACAACTTTACCAATTTTGAACGCTCCGATGTTACTCATCCTGACTTTGATGCAATGATTAACCCGCGTGAAAAAACGGTACAGTTAGCAGTTGAGAATAGTTTTATAGAAATGCAAGTAAATCAGGCTGCATCTACAGTGCGATTCCATGAGCGGTTAATTACATTGCCATATACCGAAGAGGTCCTCATTGATCAACCTTTTGCAACAGAAACCATGAATGTGAATCCATATCAAGTCTTCGGGAATTTGGCCACAATTCGATTAACGCCTTCTCATGATACATGGGTGGAGACGTCAACTGTTACACAATCAGTTTGGGGATGGTGGGCGGATTGGAGATCGACGGGAACGACTCGGACTGAAACAAAGGTCATTTTAGATGAACAAGTTCCATTCATACGGCAGCGTGAGGTAACAGTGGTCGGGGAAGGTTTTGAACCGAACAGTGACAATATCAAGGCTACATTTGATGGCATCCCGGTAAACCTTACTCCGATAAACGGATCGGCAGCCGGCACACTGCCCAACACAGTGAGAGCGAATGCTCAAGGACGATTCAGCTGCACATTTATGATCCCAGCTAATGTACGCACAGGAACCCGCGAAGTCTATTTCTGGAACGAGGTGTAATGATGGTTACCAAACAAAATGAAGCGAAAGCGTCTTATGTAGGGACTGGTAGGAAGCAGGTGGTCGAGCAAACGTTTTGGCAGATTCCATCTTGGCGACTGACTGATCCACTTGCACAAACCTTTATGCTCACAGATGAGCGGTTTGTGACATCAGTTGATTTGTACTTGGGTACGAAGGACCCGGTTGCAGATTTAACCGTACAACTTCGTACAGTAGTGAATGGTTATCCTTCAATGACGATCTTATCTTCAGTCGCAATCAATTCTTCTCAAGTGAACCTATCCAATGATAGTAGTAGGGCAACAAAGGTAAGGTTTCCAGAGCCGATTTTACTACAGGCCAATACGGAGTATGCGATCGTGCTTCTGACACCTTCTAGTCAATATAGAGCGTTTGTAGCGCGAATGAGTGCACAAGACCTCATGTCTAGGAAAACTGTTTCACGCCAGCCATATGACGTAGGTGTACTGTTTTCAAGTTCCAACGGTTCGGCATGGACAGCACACCAAGACTCGGATTTGAAGTTTAAGCTTTATGGAGCCAAATTTATGAACGATGCAAAGCTCCAATTCAATCCTGTAACTGCCAACCAAGTGACTCAACTTGTCCTTTCTGCAAGTCAACTTGTACCTCGAAATTCGGCGCTATTGTGGCAATACTCCATAGATGAGCGAAATTGGTATGCGCTTGATGATCTGGATGTGACATGGTTAACGCAGCCAACGAACAAGGTGCATGTACGGGCTTTATTTAAGACATCTGGTTCGTCACCAGTCGTCCAGTCAAGTGTAAGTCTAATCCCGATGGCTTATAAAAAGAACGGCGTATATTTGAGTCGAGAAATTACAGCAACGGCCCCGTTTACGAAAGTTACTGTATACGTGGAGTTGAGTACACCAAGTGGTACGTCACAGAATGTTGAATATTCCATTGATGGTGGAAAGACGTGGACTGCTATGGGATCGGCAACCGAACAAACGCCTATTGATGACGAGTTTACGCGATTGAAGTTTGAACGCACTGTTTCATCCTCCACAAAGCTGAGGATTCGGATAAAGCAGAACACAACTGTGATGACAATAACTCCGAAAGCGCGGTCATTGATGGTGCATACCTCATAAGGATGTGACGTAGATGAAGAATCGTATATCTATCGATCCAAGCGCCCCTGACAGTCTTTTGACAGGGGCTAAAATAATTAACGAAAACTTTGATCAAATAGATTCAAAACTTGATCAAATAGATTCTAAAATAGAGCAATTTGATACTGTAGCAAGGTCAGAAATAGCTTATCTCCATTGGAGGGCAGGTATTAATGAAAAAAACATTTTGGAAATAACTCTTGAGTTGGAGACCTTAAAAGGGGCAATTTTAAACGGTTTGACAAACAATATTTATATTGAATCATTTATTGATATAGAAGATGTCACCCTATTGAACGGGGCTACAAAGCATGACAGCACGAATAAGAAAGTGTATCTGGCATAGAAGGGAGGAATAATCTTGTCAATTATTACAAAAGCCTACGAAGCCCTGGGAGTTGGGACGGTGATATCAAACGCTGTTTTGAAAAAGGGTGACGTAGTAGTTACCTTTGCTACTTCTGGGAGCAGCGGAGTAGACGTAACCGCTACACTAAGCGCAGGAAGTATGACCCAGAAACATACCCACGCGTACAACACTGCTGGCGGTACACCCGATTCAGTTTGTGCCAGAATATATACCGTAGATAATGACGTAACAGCAAACATTTCGGTGGGCGGAAACAGTCAGTCTGGCCAGATTACAGTAGTATTCAGAAATGCCCAAATTGTGGACTGGGATAGTACAGGTTACGCGACTGGTTCACCCGCCCAGTCTATTCCAACAGGGTATTCAACACCTGGTATGGGCGTTCTGCTGGTAAACCGCTATACTCCACCTTCAAATCCGCCCAATTATACTTGGATGACGAATGGGTCAGCTTCTGTTGGTTACTTGGACAATATTTCGACTCAGTTGGCCCAGCCTCCAGCGTTATCACATGGCGGGGGGACCTATTCTGCGATTATGGCTCTTATGCTTGCACCAGTGAATGCAGCCCCACACGTGCCCTCAATGAACCCAACGGGGACTCTTGCTGCTCCAGCAGTACTAGCCACGTTGACACCTACACTGAACTGGTCATTTTCTGACCCAGACGTTGGGAACAGTCAGAAGGCGCGACAACTGAAAATATACGACGGGGCAACACTTATTTATGACAGTGGTAAAGTAGCCACAGGTAGCATGATCTTTACGTATCCATCCAGCGGGGTAACCGCTTTGCAGCCTGACAAAGTATACGGTTGGGAAGTCATCGTATGGGACAACCACGACGCCGCAAGCCCTTATTCTACTCGTCAATACTTTAAAACAACAAAAGCACCAACGGTAACTCCTAAGAGCCCGTTAGGGACAGGTGCCTTACCCTTAATGATAAGCCAAACGCCACGCGTACAATGGTCATATGCAGACACTGAAAATCATGTGCAAAACTCCTTTCAGGTAAGGATAAAAAGAGCGTCTGATGACGGTATTGCTCACGAAAGCGGACTTATCATTTCTACGAATACGTATTATGACGTACCAGTTGGTGTACTTGCAGCAGGAGTAACGTACTACTGGGAGGTACAAGTTAGAGATTCGACTAGTATGGTTAGTGGATTTTCGAAAGGGCAGTATTTCGTTATCAACGTACCTCCAGCCAAACCCATACCCGACCATATCCCAGACACGCTGCGGGTGGGGAAGCGACCCGTTTTCGAAGCAACAATAAATGACGACGTAGAAAACGACGCCCAGGCATTCATTTTGCAGTTGGCGACTAACAATGCGTTTACCGAGAACCTTTTGGATTTCAGAAGCGACTTTAGGATAGAGGGCTGGGAAGCCTTCGACGGCACCGTATGGGACGCTTTTCAACCTGGCGGCAAAATCCGGCCTGCGCAGCTAGTAAGGGACTACGGTTTCGAAGGAGTTCTCGGAGGAATTTGGAAATGGGACGTAGGGCCGCTGGGTACGGGCGACAAAATCAACAATGCGCACGAACAAAAGCGTAACGGAAACTACTCACTACGAATTGTTGCAGCCAGCGGAAACAATATCGGCGTACAGCAGGAATTAAAGGGCTGGAAACCAGGGGATAAGGTAACTCTAGACGCTTACGTTAATATCACGAACTACACAGCTGGAAGGCTGAACGTCGATTTAGTGGCGTATGACGCGAATGGTAAGAATTTGATAGATACATCCGGTATCGTCGCTGAAGGTATTACGACCGGCTTTACGAAAATTTCAGACGCCAGCATAACGATACCAGCAAACACTAAGACTTTACTGGTACGGGTTTTTGTAGATGGTACACCGAATATGACGGCATACATTGACGATGTAACGGTATCAATAGATGGGGTGAAGAAGTATAACAAAGTTCGCTATACCATAGGGGTAGACGCTTACTACGGAGAACCGCTTACCGAAGGAAAGGCTTACTACTGGCGAATGGCTGCGAAGGATGGCCTAACGGGTACACTGTCAGAATGGACAGATCAGCAGACGCTTACAAACCGATTGGGGACAAGTGGGAAATGTGAGAATGCAGCCGATTGGGGCGCGTACAATTGCACCGTTACAACGGATACGACAAACAAAGTAGATGGTAATGCCAGTATTAAGGTAACGGCTACCAATAAAAATGTAGCCGCAGCTTATAAGGACGTAGGAGGATGGGAAGCGGGCAAGTATTACGTAATTCTAGGTTTTATTAAAAATGGAAACGCGGAAAATGGGGCGCGTATTATACCGAGCGGGCCTACATATAGTGCTAGCTGGCAAATCTATGACAAAACGAAATTTAATTTCTACTGGTGTAAAACCGCACCTACGACCGACTATCCTGGCAATCTGGATTTAGGTTTTACACCGACCGAAGCAGGTCAGTACGCCTACTTTGACCAGGTAAGGGTGTATGAAATCTCGAAGGCTGAATATGAGCTGATTAGTGTTGATCCGTCATGGAGTGGCGAACTGCTGGCCCTGCGTTACCCGTATGTCGATGATACACAGACCATCCTACGAAAAACGAGTATACGCTGCGGAACAACTCTGGCATTACAAACAAAACCGATCAAGACGACGGCCCCTGTAGATCGAAGCGTATTTTCAAAATTTGCGACGCTACCTATTCACGTACCAGCAGTGAAACGGATAGAAAACACCGATTCAAGAATTACGTACAGTAGCGGCGGGCTTGCCTGGAACAACATTAACTATGTAGACGCTGGAAGCAGCCAGGGAACAATTGCATACGTAGCAGGGGTAGCCGGGGCCTGGGCCGAGCTGTCTTTTATCGGTACAGGCATTCGCTTTGGCAGTTGGTTAAGCCCTTGGTACGGGCTGGTAGATGTTTATATAGACAATGTGTTGGTTAAAAGCGTCAGTCAGTATGTACCTGAAGGGTACGTAGGCAATACCAAGCAGCAAGTCGTTTATGAAAACACTAAACTACCCTATGGGCCGCACAAAATTAAAATCGTCAATCGAAATGAAAAAGCAGACCCCGCAGCACTAGGGATGAGCTGCGCCCTGGACTTCTTCGAAATCTTGGACACAAAGGCTCCAGCCGTCTTAACTGTCCAATCTTCAAATAATGCAAACGACGCAAACCCGACCTGGGAGGATGTAACGGACGTCTTTTTATCTGGAGACTATTTCAGATACAAGAACCTGATTAAAACCGCACCTGACTGGGGCTTGGCGCTAAAGATTATGGTAGATGCAAAAGAACGGCTAGGTGCGATAGAAATTGACGGTTTCGGGATCAGTTACGAATAGGAAGGTGCTAAGCCATGGGCAGACACTTAAAACAAACCGATTTGGCTCAACTACGTACAAATGAGCAAGCAAAGGTAAATATAGAGCTCCAGTCGGCTTATGAAGCGATAGCTGCATTACATAAGACTGTCGAGGTATTGCAAAAAGAAGTTCAAACATTAAAAGGGGGTGATAAATGATGGTGGTAAAATATATGATTCCGGTTTATGCCTACTTAGTAAAATGCGGCTGGTCACTAGAACCGACTGGGACGGAAGCAGAAAAAGTAATTCCGGAACCCTACCGCTTACCTGTAGCTGAACACTTGGCTACTGTACAAACAACTTAACGCCTTCTCTCAAAAGAGCGAAGGTGTTTTTTTATGGGGAGCTGCTCCTTCTCCCTTGAGACTTTCCCGGAACCCAGAGCGTCTTATCTTTTAAGAATGAATCAGGGGAGGACATTACATGAATGGTGATATTGGATTCACATGGGACTGGGGAAGTTTTCTTTGGTTAATCATTTTCGTATGGCTGCCAGTGAGTGTAGTCACTTATCTTCTCATACGAACATGGTTCAAGAAAAAAATGAGCGAACTAGAGAAACGAATCGAGAAACTTGAACAAGAAGGTTCAACAAAATAAGGATTTCATAGGGGAGCTGCTAACGCGGCTCCTTTAATTTTTGCCCCGTGGGGGTGAGGAGAAGATGAGCTGATGAAATTTCTTCAAAGCCTAGAAAACGTAGCAACCCCAGCAAACGCTTGGGCGACAACAGCGGGTGCAATCGTGTCGCCCATTTTTCATTATCTATATGGAACGAACCGCCAAGACATCCTGATTGTGCTCTTTTTCATGATTGTCTTGGATTGGATCACAGGCATTTCCGCAGCAAAAAAAGATCAATCCTACTCATCTGATTATGGGTTGTCCAGAATCCCACGCACAATGTTCCTCTTTGCTCTACCAGCCTTAGCGAATCTCTTAGATCGCGTCATGGGCACGCCAGGCTTTTTGTTTTACGGAGTAACGTTCGGTCTCATTTACCACACGTGGACAAGCCTGACAGCCAATGCACATCGCGCAGGCTGGCCTATGCCAAGGTCGGTTGAAAAATTGGTCGGATCAGAGATCAAAGAAAAAGCAGAGCGTGCTGCACGAAAGGAGACAAAATAACGATGAATATGACTATTCCAGGCGCGCGCGTTGTAGACGTTCGATCCTCTTTGCCACGCCACAAAACGCTAAAGTATGGGCGTCGCAAGCAGACTGACATAAGATCGGCAGCCCTCCACCATTCAGCTACAAAAAGTGGATCTCCAGAAGCGTTCGCAGGCTATCATGTAGGCACTAACGGATGGCCGGGCATTGCCTATCATTTTGTGATTCAAAAAGACGGCGTAATCTATTGGTGCAACGATCCAGAGGCAATTTCCTACCATGTTGGCAACAGCAACCGTCATGCGCTAGGGATTTGCCTTGTAGGTGATTTCCGGACACAGCAACCAACCGCAGCACAGCTCGATGCGGCGAATCGCCTGATCCAGCACCTGCAGGTACAGATTCCTACAATGAAGCAGGTGTTTGGTCACCAGGAGTACCCCGGCTACGCGTGGAAAAACTGCCCCGCATTCCCAATGACCACATTCCGAACAAATTACGCACAGTTCTTTCAAAAGGCTGTGGGTAAAGTGGACAAGCCACAGCAAGTCCCGGTTGCAATCAGCCTGAATGGCTCGCTGTTATCAGTGACTGGTTTCCTAAAGGATGGCGTGTCCATGCTACCTGTCAGAGCGGTAGCCAATGCTGCAGGTGGAAAAGTGGAGTGGATTGAACAGAAGAAGGACGTTCGTGTGAACGGAAAAGACCTTAACGAGAAGATCATAGCAGGATCTGCTTATGCTCCTGCTCGTGAGCTGGCTACAGCGCTTGGCTTACAAGTTGAATGGGATCAAGCAACTAGAACCGTTGGATTGAAAGGAAGTGTTTCTAAATGACGCTTTTCACCAAGGAGAAGGAGCTGGTTGATCGTTATAAACTATTGCCAGCGCGGATAAGAAACGGATTTGCATTGGTTGGCGGAAAACAGACATGGTCATGGTTGGTATCGCTGATGTATCGCTATGTGCGCGAACGTACATGGAAAATACAAGACAATACTGAATAAAAGACGTAAAAGGCGAAGCATTCTAAGCGTCTTATTGCTAGCAAGTGCAGGTGCTAAAAGAAGCTTACCATACGTCTCTTTGAATGATGCTGAAGTTATATCAAGCTAAATATTGCACAGACCCTCTCTAAGCGTAATTTACTAGAGGGTCTACTTTGCATACATATGTATAATCCATTTCAAGCAACATTGAAGTTGTCTAAGTAAGTATTTTTAATCAGAAAAAATAATTTACATATAAATGAAATCGTTGTAAAATTAGCAATAAATCCCATATAATCTTCAAAGTGTAATTTGTGGGATTAAAAACATAAATTGTGAAGGGGTAGTAAATTAAATGTCTATTAGTGTGTCTCAAAGTGGCTTTTCATCAAAAAACATTCAAGGAATGTATACAGCTAAAAATGCTGCTGTGGCTCAACCAAAAGAAACAGTAACCCAAGGTTTAAAAAACAATGAAACTGACGCTGACAAAGTCCAAATATCTTCTGAGGCACAACAACTTTTTGCAGCTCGTTCAAGTAAACGTGAGCCTGGAACACTTAAAATAGGAGATAATTTAATTACATGGACAATGGAAAAACGCGTGATACATTTAGATAATGATAAGGACCTTAGAAATGCTATTAGTGAAGATATAAATAATGCTGAGAAAATCGCAGATCAAATTAGAAGCGATTATAGGGCGGAATACGGTAAGCGATTGGATATATCATCTGACTCTCTAACTTGGGAAATAATCGGTCATATCTATCCAGGAGAAATAGCAAAAGCACTTAAGAAAGTTGATTTTTTAATTCCAGATTCAATCTCTGAAGGATTAGATTCAATCATTAAACGTACAAAAACAATAGACATGGGGGAAAAGGGCAAAGATGAAAATAGAGAATTATGGGATGAAATGGCTGACCTACCTAATTGGGTTCAAGATACAGTAAAAGAGGCGATAGATCTAGTAAATTAATGATAGAAGAAACATGTTTAAAGCGGAATCTCTTTTCTATTTTTATTTGTAGAACGAAAGAGTTATAGCTATAAAGGAGGGAAACTATGCCGGCTTTTCTTAAATGGTTACTATTCATTGTGCTATTAATTGGAAGTAGTATTCAACTTTTTCTTGATTTGCTTATGGGCGCAGATATTCCGGTAGTACTTGATGATGGGGAGTTTATTAGGTTTATACAGTATTCTGGCGTATTGTTTTCACTATTTATAGTTTTCTTATCTTTACAACGAAAAATCTCAATACTGATCATCAATACTTTTGTTCAAATCATTATAGCTGGTTGGTGGTCAACTAGTTTAGAATCTTCATTAGAAATGGAAACAAGAGTAGACGAGCTAATTTATAGCAGCCTAACGGGATTGGGCAGTTCGATGCTAATAATTACTTATTCCCTTGTTCTTTTAGTTAAATTACTGAAGGAAACCGGGAAAATCAAACTATAATGGCTTTATATACTTAAACGACTCAGCTTATTGTTTGCTTTGGATATTACTCATGTATAGGCCCTCCTTTGGAGAAATCCAGGGAGGGTTTTTAATTTTTATTTGAGGTGCTATAATTTTCAAAAATGTGTAATTTTGGTTGGTATAATTCGAAACATACATGTTGAATTGGAAATGCTCTGATTTCAGTGAAAACCATTGTAGCCTTGAGGTGGAACAAATATGACAAATTGGCACCGACTAAATCCTGGAGACGTAATAAATAATGACGTATTAAGTGAAATATTTAAATGCTCTACACAAGGTGGAATGAGAAGAGCACTAAAGACGAACTCATTAATTATAGTCTCTAATCACGTTGAATCCCTCTATGATGATCGATGGATAAATGACGTACTGCACTATACGGGAACGGGCAGGCGAGGAGATCAAAGCATAACACATACCCAAAATAAAACCCTAAATGAGTCGAATAATAATGGGGTTGAAGTTTACCTATTCGAAGTGTTTAAAGAGAAAGAGTACACCTTTCGAGGACGGGTTCAGTTAGCAGGTGACCCTTATCAAGAGAAACAACCAGATGATGACGGAAAGATTCGCAAGGTATGGGTTTTTCCCGTGACATTGATTGGTACGGGCAAAAATTTTAAGCCATCTGAGGAAACTATTAGACATGCCCATGAAGTTCATGAAAAAAAAGCTCGGCGTATGTCTTTTAATGATCTCGAGAAAAGAGCGAAAAATGCGAGAAAGACATCCTCGAAGAGAAGTGGTACTGTAACTACATACGATCGTGATCCTTATGTTGCTGAGTTTGCAAAGAGACGAGCCGAGGGTATCTGTCAACTATGTGAAAACCCTGCACCCTTTCATAATAAACACGGAGAACCTTATCTTGAAACACATCATGTTGAATGGCTAGCAAGAGGCGGGGAAGATAGCACAGGTAATACAGTTGCTCTTTGTCCCAATTGTCATAAGAAGATGCATATCCTAGATCTAGCCAATGATGTAGAAAAGCTTAAGAGAAAGGCTTTGGAGGAAATCAGTTATGAAACAAATTGAAGTCGTAGGGGCTGTTATAGTGAATGAAAGCAAACAAATTTTATGCGCGCTACGATCTCAAAATATGAATCTAGCCGGCTTCTGGGAGTTTCCCGGGGGAAAGATTGAGCAAGGTGAAGATCCCAAAAAAGCGTTGTATAGAGAAATTAAAGAAGAGTTATCATGTGAAATAAAAGTAGGCGAAATGATCGAAGAGACGGTTTTTGAATATGATACCGCTACTGTCCACTTAAGAACCTTTTTATCGACAGTATTGAATGGGGACCCTAAAGCTCTTGAACATGAGAAGATTGCTTGGGTTTCTGTATTAGATCTAGATCAATTAACCTGGGCACCAGCGGATATTCCAACAGTAGATAAATTGAAACAGCTACTGCTCCACTAAAAAAAGTGGGGCTTTTCTTTTTTCATCACCCGTCATAAAATAAGAACAAACGTTCGCGAAAGGGTGATTAACATGGAGATGATCAACACCGTTATAGATGGCAAACTCCAAGCTGTGCCTGTGTTATCCAACAGTCATCTTGTCGTAATGAGTAAAATCCGTTCTGGATCATGTCCAGGATACGCCCCCGACATTCTTCAGGATCTAATCGATGCTGGATTGGTGGAGGAGACTTCAAATGACCTTATTGTATGAACATCACTATGAGCATGTGGTGACTCCGTTGCTACCGATTGATGCAGATTTGATGGCTGAAATGTATGTCATTATCTATGACTCAGTAAGCAAAGATTTTGCGATCGCCGTCAGTTGGTATGAGAAATGTATTCGTAGGGAATGGGGAGTAGTCAAGAACATCGACCGTGATGAACGGAAAATCAAACTTATACGGGACGATGGCTGCTGGTGGATTCCTATCGATAATTTACTTCAAGTTGAGCGGGTGTAATTAACAATGATTCAACCTGACCAATGGCGAGAAATCCTACATGAATCGATCCTGTATGGCTTGCTGTTTAAGGCACTAGCGATGGATGCACAAAAGCTAAATCAAGATCAACTAAAAATGTCATACCGTCCGGTGTTGGATACCATTTCAATGTGGGCAGAAAGGAAGCATTACGAATATCGCAGCCAGTTTGGGGAACTGGGCGGAAAAATTCACGTTCAGAAAACGACTGATGGTTTATTATACTTTGTTCTTGTGACTGTACGTGGCCGACAGGAAGAATGCATTTATAATGTACATCACTTAAAAGCTGAATGTCAGGTGCGGCTTAATAATTACCTATACGACGCCAAGCAGCAAGCGAACGGGCATGTATAATATGTACCAATGGATTAAAGTAGCAAAAAACCCGCCAAGTGATAACGAGTGGGTTATTTTTGTTACTTTATTTACTATGCTCTATTACTTCAAATGATTGCTCACAAACTTTATTTGTCACATAGTTTTCGTAATTTATAACTTAGTTGGAAATGTTTTGTCGAAAGATGAAGGTGAGTAAATATCATATGAAATCCATTAGAACCGAAAATGTTTTGTCGAATTAAGTGAAATAATGTCGAAACATTAAACTTTATCAAGATATAAGATTGGTAGTAATATGATGAAGCTAAATTGTAAGTATTTGGAGGGACATTTATGGGGTTATCTCGTAGCGAACGTAATGAAGACAGAAGAGATGCAAGATTAGCACGTCGCGAAGCTTTAGAGGTCAAAGCTGCAGCAGCAGCAAAAAAAGTATCCAAAACTGCTAGTAGTACCCAACAAAGTAATACCAACGCAGCAAAGACATCCGTACAAAAAGCTAGTGTAGATAAAGTTGACATTAGTCAAGCCGCAAGAAATTTAGCAGCTACGGTGCCTAAACAAGCTCAAATATCAAATAACACAGGAGTAATGCATGGCCCACCGATTCCACCGAAGACTAGTAGTACCAAAACATCAAATAACACGGGAGCTATGCATGGTCCACCAATTCCACCGAAGACTAATAGTACCCAACAAAGTAATACCAACGCAGCAAAGACATCCGTACAAAAAACTAGTGTAGATAGAGTTGACATTAGTGAAGCGGCAAGAAATTTAGCAGGTATGTTGCCTAAACAAGCTCAAACATCAAATAACACAGGAGTAATGCATGGTCCACCAATTCCGAATAAAAATGGAAAGACGTGGGGTGAGGCAGGCAGTGAAGCTGCAATTAGCACTACTGCTGGAACAGTGGTAACTACCTCAGTTGAAACTGGTGGACAAGCCTTATTAGGTAATTCGTCCCTTCCAGGACCAATATCGAAAATTATTGGAGTAGGTGTATCAACTGCCGATGTTTATTACGATGGGTCCGCAAAACTATCCAATGGGAGCACGAACTTTGGAAGTACCAAAACTCTCAGACAGTCGTTTATAGAGGCTAGTTCAGGGGCAATATTAACTGAATTAGTCTCAACTCGATTATTGGCAGCTGCTACAGCATCATCGGCATTTTCGCAATATGCACCGCAACACTCTAAATCTCAAGTATTTGTATTAGGACTTACTACAAGTTATCTAGTTGCAACTACAGATTCGAAGATTGGATTATCATCAACATTAGGCGAGAAGGCCGAAAAAGAGATTGAACGGGTAAAACAAACATTAGGCGAGAAGGCCGAAAAAGAGATTGAACGGGTAAAACAATCAGGTAATAAAATTAATGAGTATATTGAGCGCGGTAATAAAAAACGTTACAGTGATTTTTCAGACAAAGAAAAGCAAGCAATTGATAAGGCTATGAAGAATGTAGCCGATCAAAATGACAAAATACTAAAAGCAAAGGAAAAATGGGAAGACGCTAATCGTAGAGGTGATGAAGCTGAAAGAAAGAAAGCAGAAAAAGATGCCAGAGATGCTCGGAAGAATGGTGGGAACATAAGTAAAGAAACGAGCATAGATCGAGTTAAAGAGTTGAATGATCAAATCAGAAAAGAGAAAGCAAGATACAATGCAGCTGGAAATATAAGGGATGAAAAAGATAGAAAAAGGATTCAGGACGAAGCACGTGAAAAGGCTAACAATTTAAGAACTCAAGGTGGAACATTAAGATAATATTAAAAAATAGTAGCACCTTCTGTTTTTACAGTAGGTTATAATAACGAAAGTTGACTAGTTGGAGGAATATTATGGGTATACCACGTCATCTCAGAATCATAATTCAAAGTTTATTAGTGGTGAGTTTACTGCTAGGCTGCTCTCAAACGAAAATAGCAGAAGAGACGAATGAATTATTGAAATATGAAGATAAAAATAATAAATTTACTATTTCATATCCAAAAGACTGGACTGTTGACACAACGCGGAAAAATGTAAATGTTCTGTTTAACTCGCCAAAAGAGAGTGAACAAGACGTTTATACAGAAAATATAACCGTAAAGGCGTTTACATTGCCAGAGGAAGCTACATCTCCTATGGAAAACTATAGAGATGGAATGATTGAGACTATTAAGAAGCAGACACCTGGTATTGAAGTTCTTAATACTTCCGACTTAACAATAAATGAGCTTCCAGCTCTTCAGATCCTTTTAAGAGAAAAGCGAGATAATGTAGATTTATCGCATCAAATGACTGTTGTATTTAAAGGCAATATGGGATATGTACTAGGATTTACCTGCTTAGATGGAGAGCTTGACAAATATTCCGCAACAACGGATAAAATAATAAATTCTTTTAACATCATCAATTGAAATATTTTTAATCCATCAGGTAGTAAAAATATGTTTCTCCCAAATTTGAATAGGTATTTTCTTTAGACCCTTCGAGATATGTTAAGTAAAGTCGTCGGTAATGATATCATTGGGAACCTCACCCTGTCATAAAAAGGGTAGCGTGCTGCTTTCTTTCATCAAACAAAAGAGCCCTTCGGATAAGAGAAGGGCACTTTGATTTTTTATTCCTTCATTAATAGATCTAAAATAGGAGCGATTTTATTTAAGTAATTATCGGGTGGAGTCTTGCGATCATGTTCCCAGTCGAACAGTGTACGTTCATGTACCTCTAAAAGCTTAGCGAATTCCCTCTTTGTATACCCATGAAATAAACGTGCTTTTACTATGCGTTCCCCTAAAGTTGATTCCGGCAGTTTCTCAAAACAACCGAGAAAAGCAACTGAGACACCAAGCACTTTGGAAAGTCGTCTTAGACTAGGAGGCGATACTTTCAATTTATTAGCTTCTGCTAATCCAATTGTTCTTGTACACAATCCTGTGGCAGCGGCAAGATCAACCAAGTACATCTGTTTTGCTGTACGTGCTGCTCTAAGACGGCCACCAGGACTATCATCTATCATGTCTATAAATGGAGAAAAGGGTGTTTCCTTTTTGTATGTTATTCCAAGGGTATTATCTTCAACCTTGTCCTTGCGGATTCTACGGTACTCGAGAGAAGCAAACCTGCTCATGCTCTCCCCAACAAATCTACAAATACCGGTCAAAGCTCTCGGGTCCCCTGCTAGACCGCATCGACCTGCACATCGAGGTGCCGCGAGTGCCAGTTCAACTTCTTCACAACAGAAAAGCAGAGGAGTCCTCGAAAGACATTCAACAACGAGTAGAACAAGCGAGGGCTGTTCAATGCGCAAGATACCACTACCGTCCGGGATGTCCTTTTAACAGCGTGATGAATGGCGAAGAACTGCGACAATTTGCTCAGCTGGATAAGGAAGGACAAGAGATGCTGCAGCTTGCCTTCGAGACATTAGGTTTGAGTGCAAGAGCCTACGATAGAATTGTGAAAGTGGCGAGAACGATTGCAGATTTAGATGGCGCTTCCCGTGTAGATGCTGCACATGTAGCAGAAGCGATTCGCTACAGAGCTTTGGATCGAGGGCTACTTTTTTAAGAGTGCTAGTTATACAAAAAAACCGATAAGTTTAAACGTCTCAGTGCCAATACCTCAAAGGTATGAACATTTAACATCCTTGCTAGTGTAGAAAGAAAGAACATAGATGCGATGAGGAAGAACCAATTATTTTCATTTTTTATGCGCTATAGATGTAAATGTTAACCTCATTCAGACTCACTAGTTTCATCAAACAATGGCTTATCCTTAGCAGTAAATTCTAATCGTAAATGAATACGGTACAAGATTTCAATTCCTTCAGCAAATCCAAGCAAGAATATAGAAGGAATGACGGAATAAAACACACTGGTTAGAAAATGGAGAAAATTATCATTAAGATCGTCGAACCAAATAAATAACCCAACGATAAAACCAACTATACTAATAATAAACGCGAGAATCCGAATCCAACGAGCGTATTTATTTGTATAGCGTTTGAACAATACTCTCAGCTCCAAAGTATCCGATTTTGTGAAAAGTAGAAATCCTCAACATTTTTGGTTAAGAAAACAGAATAGCGCGTAGTTATCACTCACATCATTACATTTAGTCTCAAGTCAGTGGCATCCACTTTTTATCTTTTTCATCATCGTATGTAGGCTTTCTAACAAATGGTCTGCCGTGATCGTCGCAGGCTCCAAAACGAATAAAGTTTCCCTGTGCCTTTCGTAGGGATACTTTGTTTGCGCCCCTATCTGAATCTGGTTCCATAAATTGAAAGGGATCATCCTCCCAGAAACAAATTGGACAGATATCGAATTCTCCGTCATGACAGAGCGTTTTATAACCGCAACATGGACAAGTAAATTTTGCATTCATTTGATTTTGCTCACTTCCTAAATCCAAGAGATAATTTTCCCAACAGTGAATAAACTATCTTGCCATAATGAGCAATCCATAAGAAAAAAAGATCCATACAATCAGCAACGATCCAAAGACTGCATTTCGCCTATAATCCTTATTGTTGACAATTTTCTTCATAATAAATGTAAAGTTAACAAAGAACAAAATAGCCAGAATAGGATTAAGGTATATCGCAGTAAAAATAATGAAACCCATATTAATCACCTCATCCAAATTATACCATATATGCCTGGGTGATTATCAATATGCGCTCAGTTAGTCTGCATGTGCCTCGTAAATGAACGCACCACATACAGACTAAGCACTTCACTACCGAGCAATGGGGATTTTCTACACATAACCCTATACAACCGTAACCACATAAAACACAAACTCCCCGCAATCCCCACTATCCCAAGGCCGCCAATACTTCAAAGAAATCGACGTCATTCCTCGCCGCAAAGCCTGGAAAGACATCACCTGATGCCCTTCTTGCCCAATACGAGCCGGTGATGATGGAGGAACAAAATGATTCGCAAGCAACGATAAAAAGCGAGTATCCACTGGATTAGACAAGTCCCATTAGTAGCCGCTTGAGGGATTTGCCACTAGCGTAATTGTGAACAAGTGGCCTTCCTGCACTTGTAGTGTATACGTTGAGGTCTTGACCACTGGCCTTCCTTCCTCCTTTTGGATGAAGTGGATATCCATTTTCCATACCATATGAAAAAAGTTTGATAGCTGCTAACGACAAAACAAGCAGTTAAAATTTTATTTTCATTCATTTCATGTGATCCAATTCGTTTACAAGTTGTGGAATTGCTTGATACATCTATCATTTAGCGAAATGATTATGATAGAAAATAGCCATTATACGGACAATGTTCCTAATTAATTTGAAACAATTAGTATGATCTGGAAAGGAATATGCAAGATGTTGGCGAATAAGTAGGGACAAAGACATATATTGTCGAAATGTCTGCTGTTATTTGTAATCTTTATTACCTAGTTATTGTTATGGCTAGAAATATCCAGAGTGAGTAGAATTTCTTTTGCTCGTGCATGTAGGTACATTTCCCAGCACTTCCATGGCGCAGAATATCTCGCGCATGGAAGAAGCTTTTTCTTTGTGTTCATACTTGCTAGGAAAGGGAAAGGAAAATTGATGGAGAGCATTGCAGAATTATTTAAGAAAAAAGAGTACTACCACGCATTTCAGCCTATATGTCAACTTCCTGAGAAAAGTAGGATAGGGTATGAAGTATTACTTCGCAGTAAAGCGGGGATCCATCCAGAGGCATTGTTTTCTTTGGCGAAGGAAAACAAAATGCTGCCAGAACTCGACATCCATTCCCTGCATCATGCACTCTCGACTTTTTTTCATTCGTCGCTTGAACACAAAAACGAGCTTTTATTTGTGAATATTTTTCCTTCTACCATAATAGAAGACACATTTCCTGGCTTCATTCAAAAGATCGCTCGTTCCTTCCGTCCCTTTTTAACCCAAATCGTTTTGGAGATCAACGAATCGATTATGGAAGGAGAATGCTGGAGCGAACCCATTTTTACACGACGCATAGCTGAATTGAAAAAGATGGGGTTTCTAATTGCACTGGATGATGTCGGAGATGGCGCGAACATATTCAGTAAAATTGAAGATATTTCGCCAGATTACATCAAGATTGATCGCTTTTTTTCGCAAGAGCTCTCGAGTTCATTAGAAAAGCAAAAGACTGTAAAATTGTTTGTCGATTTTTGCAAAGATGCACCTCAACTCATTCTCGAAGGAGTTGAAGAAGAAGAAGATTTTGCTTGCGCTTCTTTTTTGGGCGTTGCAATCGGCCAGGGATACTTGTTTGGTAAACCAGGCAGCTTGCCGGACGAATAAGAGGACAATGCAGAATTGGAGGAATTTTTATGGCTAGTGATAACAACGTATATTCTCGGAAGGCAACGCTTTCCTTAAAAATATCCGAGTTTGAAGTCCCTCCGATGCAGGATCTGTTGATCATCGGACGGAAAGCACCAATTGGTCCTGAGGCTGTAAGGAGAATGGCGGATGCACTTTCACCAGAGCAGTTTACATTACTGAAAATGGATCATCCAAAGATTGAGGCGGTTTTGTTAAGGAATACCCTTTTGCAAATGATTGATGAAAAATTATTGATGAAAATCATTCTGGAAGAGGCAGAGCGTATGATTAGCGACTCTATGGTTCTGCGATCTGAGTTAAAAATAGCATTGTCTGTTCAACGAGAGGTGGATCTTTTATGAACATCTCCGACATCATGACGACGACGATTTGTACCATCACCTCTGACAAAAGTGTCTCTTATGCGGCGGAGCGAATGAACGAATCTCATGTTGATTCGTTAGTTGTCATGGATCACGGAGAGGTACTAGGAATGGTTACGACGAGAGACGTTCTGTCAGCTCATCCTAATCGAATCGTTGCCGATGCCATGAGTAGTCAGCCGTTCTATCTGTCAGCCAATCACAACGTTTGGGAGGCCTATCACGCGCTTCATCAAGAACAAAATGGGCTTGCTTTGGTCAAACAAGAAGATCAAGTGATCGGATTCATCACGAAAGAAATCGTAGAGATGAAAATAGCAGAATATCGAGACCCATTATCGGGTTTGTATCGCGCTCCATACATCCAGTTTATTGGGGAAAATTTTTTAAAGGAGCGAAAACCTTTCCATTTGCTTTTTATCGATTTGAACGACTTTGGCCGAATTAATAAGCTGCATGGTCATCCATTCGGGGATGATGTCATTCGCACCTATTCTTCGGTCCTCTCTTCTTTGGCTGAAGATCAGGGGGATTATTTATGTCGTTATGCAGGGGACGAGTTTGTTTTGATCTCTACGATTTCCGATGAACAAATTCAGGAGTACATTACGCTCATTACACGTCCAACAAACGTTCTGGATATCTTTGTATCTGCAGCGGTTGGTCATGTGAACGGGTACCAAACACCAGACTTCTTCGCTAGATCATGGCGGGAATTAATCGCTGAAGCAAGTTTAGGCTCCTCAGCTGCCAAGTTATCCAAAACACTTTCTTCCACTAGTGGGATAGGAAAAGTATAGTTTGCTGGCAATGCGCATACACTTTTGGACAGGTTTAGATCTTTCTTTGCAACCGATTATTTTATGGTACGTAATACATATTGTGAATAGATCGAAATGAGGAGGCAATGACATGATCGTAACTACAACCAGCATGATCCAAGGAAAAGAAGTGGAAGAGTATCTGGATATCGTCAGCGGAGAGGTAATCATGGGCGCAAACGTAGTCCGTGACTTTCTCGCAGGGATTACGGACATCATCGGAGGCAGAAGTGGCTCGTATGAGAGCAAGCTCTCAGAAGGTCGTGAACTGGCCTTGCGTGAAATGAAAGAAAAAGCACGAGTATTAGGTGCAAACGCAGTAATTGGGGTTGATCTCGACTTCGAAACATTGCGAGAAGGTATGATGATGGTTATTGCCACAGGCACAGCAGTCCGTGTGAAGTAAGCCGGTAAACACCCGGCTTTCTTTTTTTACCGAAAGCGGCCCTCATACATAGCAAGCAAGGAGAAGTGAGCATGCAGGTACAAAACACTCTTCAGGATTTATCGAATAGAATAAACGCTCAGCCACAAGGAATCGCTGGATTACATGCGGTTTACCATTTTGTCCTAAGTGGAGAAGAGGGGGGCACCTACGAGGTTGTGTTTGCTGATAATCAAGCGGACTACAAGATGGGTGTGACAAGGGAAGCAGGCTGCAAGCTGGAGTTATCTGACAAAGATTTTATTAAGCTCGTAGAGGGACGCTTGAATCCTACCGTTGCTTTTGTAACAGGTAAGCTGAAAATTAGCGGAGAAATGGGACTTTCGTTTAAATTGCAAACAATCTTGCATCACTATCAATCACAAAAATAACGAAAAAACTAGTCAATTCGGAAAAGGTTACGTTAAAATATGACCAAACAATGACACCTACTCTAACACAAAACGAGGGGAAACATGCGCCATATTTGTTCACTGATTGCGATGGTAAGCCAACTGGAAGAACAATCTGTGCATTTTGATTTTTATCAAGAAATCAGACGACCCAAGCCAGAACGTCAGTTATTAAAGCATCATGTACAATTACCGCGTCATTATTTCGATTATTTAATTCATTCAGGAGTATTGGAAGTAGAAACAGATGCCCCTTATCAGCCGGGGAAGGTCATGCCTGCTTCCATCGGTATGAACATACGCTCGCTCGGTGGAAACGTATTGTTTGACATGTGCTTTGCTCCACAAACATATAAATTGTGGCAAAACACAGATGCAAGCATAGAAGACCTTTCTCTGCCTGCTGATATATTTGAAGAATATGTCTATCGCTTAGGCGCCATCAGTCGCTTTCGCTATTTAGGCCGAATTGATGATCCCGTAACCGCAACAAAACTTGGTGAAAACGACATGATTGAATTCAAACGCGACTTTCTTTATTCGAAGACGGGAATTATTAAGTCTATTGTGGCGTTTGCGAATTCAAACAACGGGAATTTATTTTTAGGTATCACAGATGAGGGGACAGTGTGCGGGATTGACCATGAGATCGAGCAGTATGGAGACCCGGACAAATACATTCTTGCCATTACGCAATACATCCAAGATAAGACGTCACCGTTTGTGACCCCATTTCCAAAAATTTCGTTGAAAAAAATAGATGGGAAAACGGTTGTAGCTATTTTTGTAGAAGCCTCGTCTGATTTGATTTGTGGTTTGGACAAAAACAATGAAAAATATGTGGTTATTCGTACGAACAATCGCTCCGTTGTCGTGAAAGATCCGCACCAAATTGGTGAAATTTACGTGAAACGAAAGCTTGGCAGTGAGATCAGCCGTCGATTGGGACTTCTGTAGCGTTATCTTACAGGAACATACGAGGAGGGTTACTGCGTGATATCGTCTTTACGTACTTGTCTACTGGTTATGATGGTGAGTAGCTTGTTCGTCTCTGGTTGTGCACAGCCAGGCAAGGTTTCTGAAGACATGAAAGATCATATCGAGACAGAGCTAGGTGCGGTTGAAAAAGTAACGGTGATGTCAACGGATGGACAAGAAGTATTATTGGACATGCGCTTGTTTTTGCAAGAATTGTCCGGACAGGGACAAGATTTACAAATATCATCCGAGCCGTTAAAGCAAGAGGATGTACGTTTTACGCTTGTCTTGTACCGGACACAGCAGGCTCCACTTGTCGTGACGGTGGGAGAGTCGGCAAGTGAATTTGGCGGACACACGTATCGTGGAGCGGGTGCCAGCTTTTTTTATCAGTGGGTAAACAAGTTAACTGGCAAAGGAGTGCTCTCACAAAAAATTCAAAGCGTGCGGTTGGCGGCAGAGGACCTTGGTCAGGCGCGCGTGCTGAACGAAGCAGAAGCAGAATACATCAGGAAAGTAATGGGATCGGCAGTCCCGGAGGCGGACAGTCGTAGCAAGCAATATCCACTCTATCCGAACTATCGGATGAGAATGAATTCTGCTGACAAGCCGGTAGAAGTGGCCATTTTGACGCCGACGCTGATTGCGGTTCCCTTTGGGAGAGAAACGTTTTTCTTTCACGTAGAGGGTAGCCTCTTTTCGCGGTTAACGGAATGGATGCCGCCAAGCAATCATAAGGAAGACAGGATCGACCAGTTATTTAAATCTACAAGGATTCGCATCGCAGCTAATGGCGAAATGAACGTCCAAGACTCAGAGTTGGATGTCACCCAAACGACGATCGAACAAGGAATTGCCCATCAAGCTGTCCGATTGCTAAAAAATGCAGATCCACTAAATGTTCCACCGAAAAATCCGGGCTCAAAACAATACGAACTGCATTTTTTTGTGAATGATACAGAGCAGAAAATTGAACTTTATCCACGATACTTTAAGTATGACCAAACTTGGTATATTCACGATGAACTCGCTGAAAACGAGTGGAAATTGTTTCAATCTCTACGAAAATGAGGGATTTCCTCATGAAGTTTCGCACTTCTGGTCACGATAAAAAGAACATATTACTACCACTTTTGCAGTTTTTGTCGTAGAATAGTTACGTTGCACTGATAGTGGAGGTTATGACCGGAAAAAGACAGACGTCTTTGAACCGGTCTAAAAGCCTGCCGATCTTTATCTGCCATAGGAGGATGGAGAATGAACATTCATGAGTATCAAGGTAAAGAGATACTTAAGCAGTACGGTGTAAAAGTTCCTGAAGGACGCGTAGCTTTCACAGTGGAAGAAGCTGTTGAAGCAGCGAAAGAACTGGGCACCCAAGTAAACGTAGTAAAAGCGCAAATTCACGCTGGTGGCCGTGGTAAGGCTGGCGGGGTAAAGGTTGCAAAAAATCTTGATGAAGTTCGTACATATGCCAGCGAAATTCTTGGCAAAGTACTGGTTACTCATCAAACAGGTCCAGAAGGTAAAGAAGTTAAGCGCCTTCTGATTGAGCAAGGCTGCGACATCAAGAAAGAATACTACGTGGGTGTAGTTGTTGACCGTGCTACTGGAAGCGTTGTAATGATGGCTTCCGAAGAGGGCGGTATGGACATCGAGGAAGTAGCAGCAAACACTCCAGAAAAAATCTTCAAAGAAGTAGTTGATCCAGTAACAGGTCTGAATGGCTTCCAAGCTCGTCGCCTGGCTTACGCAATCAACATTCCAAAAGAATTGATTAACAAAGCTGCCAAGTTCATGATGAGCTTGTACCAAGCTTTTGTTGATAAAGATGCTTCTATCGCTGAAATCAACCCACTGGTTGTAACTGGCGACGGTGAAGTAATGGCACTGGATGCGAAACTGAACTTCGACAGCAACGCTCTCTATCGTCACCCTGACATCGTAGCTCTGCGCGACCTGGATGAAGAAGATGAGAAAGAAATCGAAGCTTCCAAGTTCGATCTGTCCTACATCGCACTTGATGGTAACATCGGTTGCATGGTAAATGGTGCAGGTCTGGCGATGGCAACAATGGATATCGTGAAATTCTACGGTGGAGACCCAGCTAACTTCCTTGACGTTGGTGGCGGAGCTACTGAAGAGAAAGTAACGGAAGCGTTTAAAATTATTCTCCGTGACGAAAAAGTAAAAGGTATTTTCGTCAACATCTTCGGCGGCATCATGAAATGCGACGTTATCGCAAACGGCGTAGTGAATGCAGCAAAACAAATCAAATTGGACAAACCTCTCGTTGTACGTCTCGAAGGTACAAACGTAGATTTGGGTAAGAAAATCCTCAATGAGTCCGGTTTGAACATTGTAGCTGCAGAATCTATGGCGGATGGCGCTGAGAAAATCGTATCCTTGGTGAAGTAAGCTATTTCGAGTAGATACGTAAAAAAAGGTGGGAAAATTACGCGATGAGTATTCTCGTTAATAAAAATACAAAAGTAATTACGCAAGGGATTACGGGTGCAACTGGTCTGTTCCACACTCGCGGAGCCGTTGAATACGGTACACAAATGGTGGGCGGTGTAACACCTGGTAAAGGTGGAACCGAAGTTGACGGTATTCCAATTTTCAACACAGTAAAAGAAGCGGTTGAAGCAACTGGTGCAACTGCATCCGTTATCTACGTTGCTCCTCCTTTCGCTGCTGACGCGATCATGGAAGCAGTTGATGCTGAACTGGATCTGGTAATCTGCATCACTGAAGGTATCCCAGTTCTGGACATGGTGAAAGTTAAGCGCTACATGGAAGGCAAGAAAACCCTTCTCGTAGGTCCTAACTGCCCTGGCGTAATTACTCCAGGTGAGTGCAAAATCGGTATCATGCCTGGTTACATCCACGTTCCAGGTAAAGTGGGTATCGTATCTCGCTCCGGTACCTTGACTTATGAAGCAGTTCACCAAACTTCTACTCGCGGCCTTGGTCAATCCACAGCTGTAGGTATCGGTGGAGACCCAGTAAAAGGTATGGAGTTCATCGACGTACTGAAAATGTTCAACGAAGATCCAGACACAGAAGCAGTTATCATGCTGGGTGAAATCGGTGGTACTGCGGAAGAAGAAGCAGCAGAGTGGATCGCTGCTAACATGAAAAAACCAGTTGTAGGCTTCATCGGGGGACAAACTGCTCCTGAAGGAAAACGTATGGGCCACGCTGGTGCGATCATCTCTGGCGGTAAAGGTACAGCTGCTGAGAAAATCGCGAAGCTCGAAGAATGCGGTATTCGCGTAGCGAAAACACCTGCAGTTATCGGTGAAACACTTGTTGAATTGCTGAAAGAGCGCGGTATGCTCGAGAAAGTAATGGGCAAGTAAGCAGATAAGAAAGAAGTGGACAGCCTTAGGCTTGTCCACTTTTTTATTTTTGAAGCAGCCTCTTTCTTTCGATAGAATAGCTTTCAAAACCGTCCGCTGTGACAATTGTGATCGGGATGAAGGAGGATTTTGGATTGGAAAAGGCGAAGCTCGACGAGAGAGACTGGCTGTATGTATTAACGATGATATCGGGGTTGGGAAGAAAGAAAATCCGAGAAATTTTTGAAACCACAGGTTCTTTTCAGGTTGCCATCGAAAATTGGCATGAACTGGCACGCCAGCTCAGATTGACTTCCTTGATTACTAGGCAGGTTGACAAACAAAGCAATGAAGCTTCAGCTATAGCACTATTGGAAAAGCGTGAAGAAGAGCGAACGCGCTTCTTATGTCCTTTTGACAATACATATCCTGTTTCGCTCCGCAATATCCCCGATTCTCCGTTGACGTTGTTTTACCGTGGCGATCACACATTATTGGAAAAATTGTCGATTGGCGTCGTTGGTTCGCGCAAACCGACACCATATGGAAGAGCGAGCTGTAGCTTTTTTGTCCGAGAGCTGGTACAAGCAGGTCTTGTTATTGTCTCAGGGGTCGCGTATGGAATTGATGCGGAAGCCCACCAAGCTACGTTGAAAGCAGGGGGCAAGACCATTGGTGTGCTCGGTTGCGGTATGAATCACGTTTATCCTTCTCGGCATCGAGAACTTTATCGTGAAATTGAATCTTTTGGCCTACTCCTCAGCGAATATCCACCTCATATTCCACCTGTTTCTGGATTGTTTCCAGAGCGAAATCGTATCATAAGTGGACTATCTATCGGTGTATTAGTGGTAGAAGCAGCAGAAAAAAGCGGATCTTTGATTACGGCAGACTGTGCACTTGAGCAGGGCAAAGAAGTTTTTGCAATTCCTGGTCCAATTTTTTCATTGATGAGTGCGGGACCGCATAACTTGATCAAACAAGGTGCAAAGCTAGTAACGTGCAGTAACGATATCTGGGAGGAAATCAAGCATCATCTTCCAGAAACTGAGCAGATGCAGCAGGTCGAAAAAAGAAAGGCAAACGATGTTGTTCCCTTATCTAATGAAGAAAAAGCGATTGTGGAAGCCCTAACATATGATGGTATTCATCTGGATGAGTTAATGAGCAGTTTAGAAAAAGACCAACGCAGGATGCTGCATCAGCTGGTCATTCGTTTGGAAGCAAAAGGGGCTATTGTGGCACTTCCTGGCGGTTATTTTGCACGGCGATAGCATATCCGCTAGCTTTTTGGCAACGCCTAGAGGCACAAGTGTTTGACAAACCGGATGAGGGTATTTAATAATAGGGAAGATTCCTTACTAAAAGGGGAGGAAAAAAATGGCTGATACGCTAGTAATCGTAGAATCCCCTACGAAGGCCAAAACCATTGGAAAATACCTGGGTAGTAAATATATCGTGAAAGCGTCTATCGGGCATGTACGCGATTTGCCGAAAAGTCAAATGGGTGTAGACGTTACGCGTAATTTTGAACCCAAATACATAACCATTCGCGGCAAAGGCGATGTATTGAAAGGCTTAAAAGATGCTGCTAAAAAAGTAAAAAAAGTATATCTCGCAGCCGACCCGGATCGCGAAGGGGAGGCAATTGCTTGGCATTTGGCACAATACTTGGGACTTGATTTGAATCAACCGCTTCGTGTGGTATTTAATGAGATTACCAAAGATGCCATCAAAGAAGCATTCAAGCATCCACGACACATAAACATGGACTTGGTAAATGCTCAACAGGCACGTCGCATTCTCGACAGACTCGTGGGCTACAATATCAGTCCAATTCTATGGAAAAAGGTTCGAAAAGGCTTGAGTGCCGGACGTGTTCAATCGGTTGCGGTTAAGCTTATCATGGATCGTGAGCGTGAGATCCAAGAGTTTATCCCGGAAGAGTATTGGACGATTGCGAGTACATTAATTAGCGACGGAAAAGAAATTAACGCTAAGTTCTATGGTTATGGCGATGAAAAGGTTGAGCTTCATTCGGAAGATGATGTAGCAGCGGTATTGAAACGAATGAAGAACAAACCCTACGTGGTACAAAAGGTAACGAAGCGTGAGCGTAAGCGCAATCCTGCACCTCCTTTTATCACGAGTTCTTTACAGCAAGAGGCAGCGCGTAAGCTGAACTTCCGCACTTCTAAGACCATGCGAATTGCTCAAGAGCTCTATGAGGGGATTGACGTTGGCAATAAAGAAGGCGCAGTTGGTTTGATTACCTATATGCGTACAGACTCTACTCGCCTATCTGCAACAGCACAGAACGAAGCAAGAGAATACATACTTGAGAAATATGGGCAAGACTATGTATTATCTGAGCCACGCAATCAGGCGAAAAACGAAAATGCTCAAGACGCTCACGAAGCGATTCGTCCAACAGGTGTGATGCGTACACCAGATGAGATCAAGGAATACTTGTCGAGAGATCAATTGCGCTTGTATCGATTAATCTGGGAGCGTTTCCTTGCCAGTCAAATGTCATCCGCTGTTCTTGATACGATGAGCGTAGATATTGACGCAGGTGGAGTTACCTTCAGAGCAACAGGATCAAAAGTGAAGTTCCCTGGATTTATGAAGGTATATATTGAAGGAAACGATGATGGCGCAGAAGAAGAAAGCTTCCTTCCGCCCATTGAAGAAGGACAAATCCTCGAACAAAAAGAAATCGAGCCGAGTCAGCACTTTACACAGCCACCACCTCGATTCTCTGAAGCGCGCATGCTTAAAACGATGGAAGAGATGGGAATTGGACGTCCGTCTACCTATGCGCCTACATTAGAGACCATTCAAAAGCGGGGCTATGTGGCATTGGAAGAGAAGCGATTTGTCCCGACTGAATTGGGCGAGATTGTGATCACGCTTGTCGAGGAGTTTTTCCCGGAGATTCTCAACGTAGAATTCACTGCGCATATGGAGTCGGGTCTAGATAATATCGAAGCAGGCACCACCAATTGGGTGCAGGTGCTGGACGATTTTTATCAAGACTTTGCAAAGCGCGTAGTTGTTGCAGAAGAAGAAATGAAAGAAGTAGAGCTGAAAGTCGAAGAATCGGATGAATCATGTGAGCTTTGCGGCCGTGTGATGGTTTATAAGCTTGGTCGATTTGGCAAGTTTTTAGCTTGTTCCGGATTCCCAGATTGTCGTAATACGAAGCCGATAGTAAAAGAAATCGGCGTAAAGTGTCCGCAGTGTGAAACCGGAGAGATTATCGAACGTAAATCTAAGAAGAGTCGTATTTTTTACGGCTGCAATCAATATCCGGAATGCGATTTTGTATCGTGGGACAAACCGATTGCCAGACCTTGTCCAAAATGCTCCAGCATGCTCGTGGAGAAAAAGCGCAAGAAGCAAGGAGTTAGCATTGTTTGCACCAAGTGTGATTATCAAGAAGAGGCAGACTCCTAAGCAGCCTGATTCGATTTTGTAGTTTGGAGGATTAACAGCATGTCACAACTAACAATTACAGTAGTGGGCGCTGGCCTCGCTGGTAGTGAGGCAGCATGGCAAATCGCGCAGGCAGGTGTAAAAGTAAAGCTATATGAAATGAGACCGAAGACACAAACACCTGCTCACCATACCGATAAATTTGCAGAGTTGGTATGCAGTAATTCATTGCGTGCTAACACGTTGACGAATGCAGTGGGTGTATTAAAAGAAGAAATGCGTCGATTGAACTCTGTCATTATTGATGCGGCAGATCGTTGCGCGGTTCCAGCTGGAGGCGCGCTTGCCGTAGACAGACACGAATTCGCGGCTCATGTTACAGATGCTGTTCGTAATCATCCTTTGGTTGAGGTCATTTCGGAAGAGATTACCGAAATTCCTGATGGGATCGTAGTAATTGCGACGGGGCCACTTACTTCTCCAGCTTTGTCTACAAAGTTAAAAGAACTGACGGGTGAAGAATATCTGTACTTCTATGATGCGGCTGCGCCCATTATCGAGAAAGACTCGATTGATATGAACAAGGTATTCGTTGCTTCCAGATATGATAAAGGGGAAGCAGCCTACCTAAACTGCCCGATGACAGAAGAGGAGTTCAATCGTTTCTATGATGCGCTGATCTCTGCAGAAACAGTTCCATTGAAGGAATTTGAAAAGGAAATCTTCTTCGAAGGCTGCATGCCGATTGAAGTATTGGCAAAGCGTGGGCACAAAACCATGACATTTGGTCCCATGAAGCCAGTAGGCCTGGTTGATCCGCGGACAGGCAAAAAGTCTTATGCGGTTGTACAGCTTCGTCAGGACAATAGTGCTGCGACACTGTATAACATCGTAGGTTTCCAGACCCACCTGAAATGGCCAGATCAAAAAAGAGTCTTTTCACTCATTCCTGGGTTGGAAAACTGCGAAATCGTTCGTTATGGTGTTATGCACCGTAACACCTTTATTAACTCGCCAAAACTGTTGAAGCCTACGTATCAGTATAAAGATCGGGAAACTCTTTTCTTCGCAGGTCAAATGACTGGTGTAGAGGGATATGTGGAGTCAGCGGCATCTGGTTTGCTTGCGGGGATCAATGCAGCACGACTCGCAAAAGGGGAAGAATTGATCGAGCTTCCGCCAGAAACCATTATGGGCAGCATGGCTCGTTACATTACAACGGCAGATCCAAAGCATTTCCAGCCAATGAACGCAAACTTCGGGTTGGTACCGGAATGGCCAGAAAGAATCCGAGACAAGCGTTTGAAAAATGAAAAGCTCGCTGAACGGGCGCTAGATACAATTCAGAATTTTACACAAGAACGACACAATTAACATTGATATCCGATTTTCGTCTGTGTTACTATATAGGTGCTTCGAGGAGGGTGCATCCCGTATGGACATTTCGCATCAAAATTCTGCGGATATTGAGATGTTTACCCGCTATTTGCGAGTTGAAAAAAACGCCTCTCCTCATACGGTGAAGCAGTATGTGGCAGATATCAGCGAATTTGTCTCCTTTATGGAACAGCACCAAATCCCCGTATTTGCTGCTGTTTCTTATTTGCATGGTCGCTCCTTTCTCGCGCAATTGGCTGGCAGGGGGCTTTCCCGGCGAAGTATTGCCCGCAAGCTATCCAGTTTGCGTAGCTTGTACCGATTTCTGTTGCGTGAAGGTCAACTGGAACAGAATCCATTTCAACTAGTCTCCACTCCCAAAATGGAGAAGAAACTTCCTTCCTTTTTATATCCGCAAGAAGTTCAAGCTTTTTTCGATCTGCCTGATACAACCACTCCACTGGGAATTCGTGATCGGCTGATTTTTGAACTGTTGTATGCAAGCGGCATGCGTGTTACGGAGCTCACCACTTTATCTGTGAATGATGTGAATCCGAGCATGGGAGTCGCCTTGGTTTATGGAAAAGGAGCGAAAGAACGGTATGTGCCGGTTGGAAGTTATGCCTGCGACGTTCTTCGGCAATACCTAGAATATGGAAGAGAAAAACTGTTGGCTGGAAAAGTAGAACACGGCAATTTGCTGGTTAATTATCGGGGAGAACCGTTATCCGACCGCAGTGTTCGGCGGATTGTAGACAAATACGTAGAAACGTACGCTCTTCAATTGCGGGTTTCACCACATACCTTTCGTCATACGTTTGCGACCCATATGTTAAACGGCGGCGCTGATCTGCGTACCGTGCAAGAATTACTGGGACACGTCAATGTTTCGACGACACAGGTGTACACGCATGTAACCAAAGAGCGACTTCGGCATGTATATGACACCGCTCACCCACGAGCAAACCCGGGCAATACAGGTTCCGCCAATCGGACATAACGGGAGGAATCAGTGATGGAACAGTTTCACGCAACAACCATATTTGCTGTACAGCACAATGGGTCTGTAGCGATGGCCGGAGATGGTCAGGTTACTTTTGGCAACAGCATGGTAATGAAGCACGGTGCCAAAAAAGTAAGACGTCTATATCGCGGCGAAGTTTTAGCAGGATTCGCTGGCTCTGTTGCTGATGCGATTACGCTTTTTGAGAAGTTTGAAGGAAAGCTGGAGGAGTATCACGGGAATCTGCAGCGAGCTGCTGTAGAGCTGGCGAAAGAGTGGCGCATGGATAAAATTTTGCGTCGTTTGGAAGCAATGATGATTGTTGCCAATAAGGAGCATTTGCTGCTTATTTCCGGAAATGGCGAAATCATTGAGCCTGATGATGGGATTCTTGCAATTGGTTCTGGCGGTAGCTTTGCCCTTGCAGCAGGTCGTGCATTGAAAACATATGCGCCTCATCTCGGCGCACGTGAAATTGCGGAAGCATCGCTTCGTACCGCTGCTGAAATTTGCGTGTTCACAAACAACAATCTTGTTGTGGATGAGTTGAATTGAGCGAAAGGGAGGAACCTACTGTGCTGAATCTTGAGCAATTAACCCCGCGTAAGATCGTAGAGCATTTGGATAAATACATTGTCGGGCAGGCACAAGCCAAGAAAGCCATCGCTGTAGCGCTTCGCAACCGCTATCGTCGCAGTCGTTTGCCAGAGCAAATGATTGAAGAGGTTGTTCCAAAAAACATCTTGATGATCGGACCTACTGGTGTTGGAAAAACGGAAATTGCACGTCGGATTGCAAAACTGACAGGTGCTCCTTTTATTAAAGTAGAAGCAACGAAGTTTACGGAAGTCGGTTATGTAGGACGAGATGTGGAATCGATGGTCCGTGATCTGGTCGAAGCTTCTATCCGTACGGTCAAACAGGAAAAAGTAGAGTCGGTGAAAGAGAAAGCCGAGAAGCTTGCGAATGAAGCGATTGTGAACGTACTTGTCCCATCTCGCAAGCAGTCGAACTCGTTCAAAAATCCGTTGGAGATGTTCTTCGGTGGACAGCAGCAACAGCAGCAGGATACCTCTGATCAAGAAGAAGTGTCAATCCAGCAGCAACGCAGACAAGTCATGTGGCAATTGACGAATGGCCAGTTAGAAGAGCAAATGATTGAGATTGAAGTCGAAGATCAATCACCTTCGATGTTTGACATGTTCCAGGTTCCGGGTACAGAACAAATGGGGATGCAAATGCAGGATATGCTCGGTAGCCTGATGCCTAAGCGGATGAAGAAACGAAAATTGCGAATAAAAGATGCGCGAAAGGTATTAATTCAGCAGGAAGCGCAAAAACTGGTGGATATGGACGAAGTTACGCAGGAGTCAATTCGTCGAGCCGAACAACACGGTATTATCTTCATTGACGAAATTGACAAGATTGCGGGTAAGGATGGGCGTGGCCCGGATGTATCCCGTGAAGGGGTCCAGCGTGACATTTTACCGATTGTGGAAGGCTCAACTGTCATGACCAAGTATGGTCCTGTCAAAACAGATTATGTTCTGTTTATTGCAGCTGGTGCTTTTCACATGGCAAAACCATCAGATTTAATTCCTGAATTGCAAGGTCGTTTTCCGATTCGGGTGGAGCTGACTAGCTTGCGCGTTGAAGATTTTGTCCGAATTTTGACTGAGCCTAAAAACGCGTTGCTTAAGCAGTACGTGGCCCTCTTGGAAACAGAAGGTGTGCGTGTTGAATTTACACCAGAAGCCATTCAGGAACTCGCTCGTCTCGCTGCTGAGGTCAATCAGAGCACAGATAACATTGGTGCTAGACGATTGCACACCATATTGGAGAAGCTGCTGGAGGATCTCTCTTTTGAAGCCCCAGAAATCCACCTAGAAGTTGTACAGATTACCCCCGATTATGTCAAACAGAAATTAGGTACAATCGCGGGGAACAAAGACTTGAGTCAATATATTTTATAAACATTGGATAGGCAGCACATATAATTAGGAGGAAATACAGATGGATCTACTGTCAAAAACAAGAAGAATTAACCGCATGTTGCAAAAATCCGCGGGTCATGCCGTGAACTTCAATGAAATGTCCCAAGTTTTGAGTGACGTTATTGAAGCAAATACTTATGTTGTAAGCCGCAAAGGAAAACTTCTTGGCTATGCGATTCATCAAGAGATGGATAACAGCCGTATGCAGAAAATGCTGGAAGAGCGCCGCTTTCCAGAAGAGTACAGCATGGGGTTACTGAAAGTAGATGAAACATCTGCTAACCTGGATGTAGATAGTCCATACACCATTTTCCCAGTTGAAATGAAAGAAGTATTCCGTACAGGTTGGACGACGCTCGTTCCAATTATGGGTGGAGGAGATCGTCTCGGTACGCTGATCTTGGGTCGTATTAACGATCAATTTGTCGATGACGACCTGATTCTTGCAGAAGTAGGGGCAACTGTAGTAGGTATGGAAATCTTGCGCGAGCGTTCTGAAGCAATCGAAGAGGAAGCACGCAGCAAAGCGGTTGTACAAATGGCGATTGGTTCCCTCTCTTACAGTGAGTTGGAAGCAGTTGAACATATTTTTGAAGAGCTCGAAGGCAAAGAAGGCTTGCTCGTTGCCTCCAAAATCGCGGATCGCGTAGGAATTACTCGCTCCGTAATCGTAAACGCACTGCGTAAGCTGGAGAGTGCGGGTGTTATCGAATCCCGTTCTTTGGGGATGAAAGGTACCTTCATTAAAGTGCTGAATGAAAAGCTGTTGCCTGAGCTCGAGAAGCTCAAAACCTCGTAATATATACCTTGCCAAAAGTTACAAGAAAGTAAACAAAAGGTGTAGCAACCCATGTTGCTGCACCTTTTCTCATGGGACTTTAGTCCTAATTATTGCAAAAAACGACACATTATTACCATAAATTATATATTGATTTTTTATGCTTGCTACGAAATAGGCAATGGTTTGAATATGGATTCCTTGTAAAATGCAGTAAAAAAACAGGAAAGATAAGGGATTTAGTCCCATTGAATCATTTTGAAAAACGTCATGAAAAGGGGCTTTTTTGTCCAAATTGATTTTGCTATGATTGAATCGTATTAGGGTGTCGAAAATACAGGAAATATAGGTGGTTTTAGGGAAAACAATTGACTCATATTGGGGGAGAAGGAAAAATGCTGGATAGTTACCATCTGCAGGTCCTGGAGAGATCACTCGACGCTGCAACATTGCGACATAGAACGATCGCAAACAACCTTGCCAACATAGACACCCCTCAATTCAAAAGTCAACAAGTCATCTTTGAGAGCTTTTTGCAAGATGAGTTGAACGCAAGAGCGGGACATGGCAAGTTAGAAGCGTATCGGACCAATCAACGACACCTCCCGTTTGGAAATGCAGGAGGCGTTGCAGTACCACAGGTTGTGTCCAATCCGAATAACTTCATTCAGAACAGTGGCAATGATGTTGACTTGGAAACAGAAACAACAGAATTGGCCAAAAACCAAATTTGGTACAGCGGTTTGACGCAATTGACAGCAGGACATTTTCAAAAGCTACGCAGTGTAATTGAGGGTGGAGGTAAATAAGGATGAGCTTGTTTCAGGGAATTAACACAAGTGCTTCTGCCTTAACAGCTAACCGCTTGCGATTGGATACGATTGCTTCCAATATTGCGAATGCGGAAACCACTCGAGCAAACTTCGTAGATGGCGCCTGGCAGCCATATCGGAGAAAAATGGTGGAGTTGTCACCTCAAACAAATGGAACATTTGATAACTTCCTGCAAGCAGCCGTAGGGACGGTCTCAGGAAGTCGAGGTGGACAAGGTGTGAAGGTCACAGCGATTCAAGAAGACAATACTCCTTTTAAGCGAGTGTTTGATCCATCTCACCCAGATGCAGATCAAGACGGATATCTCTTGATGCCGAACGTCGACCCGATGAAAGAGATGGTGGACATGATCTCCGCATCAAGATCATACGAAGCCAACGTGACAGCATTGAATGCTTCCAAATCGATGATGCTAAAAGCATTGGAAATCAAGTAAAGCGGGTGAGAGTAAGGTATGGAAATGAGTGCAATCTCCCAACTAACGCCAATTCGTACACCGAGTGTGAACAAGCCAACCCCAGCTGAAGTTTCCCAAGAATTCTCATCGTTTCTATCGGATGCCATGAATAAAGTGAATCAGGCGCAAGTAGAATCGTCGAATCTTGCCGACAAGTTTGCAGCGGGAGAAATTACCGACTTGCACCAATTGACTGTTGCAGGTCAAAAAGCTTCCGTGATGCTACAAATGACTATGCAGGTCAGGAACAAGATGATTGAGTCTTATCAAGAAATCATGCGCATGTCGATTTGATCGTTGTTGGTATCCTTTGAGAGGTGAAACATGAACGAACGTTTAGCAGTATACAAAGACCAGTTTACGTCAAAATGGAACCAATTTTCCAAGAAACAAAAATGGATGATTCTCGGTATTTCGCTCTTCCTCTTGATATCTCTTGGTCTATACATATACATCGCTTCTCAGCCGGTGTACAAACCACTCTACAACCAAAAATTGAGTGAACAAGAAATCGGGACGATCAAGCAAGAGTTGGAAGCTTCACAAATCCCTTATCGTATCACGGGGAATGGTACAAGTATCGAGGTTCCAGAAAAGATGGCACAAGATGTCATTGTCGATTTGGCTGCACAAGGTATTCCGAGTCAGGCAGGAATTAATGCAGAAATTTTCTCCAGTACCCTTGGAGTTACAGATCGCCAATTTGATGTCATGAAGAAAGAGGCTTTACAACAAGAGCTGCGCAAGATGCTGGAACGTGTAAAAGGTGTACGCTCCGCACAAGTGATGATTACATTGCCGCAGGAAAGCGTTTGGGTGACAGAGACTCCAGATACAGCGACTGCTTCCGTTATCGTCGATGTTGAACCTGGAACAACGCTTGATCAAAAGCAAATTAACTCGCTTTATCTGCTTGTTTCCCGAAGCGTTCCGAAATTGCCGATGGAAGCGATCGCGATTACAGACCAGTATTCCAATCCGCTGGAACGTTCCGAAGGCAATGAAAACGAAGGCACATTGAGTAGCTTTAAGCAACAGGAAACAATCAAGGCAGATGTTGAAAAGAAAATTCAACAAAACCTGTACAATTTGTTGGGTACAATCATGGGACGCGATAAAGTCATCGTCCATACGTTCATCAAAATGAACTTTGACAAAGAAAATCGCGTAGAGAACATAGTCGAGGCACCTGACAAAGAGAATAACGAAGGACTTATCATTTCTTCTCAAAAATTATCAAAAGCCTTCTCTGGGCAAGGTCAACCTCCAGGGGGAATTGCAGGAACCAATAACAATGCAGTTCCTAACTACCCGGGAGCTACCCCGCAAGGAAGTAACAGTCAATACGAAGAGTTGAATGATACGATTAACCGTGAAGTAAATCGCATCACACGAAATGTTACATCAAGCCCGTACAAGATCGAAGACATCACAATCAACGTTGGGGTAGAACCGCCAGATGGTGCAACGTTGGATGCTGCTACGCTCGAGAGCATCAAGCAAGTGTTGCGCAATGTTGTTCGAGTCACTTTAAGTGATCAGGCTTCTGATTTAACGGATGCAGAGTTGGACAAGCATATTTCTGTACTCCCTCGTCAGTTCTCAGGAAAAGCTGAGATTGAGGATTCCAGTGCATTAAGTCCTGCTGTTCTTTGGACAGTTGGTGGTATTGCAGTCTTGGCACTTGCTGCTGTTGCCTTCCTCGTTTATCGCAGACGCAGTCAAGCGAAGCAACAAGAAGAAGAAGAGGAATTGCCAGACTTGCTGACACCGTTAAACGCGGCCGAAATACCAGACTTGATTTACCAAGAAGATGGAGACCAGGTAGTGGTCAGAAAGCAACTTGAAAAATTGGCGCGAAGCAAACCAGATGAGTTTGTTGTTCTGCTTCGTACTTGGTTAGCAGAAGATTAAGGAGTGAATGGTATGGCTCGCGGCGCTAAAGAGTTGTCAGGACGACAAAAGGCAGCTATCCTCCTCATCTCACTCGGGCCAGAAGTTTCTGCCCAGGTGTTCAAGCATTTGCGTGAGGATGAGATCGAGCAACTGACATTAGAAATCGCCAATGTGCGAAAAGTGGATACAGATGAAAAAGATAAAATTTTATCTGAATTTCACCAGATAGCAGTTGCCAAAGAGGTAATTGCACAAGGCGGGATTACGTACGCCAAAGAAATATTGCAAAAAGCTTTGGGTGAGACCAAAGCGATGGATATTATCAATCGCTTGACGGCAAACCTTCAAGTTCGACCGTTTGACTTTGCTAGAAAGGCTGACCCAGGTCAAATCCTTAACTTTATCCAAAATGAGCATCCGCAGACGATAGCTTTGGTGCTTTCTTATCTGGAGGCTCAACAAGCAGCCATGATCCTTTCCGCTCTTCCACAAGAACGTCAAGCAGAGGTTGCGAAACGTATTGCGACTATGGACAGTACTTCACCGGAAGTAATCGCTCAAGTAGAGCAGGTATTGGAGCAAAAGCTTTCTGCCACTGTTACCCAAGATTACACGCAGGCAGGCGGGATCGAAGCGATCGTGGCTGTACTCAACGGTGTCGATCGTGGAACCGAACGCACGATTCTGGATTCCCTCGAAATTCAAGATCCAGAGTTGGCAGAAGAAATCAAGAAGCGTATGTTCGTCTTCGAGGATATTGCTACACTCGACAACCGTTCGATTCAGCGCGTTATCCGCGATGTGGAAAATGCCGATTTGCAACTTTCTCTCAAAGTATCCAGCGAAGAAGTTCGGGAAGTTATTTTCCGGAACATGTCCAAACGGATGGCGGATACCTTCAAAGAAGAAATGGAGTTTATGGGCCCAGTTCGCCTTCGCGACGTCGAAGAGGCACAATCTCGTATCGTTGCAATTATCCGTCGCTTAGAGGAGGCTGGTGAGATCATCATCGCCCGCGGTGGAGGAGATGATATCATTGTCTAGGATCATCAAAAGCGCCAATTATCGGCCTTCTGAGGAATCTTTTCTCCTCTCGGTAACGCCTGTACCACTTAAGACGGAAGAAGTTGCCGAAAGGTTGCAAGAAAATCAAGAAATTTTAAATCAAGCTGAGATCGAAGCAAAAACGATCATCTCAGATGCAGAAGAAACCGCGCAAAACATCTTGCAGCAAGCTGCTGAGCAAGCAGAGCAAGTAAGACAAGAGACGCTTGCTCAGATGGAAGAATGGTGGGAACAAAAGCGTCAGGAAGCTGCGCAACTGTTTCAACAAGTACAAGAGCAGGCTATAACGGAAGGGCACGAGGCAGGTTTCGAAGCGGGTAAACGTGAGGCGTACGAGGAGCAAACAGCTACACTCAGCCAAGCAAAAACCATTATGGAACAGGCGTTTGCTGAGAAAAAACAGATTATAGCTGAGGCAGAGCCTTTTGTAGTGGAACTCAGTATGGAAATCGCTAAAAAAATCATTGGACAGGAATTGCAACAGCATCCCGAGCAGGTCCTGGAAATGACCAAAAAAGCACTCCGCCGTTCCCGTGTTCATGGTGAGATTACTGTGTGCGTCAACCATAAGTATTTCGATTATGTGCTCGAGCATCGTGCTGGTTTTCTGGAATTGTTGGACGGACAAGCAGAACTCTCCATTTACCCTGACTATACAGTACAAGATGGCGGATGTGTCATCCGTACTGCTTTGGGAAGTGTCGATGCCCGCATCGATACACAAATGGAGGAGATTAAGCAGGCGCTGCTTACGATTGCCAGAGGAAGTGAGGCTCCATGAGCATCCTAGATCTCTCGAAGTACAAGCACATGCTGCATGGATTAGATCCGATGCGCGTGAATGGCAAAGTGACACAGGTTGTTGGACTTACCATTGAGTCGCAAGGACCTGAAGTGAAATTAGGCGAGATATGCCATCTATATCCGACTAACACAAAGGAACCGATCATCGCAGAAGTCGTTGGCTTTCGGGAAAACAAAGTGCTGTTAATGCCATTAGGTGAATTGACCGAAATTGGTCCAGGTTGTGATGTGGTTGCGACAGGACGTTCGTTAGATGTAAAAGTTGGACCAGAAATATTGGGTTCGATCCTCGATGGACTGGGCCGCCCCTATCAAGGTTCACTCCCATTTGGGTTGACGTCCTATCCTACGAACAATATGCCGCCAAATCCAATCCTTCGACCACGCATTCAAGAACCATTGAGTGTAGGTGTTAGAGCAATAGACGGTCTCCTTACCATCGGGAAAGGTCAGCGGGTCGGCATCTTCGCCGGATCAGGGGTAGGAAAAAGTACATTGATGGGAATGATCGCCAGAAATACTACGGCAGATATCAATGTCATCGGTCTCATTGGAGAGCGTGGCCGTGAAGTCATGGAGTTTATTGAGCGCGATCTTGGGGAAGAAGGACTAAAGCGGTCTGTTGTTGTCGTAGCTACTTCCGATCAACCTGCCATGATTCGAATCAAGGGAGCAATGATTGCGACTTCCATAGCGGAATATTTCCGAGATCGTGGAATGAATGTCATGCTCATGATGGATTCCGTCACGCGCTTTGCCATGGCACAACGTGAAGTGGGCTTGGCAATTGGAGAACCGCCGGCTACGCGTGGTTATACGCCATCGGTGTTTGCGATGCTGCCAAAGCTGATGGAGCGCGCAGGAACAGCGGACAAGGGAAGTATTACAGCCTTTTATACCGTATTGGTTGATTCTGACGATATGAACGATCCGATTGCGGATGCGGCGCGGGGGATTTTGGACGGTCACATCGTTCTTGACCGAAAAATCGCTCACAAAGGTCACTTTCCAGCTATTGATGTGATGGCGAGTGTAAGTCGTGTCATGAATGAAATCGTCGATAGTAACCATTTGGATGCTGCTCGTCAACTGAAAAAGCATTTGGCTACGTTTCGTGAAGCGGAGGACCTCATAAATATTGGGGCGTACAAGCCGGGAAGCAATCGGGAAATCGATGCGGCTATTCGCTATCGTGATATCATTTCTGGTTTTACGGCACAAGGAACGCATGAGCCATCTACTTTACAGAGCGCTATCCAAGCGTTGACAGCTCATTTCGGAGGAGTGAACTAACGTGCGTGTTTTTCAGTTTCATCTCCAAAAGGTTCTTGATTTAAAGGAAAAAGAAAAAGAACAAGCAGAGTGGGCTTTCGGAAAGTCGATCCAGCGTAAAAACGAAGAAGAGTGGAAGCTTTCTCAACTAACCGAGCATCATGACGAGATGACGATGAAGCTCCAGGAAGTACAGATGCAGACATGCAGTGCTGCGCAGCTCATTTCCATTACGCAATATCAGCAATCTGTTGCAAGATCCATCCAGAATCAGCAACGTACCTTGCACGGTTGTGAACAGGATGTGGAACGCTGTCAGTCACGATTGACGGAACGTATGAAAGAGTCCCAACTATGGCAACGCCTTCGGGAAAAGTCGCTCCACCAATTTCTGGACAACCAGAAGCAAAGAGAGCAAAAAGAGTTGGATGAGATCGGTACGCAGCTCTATCTTCGCCGAAGCTACTGAGGGAGGTCCAAATGGAAGAAATCCAAGAAGAACGGGAATACGGCAGGTGGGAATGGTTCTTTTATATGATTGTCATTCCTGCACTGTTTGCCAGCCTCCTTGGCGGTGTGCTCCTGAGCTTGCTCGGAGTAAACGTGTTAGGGACTGTTCTCCACTGGGCAAACTCCATACCGTACGTGGAAAAATTAGTCCCGGACGACTATGCAGCAACTCCCGACTCAAAAGAACAACCTGACATGGACAAACAAGTGGCAACCCTACAGCAAGATCAAGCAAAAAACCAGCAGCAGATTGCCACTTTACAAGAAGAGTCAGCAAGGAAAGACGCTACCATTGCGGCGCTGGAAAAACAGCTTGATGATGTAAACAAGGCAATGGAAGACAAACGTGCGACTGAGGAAGAACGTCAGAAGCAGTTTGCTGATTTGGCAAAAGTTTATACAACCATGTCGCCAAAAAATGCGGCAGCCATCATTGGAAATCTCAAGCTGGAAGAGTCAGTGGCGGTCATGACCAAAATGAAACCTGCCCAACAAGCCGACATTTTGGCCAAGATGGAACCGAAGAAAGCCGCGGATATTTCCATCTTGTTAAAAGATTCAGTAGTGAACAAAGATGATGACATTGCTGCTCTACAACAACGTGTAGATGTTCTTACAAAGGCGCTCAGCAATACACGTGATGGGTCTGAATCGAATGAGGATCTAAAGAACACATTTACTCAATTGCCGCCAGCGGATGCTGCTGCTATCATTCGTTCACTCATGAATACTAACAAGGGGCAAGCCATTGCTTTAATGAAAGATTTGCCTGCGGATAAACGGGCACAAACTCTCTCAGTGATCGCCAATGACGACAAGAAAGAAAAAGACAATCTGGCGGCTCGCATTACGACAGAGTTGCTTCGAAAATAGATTGAGCAATCATCTGTTTTCGTTCCTATAAGCAACAATTCAAAAAGAGGAGGTGAACGAGATGAATGTGGCCAATTTGACTCCTGCCGTAGGATCAGCAGGATCTGTTACAGCGACACCTGTAGCAAATGCGGGAGGAACTGGTTTAGGTCAAATGTTTTCCATGCAATTGATGCAGGTGTTGGATCAGGTGGGGACCGCAGAAGAGACTATGGTGGCACCAGAGGGTTTAAGTGATGAGGAAATGCTAGCATTAGCTGATCTCATGGCATTATTTGCCCAACTGCTTAATTCTGGTCAAACTACGCAAGATGAATTACCGCCTGACGCCCAAGAAAAATTTGCAACTGCAATTGAACAACTCTTGGGTAAAGCACAAGGAAATGCTGGTCAAGTAAGTGAGGATTTGAAGCAGATTCTAGCTAACCTGAAAAAAGGGGAAGCGACGCCAAACGAACTGGACAAGCTGGCAGCTCTTCTCGAATCCCTGAAGAATCAAAAAGGAAATGCTGAGGAGTCAAAACGAAGTGGACTGAACTTGCGATCCGATGTGATAGCAAACATGAACACAACCCAGCAGGACACGTTTAAAACGATTTCTCCACTGCGGTTGAACCAAGGTCTCTCGGCTTACAAGCTAGAGGCAGGGATTCAGTCCCAGACAGTACAGTCTACCCTTCAAAGCGGCCTTTTGAATCAAGAGGGCAATGCACAAGAGGGCATGTTGAATGGAAATGGTCAGACGCCGATTATTGCTTCATCTAATGCGCAGACACAATCTGTACAGACCTTTCAGCAACAGTCGGTTCCAACTCATCATGTGAACGCCAATCAATTGACACAGCAAGTCACGCAGCTTTTCGTGTCCAAAATGCAGTTGACGCAACACAATGGCGTACATGAGGCAAGGCTGATTCTGAATCCACAATCTTTGGGCCAAGTAGATGTAACGATTACTTCCCAAAATGGCGTGATTACAGCACAGTTCCATGCTGAAACACAGGCTGGAAAGGAAATGCTGGACAATCAGCTTCCGCAGCTTCGAGCTGCGTTGACACAACAAGGCTTGCAGGTTGATCGCTTGGAGGTAAACCAGCAGCAGGATACAGCTTTTAACTTCCAACAGCAGCGTGAACAAGCGCGACAGCAACAAGAGAATCGACAACAGCAAGATAAAGACGAGCAAGAATTTGCTCTCGATGCCCTGGTAGACAGTAATGAATCGACAGAAGTGCTATGGAATCGATTGCGGGAAACGGCTCGCGGCATTGACGACATCGTCTAGGATTGGATATAAGGAGGAAGCGCCATGAACCATTTTCGTGTGGGGCAACCCTATTTTCCTCCGAAAACGAATCACGTCGCAAAAGCTACTACCCAAACTGCTCCAGGAAACAACAAGCTATTTCAGGAGTATTTGACGGAATCGATTGGCGCTGCAACCAAGACTCAACCACTTAGCTTTAGCCAGCATGCCGTCAATCGCTTGCAGGAGCGGGGCATTACGCTAGAAAGACAGCAGATGGAGCGTTTGGAATCCGCTGTGCAAAAAGCAGCAGCCAAAGGCGCCAGAGAGTCTCTCGTTATGATGGATAATGTGGCCTACGTCGTGAGCATCGTAAATCGGAAAATTATTACCGCCGTGGACGATGGCAGCATGAAGGACAACGTATTTACTAACATTGACAGTGCCATTTTCGTGTAGGTGGCTGTTTACTGGGCTGGACCTCCTTTTGAGGAAGCCCATTCGGCTACCGACTGACAGAGGTAGCCGCTGTAAATGAGAAGGTAAAGGGGGAAGTTAGTATGCTTCGATCTATGTATTCAGGTATTTCAGGCTTGCGTGGATTTCAAACGAAATTGGACGTTATTGGTAACAATATTGCGAACGTAAACACAGTTGGCTTTAAAAAGGGGCGTGTGATGTTTCAAGATATTTTGAGCCAAAACGTACAAGGGGCCGGTGCTCCTACAGATGGTGGGAAAGGCGGTACAAACCCGACGCAAATCGGCCTTGGTTCTTCCATTGCTTCGATTGATACGGTTTTCTCTGCTGGTAGCCCAATGACAACGAACCTGCCGACAGACCTTTCCATCGAAGGGGACGCGTTTTTCATGGTCAGTCCGGATGATGGGGCAACTATCTATTACACGCGTGCTGGGAACTTCACTCGTGATGCCCAAGGTTTCTTGGTGAACTCTCAAGGAATGAAGCTGATGAACACTGACCCGGCTCCAATCCAAATCAACCAAGCAGATGGAATTGTTTCTTACTCCATTGGCAAGGATGGCGTAATTACCACTGTGGATGATACTGGAGCACTTGCTTCGGACAATACCATTGGCGTCATGACCTTCAACAACCCAGGTGGTTTGAAGAAGATCGGCAACAACCTCTACGAAAACACAGTGAACGCCGGTGCACGTGATGATGATCCAATGACTCCTGCTACTCCAGCAGATGCACGAATCAGCATTATCGCGGGACAACTGGAAATGTCCAACGTTGACCTTTCTGAAGAATTTACAGAAATGATCGTGGCACAACGCGGTTTCCAAGCAAACTCTCGGATCATCACGACATCTGACACCGTACTGGAAGAACTGGTGAACCTGAAACGATAATTTCGTTTAACGGAAATAGCTGGGGATGTGTTCTAAGCCTTCCCCAGCTTGATCCGGAAAGGAGCAGCCAATGATTAAGTTAACGCGGTTTAACGGCACTACATTTTATCTGAACATCACTCACATTGAAACTGTTGAAGCAACTCCGGATAGCGTAATCACGCTGTTCAACGACAGAAAGTACATCGTGAAGGATTCGGTGGAATCCATCGCTGAACGTGTTCAGGCTTTTTATCATAATGTTCCTCCGGCAGCATCTGTACCGAAAATGCCGGGTGATTCAAATGAATAGCGGGAGGCATTAGCGATGTTTCAAAATCGATTGTTTAACATGGCTCTAATCATTATCATCGCGATATCGCTACTGGGAGTGATCTCGTTCGTTCTCTGGCAAACGTATCTCTCTCCGGCTGCGCAAACAGCCACGACGGAAGAGCAAGAAGTGAAGCCGCTCACGGCAGAGGAAATGAAAGAGTTCTCCGTTGACACGGGCGAAATTACTACGAACTTGCTAACAAATAATTACATGATTGTACGCTTTAGCATTACGGCGGACAGTGCTGATGCCAAAACAGAGTTGGAGCAGCGTTTGCCGCAAGTCAATCAGGTGATTATTAAAACATTGGCGGGGTTGACACCAGAAGACATAAAAGGAACTGAAGGTGTGAACAAGCTGGAAGCAAAAATCATGAATGAAATCAGCTCCCTGATGCAAGAAGGTAAGATTGTTCAAGTAGTGACAACCAAACGCGTCTTGTCATAGGAAGCGATTATGGTATACATAGCAAGGAGGTGACGACATATGGCCGAGGTTCTCTCACAGAGTGAGATTGATGCGCTGTTGGCCGCCCTATCTTCGGGCGAAATGGATGCCAACGAGCTGAAAAAGGAAGAAACTGAGCGTAAAGTCAAGGTATATGATTTCAAACGCGCCCTGCGGTTCTCAAAAGATCAGATCCGTGGTTTAACGCGAATCCATGAAAACTACGCGAGGCTGTTGACTACGTATTTTTCAGCTCAGCTCCGTACCTTCGTGCAAATTACGGTTGCCTCCGTCGATCAATTGCCGTATGACGAATTTATACGTTCTATTCCCAAGATGACCATCTTGAACATCTTTGAAGCTCCTCCGCTGGAAGGACGAATGGTTTTGGAAGTGAATCCAAACATCGCCTATACCATGCTGGATCGACTTCTGGGAGGACAGGGGGCGATTCCGGAAAAGATGGGCGCCCTTACGGAAATTGAAACAACGGTGATGGAACGCGTATTCGGCAAAGCGCTGGATACTTTCCACGAGGCATGGAAGCAAATCATTGAGCTAGATCCGTACCAGGAAGGCTTGGAGATGAATCCACAGTTCATGCAGATCGTCTCACCTAACGAGATTGTCGTGGTAATCTCCTTTAGTACCAAAATCGGCGATACAACGGGAATGATCAATCTCTGTTTGCCTCACGTGGTACTGGAACCAATCATGACAAAGCTGTCTGGACAATACTGGTTCTCCAAACAAAAGAAAACGCGGGATGAAGAAGAGCGTCTCCGTGTAGAAGAGCGAGTAAAAGTTGCAAAATTGCCGATTGTTGCTGAAATGGGAACAGCTACGATTACAGTAGGAGATTTCCTGCAGCTACAAAAAGGCGATGTCATTCAATTAGATCAATCGATCGACAATAAGTTGAAAATTAAAGTAGGCGACCACTTAAAGTTCTTGGGTCAGCCAGGAACACTTAAAGGAAGAGTCGCTGTACAGATTGATGAAGTCATAGAGGAGGGGGAGGAACAAAATGAGTAGAGATATGCTTTCTCAAGACGAGATTGACGCGCTGTTACGTGCGAACAACTTGGTTGAGGACGAAGAGGAAGCTGTGTCGGCAGTGACCCAGGATGTTGCCGATTTTCTGTCCCCGTTTGAACAGGATGCACTCGGAGAAATTGGTAACATCTCCTTTGGGAGCGCAGCTACTGCGTTATCTACTTTGTTAAGTCAAAAAGTAGATATTACAACCCCTACTGTTTCGGTAGTCAATGTCGATGAATTGGAAAGCGAATTTCCGATTCCTCACGTGGCAGTCCACGTGGAATATACAGATGGTTTCAAAGGAATTAACCTGTTAGTCATTCGCATGGAAGATGCTGCAGTTATCGCGGATCTGATGATGGGCGGAGACGGCAGACCGGCGAACACTGAAATGTCTGAGCTTCATATCAGCGCGGTTCAGGAAGCAATGAATCAGATGATGGGTTCCGCTGCTACGTCCATGTCGACGATTTTCAACCAGTTCATTAATATTACGCCACCAGGCATCGACGTAATGGATCTGGCGCAAGGCAAGGGTGGGGACAGCTTCTCTGATGATGACAGTCCTCTAGTGAAAGTATCTTTCCGCTTAAAGGTAGGAGAGCAAGGCGAACTTATCGATTCAAATATTATGCAGCTTCTCCCGCTTTCCTTTGCGAAAAAGATGATTGATAGACTAGTGGGAGGTTCAGAGGATGAAGCAGCAGTGGCGGCCCTCATAGATGAGATAGAGATGCCTTCTCTGCCTGCTATGAGTCTGTCGGCTCCTTCTATCCAGCCAAGTGTGCAAGAGCAACCACAGAGCCACGTACCGCCTGTAGCGCCGCCACCACAGCAACAGCCGATGTATCAGCAACCACCGGGTTACGCTCAGCCAATGGGCTACCCAGGACAGCCGCCGATGTATCCTGACGCGTATGGACAACAAATGATGCCACCAGGCTACGCTCCGTACCCAGGTATGTATCAGCAGCCTCCAATGGCTCCGCCAACACCACAGCATTTCGGAGGTCCTGCAGCAAGTCAGGCGAATGTAGTACCAGCACAATTTGCTCCGCTTGGAGGTGCTCCTATGTATACAGGAGACATACAGAACTTAAACTTGCTTCACGACATTCCATTGCAAGTCACAGTTGAGTTAGGCCGCACGAAAAAGCTTATTAGAGAAATCCTTGACTTGTCCGCTGGATCGATTATACAGTTGGACAAGCTGGCAGGTGAGCATGTAGACATTTTGGTGAACAACAAATTAATTGCCAAGGGCGAGGTTGTCGTCATTGATGAGAACTTTGGGGTTCGTGTTACAGACATCATCAGTCAGATAGATCGTGTTCAAAAATTACAATAATCCAATCAAGAGGGAAGCATTAGGGAGGAGCTATTCATGTCTAACAAAGTTTTAATCGTCGACGATGCAGCGTTCATGCGTATGATGATCAAGGAAATTCTTTCGAAAAACGGGTACAGCGTCGTAGGGGAAGCAAGTGACGGTGCACAAGCAGTTGAAAAGTACAAAGAATTGGGACCTGATCTCGTAACCATGGATATTACCATGCCAGAGATGGATGGAATTTCTGCATTGAAAGAAATTAAAAAGTTGGATCCTAACGCGCGTGTGATCATGTGCTCCGCGATGGGACAACAAGCGATGGTAATCGATGCGATCCAGGCGGGCGCAAAAGACTTCATCGTAAAACCATTCCAGGCGGATCGCGTTCTGGAAGCGATCAAAAAGACAATGAGCTAATGATGATGATCCGGAATGCAGGGGCAAGACTCATTTTAGCCTTCAGTCTGATCCTGTTGCTTTTCGTCTCCTCCCTGGCGAGTACCGCTTTTGCGGAAGGTTCAGTAGCGGATGCGTACAACCAGGGAAAAGTGCCAACTAGCAATGCGCCCGCCGGCAGTGAACAGCCGGCGGCCATTCCGGGCAGCGGAACAGGAAGTATGATCGGGTATCTAGTTCAAGTCATCTTTTCGCTAGGCTTTATTGCAGTATTAATCTTTTTATTGCTCCGTTTTCTTGGTCGACGTCAAGGGGCTCAGAGTCATGGACCAATTAAAGTGATTAGCGCCACTGCGCTAGGCAATGGCAAAACACTTCAGGTTGTTATGATCGGTGAGTCATTGTACATCGTGGGAGTGGGAGAAAACGTTCAATTGCTTCGTAGGATCGAACCGGGTGAAGAGGTAGATTTGATCTTGGCTGACGCAGAGATCAAACCGATGAAAAGCCCATTCTCGCTAGAATGGCTCCCGTTCGGTAAGAAAAAGCAGGCAGAAGAAGAAATCTTGTTTTCTTCTGATATGGACGGCAAAAGCTTTCAAGATCTGTTGCAGGGTCAATGGAACGACTTGAAAAATCGTCCAGACCATACAGAACATTGGAAGAAAGAGCAAGCTCAGGACAGAGGGGACCAAAAATGAAATATTTTTTGCAGGTGCTGATGCTTGTCGCAGTGTTGCTATCCGTACCTGATATGGTCATGGCGGCGCCAGCGGGAACACCGCTTGTTCCGAGCATTGATTTGAAGATAGGCGGCGGAACAGGAACACCGCAGGAGACATCGACGGCCATTCAGCTGTTACTGATTTTGACAGTACTATCTGTAGCTCCAGCGATTTTGCTTTTAATGACCAGTTTTGCGCGAATTGTCATTGTGTTGTCTTTTGTTCGAAATGCGTTGGCAACTCAACAAATGCCACCGAACCAGGTATTGATTGCCCTTGCGTTGTTTATGACATTTTTCATTATGGCTCCGACACTCGGACAAGTAAACGAAACAGCCGTACAGCCATTTATGCAAGGAAAGCTAACGCAGCAGCAGGCATTGGACAAAGCGGTCATCCCCTTTAAGGAATTTATGGCAAAGCAGACGCGTGAAAAAGATTTAGCACTTTTTCTGGAATACACAAAAGCCGAACGACCAAAATCGATCCAAGATATTCCGTTGAATGCTCTCGTACCTGCTTTTGCCATTAGTGAATTGAAGACGGCTTTTCAGATCGGCTTTATGATATTCATTCCTTTTCTCGTAATTGATATGATCGTCTCCAGTATTTTGATGGGGATGGGGATGATGATGTTACCGCCGGTTATGATTTCATTGCCGTTTAAGATTTTATTGTTCATCATGGTGGATGGTTGGTATCTCATAGTGAAATCACTTTTGACCAGTTTTTAGCGACATTCCGAATGCCTCAGGAGGTAGAGCATGACACAAGAATTACTTATGCAGATTGCCCAAAGCTCTGTTTATACCATCCTGCTGATTTCGGCACCCGCACTTGGGGTCGCCTTACTGGTCGGTTTGATGGTCAGTGTCTTTCAGGCAACGACACAAATTCAGGAGCAGACACTCGCTTTCATTCCAAAGATCGTGGCCGTATTTGTCGTGATATTGGCTGTCGGCCCATGGATGCTTCGGGTACTGCTTGATTTTACGATGGGGATCTTCGGTAACCTTCATCGTTTTGTTGGGTAGCATATGAATCTTTTTCTGATGTATCTGCCCGTATTCTTGCTTGTTTTTGTCCGAATGAGTGCCTTTTTTGTAACGGCTCCGTTCTTTTCCATTCGTGGCGTACCGAATCAGTTTAAAATCGGCCTCGCGTTTATCATTGCCGTCATCAGTTTTCAATCCTTGCCGGTACAAGGCGAGATTCCGATGGATTTGACTTTTATTCTGTATGTCATGAAGGAAGCGCTTGTTGGTGTCATTCTTGGTTACATATGTGAAATGATGTTTATCGCCATTCAGGTTGCCGGCGGACTGATGGACATGCAGATGGGTCTCGCAATGGCAAACGTGATTGACCCCAAAACGGGTGCATATATCCCGGTGACAGGTAACTTCAAAAATATTCTCGCTGTCCTGTACTTTTTCAGTATTGACGGGCATCACATGCTGATACGAGGTGTGATAAGCAGTTACCAGGTTATACCGGTGGACATCATGTGGGCGGCTTTCGGAAGCGAAAACGTCATGATGACAGCAGTAAAAACCTTTCAAACGATGTTTATGAGTGCGTTTATGATTGCGGCACCGATCGTCGTTGCATTGTTTCTGGTTGATCTCTCTCTTGGTATTATCGCCAAATCTGTCCCGCAGTTTAATATCTTTGTGGTGGGTTTGCCCATAAAACTGCTTGCAGGCTTTTTACTTCTTATCGTGGTGATGCCTGCGTTCTTGCTGACCCTGAACGGATTGTTTGGGAATATGTTCCGGGCACTTGCAGAAATGATGAAATCGCTCGGAGGATCACCATGAATCAATTGAGGCTTTCTTATCAAATAGATCTTCAATTTTTTAATGGGGAAAAGACAGAAAAAGCTACGCCCAAGAAAAAGCAAGACGCACGAAAAAAAGGGCAAGTCGCGAAAAGTCAGGATCTTTCCCCAGCCCTATCTTTGACAGCATTTTTCTTTCTGTTAATGATGCTTGGCTCTACCATGCTAGGCATATTTCAAGATTTGATGCGGGAATCATTGATTACATACACCACATGGCAAGTAAATGAAGAAAATTTAAAAGTCATCGTGATGCAGCTTGTATTTGAAGCGATAAAAATTGTAGGACCTATCCTAGGCTTGAGTTTTCTTGTCGCATTTGCGGTGAACTACATGCAGGTAGGCTGGCTAATTAGTACAGAACCCCTTCAAATGAAACTGGAAAAGATCGATCCAATTAAAGGGGCAAAGCGAATTTTTTCCTTACGCTCGCTCGTAGAGCTACTGAAATCTTTATTAAAAATAAGTGCAGGCATATATGTCGCGTACGTCATTTTGTGGAGTGCAAAGGAACAAGTTGTACAGCTTTCCTTATTGTCTATCGGAGCAGTCCTATCGTTTACTGCCGAAGAGGTGACAAAGCTGGGAATCTATCTCGGGTTATTGCTTTTCATTCTCGCGATTCTGGACTACGCCTATCAGCGTTATGAGCATGAAAAGAATCTGCGGATGTCCAAGCAGGATCTCAAGGACGAGCATAAGCAAGCGGAAGGTGATCCGCTCATTAAAGGGAAGATTCGTGAACGGCAAAGAAGCATGGCCATTCGCCGTATGATGCAGGAGCTTCCCAAAGCGGATGTCATTATTACGAACCCGACTCACTTTGCTGTTGCCGTTCGCTATGACGCAAGTGCGATGAGCGCACCGACGGTAATCGCCAAAGGGCAAGACTATCTAGCATTAAAAATAAGGGAAGTAGCGAAAAAGCATCGTATCGTTACCATGGAAAACAAGCCCTTGGCCCGGGCTCTCTATAGTCAAGTTGAAGTTGGGCAACAAATTCCCGAAGAGATGTTTAAAGCGGTCGCGGAAGTTCTCGCGTACGTCTACAAGCTGCAAGGGAAAGTGAAATAAATGGAAGGAGGATAACCAGTGGGATTCAAATTTAAAGAAGTTGGTACGATCCTTTTTGTCATAAGCATTGTTGTCATGATGGTAATCCCACTTCCTTCAGCGCTACTAGATTTGCTGTTGATTTTGAATATCTCCCTTGCATTGACCATCTTGCTTGTGTCGATGTATACAAAAGAAACTTTGGAATTCTCGATCTTTCCGACGGTTTTGCTTATTACAACCCTTTTTCGACTAGCCTTGAACGTGTCGACGACGAGAAACATTTTATCGCACGGTGAAGGCGGTAAAGTTATTGAAACGTTCGGTAGCTTTGTAGTCGGAGGTAATCAAGTTGTCGGTTTCGTCGTGTTTCTGATCTTGATCATCATTCAGTTTATCGTAATCACCAAAGGTTCTGAGCGTGTAGCTGAGGTAGCAGCACGTTTTACGCTCGACGCGATGCCTGGTAAACAGATGAGTATCGACGCGGATCTGAATGCAGGAATGATCACAGAAGCAGATGCACGTGTCCGAAGAAAAAAGATTGAGAACGAAGCTGACTTTTATGGAGCAATGGATGGTGCCAGCAAATTCGTAAAAGGGGACGCCATCGCGGGTATTATCATTTTTATCGTAAATATTATTGGTGGTTTTATCATCGGGATGCTCATTCACGATATGAGCTTTGCCGAGTCTGCCTCTCGATTCACTACCATGTCTGTCGGTGACGCACTGGTGAGCCAGATCCCAGCGCTCTTAATCTCGACCGCAGCAGGTATTATTGTAACGCGTTCCACTTCTGGTGAAGGTTTGGGAGAAGACATCGTCAAGCAAATGTTCAGCTTTCCGCGTCTTCTCTATATCGTAGCCGGATGCATGCTTTTGCTGGGGCTCTTTACACCGATTGGAATTCTGCCTGTACTTCCGGTATGCGGGATAATGGCATTTGCTGCTTGGAAAATGGAGAAGAACCAAAAGATGCAAATTCAAGAATCCGCCGATAAGGTGGAAGAGCAGCAAATGGAAGAAGTACGCAGTCCAGAAAGCGTCGTAAACCTGTTACAGGTCGATCCGATCGAATTCGAGTTCGGTTATGGCTTAATCCCGCTTGCCGATGTGAAGCAGGGAGGAGATTTGCTAGATCGGGTTATTATGATTCGAAGACAAATCGCACTCGAGATGGGGATCGTTGTACCGGTCATTCGTATACGTGACAACATCCAGCTTCGACCGAATGAATACATGATCAAAATAAAAGGCAACCAGGTCGCAAAAGGGGAAATCATGTTAGATCATTATCTGGCGATGAGCCCAGGGATCGAAGATGATTCCATTGTTGGGATAGAAACCGTAGAACCTGCGTTTGGATTGCCTGCATTATGGGTAACAGAAGAGAATAAGGAGATTGCTGAGCTGTCTGGCTATACAGTTGTCGATCCGCCATCTGTTGTGGCTACACATCTGACAGAGGTCATCAAGCGACATGCCCACGAATTGTTAGGTCGCCAGGAAACAAGGGCCCTGATCGACAATGTACGGGAGACAGCACCAGTTCTCGTAGACGAGCTGATTCCAAGTCTGCTGGCCATTGGGGACGTACAAAAAGTATTGCAAAAGCTGTTGCGTGAAAAAGTGTCTGTTCGAAATCTCCACGTCATTCTCGAAGCACTTGCGGATCATGCCTTGTATACAAAAGATCCAGATGTACTGACAGAATATGTGAGACAAGCGATGGCGAGACAGATTACACTCCAATTTACGGAGCCAGGACAACCACTTCGCGTGCTTACAGCTGGAGCAGGATTGGAAAAAGCAATCTCTGAACGTGTGGAACAGTCTGAGCAAGGAAGCTATCTGGCGATGGATCCGGAAACGTCTCAGCGAATTTTCCAAAACATGTCGACTGAAGTGAGCAAAATGATCAACTCGGGTCAACAGCCGATCATTCTTTCTTCACCAGCGGTCCGAATGTACTTGCGTCAATTAGTAGATCGCATGATGCCAGACGTTCCCGTTTTGTCGTACAGCGAGCTCGAACCACATGTTGAAGTGCAAAGCGTAGGGATGGTGAACATTTCGTGAGGGTAAAACGTTACATTGTCGATTCGATGCCAGAAGCAATGGGAAAAATCAGGACGGACTTAGGAATGGATGCAGTGATTCTTAATTCCAAGCCGATCAAAACAGGTGGATTGTTCGGGATGTTTGGCAAACAACGAATCGAAGTAATCGCTGCTGTCGATGAAAAGGCATCCGAGCGAGAAAATCCCACAGTAGCAGCTGAACATCGAACCAACAACGTTTTGCCCAAATCGCAGACGGGTACGTACACGGCTGCTCAAGCGTATCGAAGACCGCCTGTGACAAAAGCATCGGAGAATCAACAAGTTGAATCAACAGGTAGAGAGCAGCTCGTAGTCGCGATGACACAAACCGCGGTTGCGGCGCCTCCAAAAGAAGAGATCTCAGATACGAGAGATGTGCAAAAGCAAGGTGAGCTAGCTGAGCAGCATGCTCCTGTCACGACCTCCCAAGAAAGAGTGTTACACGCGAGCAATCATGACGCGATTGCCACTGAAATGCGAGATATGCGTCAAATGTTTCAAAAGCTGTTAGTGCATGACTTAAGTGAACAACTTCCTCCGGCGATACAGTCTATTCGTGCACAGTTATTGAAGCAAGAAGTGACTGAAGAGTTAACAGCGGAAATCATTCGAAAAGTAATGGAAATGTCGCAACCGGGTGAAAAGTGGACGGAGGAAGAAGCGTTTGCGGTATGCCGATCAATTGTCACTTCCATGATCGAGCCATATACAGTATCTTCACCAAAGTTGGGTAAGAACGTACGGTATGCTTTCTTTTTCGGTCCGACGGGGGTTGGAAAAACAACGACCATTGCGAAGCTTGCGGCGAACAGCATGTTGAAAGAAAAACGAAAAATCGGCTTTATCACGGCTGATACGTATCGAATGGCGGCTGTAGAACAATTGAAGACGTACGCAAACATTTTGAATGTCCCGCTGGAGGTTGTCTTTTCTCCGAAAGAAATGGCGGCAGCGATGGAACGCTTAAGTGATTGTGAACTCATTTTTGTCGATACCGCTGGACGAAATTTTCGCAACGATGAGTACGTGGAAGGCATTCGTGAATTGTTGGAGCATGGAAAAGACAGCGTGAACTACCTAGTACTTAGCTTGAGCTCCAAATTCAACGATATGAAAGCGATCGTCCAAAATTTTGCGGAAGTTCCAGTGAAGCAAGTCATTTTTACAAAAGCGGATGAAACGAACAGCTTTGGCACAATGCTGAATGTTTGTCAGGAGATGAATCTACAACTCTCCTATGTAACGACAGGTCAAAATGTACCAGATGATATCGTTGTAGCTACACCCGAGCTGGTTTCAACGATGATTATGGGAGAGTAAACAGATGCGTGACCAAGCAGAGCAACTCCGTGAGCGGATGCTACAAAACAAGAAGTCACGACCAACTAGACTGGTGACAGTGACGAGTGGAAAAGGTGGTGTCGGCAAGTCCAATTTCAGCTTGAATTTTGGACTTGGTTTGATTGAGAAGGGTCATAAAGCGGTTTTGTTTGACTTGGATCTGGGTCTGGCAAATCTGGATGTATTAATGGGAATTACCCCAAAAAAGCATCTGTTTCATTTGTTAGAGCCAGATACGACTGTTTGGGACATTATCGAGCACGGGCCAGGAGGCTTAGAGTTCATCGCGGGTGGTTCTGGATTTACGCAGATTATGCAGTTAGATGATGAGAAGCTAGATCGCTTATTCTCGCATCTGGACCCGCTGCAAGGCTATGCCGACACTATCATTTTTGATACGGGAGCAGGTTTTTCAAAAGAATCCATGCGATTCATGCTCTCCTCAGACGAGGTCATCCTCGTTACCACCCCCGAACCACCAGCGATAACGGATGCATATGCAGTCATCAAGATGCTACACGCACGTAATCCCGCTGTCTCTATTCGCTTGGTGATTAATAGAGCGTCGTCGGAGAGAGAAGGGAAAATGACGGCGGACAAGCTTGCGATGGTTTCCAAACGCTTTTTGAATATGGATATTCAGTCGCTTGGATATGTTTCTGATGATCCTTACGTTTCAAAAGCTGTTAAACTGCAGCGTCCTTTTCTACTTACATATCCACAATCGCAAGCCGCGAGAAGCATACGAAATCTGGTAGAACGGTATTTGGATCGTCCGGATACTTCAGATACTTCTGTCAGTGGTCTCAAAGGTTTTCTTGCGAGGTTGAGGCACTTCATACGATGAGACATAAATGTAGGAAGGGAGCGACATTCGAATGAGCAAAATCCGGGTTCTCGTCACGGACGATTCAGCATTCATGCGTAAAGTGATTTCGGACATTTTATCTACTGATCCTGAGATTGAAGTGATTGATCGAGCCAAGAATGGACTCGAATGTATAGAAAAATGTAAAGAACTGGCGCCGGATGTCCTCACACTCGACATTGAAATGCCGGTCATGAACGGTTTGGACGCACTGGAAAAGCTGATGAATGAGTGCCCGGTTCCGATCGTCATGTTGAGCAGCCTGACAAAAGAAGGGGCCGAAGCTACAATTCATGCGTTGGAACTAGGAGCGTTTGACTTTGTAACGAAGCCTTCTGGTCCAATTTCTCTCGACATTCACAAAGTGGGCGATCGTCTTATCGAGCGCGTGAAGGCTGCGGCAGCGTCGAAAGTACGTTTGAGAAAGCAGATCCCTCGCGTAGTCAAACCGGTATCTTCCGAATCAAAACCTGCACCGGTTACACCGGCATCTCCAGTAATACGTACGAAAATACCGAGCCCGCCTGCCGTGATGCGGTCACAAGTGGGCGGAAAGGCAAGACTGGTGGTTCTGGGGACTTCCACGGGTGGTCCTAAAGCATTGCAGAGTGTACTGACTGCAATTCCGGCGAACTTTCCGGCACCAATTGCCATCGTTCAGCATATGCCAGCAGGTTTCACAAAATCGTTAGCAAATCGACTAGACTCGTTATGCCAAATTCGAGTAACCGAGGTTGTCGATGGTGAGTATTTGGAAAATGGTACAGCGTACATCGCTCCAGGAGGCTTCCATTTCGAAGTTCGTCAAGTAAATGGGAGACTGCAGGCCTATTTGCATCAAGAGGAGCCACGAGGCGGTCACAGACCGTCTGTCGATATTCTGTTTGAATCAGTCAGTCAATTGACAAATGTAGACAAATGGGCAATCATCATGACAGGCATGGGAAATGATGGGACTAAAGGACTAAAGCTTATGAAGGAGCTTGGCCGTGTCACAAGTATTGTTGAAGATGAGTCGAGTTGTGTCGTATACGGAATGCCACGAGCAGCGATTCAAGCAGGCTTGGCAGACAACGTGGCCCCATTGGAAAAGATTCCAGAGCTGTTGTGCAAGCTCTTGCACTGATTTTTGGGAGGTGGATCACCTATGGATATGAATCAGTATTTGGACATGTTTATTGAGGAGTCAAAGGAACACCTACAGGCAATCAACGCCAATTTGTTACTCTTGGAAAGTGATCCGGGTAATATTGGCCACGTCAAAGAGATTTTTCGTTCCGCACATACATTGAAGGGTATGTCGGCGACCATGGGCTTTGAAGACATGGCGAGTTTGACTCACGAAGCGGAAAATGTACTTGACCTGATTCGCAATCAGAAGTTAACGATTACCAGTGACATCATGGACGCTATTTTTCAGAGCGTAGATTTGATTGAAGGCATGGTAATCGATATCACAGAAGGTGGAGACGGTTCAGCAGATGTATCCGCTATTGTAAAGAAACTCCGGGCGATTGTTGCGGGAGACTTCTCAGCCGAGCAGGAAGTAGCAGTTGCTACGATGGAAGTGGAAGCACCGCAAGAGGAAAGTACACCAGCTGAAGATCATGAGCTCGATGATTATGCAATGATGGTCTTGAAGCAGTCTCAGGAGCTCGGAAACAACGTTTTGTGGATCAAAGTGACATTGAATGAAAACTGCTTGCTCAAGGCTGCCCGCTCTTACATGGTTTTTGATCAGTTGGAATCCATGGGTGAAGTGATCAAAACGAAGCCAGCTGTTGAAGATATTGAGAATGAGCGATTTGAACAATCGTTTGAAATCGCATATGTGACGGAGCAATCGATTGAAAAAGTACGTACTACGATTCTTAACATTTCGGAAATCCAAGATGTGACAATCGAAAACATTCAATTGAAGAGTGAAGCTCCACCTGCTCCCGTAGTGCAACAGGCACCAGCACCAGCTGAGAAAGGAGCAGCAGAAGCTCCTCAAGCACCAGTGAAGAAGGCGACGGCTGGTGGAAAAACAATTCGTGTGGATATCGAACGTTTGGATATCTTGATGAATCTGTTTAGCGAATTAGTCATTGACCGCGGCCGTCTGGAGCAGTTGGCACGGGAGATTGGAAAGAACGAACTGCAGGAAACCGTGGAGCACATGAGTCGGATTAGTGGCGATTTGCAAAACATCATTCTGACCATGCGCATGGTTCCGGTGGAGCAAGTATTCAATCGTTTCCCACGTATGATTCGTGATCTACAAAAAGATCTGAATAAAAAAGTGAATCTGGAGATTATCGGTGCGGAGACAGAATTGGACCGTACCGTCATCGACGAAATCGGCGACCCACTCAATCACTTGCTGCGTAACTCGCTTGACCACGGAATTGAGTCTCCAGCAGATCGGAAAAAGGCGGGTAAGCCAGAGGAAGGAAAAATCGAGCTCCGCGCTTTCCACAGTGGGAACCATGTATTTATAGAAGTAAAAGATGACGGAGCTGGAATCAATAAAGATAAGGTTCTCAAAAAAGCGCTTGAGAGAGGGATTGTCAATCCTGCTACTGCAGATAGCATGAGCGACAAGCAAATCCACGAGTTGCTATTTGCAGCAGGTTTTAGTACAGCGGAAGTTGTTTCTGATATTTCCGGTCGTGGTGTTGGTCTGGATGTCGTTAAGTCCAAAATTGAATCGTTGGGCGGCAGTGTCAGCGTAGATTCTGTACGCGGCCAGGGCACGACTTTCCTCATTCAATTGCCACTTACGCTCTCTATCATTTCCGCGATGCTGGTACAAGTGAAAGATGAGAAGTACGCTGTCCCACTCAGCTCCATCATTGAGACGGCTGTATTTAAAAAAGATCAAATCATGATGGCTCACCGCCAAAAAGTGATCGACTTCCGGGGACGTGTAGTGCCGCTCGTTTCGCTGCAGGACATTTTCCAAGTGCCTGATAATGGGGAAACGATGGAAGATGAAGTGGCAGTCGTCATCGTACGTAAAGGTGAGAAAATGGCAGGCCTTGTCGTCGATTCGTTCATCGGTCAACAAGAGATTGTTCTAAAATCTCTCGGCAAATATCTGGTTAATGTATTTGCCATTTCAGGTGCAACGATCCTGGGAGACGGTCAGGTCGCGCTCATCATAGATTGTAACTCGCTGATTAAGTAGAAGGAGGGGCAGCCACATGCTCGATCAAAAAGAAGTCATTAGCGAAGTCAAAGTGATTGTCTTTCGATTGAAGGACGAAGAGTATGGCGTAGAGGTTCATCAGGTTAAATCCATTGAAAAACTGGAGCACATCACAAGAGTTCCGCGAACGCCTAGTTTCGTCAAAGGGGTTATTAATCTGCGTGGCGTTGTGACACCGATTATTGACCTGCGCAATCGTTTTAGTCTCGAAGAAAGCGTCTATTCCGAAGCAACTCGAATCATTATCGTGGCCGTAGGTGAATTGGAAGTGGGTCTCATTGTAGATGCTGCTAATGATGTTATCGATATACCAGTTGATGCGATTGAACCGCCTCCAGAGGTTGTAGGAGGAGTGGAGGCTGCTTATTTGCGAGGAGTCGCGAAGCTGGATAAACGACTGTTAATCCTCTTAAACCTCGATAAAGTATTGAGCACAGAGGAAATCAAGCAGTTGGACGCAATTGAGGGGTAAGTAAAATGGGCGATTTTACGAAGTTTGGGGATTTCCAATTTGACGTTTTACGGGAAATCGGGAACATCGGTGCTGGTCACGCTGCCACGGCTCTCTCCAAGCTCATACAAAAAGAAATCGATATGAAAGTTCCACAAGTCAAGATTATCCCCTTCGACGAAGTTGCAGATTGTGTAGGAGGAGCGGAAACTGTAGTAGTGACCGTGTTCCTCCGGGTTGAAGGCGATTGTCCAGGGAACATGTTTTTCATCCTTGATTTGGATTCTGCCAAGCATCTGCTCGAACAAATTACAGGAATTAATAAAGATGTGTACGAGTGGGAAGAGCTGGAGATCTCGGCGCTGCATGAGATTGGCAACATCTTAACAGGTTCTTATTTATCATCGTTAGCTGATTTTACACAATTAAATTTACAGCCGTCCGTACCTGCACTCGCTGTGGATATGGCTGGAGCTATTCTAAGTTATGGATTAATAGCGTTGGGTCAAGCGGGTGACTTTGCCCTCACGATTGACACCGCTTTTTTCGAAGGCAATGATCAAGTAAAAGGGAACTTTTTCTTAATTCCTGATCCTGAATCGCTCCCAATACTATTTCGTTCATTAGGGGTTCCGTTCGATGGAGATTATTAAGATAGGGATGGCGGATCTCGGTGTGGCAAAGCCGCCGAGCAAGCTGCGTACTACCGGTTTAGGTTCTTGCGTAGGGGTAGTGCTCTACGATCATATCCATAAAATTGCAGGTATGGCACATGTTATGCTCCCTGAATCGTCTTTGGCTAAAGGCGGGGAGCTAACGATAGGCAAGTATGCGGATACAGCAATCCCCCATCTGATTCAGTTGATGGTGAAGGCTGGTGCGGAGACCAGACACACGGTTGCGAAATTGGCTGGCGGTGCACAAATGTTCGCATTTTTAGGGAATAATGACACCATGCGGATTGGGCCTCGAAATGTAGAGGCGTGCAAACTTGCATTGAAGGATGCTCGTATAAAGATCGTGGCAGAAGATACAGGGGGAAACTGCGGTCGGACAATAGAGTTAGATGCCACAAACGGCATTCTTCAAATCAGGACCGTAAATCAAGGTGTGAAGGAAGTATAACAAATGTTAGGAACCATTTGGATTAATTTTGGATTAGGGATGCTCGCATTTCTTGTAACGCTGGGTACGGCTGTGGCGAGTAATGTCTGGCTTGTATCACTGGAGAGAGCAGGTATCGCATTTGTCCTATTCTTCCTCGCTGCATTTCCAATTCGTTGGCTGCTCGCAACGTTCATACAGTCATCTACTCCACCAATGGTTACGGACACGCTAGAGGGGACAAGCTCTCCTCTAGCAGAAGGTGGGGTCGTTCTGGAAATTGGACATCAATTCGAACAGGAAGATCAAACATTTGCACCACTCTCAATCAACAAGATGGAAAGGATTCATCCTACTGAAGATCCAGCCACCGTTGCAGAGGTCGTTAGGCGCTTATCAGATGAGTAAAGGTTGGTGACTATTCGTGGCACGGCTAACCAGTCAAGAAAAAGCAAAAGAGTTCGATAAATGGGTCATGTGGAAGCAAGAGGGAAGTCGCGAGGCGGAGGTTGACTTGGTCACGCGGTTTTTGCCACTGGTAGATAAGGTGGCAAATCGGTTGGCAATTAATCTGCCAGCAAATGTGGACAAGGATGACTTGATTAGTTATGGGCGCTTTGGGCTATTGGACGCTTTGGCTAAATTCGATCATACCCGGGGTCTCCAATTTGAGACGTACGCCATGTGGCGGATTCGTGGTGCAATGATCGATGGACTACGCGAGAACGACTGGATCCCTCGTACTGTTCGAGACAAGGCCAAAAAAATCGAAGAAGCATACACCACCTTGGAACAGCAAATGCTGCGAATGCCAACCGATCAAGAAGTGTCTGATTATCTGGGAATAAGCAAAAAGGAGCTTCAACAGGTTTTCTTGGAAACCTCACTCGCCAGCATGGTTTCTATCGATGAGGCAGTAGGGGATGAAGACGAGCAAAAAACAGCAAGACATTCGTATATCATCGACGAGCTCACACCACGCCCTGAAAATGTGGCAGAAGTATCCAGCTTAAAAGAGGTTCTTGTAACGGTGATCGACAAATTGCCTGAAAAGGAACGACTGGTTGTCTCCTTGTTTTATTTTGAAGAAATGACCTTATCAGAAATTGCGGAAATCATGAGCTTGTCACCTTCAAGAATATCCCAGTTGCACTCCAAAGCTCTTTTCCGACTTCGTTCTGCGTTGTCCAGATGGAAATCGCAATTGATGTAAGGGGACATTACCCAAGCTTGAGAGGGGTAGAATGATGGAAGGGATCGGGAAATATAAAATAGAAGTAAGAATTTCAGCTGATAAATTGGAGGCTGAGGTACTATTACGTGTGGACGAACAAGATATCGACGAAATTGTCGTCTTGGAAACAGACGTATACAAAGCATTACAGGCAAGCAATGTGAAGTATGGAATTCTCGATGATGTAGTGCAGAACTTGTGTACCTTTCCCGCGAAGTATGCAAACGCGAAAGTAAAGGTTGCTCAAGGGATTGCACCTGTGGGCGGAACCGATGCGACTATCGAGTACCCCTATTTGGCTTCTATTAATGAAGGGGAAGGTCCAGTAGAGCTAGAGGATGGCCGGGTTGATTTTTATAATGTCACGACAATCCCTAATGTAGCAAAAGGACAACTCTTGGCGCGTAAAATATCAGCAAGCCAGGGACAACCAGGCACAGCAGTTACCGGAGAGCCCATCGCTCCCAAAGCCGGCAAGGAAATAAACATAAAGCCTGGGAAAAATGTTGTGCTCAATCAAGAGCGGACGATGCTATACGCCGCTATTGACGGACAAGTCTCCTTTACGGAACAGGCAAAAATGAACGTGTTTCCCGTATTTGAAGTAAACGGGGATGTTGATTTTGGTGTTGGCAATATTGATTTTGTGGGAACGGTGGTCATTCGCGGGAACGTATTGAATGGCTTTCGCGTAAAGTCATCAGGAGATATCCGCGTACTTGGCAGTGTAGAAGGGGCCGAGTTGTACGCGGAAGGCTCCATTGAAATCAAAAGCGGGATTGTTGCCCAGGACAAAGGCTGCATTGTTGCGGGGAAAGATATCCGGACGTCCTTTATCCAAAACGCCAATGTAACGGCTGGCAATCAAGTCATTGTTTCACAAAGCATTATGTTCTCAACCGTAAGAGCCGGCAAGCAAATCATTTGCAAAGGGTCAAAAGGCTTCATCATTGGCGGCGTGCTGCAGGCTGGGGAAAAGATTGCGGCACGAGTATTTGGGAACAGCAGTGCCACTCCTACGATACTCGAAGTAGGAGTAAAACCCGAATTAAGACAAGAACTGGCGAACATTCAAAAAGAACTGCAAAATGTGTATGAAAATTTACGCAAAACAGATCAAGGTTTAGGCGTTATTAATCAGATCCTCCAAGTCAGCAAAGAACTTCCAGCAGATAAACGTCTCATGCAAATCAAGCTAACCAATACTCGTTTGGTTCTGGAAAAAGAAAGCAAGGAATTGGAAGCACGCAGAAATGATATTGAACTCGAGCTGAAAGGGGAAGGCCCAGCAGCTATTGAGGCATATCATGTAATGTATCCAGGAATCAAAATGACGTTTGGAAAGCTGGTGCACTTTATCAAGCACGAGTATGCCAGAACGCGCTTTATTGTGCTAGACGGTGAAATTAGTACAGCAACTCTTATCTGATCCAGGATGCTTACATACTTAAGTGCGAAAAAGGGAGTTGGGGCCATATGAGTTTGAAAGCGGTTGAATTGCAGGTGGCAATACCACGCACGCTAGAAGTCAGCCGAATTCAGGAGCATCAGCAACAACGAACCATGCATGAACAACAATCAATGATTGATCAGCGAAGAGACCTGGATGAACAGATGCGCCAGCGCCCGAGCGATATTGAGCAATCAGAAAAGAACCAGATACGTGAAAGAGAAAAACAGCAAGGACAGCATGAACAACAGGACAAAAAAGAATCCACTGGGAGTCAATTGTCCGAATCAAGCGAAGGTGTATCTACGAATGCTGATCTCATGAGAGATCCATTGCGTGGACGTATTATAGATATTTCTTTATAAATGAAGTCAAGCCAGAAATAAAGGTGGACAACATGGACGTAGTGTATCCCATCCTGATTGGAGCAGGAATGATCAGCATGCTTCTTGCTTTTGTTATTAAAAAGAAGCAGCCTGTTGACTCCTTTTCCTCATTACCGACACAACGCACGACGGACAAGGACGAGCTCGAAAAAAGCGTGCAGCGTCTTCAAAAACAGGTAAAGCAAGAAACCAATCTTCTTGCTGCAGAATGGCAGGAAATGAGAGCGGATCTTCTCGAGGATATCGCTAGTTTGCGCAAGCGATTAGACAATATGGAAGAACAATGGCAAAAGAGTGAAAGTCACAAGCAAGAGGCTTCGAAGGATACGAATAGGATAGAACCAACACCTCAAGTTCAAGAGTTGGATATGCTGGCACTGCGTGAACGTTATCGCCGTGCCTTTGAGCTGAATAAAGAAGGTTTGTCTCGGGATGAGATCGCAAAACGACTCGGTGCCGGCAGAGGGGAAATCGATTTGATCTTTTCCTTGGCTGACAGGCATGAGCGAGGTCTTGCCGATGCGTAAACAAGAGCTATTATTTGGATTTGGAGCAGGACTGATTGTGGCTACCTCCATTATCGGAATGTTAGCGCCTAAACAGACTGCGCAGGCCCCAGCTATGACTGTAGATCAAATGAAAGCAGCTGCACAAGAGCTGGAAATGGTCGTTCTTACAGCAGAAGAATACAAACAGTGGCAGGAAGAAAAGAAAGTGAACGTACAGCCAGCTCCTGGAGTGCCTAAGGCGCCAGTAACACCAAAGGTAGGTCAAACAGTGGCGCCTGTGACAAAGCAACCGCAGACGCCAGCTGTTCAGCCTGGAACACCTGCAGCTTCAGAGCAAAAGGTGATTCCGCCAACCAATCCAGTGAGTAAAGATGGCCAGGCTACCCCAACAGTACCAAATACGCAGACACCAACACCACCCAATACGGTGGCACCTAAAGCTCCGACAGTGGAAGCACCTGTAGCAGATAAGAAGGTATCTTTTACTGTTCCTTACAAAGCAACTGCAGAGGATGTAGCGCAGATCCTAGTAAAGGAAGGAATCCTTCCTGCCGACAATCAATTTGTGGCCCAGCTACGTGCGAGTGACAAGCTAAATCGCATTCGTGTCGGTACCTATGAAGTGTCGACCGCCTCTAAGGAAGCAGACATCGTCAAGTTGATAACAACGCCGCCTAAAAAATAGGCGGTTTTTTTCAATGTAACGAAATGTGTCCGTTTGTCGTCTGCCAAAAGGGTCAAAACTTTTTTTTACGAAATAAATGGAATTCGTTTGTTGCAATTGAAACTCCCATATGATATATTCATTTACGGTGTTGAAATCGCACGTCCACCAATTCCGGCAACGGTGCTGCCTATGGCAGAATTGCTTGGAACATGCGGTGAGGCGGAGGTAGCATCACAAAAACCATTTTTGAAGGAGGTGTGAAATATGGCAGTAATTTCGATGAAACAATTGCTCGAGGCTGGTGTACACTTCGGTCACCAAACTCGTCGTTGGAACCCGAAAATGGCTCGCTATATCTTCACCGAACGTAACGGAATCTACATTATCGACCTGCAAAAAACCGTTAAGAAAGTAGAGGAAGCGTACAACTTCGTACGTGAACTCGCTCAAGATGGCGGAAAAATCCTCTTCGTTGGTACGAAGAAACAAGCACAAGAATCCGTTAAAGAAGAAGCAGAACGCACAGGTCACTACTTCATCAACCAACGTTGGTTGGGTGGTACTCTGACAAACTTCACAACCATCAAAAAACGTACAGCTCGCTTGGCTGAGCTGAAGCGTATGGAAAACGATGGTACTTTCGCAGTATTGCCTAAGAAAGAAGTTATCGTTCTGCGCAAAGAAATGGATCGTCTGGAAAAATTCTTGGGCGGTATCGCTCACATGGATAAACTGCCTGACGCTCTGTTTGTCATCGATCCTCGTAAAGAGCGCATCGCTGTAGCAGAAGCTCGTAAATTGGGTATCCCAATCGTAGCGATCGTAGATACTAACTGCGATCCAGATGAAATCGATTATGTGATCCCAGGTAACGATGACGCAATTCGCGCTGTGAAATTGCTCACTGCTAAAATGGCAGACGCTCTCCTGGAAGGAAACCAAGGTACAGAGCAACAAGCAACAACAACTGCGTAAGCATGTGTGTTAAAGGGTGGACTGAGGGTGTCAGAACCCCCGTCCATCCTTTTTTGCTGAATAGCGTCACCAAGGTTAACAGGTGACTTGCTTTTCGATTATAATAGGATCGTAACTTTTCGAGGAGGTTTCACTCAATGGCAATTAGTGCACAAGCGGTTAAAGAACTGCGCGAGCGTACAGGCGCAGGTATGATGGATTGCAAACGCGCGCTGGAAGAAACAGCAGGCGACATGGAAAAAGCAATTGACTTGCTCCGTGAGCGCGGTATCGCGAAAGCAGCGAAAAAATCTGGTCGTATCGCAGCAGAAGGTTTGACTGGAACGGCAGTAGCTGGAAACGTTGCAGCAGTTGTAGAAGTAAACTGCGAAACTGACTTCGTAGCGAAAAACCCTGAGTTCCAAACGCTCGTAAAAGACATTGCTGAGCACGTTGTTTCCCAACGTCCTGCAACAGTTGAAGAAGCTCTGGAGCAACCATTCAAAGGTGCTGGCGAGACTCTGGCTCATGTAATCAATGAGAAAATCGCGACAATCGGAGAAAACATCTCCTTCCGTCGTTTTGCACTCTCTGAGAAATCTGACGCTGGCGTATTCGGTGCTTACCTGCACATGGGTGGCCGCATTGGCGTTCTGGTAACTTTGGAAGGCACACAAGACGAAACACTCGCAAGAGACCTGGGCATGCACGCAGCAGCGTCCAACCCGCGTTTTGCTAACCGTGAAGAAGTTTCCGCTGATGAGATCGAACGTGAGCGTGAAGTTCTGAAAAACCAAGCACTGGCTGAAGGCAAACCTGCTAACATCGTTGAGAAAATGGTAGAAGGCCGCCTCTCCAAATTCTTCGAAGAATACGTACTGGTTGAGCAACCATTCGTAAAAGATACTGACAAGAAAGTAGCTGTTCTGCTGAAAGAAGCAGGTGCTACCTTGAAAGGTTTCGCTCGCTTCCAAGTAGGCGAAGGTATCGAGAAGAAACAAGAAGACTTCGCAGCTGAAGTAATGGCTCAAGTTAATAAGCAATAATAAAGGTTATAGGGAACACCTTCGTGTTCCCTATTTTCAAAGCGAGAGTTTCACTTTGTGTGAAACTCTCTGCATGTAAATAGCAGTGTGTACCTGTTCCCAATTAGAAGGAATGAAGACTGGGCACAGAGAATGATTCATGAATGGAGGCCGTTTCACATGCCACTTCCTGCCTATAAACGGGTTGTGTTAAAGTTGAGTGGGGAAGCTTTGGCGGGGGACTTAGGGTATGGTATTGACCCAAAGGTTATTTTCTCCGTCGCTAACCAGATCAAGGAAATCGTAGAATTGGGTGTACAAGTCGCAGTAGTCGTCGGAGGAGGTAACATCTGGCGCGGACTTTCCGGCAGCTCTAAAGGAATGGATCGGGCAACAGCCGATTACATGGGGATGCTGGCCACAATTATGAACTCACTCGCCTTGCAGGATGGGTTAGAAAAAGTGAACGTCCCGACTCGTGTTCAAACCTCGATTGAGATGAGACAGGTAGCAGAACCATACATACGCCGTCGTGCCATTCGTCATTTGGAAAAAATGCGTGTGGTCATCTTCGCTGCCGGTACTGGTAACCCTTACTTTTCAACGGATACGACAGCTGCTCTGCGTGCAGCTGAGATTGAAGCTGAAGTAATCCTGATGGCGAAAAACAAGGTAGACGGTGTGTACTCTGCAGACCCAAGCCTTGACCCGAACGCTAAGAAGTACGACCAGTTGACATTCCTGGAAGTGCTGAATAAAGGTTTAGGTGTCATGGATTCAACAGCGTCCAGCTTGTGCATGGATAACAGTATTCCGTTGATCGTCTTTAACATTTCTGAAGAAGGCAATATTCGTCGGGCAGTAATGGGCGACAAAATCGGTACTCTAGTGAAAGGGGAATAATTATGCCACAAACTGTGCTAAATGACATGGAAGATCGCATGAATAAAGCGATCAATGCTTTGAAAAGAGATCTGTCCAGCCTGCGTGCAGGTCGTGCGAACCCAGCGATGCTGGATCGTGTTACAGTAGACTACTACGGCACTCCAACGCCGATTAGCCAATTGGCAAACATCAGCGTACCAGAGCCGCGTATGCTGACTATCCAGCCTTGGGATAAAACGGCGCTCAAAGAAATTGACCGTGCGCTGCAACAATCGGATTTGGGAATTTCTCCATCCAACGATGGCGTGATTATCCGCCTGATCATTCCTCCACTGACAGAAGAGCGTCGTAAAGAGCTCGTGAAGTTGGCAGGTAAAGGTGGAGAAGAAGCAAAGGTAGCGATTCGTAACATCCGTCGCGATGCAAACGATGAAATCAAAAAGCTTGAAAAAGCTGCTACCATTTCTGAGGACGATTCTCGTCGTCATCAGGAAACCATACAAAAAACGACGGATAAATTCATCGCCGAAGTTGACAAGATTGTTAAGGACAAAGAGAAAGACATTTTGGAAGTATAGGTAATGGTAATCCCCCTCGTTTGAGGGGGATGTACGTCTATATCTCTCATTACGGGGGAACACTTTATGTTAGAACATCTGGCGCGCAAATGGGGCCGCAAAGAAAAGCAATCGGAGCCAGCCGAGTTGGATCGTTCCGGTAAAATTCCGGAACATGTGGCGATTATTATGGATGGTAACGGTCGTTGGGCCAACAAGCGCAGTTTACCCCGGGTTGCCGGGCACCGTGCAGGAATGAAAGCAGTAAAAGAAGTCGTCAAGGCTGCAGACGAGATTGGCGTTCGTTATATGACCATGTACGCATTCTCTACCGAAAACTGGAAGCGTCCACGCGATGAAGTGGATTTTCTCATGAAACTTCCGCAGGAATTTTTGTCGACAGAATTGGATGAATTAATAGAACGTGGTGTCCGCATACGCATGCTGGGCAGTAAAAACGAGCTGCCTTCTCATACGCTGAAAGCACTGCTGGAAGCAGAAGAGAAAACGAAGGACAATAGCGGTCTTCAATTGAATTTTGCCCTGAATTACGGCGGGCGAGATGAACTTGCAAAAGCATTTTCAGTAATGGCAGCACAAGTAAAAGCAGGTGAGCTTCAACCAGAGCAACTGACTGAGGAATTGATATCGAGCTACCTGTATACAAGCGAAATTCCCGATCCAGACCTCTTGATTCGCACAAGTGGAGAGATTCGCTTGAGTAACTTTATGCTGTGGCAATTAGCGTATACAGAATTATGGTTTACGGACGTGCTATGGCCTGATTTTACCCGTGAACATTTTTATCAGGCAATCGTGGAATACCAAGGCCGAGCTCGTCGCTACGGGGCGGTATAGCCGAGAGGTGGAATCAGTTGAAGCAACGTATAATAACAGGCCTGATTGGTGGGGCTGCTTTTCTATTTTTGATGTATGCTGGTGGAGCTTGGTACTCGCTACTGGTGTTTTTACTGGCTGTCATTGGCTATTTTGAATTTATGAGAATGGCTGGCATTCAGTCATTTTATTTGGCAGGATTGCTCGGATATGTATTGATGTTAAGCATTTTGTGGCCGTCTCTATTATTTTCGGATTGGCTCAGTATCAGCATGCCGGATCTGATGCTGCCCGTCATCCTGCTCTTGTTGATTTACTCCGTTTTACGGAAAAATCAGTTTCACATTGAACACGTCGCCCTTACGTTGGTGGGGGCGTTATACATAGGCTACGGTTTTACTTATATGGCCGCTACCCGAAACCTACCTGAAGGATTTATGCTTACGGTCATGGTCATTATGGGAATCTGGTCGACTGATTCGGGCGCCTATTTTGTCGGAAAAGCAATAGGCAAGCGTAAGTTGTGGCCAGAAATAAGTCCAAACAAGACGGTGGAAGGGGCCTTAGGAGGTCTCGTGGCTTCTGTCTTGATTGTTCTTTCCATCAATGCAAGCTTTGGACATTTTGCGATTGATCAGGCTTTGACCATCGCACTTGTTGCGGGGATCGTCGGTCAATTGGGTGATTTGGTTGAGTCGGCTTTCAAGAGACATTTCCATGTAAAAGATTCAGGACAGCTCATTCCGGGTCACGGGGGCGTTTTGGATCGCTTTGATAGTTTTTTGCTCGTCTTTCCGGTTCTACATCTATTAGGTATTGTCTAAAACCTTTTGCATATAGAAAGAGATATAGAGGGTGAAATCCGTGAAAAAAATAGCGCTCTTAGGTTCAACGGGGTCAGTTGGAACGAGCACGCTGGAAGTCGTAGATCAGCATCCTGAGGATTTTTCGGTGGTGGCTATGGCTGCTGGAACAAACGTCGATCTATTGACACGCCAGGTGGAAAAATTCAAGCCCGAGCTCGTTTCTGTAGGAAATGAGAAGGCTGCCGTTGAACTGCGAGATAGATTGGCGGGCAAGTCTCAACCAGAAATCGTTTACGGTGCGGAAGGATTGGAACTGGTTGCCCGTCATGAAGCTGCCAATTTCGTTATGACCGCTGTTGTCGGCAGTGTAGGGGTCGCACCTACACTCGCTGCGATTGAGGCGGGAAAAACAATTGGACTGGCCAACAAAGAGACACTGGTGAGCGCTGGCCCTGTCGTCATGAAACGAGCGAAAGAAAAAGGCGTATCGATTATTCCAGTAGACAGCGAGCATTCAGCTGTCTACCAATGTCTGCAAGGCGAGCGCAAGGAAGATGTGGCGCGAGTTATTTTGACCGCTTCAGGAGGTTCCTTCCGTCACCTCTCTCGCGAGGACCTACAGCAAGTGACAGTAGAGCAGGCATTGGCTCATCCGAATTGGAGCATGGGTGCAAAAATTACCATCGATTCTGCTACCATGATGAACAAAGGTTTTGAAGTGATCGAGGCTCATTGGCTGTTTGATTTACCTTATGAGAAGATCGAATGCGTATTGCATTATGAAAGTATCATACACTCTATGGTAGAATACAAAGACAGAGCCGTCATGGCCCAACTCGGTACGCCGGATATGAAGGTTCCGATTCAGTACGCCATGAGCTATCCCATCAGAAAAAAACTGCCTACGGAACCACTTGATTTGGTCAAGATCGCCACGCTTCATTTTGCAGCCATGGATTATGAGCGTTATCCTCTGTTAAAATTAGCGTATGAGTGCGGTATAGCAGGTGGTACGCATACGGCAGTACTGAATGCAGCCAATGAGGTCGCAGTTGATAGGTTCTTGAAGGGAGCCATTAGTTTTTTAGACATCGAAAAGGTCGTCCGAAAAACTTGCGAAGCTCACGCTGGTGTAGCGAGCCCAGAGCTTGCGGATATTTTTGCAGCTGATGATTGGGCACGTTCTTACGCGCTCGTCTCCATCTAAGGAATATGAGTGTTAGATACTTGACAGAAAGGTGGCTGTTCACTTGCCTTTGCCCAACCTGGATTCCGTTGAATCAATTCTCGCGATTGTAGTTGTATTTGGGGTACTTGTCTTTGTGCACGAACTAGGACACTTCCTTCTGGCCAAGAGGGCAGGGATCTTATGTCGTGAATTTGCACTGGGAATGGGGCCAAAAATTTTTCGCGTGAAGCGGGGAGAAACGGAATACACCTTACGCCTGTTACCCATCGGTGGACTTGTTCGCATGGCGGGGGAAGACCCGGAGATGGATATGTTGAAACCGCACATGGAAGTAAGCGTGGAGCGGGATGCGTTAGGAAAGGTCACACATATTTTGCTCGATGGGCCAAGTTCTGGTTCTGCTCGTGCGATCACCGGTACGGTGGTACAATTTGATTTGGAGCAAAATTTAAATATCGTGCTTGAACTGGATGGAGAGCAGAAGACGTTTGCTGTTCATCCACAGGCTCATCTGGTCAAGGATGGACAAGAAGTACAGATTGCCCCTCTGAACAGACAATTCAAAGGCAAGACCGTATCACAACGTTTTTGGGCGATTTTTGCAGGACCTGCAGCCAACTTTTTGCTGGCGTTTGTTTTGTTTATCGTGATCGGCTTCTTGTACGGCGTACCGAATGGCAGCTATCTGGGGAATGTAATTCCGGGAGGACCTGCAGCTCAAGCTGGATTATTGCCAGGTGATAAGGTGATCGCGATTCAAGGTCAGCCTGTATCCTCGTGGAAAGATGTTGTAGAGAAGATTAGCAAAGCGCCGGATCAACAATTAACCTTTGAGTACGAGCGCAATGGCCAGCGGATGACTGTGCCAGTTAAAGTAGAGAAAGATGAAAACAACGTGGGCAAAATCATGGTTACCTACGCACTCACGTTTTCCCCAGGAGAGGTTTTGAAATACGGGGCGACCTCCACATACGAGTTTACAGTGATGATCTTGAAGAGCTTAGGTATGCTTATAACTGGAGAATACGGGCTAAAGGACTTGAGTGGTCCAGTTGGCATTTTTAAGATGACTGGAGAGGTTGCCCAACAAGGTATGGCGGTTCTGTTGAAGTGGTCCGCGGCTTTGAGCATTAACCTTGGGTTGTTCAATCTGTTGCCACTGCCAGCCCTGGATGGCGGACGTCTCGCATTCTTGGGAGTAGAGGCGCTGCGTGGTCGACCTGTTGACCCGCATAAAGAAGGAATGGTTCATTTCTTGGGCTTTGCCTTTTTGATGTTGCTGATTTTGGTAGTGACTTGGAATGATCTGCAACGATTGTTCTCCTAAACACGTACTAACACGATAGAAAGAAAAACAGACATACGTAAAAGGATGGTGCAAAATGTTCAAGCGCGAGGAGACGAAACCGGTTTTTGTAGGTGGAGTGCAAATCGGGGGCCAAAAAAGCGTAGTCATCCAGTCGATGACGACAGCAGACACACGTGATGTAGAAAAAACTCTGGCCGAGATTCAGAGACTGCACGATGTCGGTTGCCAAATTGTTCGCTTGGCCGTCATCAATGAAGATGCAGCACGTGCCATCAAAAAAATTAAAGAACGCTCCCCGTTGCCGCTTGTTGCCGACATTCATTTCGACCACAAGCTGGCATTGATTGCACTGGAGAGCGGGATTGATAAAATTCGGATCAACCCAGGCAACATCGGATCGAAAGAAAAAACGCAACGCGTAGTGGAAGCGTGCCGCGAGCGCAATGTTCCGATCCGTATCGGGGTCAACTCCGGTTCAGTAGAGAGAAGGCTTTTGGAAAAATACGGTTACCCTTCTCCGGAAGCGATCGTAGAAAGTGCAATAGACCACGTTCAAATTCTGGAAGACTTGAATTACGATAACATCGTCATTTCCTTGAAGTCTTCCGATGTTCCAACGATGATCCAAACCTATTCGTTGATGGCACAGAAACGCAACTATCCGCTGCATGTTGGTGTAACAGAAGCAGGTACACAGTTCTCCGGCAGCATTAAGTCTTCAGTAGGAATCGGAACGGTATTGTCGATGGGAATCGGTGACACCATCCGCGTATCCCTGACGGCTGATCCTGTTGAAGAAATTAAAGTAGCGAAACAAATCCTTCGCAGCTTGGATATCGTGAACAACGATCCAGTGGTCATTGCATGCCCATCTTGCGGTCGATGCGCAATTGATTTGATCGGATTGGCAACAAAAGTCGAGGATGCTATTTCTACACTGAAAGTACCGTTAAAAGTAGCGGTAATGGGTTGCGCGGTAAATGGCCCTGGTGAAGCTCGTGAAGCAGATGTAGGCGTTGCGGGCGGAAATGGCGAGGGCTTGATTTTCCGTAATGGTGAAATTGTTCGGAAAGTAAAAGAAACCGAGTTGTTTGAAGAGCTGATGAAAGAAATTAACGAAATAGTAAACGAGCAAAAACCTACAACTGTAGGGTAATGCATGTGATTGCTGATAAGGCATAAGGAGGACACGCACGTGTTGAAGCAAAGTCAAATGTTGATTCCTACCCTGCGGGAAGTGCCATCCGACGCGGAGATTGCCAGCCACAAGCTGCTGCTCCGCGCTGGTATGGCCCGCCAACTGGCTTCCGGTATTTATACGTACCTGCCCCTGGCGCTCCGTTCCCTACACAAAATCCAAGCGATTGTGCGTGAAGAAATGAACAATGCTGGGGGACAAGAGCTGTTGATGCCAGCGATGCAACCAGCTGAGCTGTGGCATCAAACGGGTCGCTGGGATGTATACGGTCCCGAGCTCGTTCGCCTGCGTGATCGTCATGATCGTCCTTTTGCCTTGGGTCCAACCCACGAAGAAGTCATTACGAGTCTCGTGCGTGATGAGATTAACTCTTACAAAAAACTCCCGATCAACCTTTATCAAATTCAAACCAAGTTCCGTGATGAAGTTCGTCCGCGCTTCGGTTTGATTCGTTGCCGCGAGTTTATTATGAAGGATGCTTATTCTTTTGATACGTCACAGGAAGGTCTGGATCGCAACTTCCAGGCGATGTACGATGCGTACACGAACATCTTTACCCGTGTAGGCTTGAACTTCCGTGCGGTAGAAGCGGATGCAGGTGCAATCGGCGGAAAAGGCACATACGAATTCATGGCGTTGTGCGACATTGGGGAAGACACGATTGCTTATTCTGAAGAAGGCGATTATGCGGCCAACTTGGAAAAGGCAGAAGTCGTGTACAAGCCATCTGCGAAGCCGGCAACAGAAGCGCCAGCTCGAGAAAAATTGCATACGCCTGGCATGAAAACGATCGACCAATTGGTACAAGCACTGCAAATCGAAGCAAAGCAAATCATCAAGAGCCTCATTTATCGCGTAGACGACAAGCTGGTTATGGTGCTGGTGCGTGGTGATCATGAGATCAATGAAGTGAAGCTGAAAAACTTGTATGATGCGACGATCGTTGGACTGGCTTCTGAAGCGGATATCGTTTCGGTAACAGGGGCACCTGCAGGTTTTGTTGGCCCAGTTGGCATTGATCCTGAAAAAGTGGAAATCATCGCGGACAATTTTGTTCAAGATGTTTATGATGGTGTCGTCGGTGCCAATGAAACAGACTATCATCTGACACACGTAGTTGCTGGCCGTGATTTTACTGTTTCCCGATACGCTGACTTGCGCAACATCACAGAAGGCGACGAATGCCCTCGGTCAGGTGGTGTTATCAAGTTTGCACGTGGTGTAGAAGTCGGTCACGTATTCAAGCTGGGTACGAAATACTCCACAGCGATGGGTGCTACGTACTTGGATGAGAACGGTCGCAGTCAACCGATGATCATGGGCTGCTACGGAATCGGTGTATCTCGCACAATTGCGGCAGTGATCGAGCAGAACAATGATGAAAATGGTATCATTTGGCCAGTATCTGTTGCACCTTTCCATGTGCATGTGATTCCGGTCAATGTTAAAGTAGAAGAGCAACGTCAAGTCAGTGAACAAATTACAGAAGCATTGCGCAAGGCTGGCGTAGAAGTTTTGTTTGACGATCGTCCTGAGCGTGCTGGTGTAAAGTTTAAAGACGCTGATTTGATTGGATTGCCTCTGCGTATTACCGTCTCCGATAAAGCAGCACAAGAAGGAACAGTTGAAGTGCGTATTCGCAAAAATGGTGAAACACATGATGTGAAGCTGGATCAATTGGTTCATGAAGTGAAAGGCCTCTTATCTCGTGTTGACCATACCGGAGCTGCCCTGTTCGGTAACTAGTTGCATGCAGGAATAAGAAGGATTTTGTCGAATTTTTATGGGGTACTCCCCTGGATTAACGGGGAGTGCCTCTTTTTCTTGTTTGAACGCTCACTTATAGGGAAGGTGGGAAAACCGTGGACCGTTTACAAGAGCAAAAACATCGCTTCTCCCTATTGGTCAAGCAAATGGAAGTTCCTGACGAATGGGTGGAGCGATTTTTTCTTGATGCTCAGATTGAAAAGCTAGAGCTGTATAAGCAAAACAAAGAATGGGTTTTTCACTTTGCCCTCCCGAGAATGATACCTGCGGATGTTTATGCAGCTTTTACCAAGCGATTGACGCATACATTTTCACATCTAGCCAAAGTAGATACCCGATTTCGCTATCTGCAAAAGCCGTCTCTCGATCACGTAGTCGAAGAGTATTGGGATGTCTTGCTGGCGGGTCTGGAGCCAACTCTGAACTCCTTGGCAGTTACGATGCGTCAAGCCCGTAAGCAAGTCGACCAACAGGAAGTCAAGGTGTACTTGCCAACGGAGATGTCCGTTGAGGTTGCCAAGCGAAAACGAGCGGATAATGAGCTTTTGGCTTCTTTCCAGAAAGCTACCGATTGTTCGATGCGCTTTACTTTCCATGGGGAAGAAAGCGATGACGCGTATAAGGCCTTTGAGGAGCAACGGAAAGAGGAAGAGCGCGCTCTCGTCGAAGTTGTGATGACTTCTGTTCAACAAGAGAACAAATCGTCTGATAAAGCTGAGGCTGTCACTACGCTCATGATGGGGTATGAAATCAAAGATGCACCGATCCCGATTTGCGAAATTCAAGATGAGGAACGGCGTATCGTCATCCAAGGAACCGTATTTAACGTAGAAGTAAAAGAGCTTCGCAGTGGACGTCATTTGCTCACGTTCAACGTTTCAGACTATACGGATTCTCTCACGGTGAAGATGTTCTCCCGCGATAAAGAAGACGTGAAAATGCTTGAATTGCTGAAAGACGGCATGTGGGTGAAAGTGCGGGGAAGTGTACAGCATGACACATTTGTACGCGATCTAGTTATGAATGCCAATGATTTGAACCAGATTGAGCAGGTCATTCGCAAAGATCAAGCGGATGAAAAACGGGTCGAGCTCCATTGCCATACGCCGATGAGTGCGCTGGATGCTGTTGCATCTGTAAAATCACTGGTCTCGACGGCAGCAAAGTGGGGGCATAAAGCAATTGCTGTCACTGACCATGGTGTCGTGCAGGCTTTTCCAGAGGCGTATTCCATCGCCAAAAAGAACAATATCAAATGCATTCTCGGTATGGAAGCGTACGTAGTCGAGGATGGTATCGATATCGTTTACAACCTGCAAGCAGACAATAATCTTTCCATTGATGAAAATACGGAATATGTTGTGTTTGATACGGAAACGACGGGGTTAAACGCGTCAGAGCATACAATCATCGAGATCGCTGCTGTCAAAATGAAGGGCTCGGAAATTGTCGACCAATGGACGGAGCTGATCGACCCGCAATTGGAAATTGGGCCAAAGACAACTGAGATCACGGGGATTACCAACGAAATGCTCCGTGGGCAAGACACACTCGATGTGGTGCTCCGCAAGTTCAAGGATTTTACAGGTGACGCCATCCTGGTCGCGCACAACGCAGAGTTTGACAAAGCGTTTATTAATGCATGCGCTAAAAGGATTGGCATGGAGCCATGGAGCAATCCATTTTTAGATACACTGCCGTTGGCGCGCTTGATGTACAAAGGAATGCGCAATTATCGTTTGGGATCATTAGCGAAAAAGTTCAACGTCGAGCTCATCAATGCTCACCGTGCGTTGGACGATACCGTGGCATTGGCTCACGTGTTCCAGCAAATGCTAAAGGACATTAAAGAAGCGGAAATCAAATCGCTGGCGGAGTTGAATGAAAAAAGCAACGAAGAGGCGGATTACAAGAGTGGACGACCATTCCATGCGACGATTCTGGTGCAAAATAAAGAAGGCCTCAAAAACCTGTACAAGCTTGTAAGTCGTTCCCATGTGGAAACATTCTTCCGTTGGCCACGAATTCAGCGAAGCCAGCTGACCAAATACCGCGAAGGCTTGCTAATTGGTACGGCGTGCAAAGACGGAGAACTCATGCAATCGATTCTCCGCGGTAAGTCACCTGAAGAATTGAAGGAAGTTGCTGCTTTTTACGACTTTTTGGAATTACAGCCGGTTGCTCATTACTCACCCCTGTTGCGTAATGAAGAAATTCCTTCGCTGGAGACGATGAAAGGCTATCATGAAAAGATCGTCGAAATGGGAAAAGAGCTCGGCAAGCTGGTCGTAGCTACAGGGGATGTGCACTTTCTGAATCCCCAGGATGAGATCTTCCGCGATGTTTTCTTATTGTCAAAAGGTGATCCAACCGCAGGCAACCAGCCGCCGCTTTACTTTCATACAACGGATGAGATGCTGGAGGCGTTCTCCTTTTTGGGAGAAGAGACCGCAAAAGAAATTGTAGTGACGAACACAAATGCTATCGCGGATATGATTGAGGATATTAGTCCGATTCCAGACAAGCTGTACACGCCGATCATTGAAGGGGCGGACGATGAGCTGCGTCAAATGTGCTACGATAAGGCGAAGTCCTTGTATGGCGATCCGTTGCCTGAGCTGGTCGAGCATCGCTTGGAAAAAGAATTGAACAGTATCATCAAGCACGGTTTCGGTGTGATTTATTTGATTTCACAGCGTTTGGTAACAAAGTCGTTGAAAGACGGTTATCTGGTAGGTTCACGTGGGTCTGTAGGCTCTTCCTTTGTAGCGACCATGTCGGAGATTACAGAGGTTAATCCACTGCCGCCTCATTATCGTTGCCCAAATTGTAAGCATAGCGAGTTCATTACAGATGGTTCAATCGCCTCTGGATTTGACCTGGAGGATAAAGCTTGCCCGCAATGCGGAACCATGTATGCCAAGGATGGGCAAGACATCCCGTTCGAAACGTTCCTCGGCTTTAAAGGAGACAAGGTACCTGATATTGACTTGAACTTCTCTGGTGATTATCAGCCGCGTGCACATAAGTACACACAGGAGCTGTTTGGAGCGGACTACGTATATCGTGCAGGAACGATTGGTACGGTTGCGGAAAAAACAGCGTATGGCTACGTGCGCAAATATGCTGACGAACGAGGCATGACGTTGCGAAATGCGGAGATATCCCGGATCGTGAACGGCTGCACAGGTGTAAAAAGAACGACAGGGCAGCATCCGGGCGGAATTATCGTAGTACCTGACTACATGGAGATTGAAGACTTTTGTCCGATTCAGTTCCCGGCTGATGATAATGAGTCAGAATGGCGCACAACCCATTTCGACTTCCACTCCATTCATGACAACTTGCTAAAACTCGATATTCTGGGACACGACGATCCGACCGTCATTCGTATGCTGCAAGACTTGACGGGAATGGACCCGAAGACGATTCCACTGGATGATAAAAAGACGATGTCCATCTTCAGTTCGACGGAAGCCTTGGGGGTTACACCTGAGCAAATCGGTACGAACATGGGGACATTGGGCATTCCTGAGTTCGGAACCAAATTCGTACGTCAGATGTTAGAAGACACCAAACCGACTACGTTTGCCGAGCTTGTTCAGATTTCTGGACTCTCTCACGGTACGGACGTTTGGTTGAACAACGCTCAGGACTTGATCCGCAACGGTACCTGCAAGCTGCCAGATGTAATTGGTTGTCGTGACGATATCATGGTGTACTTGATCTATAAAGGGCTAGAGCCATCTCGTGCCTTTAAGATCATGGAGTCCGTGCGTAAGGGTAAAGGGGTTCCTGAGGATGATCAGGAAGAAATGCGCAATAACAACGTGCCAGAATGGTATATTCAGTCGTGCCAGCGAATCAAGTACATGTTCCCGAAAGCGCATGCGACTGCCTACGTCATGATGGCTGTACGGATCGCATACTTCAAGGTTCATCGCCCATTGGAGTTTTACGCGACGTATTTCACTGTTCGCGCAGATGACTTTGATATTCCACTGATGGTTAAAGGCTCAGCGGCGATCAAGCAAAAGATTGAAGAGATCGAGGGCAAGGGACACGATGCACAGCCAAAAGAAAAAGCATTGCTGACTGTCTTGGAGATGGCGCTGGAGATGGTAGAACGTGGCTTCCGTTTTGCCAACGTTGATTTGTACAAATCGGACGCTACTCGCTTCTTGATCGAAGGGGATTCTCTCATCGCTCCATTCAACGCCCTGCCTGGTTTAGGGACGAATGCAGCGATCAGTATCGTGCAAGCGAGAGAGCAAGGGGAGTTTTTGTCCAAGGAGGACCTCCTATCCCGATCCCGTATATCCAAGACCATTTTGGAGTTCTTGGATGAGCAAGGTGCTTTGAAAGGATTGCCAGAATCCAACCAGCTATCCTTGTTCTAAGGCGTGCGGTCAAGGCTCACAGTCATCCAAAGGTTGTCAGCGGAGGGCTGTTATGCTATAATTTTTTTGGAAATACTGGTTTTATACGCATGGCTGATCGAGAGTGGGGAAACCCACTCTTTCTTTCTGGCTACACCTCATGGTTCAAATGAGAAGGAGGTACTTGCTTGAGCAAGGTAACGAGCATCGTCACTGAACTCGTCACGCCCATTGTTGAAGAAGTGGGCCTGGAGCTGGTTGACATCGAGTACAAAAAGGAAGGCAGCAACTGGTTTCTGCGCGTGTTTATCGACAATGAAACTGGCAACATCGACATTGATGACTGCCGCCTTGTCAGCGAGAAGCTGAGCGAAAAACTAGACGAAGTAGATCCCATCCCTACGGCATACTTTTTAGAAGTATCTTCGCCGGGTGCTGAGCGCCCATTGCGCAAGGATAAGGATTTCACGAAAGCTGTCGGCAGAAATGTGCATATCACAACAAAAGAGCCAATAGAAGGTGCAACCACGTTCGAAGGCGAACTGATATCCTATGAGGATGGCAAGCTGACAGTAAAAGAAGCAAAGAAAACGTATGTAATTTCCCAAGAGCAAATTGACACGGCTAGAATGGCAATTATTTTTTAGTTGTCGCGGCCAGTGTTAGCCCGTGGTAAGTAAAGGAGGAGGCAACGAAAGTCATGAACGGCGATTTTATCGAGGCTTTAGAAGCCATTGAGAGAGAGAAAGGCATCACCAAAGACGTACTGATCGAGGCCATCGAAGCGGCTCTTATCTCTGGATACAAACGTAACTTCAACTCGGCCCAAAATGTGCGGGTGGATGTAAATCGTCATTCAGGTATGGTGCGTGTGTTTGCGCGGAAGAGCGTAGTCGAAGAGGTTTTAGATCCGCGCCTCGAGATCTCTCAAGAAGCAGCACAAGAAATCGATCCTAACTTCCGTCTGGAGGACATCGTAGAAATCGAGGTAACGCCTCGTGATTTCGGTCGTATTGCCGCTCAGACAGCGAAGCAAGTGGTTACGCAGCGCATTCGCGAAGCGGAGCGCGGTTTGATCTACAGCGAGTTTATTGAGCGTGAAGACGATATCGTAACTGGCGTCGTTCAACGTATGGACGCTCGCAATTATTACATTGATCTGGGTAAGGCGGAAGCTGTTATGCCGATCACCGAAAAAATGCCATCCGAAGATTTTAAATCACAAGATCGTGTGAAGGCATACATCATCAAAGTAGAGAAAACCACTAAAGGACCGCAAATCGTCGTTTCCCGTACTCACCCGGGGCTCTTGAAGCGCCTCTTTGAATTAGAAGTGCCAGAAATATATGACGGTGTGGTTGAAATCAAGTCTGTAGCGCGTGAAGCAGGTGATCGTTCGAAGATCGCTGTTCATTCGATCAACGCCGATGTAGATCCAGTTGGAGCATGTGTGGGTCCAAAGGGCATGCGTGTCCAAACGATCGTTACAGAGCTGAAAGGCGAGAAGATCGACATTGTCCGTTGGTCTGAAGATCCTGCCGAGTACGTAGCCAACGCACTCAGCCCTGCGAAGGTTCTGCATGTTGAGGTCAACGTCACGGAAAAGGTTACACGTGTAATCGTTCCCGATTATCAATTGTCTCTGGCGATTGGTAAGCGTGGTCAAAACGCACGTCTGGCAGCCAAGCTGACTGGCTGGAAAATCGATATCAAGAGCGAGTCCCAAGCCGACCAAGAAGGCATCGCTTATCCGAAAGAAGTAGAGAGCGATGAAGGGACGGACAACGAATAATCATGAAGCAAAAAAAGATCCCGTTGCGTAAGTGCATTGTTTGCCAAGGAATGTTTCCGAAAAAGGAATTAGTCCGCGTCGTCCGGACGCCAGAAGAAGAGATCGTCATTGATCTTACTGGAAGGGCGGCGGGACGCGGTACCTATGTGTGTCGGCAGGAAAGCTGTCTGAAGCCGGATGCGTTCGCATCGGGAAAATGGAAAAAAGTGCTGGAACGTGCCCTCAATATGTCCATCTCCCAAGAAAAGTATGATGCTTTCCGTGAGAAATGGCTGGAGATGATGGGAAAATGACCCCAAAAGCAGCACAACTACTCGGATTGGCGATGCGTGCGAGAAAGATCATTACCGGAGAGGAACTGGTCATTACCGCTATTCGTAATGGGCAGGCCCGCCTGGTATTGCTCGCATCAGATGCATCAGACAATACCGCCAAGAAAGTAAAGGATAAATGTTCCTATTACGGTGTCTCATGTGTAACCACTGGCGACCGACATTCATTGGGACACGCAATCGGAAAAGATGGGCGCGTTACCGTGGCGGTAACCGATGGGAAATTGGCCGAAAGCATTCAGCGTCTGCTCACCTAACTTAGAAAGGGTGAAGTATATTTGAAGACACGTGTGTATGAGTATGCCAAACAGCACAACATGAGCAGCAAGGAAATCCTCAATTTGCTAAAACGATTGAATATAGAAGTAGCAAATCATATGAGTATCATGGAAGAAGGGACGATCAAAAGGATCGAGGATCACATGGCCAAATTGCGATCTGGTGCCAAACCGGAAACGCGGAATACACCTAGTGATGCAAGACCCAAACAAACGGACGATCAACGACGCCCCAACGACTCCAGAGGACAACAGATCAAACCCCAGCAGCAAGCGGGGCAAGCTCAAACTGTTAGAAATGACAGACCAAATCACGATCGTGGAGGAAGCACCTCAAACACCAATCGTCCAGCTATCAACAGTGGAGGTAGCAATTCCGATCAAAATAGTCCTCAGCATGGAAAAAATCAGGGGAAGAATCAGGAGAGAAAACCAAACAATATGAGAAGTCAACCCGCAAAGTCGAATGACCGCAAGCCACAAGGTAACCAGCAACGACCACAAGGTCAAGGCCAACAAAGACCACAGAACAATCAGCAACGACCGCAAAACCAACAGCGTCCAGCTCAGAAAGTTGCGTCTACCACTCAACCTGCTGCTAATCAAACAGAGGGACGTACTGGTGAAGAGTTTGAAGACAAAGTGAAACTTCCTTCAAACGTGGGTACGGAAAAACGTGAGAAAATCAAAAAGGGACCACAAACACAAAAGACTTTTGAAGATAATAAAAAAAGTCAGCCGTTCCGTGGTGGTGGTAATAACCGCAACAACAACCGCCGTGGCAATAATTCGCGTGGTGGTCAAAAGGCACCGCGTCCTGTTTTTGACCCACCAACAAAGATCACATTTACAGAGTCTTTGACTGTAAACGAATTGGCTGTTAAGCTCCGCAAAGAACCTGCAGAAGTAATCAAAAAGTTGTTTAACTTGGGGATCATGGCAACGATTAACCAATACCTCGATCGCGATGCCATTGAACTCATTTGCACGGATTACGGTATTGAAGTCGAAGAAAAAATCATCATCGATGAGACTAACTTCGAAACGCTGGAAGAAGTAGATGCACCAGAAAGCCTGCTGGAGCGCCCGCCAGTTGTTACCATCATGGGTCACGTTGACCACGGGAAAACAACTTTGCTGGACGCGATTCGCTCTACAAACGTAGTAGCGGGAGAAGCAGGCGGAATTACACAGCATATCGGTGCCTACCAAGTTGAGATCAAAGGAAAGAAAATTACTTTCCTCGATACACCAGGTCACGCGGCGTTCACAACGATGCGTGCACGCGGTGCGCAAATCACAGATATCACCATTCTGGTTGTTGCAGCAGATGACGGTGTCATGCCGCAAACCATTGAGGCGATCAGCCATGCGAAAGCGGCAAATGTGCCTATCATCGTTGCGGTCAACAAGGTTGACAAACCGGAAGCAAATATTGACCGTATCAAGCAAGAGTTGACCGAGTATGAGCTGGTTGCCGAAGAGTGGGGCGGCGATACGATCTTCTCCCCATTGTCCGCTAAACAGCGTACAGGTATCGAAGAACTGCTCGAGTACATCTTGCTCGTATCCGAAGTACAAGAACTGAAAGCCAACCCAGACAAACTTGCCCGCGGTACCGTTGTCGAAGCTGAGCTAGACAAGGGACGTGGTCCAGTTGCAACCATCCTGGTTCAACAAGGTACTCTCCGTGTAGGTGATCCTATCGTTGTCGGTTCCGCTTTTGGACGTGTACGTGCGATGGTGAATGACAAAGGACGCCGTCTGAAAGAAGCTGGTCCATCTACGCCAGTAGAAATCACGGGTCTGAATGATGTTCCACAAGCAGGCGACCAGTTCCGTGTCTTTGAAGACGAGAAGAAAGCCCGCGCGATCGGGGAAGCACGTGCTTCCAAGCAACGTGAATCCGAGCGTCGTGAGAGTTCCCGCGTTTCTTTGGATGATCTGTTCCAACACATCCAAGAAGGCGACATCAAAGAACTGAACCTGATTGTAAAAGCAGACGTACACGGTTCTGTGGAAGCGCTGCGTGGTTCTTTGGAGAAAATCGATGTCAACGGAACTCGTGTGAAGATCATTCACACAGGTGTTGGTGCGATTACAGAATCCGATGTTACTTTGGCAAATGCTTCGAATGCTATCGTCATTGGTTTCAACGTACGTCCTGAACCGAATGCACGCAGCATGGCTGAACAAGAGAAAATCGACATTCGCCTGCACCGTGTTATCTACACTGTAATCGAAGAGATCGAGTCTGCTCTCAAAGGTATGCTTGATCCAGTCTTCAAAGAAAATATTATCGGTCAAGCTGAGATTCGTGAAGTGTTCAAAGTATCCAAAGTCGGAAACATTGCAGGTTGCTATGTGACTGAAGGTAAATTGAGCCGCGATGCTGGTGCTCGTTTGATCCGTGAAGGCATTGTAATTTATGAAGGTAAGCTCGATACTCTCAAGCGCTTCAAAGATGATGCGAAAGACGTTGCAGCTGGCTATGAGTGCGGTCTGACTTTGGAACGCTTCAATGACCTCAAAATCGGCGACGTAATCGAAGCATTCGTCATGGTTGAAGTGAAACAATAATGATTGCAGGTGTGCAGATTGAACTGTTTCTGCCCGCTAGCCAAAACCTGAAAGAAAAACGGGCCATCGTCAAAAGTCTGATCGGCAAGCTGCGGAGCCGATTTCATGTCTCCGCGGCAGAGGTGGCTTATCTCGAGCAATGGCAGCGTACCGTGTTGGGTATCGCTGCCGTTGCTAATGAGATCTCTTTTTTACAACAAGAAATGCAGGCTGTCATTCGATTCGTGGAAAACCATCCAGAGGTAGAGTTGATTCGCGTGGATACGGAATACTACGAGTAACGAGCAGTCAGCGGAGGTGAAAATCGATGAATAAAACACGAATCAGCCGCGTAGGCGAAGAAATCAAAAAAGAATTGAGCCTTGTATTGCAGCGTGGACTCAAAGATCCTCGTGTCGGTTTCGTAACGGTAACAGATGTAGAGGTAAGCAGTGACTTGCAATTGGCAAAGGTTTTTGTCAGCATTTTTGGCAGTGAGGAAGAGCGTAAAGCTTCTCTTGCAGGTTTGACAAAAGCAAAAGGTTATTTGCGTACGGAGATCGGGAAACGCGTAAAGCTACGTCACATTCCTGATTTTGTATTCAAGCTGGACGAGTCCATTGACTACGGCAGCAAAATTGAATCAATCCTGCGGGAAATCTCCACAGAAGGAGAGAAACAGGATGAATCCTAATCAAATGGCAGTACAGGAAGCGGCGCGGTTTATGCAGGAGCACGACCGCTTCCTGGTTCTCTCTCATGTAAGTCCTGATGGAGATGCTACAGGATCTGCTTTGGGAGTCGTGCTCATGCTAGAGCAGTTGGGAAAAGAGTATGTGGTTGTAAATGAAGGGGAAACACCGATCAAGTTTAACTTCTTGCCGCGGTTTGACCGTCTTTATAACCTGCGCAAACAACCACTGAACGACACGTTCGGGGCCGTAATCGCTGTAGACTGCGCGGATGAGTCGCGGATGGGCGATGTACGGTCTTTATTTGCGTCTGGCGCTGCTTTGCTGAATATCGATCACCATCCAACCAACGATCATTTTGGAACGGTAAATGTGGTTCGTCCGGATGCAGCCGCAACAGCAGAGATTTTGTTTGATGTTGCAGAAGCAGCAGGGGTTTCTTTCAATGAAGAGCTTGCGCTGTGCATCTACACCGGTCTTCTGACGGATACAGGCGGTTTCCGCTATTCCAATACATCGCCGCGCGTTATGGAAATCGCTGCTCGATTACTCGGATACGGCGTGAAGCCAGGAGACGTAGCAGAGCGCTGCTTGGAGGAAATCACTTTTGCCCATGTGAAAGTTTTGCGACGTGCTCTCCAAACCTTGCAACTGTCCCATCAAAATCAGGTTGCCTCCATCACTGTTTCAGCCGCAGATTTTGCCGAAGTCAGTGCTGAGCGAGAAGATGCTGGTGGATTGGTGAATTACTGCCGCAACATTGAAGGAGTCGAGGTCGGCGTTTCTTTTGTGGAAGCGGAACTGGGAGTGGTCAAGGTGAGCATGCGCGCTCGCGATCGGGTTGACGTAGCTGTCATTGCTAAGCAGCTCGGTGGCGGTGGACACGCAAAAGCAGCGGGATGCACGATTAAAGGACCACTTTCAGAAGTACAGCAAAAAGTATGGACTGTGCTGGACGATGCAGTAGGAGTGAAATTCGATGAGTAACGTGAACGGCGTGCTGGTTATCGATAAGCCAGCTGGTATGACTTCCCATGATTGTGTAGCACGTATTCGTCGATTGTATGGAACGAAAAAAGTGGGGCATACGGGTACACTGGATCCAGATGTGACTGGTGTACTCCCCATTTGTGTGGGACACGCAACGAGGCTAGTTGAATATTTGCAAGAGTTGCCTAAGCGCTATGAAGTAGTCATGCGCCTCGGCTCAACTACCACGACGGAAGATGCTTCCGGAGAAGTGGTGGAGCAAGCCAGAGTAGATGCAGCATCGATTACAATGGAGCGTATTCAAGCGCTGTTCGAATCCTTTTTGGGTGAAATGGAGCAGGTACCTCCGATGTTCTCTGCGGTAAAGGTAAACGGCAAGCGGCTGTACGACCTGGCTCGTGAAGGCACCGTGATCGAGCGGCAGGCACGGAAAGTAACGTTGTATGAGCTGACACTTCATAAGATTAGCGTGGATGGGGACACTGTCGATGTTGCATTTACGTGCACGTGCTCCAAAGGCACATACATGCGTACCTTATGTGTTGACCTCGGACGCGCTCTGGGTTATCCTGCCCATATGAAGCTGTTGCGGCGAATAAAAAGTGGCCCGTTCCAGGAGCAAGAGGCAATTCCCCTCGAGCAAATTGAGGAACAGGCAGCAAACGGGGAGGACATTTCCCGCCACTTGGTCTCCATCCCTCAGGCAATCTCGTTCTTACCATCGTTTCAGGTCAAGCCAGAACGGATCAAAGCAGTTCGTAATGGACTTGCGACTGCGCTTCCGGGCGTCACTGCGGAGGAAGGAAGTTTGATTTGCTTGTTTGCGGGGGAAGAATTACTTGGCATCCATCGTGTATGCCGTGGAGACAAAGGACTTTTCGCCAAACCAGAAAAAGTCTTTCCAGCCGAGGTGTAATCCGTGAAAACGATCTACCTGACATACCCGTTTCCGTCTGACCTGCAAGCGAATCCTTGTGCGATTGCACTGGGGTACTTTGATGGTGTACATATTGGGCATCGCCGTGTAATCCAAAAGGCGATTGATACAGCGAAAGCAAACGGATGGCAAAGTACGGTAGTGACCTTTGATCCGCATCCTCGAGAAGTATTGGGGCAAAGCGGTTATACCCGCTATTTGACACCACTTGCAGACAAGCTCGAGCAATTCGAAAAGCTGGGCGTAGACACTACATATGTGATGAAGTTCGATATTAGCTTTGCGGCTATTTATCCAGAAGATTTCATCTCGGAATGCCTTCTCCCTTTGGAATGCCGCCATATTGTCGTTGGCTTCGACTACACCTTTGGTTATCGCGGGATGGGTACTGCCCATACCTTGCAAGAAATGAGCAAAGGTCGCTATGGGCTCGACATCGTGGGTCCGGTAAATCGCTTGGGTGAAAAAGTGAGCAGTACAATCATCCGTGAATATCTTCATCATGGGGATGTTGAGCAGGTTCGCCATTTGTTAGGCCGCCCCTACAAAGTGCGCGGAACAGTCGTGCATGGCGACAAACGCGGTCGAACCATTGGTTTTCCTACAGCGAACGTCCAAGTGAATCAGCCGTATTTGATCGGAAAGAATGGTGTTTACGGTGTTCGCTTTACCGTGGATGAACAAAGCTACTATGGTGTCATGAACGTAGGGATCAAACCTACATTTGAACTGGAGAAAAAAGAAAAGTCACTAGAAGTGCACATTTTTGAGTTCTCTGGTGAAATTTATGACAAAGAAGTAGAAGTAGAGTTCCTGTTCTACATTCGGGAAGAACAGAAATTTGCTGGAGTCGATGCACTCATCGCGCAAATTGGACGAGATGTACAAACGGCGAAGCAAAAATTCGCAGAGGGAATCTCGTAAAGGATTCTCTTTGCTTTTCACAAAATGGTATGCTATAATTCAAAACGTTGTACAGATAACCGTAGCTTGGCTGTCCGATTCTCACCGACGGCAGACTCGGCGAACGGTATAAAAAATGAGGAGGTGAGTCATGATGGCATTGACTCAAGAACGTAAAACTCAACTGATTCAAGAGTTCCGTACTCATGAGAACGACACCGGTTCACCGGAAGTGCAAATCGCTATCTTGACCGAAAACATTAACAATCTGAACGGACACTTGCGTACGCACAAGAAAGATCACCACAGCCGTCGTGGTCTCTTGAAAATGGTTGGTCAACGTCGTAACCTGTTGACATACCTGCGTGAAGCAGATGTTCAACGCTATCGTTCGGTTGTAGACCGCCTGGGTCTGCGCCGCTAATCAGCGTTTTGTAAAAAGCGGGTTCTTCCCGCTTTTTCTATCGTGTAGGAGGGTTTAGCGTAGCAATACGCTAAGCCCATCCGAAACGAATAAAAAGCTGGAAACAATTTGCTTGCTTGCATTAGCTTCACAAAAGAAGCTTTTTTTATTATCTAGAACGACTGCCAAAGGTACCCATTTAATTTTTATCATGGCAGGAAATAATACATACAGGTAGAAAACAAAGTGTGAAATGCACATTGTTGTGAAGGAGGACTGCTAGCATCATGGAGCAACAATACCGTACATATGACTTCGAACTGGCAGGCCGAAAACTGACCCTGGAATTTGGCAAAATGGCTAAACAGGCGCATGGTTCGGTCTTGGTTCGTTACGGCGATACAGCAATCCTGTCTGCAGTTACAGTCTCGAAGGAGCCAAAACCACTTGACTTCTTTCCGCTGACTGTCAACTATGAGGAGCGTCTCTATGCGGTTGGGAAAATTCCTGGCGGCTTTATTAAAAGAGAAGGACGTCCGAGCGAAAAGGCTATTTTGGCTAGCCGCTTGATTGACCGTCCTGTCCGCCCTCTTTTTGCAGAAGGATTCCGTAACGATGTACAAATCGTAAATACTGTTCTGTCTGTGGATCAAGACTGCTCACCTGAAATTGCTGCGATGATCGGTACTTCCGCAGCGCTATGCGTTTCGGAGATTCCTTTTGAAGGTCCGATTGCAGGAGTAATCGTAGGACGAATTGACGGTCAGTTCGTCATTAACCCTACTGTCGCTCAAGCGGAGAAAAGCGATATTCACCTGACTGTCGCAGGTACGCACAAAGCGATTAACATGGTGGAAGCAGCTGCGAACCAAGTACCGGAAGCAGTAATGCTCGAAGCGATCATGGCTGGCCATGACGTGATTAAGCAACTGGTAGAATTCCAGAACAAGATCGTGTCTGAAATCGGCAAGCAAAAGATGGAAGTCATCTTGCATGAGGTTGATCCTGAAATCGATCAAGCTGTGCGTGCATATGCGGAAGCTCGCCTGAAAGAAGCTGTTCGCATCGAAGAAAAACAAGCGCGCTACGATGCTATTGACGATATCAAGGCAGAAACCAAAGAGCATTTTGCAGCCAAGGACCCTGAGGCATATCCAGAGCAGGAAAAGATGATTAGCGAAGTACTTGGCAATATTGTCAAGGATGAGGTTCGCCGTCTGATTACTGACGAGAAAGTTCGCCCTGATGGACGAGCTCTGAACGAAATCCGTCCACTGTCCAGTGAGACAAACATTCTTTCCCGTACACATGGCTCCGCTATGTTTACCCGTGGTCAAACACAAGCACTAAGCGTTTGCACATTGGGTGCGCTGGGAGATGTTCAAATTCTCGATGGACTTGGTCTGGAAGAATCGAAACGTTTCATGCACCACTACAACTTCCCGCCGTATAGCGTGGGTGAAGCACGTCCGTTGCGTCCTCCAGGGCGTCGTGAAATCGGACATGGTGCGTTGGGTGAGCGTGCAATCGAGCCGATCATTCCATCTGAGACAGAGTTCCCATACACGATTCGTCTCGTATCCGAAGTAATTGAGTCCAACGGTTCCACGTCGCAAGCGTCGATTTGCGCGAGCGTACTTGCTTTGATGGATGCAGGTGTTCCAATCAAAGCACCGGTAGCAGGTATTGCGATGGGCTTGATCATGAGCAAAGATGAGAAATCTTTCTCGATCCTGACTGATATTCAAGGTATGGAAGATCATTTGGGTGACATGGATTTCAAAGTAGCGGGTACTGAGGCTGGTGTAACAGCTATCCAAATGGACATTAAAATTTCCGGTATCAACCGTGAGATTTTAGAGCTGGCCCTGGAACAAGCGCGTGTAGGTCGTTTGCACATCCTGAACCATATGATGAGCACAATTTCCGAACCGCGTAAAGAACTGTCTCCTTATGCACCGAAAATCATGACCATGACGATCAATCCGGAGAAAATTCGCGATGTAATCGGTCCACAAGGTCGTGTCATCAATAAGATTATCGAAGAAACCGGCGTAAAAATCGACATCGAACAAGATGGACGAGTCTTCATCGCTTCCATCAACCACGAAGCGAATCTGCGCGCGAAACAAATCATTGAAGATTTGGTTCGTGAAGTAGCTGTTGGTCAGGTGTACCTGGGAACAGTAAAACGCGTAGAGAAGTACGGTGCGTTCATCGAGTTGTTCGCAGGTAAAGAGGGCTTGTGCCACATCTCTCAACTGGCTGAAGAGCGTGTAGCCAAAACAGAAGATGTTGTCGCAGTTGGTGATAAAGTACAAGTGAAAGTGACCGAGATTGACGACCAAGGTCGTGTGAATCTCTCTCGCAAAGCAGTTTTGAAAGAGCAAGCTGCTGCGGCACAAGCTGATGAAACACCAACAAAAGCAGAATAAAGAAAAACAAAAGGCTTCGTCACTCGAAGAAATTCGTGTACGGAAGCTTTTTTCTTTTGTGTGCCAGATGATGTCTAAGTCGTTCCTTCCTCTCATACATTGGACAAGAGAGACTCGTACGATCGATGGAGGAGGGCGACGCCCTAATGAAGAATAGGACCAGGAGACTTTTGTTCATAGTTGTATATGGAGCAGCGCTGATCGTTCTCTTGAATTATCAGCCTATTCATCATTACATGAGTACGATAAAAAATGTCCAAGTAGTGAATGGAAATAGTAATGATAACGAAAAAGCGCGTTTACGGGCGCAGATTGAAAAGTGGAAAGAGGGAAGAGAGGAACAGCCGATAGATGCCGTCGTCGATCAGACGTGGAAGGCGATTCCCGGCTATAATGGCCGTGTAGTGGATGTAGAAGAATCAATTAATAAAATGCTGGCTGCAGGTGTGAACAGTCCAGATTTGCTGGTATACAAGGAAGTACCTCCAACGGTTTCGCTTGAGCAATTGGGAGCCCATCCCATCTATCGAGGAAATCCGAATAAACCAGCGATTTCTTTCATGATCAATGTGGCTTGGGGAAATGAGTATCTCGATTCGATGCTCAATACACTCGATAAACATAAGGTAAAGACGACTTTCTTTCTGGATGGCTCTTGGGTAAAACGCTACCCAGATGAAGCTAAAAAGATCATGGCACGTGGCCATGAGATTGGTAATCATGCGTATTCCCACCCCGATATGAACATACTGGGAACACAGAGGATTCATCAAGAGATAAGTCGTACACAAGATGTTATTTTTAAAACGCTGGAAGTAAAGCCTTCCCTGTTTGCACCGCCATCTGGTGCTTTTAACCAGCGCGTTGTACAAATCGCGCAGTCTTCTTATCAAATGAAGACGATTCTATGGACGGCAGATACGGTAGACTGGCAGAAACCATCGCCTGCTTCTGTGATCAATAAAATAAGCCGTAAAATGGGGAATGGTGTCCTCGTACTCATGCATCCTACTTCTACTTCCGAGGCCAGTTTGGATCAACTGCTGACAATCGCGAAAAAGAAGGGGCTACAGCCGACGACAGTCTCGGAGGTCATATCGAGCCGTAGACTCCCGTCACCGTAAATACATGTTCATTTATTGTGGAGACAAAGGAAGTTTGCTATAGTTAGACGTGTTTACAAGAAATTCCCCGAGGTTTCGGGTAGAGACAGATGAACAACCGAGGAGGATTTACGTGATACAACGTCATACGTGTGATAACGGTCTTCGAATCGTGACGGAACGGATTCCGTCCGTTCGCTCTGTTGCCTTAGGCATCTGGGTAGGGACTGGTTCGAAATATGAAAACGAGAAAAACAACGGGATTTCCCATTTTCTCGAGCATATGTTTTTCAAAGGCACAACAACTCGTTCTGCAAAGGAAATTGCGGAAACCTTTGATGAGATTGGCGGGAACGTGAACGCCTTTACTTCGAAGGAGTATACCTGCTATTACGCAAGGGTGCTCGACCAACATGCTCCAATCGCTCTCGATGTTCTTTCCGATATGTATTTCAACTCAGTTTTTGATGCAGCTGAGTTGGAAAAGGAAAAGAACGTCGTCATTGAAGAGATTAGCATGTATGAAGACACGCCAGATGATTTGGTGCATGATTTGATTGCACGCGCTTCGTACAGCACACACCCTCTAGGCTATTCGATTTTGGGTACAGAAGATGTTCTGCGCAGCTTGAAGCGTGACGATTTGCTCGCTTATATTGATCAGCACTACCTGCCAACGAATACGGTGATTACGGTAGCGGGTAATTTTGAAGACAGTTTGATTGAAGACATTCAAAAGCGCTTTCAGACTTTCTCGCGTCCAGGCAGTATGCCGACCTTGTCTACTCCTGACTTTGCTGGGAATGTTATCGCGCATCATAAGGCAACAGAGCAAGCGCATTTGTGCCTGTCTTTACCTGGGTTTAAGGTAGGGCATCCCGAAGTATACTCGTTGATTTTGCTAAACAACGTGTTGGGTGGCAGCATGAGCTCGCGCCTGTTCCAAGAAATTCGAGAAGAGCGCGGCTTGGCATACTCTGTTTATTCCTATCATTCGTCCTATAAAGAAGCGGGTACATTCCAAGTTTATACAGGAACGGCACCAGAGCAAGTGGGACAGGTATTTGATATCGTCTCGCACGTCCTGCGCGATGTCGCTGATCATGGAATTACTGACAAAGAGCTGAACAAAGGAAAAGAGCAGCTGAAAGGCAGCCTGATGCTCAGCTTGGAAAGTACGAATAGCCGAATGAGTCGACTTGGCAAAAATGAACTCTTGCTGGGCCGACACCTTAGTCTAGACGAGATCATTGCCAAAATTGACCGTGTTTCCCATGAATCTGTTTTGGCTGTGGCGCAGCAGCTGTTCCGTTCCAAGATGTCTATGGCAATGGTGAGTCCACTCGACGGCTTCCCTGAAAACGTGAAGAACGATATTTTACTGTAAGCAAAAATCCGGCATAGCCCGGATTTTTTTGCGTATATCAACAGTAAATGAAAGGACAAAGGGGGCTTCTCCATGCGCTTAAGCGAGTTGGGTGGGAAGGAGATTATCGGACTGGACAACGGGGAGAAAATGGGAGTTATCAGTGATTCCGATTTAGTCATCCATCCCGAAAACGGTACAATTCAATCCATCATCTTGCCAGGAGGTAGTTTCTTTGGATTCGGCAAGAAGCGAGAGGACCTCGTGATCCCATGGAGCTCCATCGTAAAAATTGGGCCAGATATGGTCATCATCCAGCTTCAAACGCCTGAGGCACAGGCTTCCCAAAAGTAGGCGCTACTGTCACCGAAGTAGCAGGAGCGGAATAGGATGGGGGTAGACCGCATGGATTTCCGTCAACTTTTCCAAAAGGAAAACCTTTGCGTTCCGATCATTTAATGCAGTAAAATGTGTGGAAAGGGGAACGCAGCATGCTAACGGGCATACATGTTGCCTTCATCGGCGGAGACGCTCGCCAGTTGGAAGTCATCAAGCGGTGCATACAACTGGATGCTAGCGTCACGTTAGTTGGCTTCGACAACCTGGAAAGTAATTTTACAGGGGCAACGAAGAAACCATTAACATGCGATGTGTTGAAAGACGTGGACGCCCTCATCCTACCCATCGTAGGGACCGATGACCAAGGATACGTGGAAAGTATTTTCTGCTCCAAACAACTGCAGTTGCTAGATGAACATGTGGCAAGTCTGCCGAGTCATTGCGTGGTTTACACGGGAATGGCAAAGCCTTATCTGAAAAAGCTGTTGGCTTCCACACAGCTTCCTCTCGTGGAGCTCTTGGATCGTGATGACGTAGCTATCTATAACTCTATCCCTACTGTAGAGGGAGCGTTAATGATGGCGATTCAACATACGGATATTACGATTCATGGATCACAGTCAATTGTTTTGGGATTGGGCCGAACAGGTTTGTCCATGGCTCGAGCATTGCATGCGTTGGGAGCCCGCGTAAGAGTGGGGGCCAGGCGTCAGGAACACTTGGCACGCATTTATGAGATGGGATTGACTCCCTTCCATATAAGCGAAGTAAGGAAACAGGTTACGAATGCTGATTTCATTTTTAATACCATCCCGCAATTGTTACTCACAGCAGAAGTGATTGCTCAAATGCCTCAATCCGCGTTTATTCTTGATCTTGCCTCCAAGCCAGGGGGAACGGATTTTCGTTACGCTGAAAGACGAGGTATCAAAGCTCTTCTTGCTCCCGGATTGCCTGGAATCGTTGCACCGAAAACCGCTGGACAAATTTTAGCCCAAACATTGTCTCGTCTTATTGCGGATCAAAGGAAAGCGCCAGGAGGGGATGCAACATGAGTAAGCTTCAGGGAAAGACCATTGGATTTGGTTTGTCTGGATCGCATTGCACCTTTGAGGAAACGATGCCGCAAATTAAGCGATTTGTGGATGCTGGGGCACGGGTAGTACCGATCGTATCGAATACGATTATGACCACAGATACACGCTTCGGTACTTCTCAAAGCTGGCAGCAACAAATCAAGGAACTGACGGGGGAAGAGCTTATTTCGACGATTCCTCAGGCTGAGCCGTTGGGACCTTCCAAGTTGTTGGATGTCATGCTGATTGCGCCTTGCACAGGCAGTACGACGAGTCGGTTGGCGAATGCCATTACGGATAGTGCTGTACTGATGGCGGCTAAAGCGACGATGCGTAATCTGCGACCCATTGTGATTGCCATTTCCACCAATGATGGTCTGGGATTAAATGCAGCCAATATTGCCAAGCTATTGGCCGCGAAAAATATGTATTTCGTGCCGTTCGGGCAGGATGCCCCGGATAAAAAACCGAACTCGCTTGTAGCTCGTATGGATCTCCTCTTGGAAACATGCGAAGCAGCTTTGGAAGGACGACAATTGCAACCCTTGCTCATCGAAAGATTTAACTACTAATAAGACTACAGAAAAAACAATAAACCTGCTTTTTCGCGATTAGGAGGAGAGTAAGAGATGGCAAACCAACTGACTTTCAATGTTGCTGTAGTCGGTGCGACTGGTGCAGTCGGACAGCAAATGATTCAACTATTAGAAAAGCGCAACTTCCCAATCAAACAGCTTAAGCTGCTTGCTTCTGGACGTTCTGCAGGAAAAACGGTCACGTTCAAGGGACAAGAAATTGTGCTGGAAGAGGCGACTCCAGACAGTTTTGCAGGGGTTGATTTTGCCTTGTTTAGTGCTGGCGGATCGGTCAGTAAGGAACTGGCTCATCACGCAGTGCGTCATGGTGCAGTTGTCATTGACAATACCAGCGCATTCCGGATGGACCCAGATGTTCCTCTCGTTGTGCCAGAAGTAAACATGGATGCTGCGCTCGCCCATAATGGAATCATTGCGAATCCGAATTGCTCTACGATTCAGATGGTTGCCGCTCTAAAACCCCTGTATGATCGTTTTGGTATAGACAGAATTATCGTTTCTACTTACCAGGCAGTATCAGGTGCAGGTCAATCTGCGATCAATGAATTGCTCGACCAGAGTCGAGACATTTTGGAAGGTAAAGAACCGCAGTGTAACGTACTTCCCGTAGGCAAATTGCCTGTACATCATCAGATTGCGTACAACGCGATTCCGCAGATTGATGTGTTCACCGACAATGGTTTTACTTATGAAGAAATGAAAATGGTCAATGAGACCAAAAAAATCTTCGGTGATGACACTGTACTTGTTTCAGCTACTTGCGTACGTATTCCAGTGGTCTACGGCCATAGCGAGTCGGTATATGTAGAGCTGAAACAGGATTACGATCTGGCAGAAGTAAAGGCCCTGCTGAAAAACGCTCCTGGTATCGTGTTAGTAGATGCGCCGGAGGAACAGCAGTATCCACTCGCTACTGATGCAACAGGCAAACTGGAAGTATTCGTGGGCCGGGTGCGTCGTGATCTCCATCATCCTCGTGGACTGCATATGTGGATCGTTTCTGACAATCTTCTCAAGGGTGCAGCATGGAATACAGTACAAATCGCTGAAGAACTCATAAAAGCAAGAGTATAGGGGAGAGGTTAGTGAAGATTCTCGTCCAGAAGTTCGGTGGTTCTTCCTTGACGACGGAGGATTGCCGGATGCGGGCAATCTACCATATGGAAAAAGCAATTGATGAGGGCTATGCCCTCGTCGTTGTCGTATCGGCGATGGGGCGCAAAGGTGATCCATACGCAACCGATACACTTTTGCAGTTGGTTCGTGCGAATGGGAACCAACTGCCAAGTCGAGAAATGGATATGCTGATGCATACCGGAGAAATCATTTCTGCAACAGTCATGTGCAGCATGCTGAATGCACGAGGAATTAAAGCTACGATTTTGACAGGCGGTCAGGCAAATATAGTGACCAGCGACGACTTTACGAATGCACAAATTATGTCGATCGATCCAGGTCGCATTTTGCAGGACTTGCAGGAAAGTCAAGTTGTGATCGTTCCAGGGTTTCAGGGACGCACAGCCGAGTGGGAAATTACGACACTGGGACGGGGCGGAAGCGATACGACTGCAACCGCTCTCGGTGTCGCCTTGAAGGCTGAAACGGTGGATATTTTCACCGACGTGGAAGGCATCATGACGGCGGACCCGCGTATCGTCGAAGAAGCGCAGCGGCTCGGCATGGTGACCTACACGGAGATTTGCAACATGGCTCACCTGGGTGCAAAAGTTATTCATCCTAGAGCGGTGGAGATCGCGATGCACGCAAACGTGCCGATTCGTGTTCGCTCTACGTTTTCGGACGACCCCGGTACACTTGTTACGACTATGCTGGAGATCGGGAAAATGGGCTACACTGTACACGACAGAGTCGTTATGGGAATTGCTCATGTACCAAACATTACTCAGATCAAGGTCGCGAACAAAGAAGGGTCTTACGATACACAGCTGCAAGTCTTCAAAACGATGGCAACCAATAACATCAGCGTAGATTTCATCAATGTGAACCCAATGGGTGTTGCTTACACGGTCCATGATGAAATGGGAGAAAAAGCTGCTCGTCTGTTAACGGAAATGGGATACGAGCCGCAGCTTTTGCCGCATTGCGCAAAAGTGTCCGTGATTGGTGCAGGAATGACGGGCGTACCCGGCGTGATGGCGAGAATCGTGGAGGCACTTACCCAAGAAGACATTCAAATTCTTCAATCGGCAGACTCTCATACAACCATCTGGGTACTCGTGCATGAAATGGATATGGTGAAGGCTGTTCGTGCGCTTCATCAGCAGTTCAACCTGCATGTTCAACATATGTAAGAGCATATCCTGACTTAAATACCTACTGATCACGATAAGAGGAGTTGGAGAGGTAGTGGCACGTTTTGGTCGACTGGTTACCGCTATGGTAACGCCTTTTAATGAGCAGCTACAGGTCGATTACGATAAAACAGAGCGACTGATTGACCATTTGATTGCTAATGGCACAACTGGAATTGTACTGAGTGGTACCACGGGTGAATCACCGACTTTATCCCGTACGGAGAAGCTCGATCTTTTCCGTCACGTGGTTTCCTATGCAAAAGGAAGATGCCACATCATTGCGGGAACAGGCAGTAATGATACAGCATCAAGCATCGAGTTCACCCAAGCTGTACAATCCATTGGCGTAGACGCTGTCATGGTCGTTGCTCCTTATTACAGCAAGCCATCACAGGAAGGACTTTACGCACACTTCAAGGCATTGTCGGAATCGACCGAGCTGCCCGTGATGCTGTATAATGTGCCAGGAAGATCCGTAGTCAATATGACTGCCGAAACGACACTTCGTTTGGCGGAACTGCCTAATGTGGTATGCATCAAGGAAGCCTCCGGCAATTTGTCGCAGATGGCTCAAATCATTGAGCATGCCCCGGAAGGCTTTGAGCTGTACAGTGGTGATGATGGCTTAACCTTGCCGATCCTGTCTATCGGTGGGGTGGGCATTGTCAGTGTGGCGAGTCATGTAGTTGGCCGCCCAATGACAGACATGATGGACGCTTATTTTGCCGGTAACTATACGGAGGCAGCAAGACTCCATCGCAAGCTGTTGCCGATTTTTGAAGGCCTCTTTGCCTACCCGAGCCCAGGACCAACCAAGGTCGCCTTAGAAAAGCTCGGGGTTCAAGTTGGCGGCGTTCGACTACCTTTAGTCGAGCTGAACGAACAAGAAAAAGCATTCGTGCATTCCCTGCTTGTTTAACTCCATAGAAGATCAAGAGCCATTCCTACCTGGGATGGCTCTTTTTCCTTGTGTTCATGATTTCACTTCGGGTATAATAAAAACAAGTGATTTGGGGCGGTTTTTTTGAGTGGACATGACAACTAAATATAGGAGGTTACACGTTTTGGCAAAATCGAATCACTCTGTTCTCGTTTTCGCCCTGGGCGGAGTCGGCGAAATTGGGAAGAATATGTACGTGGTACAAAGCGGTGACGACATCGTAGTGATTGATGCCGGATTGAAGTTCCCAGAAGAGGAAATGCTGGGGATTGATATGGTTATTCCGGATATCACCTACTTGGAGGAACATCGCGACAAGGTTCGGGGTATTATTATTACGCATGGACACGAAGACCACATCGGCGGCCTCAGCTACGTGCTGAAGCATTTGAAAGTCCCGGTTTATGCGACAAAACTTACCCTTGGTTTAATTGATGCAAAGTTAAAAGAAGCGGGCATCCTACATGAAACAAAACGCGTATTGATCAACAGCGACTCGGAAGTCGTTCTCGGAAAGATGAAGGCGACCTTTTTCCGCGTAAACCACAGCATCCCGGATTGTGTAGGGGTATGCCTGGATACGCCAGAAGGTTACATCGTTCATACAGGAGACTTCAAGTTCGATCAAACGCCTGTTAACAATCAGGTAGCTGATCTGGCAAAAATGGCGATGATTGGTGACAGAGGCGTTTTGTGCTTGCTCTCTGACAGTACGAATGCAGAACGGCCTGGATTTACCGGATCGGAACGCTCAGTGGGCAAAGCACTCATGGATGTGTTCAGTAAAGCATCTGGACGTATTGTTGTTTCTACGTTTGCATCAAATGTTCACCGCATTCAACAAGTGGTGGACGCTGCCGCACAGTTCAACCGTAAATTGACGGTTGTCGGTCGGAGCATGCAAAATGTTATTAATATCAGTAGAGACTTAGGGTACTTGTTGGTCCCTGAGGGCTTGATTGTTGAGATCGATGAAATCAACAAGCTGAATGCTGAACAAGTCGTTATTTTATCAACTGGAAGCCAAGGAGAGCCTATGTCCGCGCTCACTCGGATGGCCCGATCCGCCCATCGGAAAATTGACATCCTTCCAGGGGATACAGTTATTATTGCAGCCACTCCCATTCCAGGGAATGAAAAATACGTGGCGCGTACAATTGATCAATTATCGCGTATTGGTGCAGATGTCATTTATGGTGGCCATGGACCTAACGGAACCGTCCACGTCTCCGGTCATGGTAGCCAAGAAGAATTGCGCCTAATGCTTAACCTAATGAAGCCTAAGTACTTTATTCCTGTTCACGGTGAATATCGCATGTTGAAAACGCATGCCTTACTTGCTGAACAGGTTGGCATTCCTGAAGAAAACACGTTCTTGCTGGATAACGGCGATACAGTTGAATTCTTAGGGGGCAAGGCCCGTTACGGTGGAAAAGTCCATGCTGGCAACGTTTTGATTGACGGCTTGGGTGTTGGTGATGTAGGAAACATCGTACTTAGAGATCGCAAATTACTGTCACAAGATGGCATACTGGTAGTTGTCGTTACACTCAGCAAACAAAATGGCACGATTTTGTCAGGTCCAGACATCATTTCTCGCGGTTTCGTCTACGTGCGTGAATCCGAAGAGTTGCTGGATGAGGCAAATCGCATAGTGACCCAAACACTTGTCAAATGCATGGAAGAAAATGTGAATGAATGGTCTTCACTAAAAAATAACGTAAAAGAGTCATTAGGCCGTTATCTGTACGAGCAAACGCGCAGACGTCCGATGATCTTGCCGATTATCATGGAAGTGTAGGATCACTTGAAAAAGAGCTGGAAATCCTTTCGAAAAAGGGTTTCTGGCTTTTTTTGGCTTTATGGGCGCATGATTTTTCCTCCCCTTATCCATACTACAGAGGAAAGTGAGGGAGGATCATCCATGTCGAATCAACAATTCAGCGATTTTTTAAATAGGCCGCCGTTTGCAAACACACCGGTAAATAGTAAGGAATCCCAGCCAAATTCACCAACTAATGATCAGGAGCCTGCTGCCTCGCCACCATCGGAAGCACCTGCACAGGAAGATCCAAAGAAAAAACTGCTCGATTCCATTACGCAACTGGGTCAGACAAACGTCCCACAGCTCGAAAGCAATATTTATTGTATGACCATCATCGGACAAGTAGAAGGGCATATTCAGCTGCCTCCTCAAAATAAGACAACCAAATACGAGCACCTCATCCCTCAATTGGTTGCGGCAGAACAAAACAGCAAAATAGAGGGTGTCCTCGTTATTTTGAATACGGTTGGTGGGGATGTTGAAGCGGGCTTGGCGATTGCAGAAATGGTATCCTCCTTGTCCAAACCGGTAGTCACACTCGTACTCGGCGGTGGTCATAGTATTGGTGTGCCAATCGCTGTAGCTGGTTCGTACTCGTTTATTGCAGAAACAGCCACGATGACGATTCACCCGATCCGTTTGACGGGACTTGTGATTGGTGTGCCCCAAACGTTTGAGTACTTGGACAAAATGCAGGATCGTGTAGTAAGCTTTATTGCCCGTCACTCCAAAGTTTCAGAAGAAAAGTTCCGTGAGCTTATGACCCGAACCGGTGAATTGACACGAGACATTGGAACCAATGTGATTGGCGTAGATGCGGTGAAATATGGATTGATTGATGAAGTCGGTGGCCTTGGTAGTGCTCTGAAAAAGCTGAACGAACTGATCAAAGCGCAAAAAGGCGAGGAGAGTGTACTCCAATGATCTTATACTCCATCATTCCGATGGAAACGGTGTTTGAGAACATGGAGCAAGTGGAGAAACAAGAGCTGAAAGAGATTGCGGTAGGTCATGCCACGATGCTCATTGAGCAAACCGGACCGTTTGAAGGAAAAATCGTCAGGTTGATTAGCCCAGATCCGCAAGACTACCTGAAGGAGCAGTACGCACCCGGACAAAAAATTCAGTTTCAACCTGAATGGCTCGCCTAAGAAGTCCTGTATTTCTATGAATTTCCTGTGTTATACTAGTAATGTACGAACAGCAGCCGAACACGCGACGGCTGCCTTTTTTAACGAAGAGGAATTTATAAATGAAATTCCGGAGCGTGTGGAAACTTTCCGCTAAAACGCGGTCGCTCCACGTTAAAAAGGCCTCGATAGAGGTTTTCTTACCATTACGGTACATAACGAGTGTAACGACGAGGAGGAGGCGTGCCATTGAGTAGAAGAAAAAAAGAGCGTTCACAAGCGGCATTGGCCTCAGTTGTCAAAATAGAGCTGCTGGGACTTCTGATCATCGTGCTGTCCTTGATCGGGCTATTGGAGAGTGGATGGCTGGGCAAAAATGTACTGGCACTTCTATTTCGGTTTATTGCGGGCTCATGGGATTTTATCATTCCTGTTCTGCTAATCGGTATGGCCATACATATGATGTTTACGAGAAAGTCACCGAAGCTTACATACCGCGTCTTAGGGATAGCTCTCATTGGTGTGGCGATTTTGACCTGGGATCACATGATTTTGTACAAACAAATTACCGCAGATGGAAAATTTGCAGAGCAAAGCATTATTAAGGTTACATGGGACAGAATTTGGCTCGATCATGGTCAGAAAGTGTCCACCACCGGGGTAGGTGGAGGAATGATCGGTGCCCTGTTTTTTGCAGTGACAAATGGCCTTGTTGGAACAATTGGTACTGGTCTCGTGATTGTTTTCCTTTTCCTTGTGGGACTGATGTTTCTGTTCAATCTTTCTTATGTAAACATTTTGATGTTTGCCAAGGACAAGCTGGCTTTGGTTTACGGAAAGGCGAAAGATACAGTGAAGGACTCTGTACAACTTTTGCAGGAAGAGAGCGAGAAGCGAAAGAAAGAAGCAAAGGAAGCCGAAGAGGCTCGCAAGCAAAAGCAATCGGAGTCAGAGAATGAGGCCATCGCGGTTACGGCGTTGAAAGAGCAAAAATGTCATCCACAGCCTGCTATTCAGGAGGAAGAAGTCCAGCAACCGAACGCCCCGTTAATTCGTGATTTTACGGATCGCATTGCGCTGGAAGAGGATGACGGACAGATTAATCCTAGTCATTCAGCGAGAGCTGCACAACCGAAAACGAATCAGGAAATTACGTTTGCGCTCGAAGGAGAAGAAGAAATCTTCGGTACAATAGATACCGGAGAAGAACAAAATACCATACCGTATGAGCTGCCAAGTCTGCAAATGCTCGCAAGGCCCAAAGCGAGTGCAACAAGTAAAGACGTCGATCATACCTCAAATGCGGCAAAATTAGTACAGACACTGAAGAGCTTTGGCGTCAATGCAACGGTTTCCGAAGTACATCGCGGACCTGCTGTTACACGCTACGAAGTTCAACCCGCTACAGGGGTAAAAGTAAGCAGGATTGTCAGCTTGACGGATGACCTTGCGTTGGCATTGGCGGCAAAAGATATCCGGATTGAGGCACCGATCCCAGGAAAATCAGCCATTGGCATCGAGGTTCCGAACTCGGAGGTAGCGGTCGTATCACTACGAGAAGTGTTGGAAGCTCCCGAGTATCAAGATGCGCCAGGGAAGCTTACCGTTGCTCTTGGCCGGGATATTTCCGGAGAGCCGATCGTAGCAGATTTGACCAAAATGCCCCATTTACTCGTAGCGGGTGCGACGGGAAGCGGAAAATCAGTATGCATTAACGGATTAATCATGAGTATTTTGTTCAAGGCCAAGCCAGAAGAAGTCAAGCTGATGATGGTTGACCCGAAAATGGTGGAACTGAATGTGTACAACGGAATTCCACATTTGTTGGCTCCTGTTGTCACTGACCCGCGAAGGGCTTCTGTTGCATTGAAAAAAGTCGTGGCCGAGATGGAGCGGCGCTATAATTTGTTTGCCAAAACAGGTAGCCGCAACATTGAAATGTACAATGCGCAAGTGGAAGGCACGCCACTTCCTTATATTGTCGTCATCGTCGATGAGCTTGCGGACTTGATGATGGTAGCTCCGGGAGAAGTGGAGGATGCGATTTGTCGACTTGCGCAAATGGCTCGTGCTTCCGGGATTCATTTAATTATCGCGACACAACGCCCTTCCGTAGATGTCATCACGGGTGTGATCAAGGCGAACATCCCTTCCCGCATTGCCTTTGGCGTGTCATCGATGGCTGACTCCAGAACGATTCTGGATATGGGAGGAGCGGAAAAGCTTCTTGGTAGAGGGGACATGCTTTCGTTGCCGATGGGGGCATCCAAGCCGACCCGTGTTCAAGGAGCCTTTGTATCCGACAAGGAAGTAGAAGAGGTCGTTCGTTTTGTGAAAGAACAGCAAGAGGTTCGCTACAATGAAGAGATGATCCCAGGTGACGTGCAGGAGGAACAGCAGCCAGTCGTGGATGATGAACTGTACGATCAAGCTGTCCAAATCGTTTCAGAAGCCCAGACGGCATCGGCATCCTTGCTGCAGCGTCGTCTCCGTGTCGGTTATACGCGAGCGGCACGATTGATTGATATGATGGAAGCTCAAGGAGTAGTCGGTCCTTATGAGGGAAGTAAGCCTCGTGAGGTTCGACTACCACGTCCATCCATAGAAAGTAATATTTCATAATGGAAGGCCTTGCCAGAATTTATACTGGCAGGGTCTTTTTTCCTATTTTAGGAGAAAAATCCCTGTCGAAATTAATCATTTTGCATTATTATTCATAAATATTTGGCTTGCATGATACTCGCCCCTCATGTAAAATTTTTAAGAGATTGACGGAAATTGTTGTTATATTATGTCTCATACGAATCAGAGGTCTGACGTCCTACCTGTTGGGATGGCTGAAGGACAGCAGGAGTGAATGATGATGAGCATCAAAGGGAATGTTCGATCACTGTTTCTCTTGGTAATGGACAAGATCAAGAGTGATATCGAAACCGGACTTCTTCGTCCTGGTGAACGCCTCCCTTCTGAAGCCGAACTATCCAAACAGCTTGGTGTAAGCAGGGCGACGCTTCGCGAGGCACTCCGACTTCTTGAGGAAGAGAAGATTGTCATTCGTAGACACGGTGTAGGTACCTTTATTAATTCAAAGCCTGTTTTTTCAGGCGGGATTGGGGAACTCTTTAGTGTGACGGATGCAATCGAGCGTCAAGGATATACCGCAGGAACCTTGATCCTGAAAACATCCTTTGGCGAATCTGCTGAAGAAGAGAGGAAGCGGCTGGCCTTAAATCCGGGTGAAGGCGTTCTCATAGTAGAGCGAATTCGAACGGCTGACGGTGAGCCTGTGGTTTATTGTGTGGACCGCATTCCTGCACATCTGGTGCCTGAGGGCTATGCGGCAAGTGGAGAGTCTATCTTCAAATGGCTGGAGAGCGTAACAGGGGTAAGGATCGCATACGCAGTAGCTGATATTGAACCTGTGGGCTACAATGAAAAGGTTTCCAACCTGCTGCACTGCGATAAATCTGCTCCCATGCTCTTGCTCAAACAGATTCATTACGACGAAAGTGAAAAGCCAGTGCTATACTCCCATAATTACTTCAGGGCTGACAAAATTCACTTTCATGTCGTGAGGAGACGGTTGTAACTGTGGGGGCAACCTCACTCAACAATTTCATCAACTAAAAACAGGGGGTAATCTCAGATGAAGAAAGTTCTATCCGTGCTTTCTGTGGCAACACTCAGCCTGTCGCTCGTTCTCGCTGGGTGCGGAAGCAAACCAGAAGCACAGCCTCAAGGCCAAACTGGTAGCAATGGAGGCGCTCCAGCCGCTAAAGCTATCAAAGTAGGTATGGTTACAGACGTTGGTGGTGTAAACGACAACTCCTTTAACCAGAGTGCTTGGGAAGGGCTGCAAAAACTCCAAACCGATTTGAATCTCCCGAAAGAAAACGTAAACTATCTGCAATCAAAATCAGATGCTGACTATGTACCAAACCTGACTCAATTCGTAAAAGACGGTTGGGATCTGACTTGGGGTATCGGCTTCCTGATGGGTGACCACCTGAAAAAAGTAGCAGATGAAAACAAAGACGCAAAACTGGCGATCATCGACGCTGAAGTAGATGCTCCTAACGTAGCATCTGTACTCTTCAAAGAGCATGAAGGCTCCTTCCTCGCTGGGGTAGTTGCAGCGAAAATGACCAAAACGAAAAAGGTAGGATTCGTGGGTGGCGTTGACATCCCGGTAATCAAACGCTTTGATCTTGGTTTCGAAGCGGGTGTAAAAGCTGTAGATCCTAGCATTCAAGTCGTTAAAGTTTACACGGGTGCTTTTGACAAACCAGACATGGGTAAATCTACGGCTTCCTCCATGTACGGTCAAGGTGTGGACATCATCTTCCACGCTTCCGGCGGTACAGGCGACGGTGTGTTCAACGAAGCAAAAGACCGTAAAGCTAAAGGCGAGAACGTATGGGTAATCGGTGTTGACAAAGACCAATCCCTGACTTTCGGCGACGAAATCACATTGACTTCCATGGTAAAACGTGTTGACGAAGCAGTTATTCGTGTAGCGAAAGACCTGTCTGAGGGTAAATTCAAAGGCGGAGTGCAATGGCTCGGACTGGCTGAAAACGGTGTAGGTCTGGCTGACACTTCCACGAAGAACGTTCCTGAAGACGTACTGAAGCTGGTTGAAGAATATAAGCAAAAAATTGTTAAAGGCGAAATCACAGTTCCTGACAAGTAAAAACTAAGGAAACTGCAAACGGACAAGGCTGGTTCGAGCTACTGGCCTTGTCCTTTACCTTCACAATAGACCCGAAAAATGGGGTGAGCATGCATGAACTCGGTAAAAAAAGTGGTTGAAATGAGAGGGATCACAAAACGGTTCCCAGGCATTATTGCGAATGACAGTATTACACTGTCAGTAGGTAAAGGTGAAATTCATGCGCTGCTCGGAGAGAATGGCGCGGGTAAGTCCACACTCATGAATATCTTGTTCGGTCTATACCAGCCGGATGAAGGCGAAATTCTGATTAACGAGAAAGTTGTACAGATCACCAGTCCAAGGATTGCAAACGAACTTGGTATCGGAATGGTTCACCAACATTTTATGCTCGTAGAAACATTTACAGTCACGGAAAACATTGTGCTAGGAAATGAACCGAAAAACGGGTTGAAGATAGATATTCAAAGCGCTGAGAAAGCGGTAGAAAAACTGTCGAATCAATACGGGCTCAAAGTTGATCCGAGAGCAAAAATTCAGGATATCTCAGTAGGGATGCAGCAGCGTGTAGAGATTTTGAAAACGCTTTATCGCGGTGCGGACATCTTGATTTTTGATGAGCCTACGGCTGTATTGACGCCGCAGGAAATCCATGAACTTATCGAGATCATGCATAACTTGGTAAAAGAAGGTAAGACGATTATCCTGATCACACACAAGCTGAAAGAAATTATGGCTGTATGTGATGCGGTTACGATCATTCGTCGAGGAAAAGTCATTGACTCCGTATTGGTAAAAGATACGAATCCAGACGACTTGGCTGCGAAAATGGTTGGTCGTGAAGTGAACTTCCGCGTGGATAAAACGGAAGCAAAACCAAAAGATACGATTCTTTCCATAGAGAACTTGACTGCGATGGGTAACCGCGGTGTGAATGCGCTGAACAATCTCAGCTTAGAAGTTCGCGCCGGCGAAATTCTCGGAATTGCAGGAGTCGACGGAAATGGTCAAAGTGAATTGATTGAAGTATTAACTGGCTTGCGTAAAGCAACAAGTGGGCGTGTCCTTCTTAATGGCAAAGAAATTACGAATCAAAGTCCGCGCAACATCTCGGAATCAGGATTGTCGCACATTCCAGAAGACCGACATAAACGAGGATTGGTTCTTGATTTCACCATGAGTGAAAATATGGTATTGGAAACGTACTTCCATCCAACGTTCTGCAAAAACGGTTTTCTTGATTATGGCGCCATTGACAAGCATGCGGCCAAGCTTATCGAAGAATTCGACGTTCGGACGCCGAGTATTTACACGCCAGCACGAGCGCTCTCGGGAGGAAACCAACAGAAGGCAATTATTGCCCGCGAAGTGGACAAGAACCCGGATTTGCTCATTGCGGCTCAACCTACTCGTGGCTTGGACGTAGGGGCTATCGAATTCATTCATCGCAGACTGATTGATCAACGCGATCAGGGAAAAGCGGTTCTCTTGCTTTCCTTGGAGCTGGATGAGGTTATCAATGTGTCCGACCGGATTGCGGTTATTTATGAGGGAGCCATTGTGGGGATTGTCGATGCCAAATCGACAACGGAGCAAGAGCTCGGCTTGATGATGTCCGGCGGAAAAGTAATGCAAGGAGGGGGAAACGATGAATAGAGTTATTGCGGTCTTCACGAAAGAATCGTTTCTCGTTCCTGCCGTTGCGATCATTCTTGGTCTTTTGACTGGAGCAATCGCCATGCTGGCAGGTGGATTTAATCCAATCGATGCCTATACGGCTTTGATTAAAAAAGTATTTGGAAGCGCGTATAACTTTGGTGAAACGATTCGCCAAATTACGCCTTTGATCTTTACAGGTTTGGCTGTAGCGTTTGCTTTCCGTACAGGTCTCTTTAACATCGGGGCAGAAGGTCAATTTATCGTAGGGATGATTGCTTCTACTGTCGTAGGTGTTTCTTTTGACCTCCCAGCAATCATTCATGCTCCACTGGCTATCCTTGCAGGTGCTGTAGCAGGTGGTTTGTGGGGTGCTATTGCCGGCTATTTGAAAGCAGCCCGTGGTGTCAATGAGGTTATTACCAGCATCATGTTGAACTGGGTAGCTCTTTACTTTGCAAACTGGGTCATGAATGCCTTCTTTATTCCAGCAGGCAAACAAACATCTGAAGAAGTAAAGGATTCTGCGATCATTACCATTGGATGGCTCGCTGAAATGTTTGACAATGCTCGTTTACACTGGGGTACACTGGTTGCCGTACTCGCAGCTATTTTCTTCTATATCATTCTTTGGAAAACAAAATCTGGTTTTGAATTGCGTTCCGTTGGTTTGAACCCGCATGCTTCAGAGTATGCTGGTATGAACGTGAATCGTAATGTTGTAAAGGCTATGTTCATTGGTGGTATGTTTGCGGGGATTGGTGGAGCTACTGAGATTTTGGGCGTATTCCACTATCAAGCGATTATGACGCAGCATACGGGCTATGGCTTTGATGGAATCGCGGTAGCATTGATTGGCGGAAATACACCATTCGGGGTTATCCTTGCTGCCATATTGTTTGGGGTTCTCACATTCGGTGCGAGCGGCATGCAGTTTAGTGCGGGTGTACCGTTTGAGCTGATTCGTGTCGTGATTGCTTCTGTTATTTTCTTCGTTGCTGCACATGGCATCGTGAAAATTTTCGTTAAGCCGATCTTGATGAAGAAAAAGGAAGGTGGAAACTGATGGATTGGGGATTAATTCTCAGCAACCTCGTTCATGATACCATCGTGTTTTCCACTGCCTTGATTTTTGCCGCACTGGGTGGATTGTACTCGGAGCGTTCTGGTGTCGTGAACATTGCGCTAGAAGGTATGATGATTATCGGTGCTTTTACCGGTGCCGTAATGACCTATGCTTTCCAAGATTCACTAGGTGCTTGGGCACCGTGGGTCGGATTTATTGCAGCGGGGATTGCCGGTTCTATTTTTGCACTCCCGCATGCCGTTGCTTCCGTTACGTTTAAAGCGGACCAGACCGTCAGTGGTGTGGCCCTGAACTTCTTGGCAGCTGGACTTTCCATCTACCTGACCAAAATTATTTTCGATGGAGCAGGTCAGACAACAACATTGACCGCTGTGTTTAACAAATTCAGTATTCCTGGATTGAGTGAAATTCCGTATATCGGACATGCCATTTTTGAGGCGTATCCTACTAGCTTTCTAGCTTTCATTGCTGTTTTCCTTACGTGGTATGTTGTATTTAAGACACCTTTCGGATTGCGCTTGCGTTCGGTTGGTGAGCATCCGCGTGCTGCTGATACAGTAGGGATCAATGTTAAGAGAATGCGCTATACGGCTGTTATGATCAGTGGCATGCTGGCTGCATTGGGTGGAGCTACCATTTCTTTGACGACAACCAGTAACTTTTCCCATAACACGGTTTCCGGACAAGGGTTTATCGCGATTGCGGCCTTGATCTTTGGTAAATGGCATCCAGCGGGTGCGATGGGAGCAGCCTTGTTCTTCGGTGTCGCTCAAGCGATCAAGTCTTTGGTCCAAATCTTCGGATTGACCAATTACATTCCTACTGAATTTATCTTCATGCTTCCGTACGTACTGACGATTCTCGTGATGGCTGGTCTGGTAGGACGATCCAGTGCTCCAGCGGCCCTCGGTAAACCTTACGATACGGGATCGCGTTAATCATTCGTTGACAAAATTTAGCGTCTAGAACCTGTCACTTTCCCTGTGCGATAATTTTTGTGACTGCTTGCAGTCCGCAAACGGTCCTATCCGTTTTGGCAAATTGTCTGTGGGGAGGGAAAAAGATGAACCGCTGTCTACATAAGTACAGCAGTTATCGATGGAACAGGCTTCTAGGCGCTTTTGTTTTGTGCCTGATGATAGCGGTATCTGGTGGAATGGCTTCAGCAAAAGAGCCAGGACCGGTCATTTCTGTCGTTGTCAATGGAAGGGGAGTCCAATCCGATGTATCGCCAATCCATCGAAATGGGCGTATGCTCGTTCCGATACGGGTAGTAGCGGAGGCAACAGGATCAGAAGTAAGCTACGAAGCTGCTACGCAGAAAGTATTCCTTAACAAAAAAGGCAAGCATATAACCCTTACGATCGGCAGCCAGACAGCGTACGTAGATGGAAAACGATGGAAGACGGATGTCTCTCCCATCATTGTGAATAGGCGGACGCTTGTTCCGATCCGATTTATCTCCGAGGCATTTGGCTATCAAGTTCAATGGGATAAGAAGTCGGCCGTTGCATACATACAATCCAAACCTGTGGAAGACAAAGCTGCGAGTGTGAAATACTCCTTGAATCCATATGTCGTTCAACAGGGAGATACCTTATCAAAAATTTCAGCTCGCCACGATACGAACATGAGTGCCATTCAGAAAAATAATCATCTCTCTTCTGATGAGTTACTAGTGGGCCAGATTTTATTTTTGCCAGAAGGTGCACAACGAGCTGAGTATCCTATTGCCACGAAAGTTGCGGATGATCAATTGACTGGAAATCAATTTCGGTTTCCTTTCCACGAGAATAGCTGGTATGAGCCGTATGGGGATAGCTTCGGGTCTGATCGAGAGTGGACGGAGTCCAATAGCGGCAGTGTTCGCAGTCACGAGGGCATCGACATCATGGCACCAAAGGGAACGCCGATTTACTCGGTATCCGATGGGACGATCAACAAAGTGGGCTGGAATACGTATGGTGGCTGGAGAGTAAACATTACGGATGAAAATGGTCAATATCGGATGTACTACGCTCATTTGCAGGCCTATGCTCCAGGATTGCATGTAGGCAAAAAGATAAAAGCTGGACAGTTGATCGGTTTTGTTGGAGACACAGGCTACGGTGGTACTGGTACAGTGGGAATGTTTGAGCCTCACCTGCATTTTGGCCTCTATCGTAACAGCACGGGGAAAGCGATCGATCCGTATGATTACTTGCGGATTTGGGAGCAAAATAAAGTGGAGAGTCCCCTCTGATATTGGGACAAACTACTACGGAGTACCTTCACGAATAAAAGGAGGCCCTTCGTATGTGGACTTGTCCGTACTGTGGGGGAACCCACGGCTTACCCTTTCACGATGAGCAGTTGGATGGCATGCTCTGTCTCTCGTCTGATTGCGGTCGATTTGTTGAAGAGCATAGCACTTCGGATGATCCTCGGGAGTGGGATGCAATGGATATGTAAGGAATAGAGTGAACACCCTTTGTAAAAAGGTGTTGTTCGCTCTTTTTTTATACAATGGAAGCGCTGTGATTTGCGTATTACGGGACTTGCGTGAGCGCATAGGATGAAGGACTGGGATATATAATGGAAGATTCTGATGCTTGATGCCCTGACAATTGGTTACAATAGAGAAGAGTATGAGTAAGCTGATGGAGAAGGGAGATTGGACTATGACTGCTTCTACAACCGAAATTGCATTTCAAAGCTCCCAAATCAATGGGATGAACGTACATATCCTTCCAACAGAAAAGTTCAAGACAACGACGATCGTGACGATGATTGAACAGGCGCTATCGGAGGAGCACGTAACGAAAACAGCATTGCTTGCGATGGTCATGAAACGTGCCAGCGCTCGTTTTCCAGAAACGAAGCTATTACGAGCACATTTGGATTTCCTGTATGGTGCCATTTTTGATGTCGATGTCATGAAAAAAGGCGAGCGGCAAATCCTGCAAATTTATATGGAAGTACCGAATGAAAAATATTTGTCCAATGAAGCCTCTCTTTTGGAGCAGGCCATCGAATTCGTAGGAGACATGCTCGTCAGACCGTACGTACAGGAGAACGCTTTTTCCGAAAAGTACTTGGCACAGGAAAAAGAAACGCTACGTAAACGGATGGAGAGCTTGATCGACGACAAAATGAAGTATGCAAACCAACGCGTGACAGAAGAAATGTGTAAAGGAGAACCATTCGCTCTTCTCGTCCAAGGGCGCGTGGCAGATTTGCCGAAGATCACAGGTCAGGAACTGTATCAATATTTTAAAGAAGTAACGACGACGAATCCGATCAATATGTTCGTGGTGGGCGATGTTGACCAGCAGGAAGTAAGCGAGGCTATTCGCAAGCACATCCCATTGGAGCGCACCCAAGTAGGAGAACTGCAGATCGCATCGACGGCGAAGGACGTATCTGCTGAACGCGAAGTGATCGATCGACTCGACGTCAACCAAGCAAAGCTCAACATCGGCTGCCGCACGCAGATCACTTATAAGGATGACGATTACCCGACGTTGTTGCTATTCAACGGGATATTAGGTGGCTTTCCTCACTCCAAGCTGTTTGTCAACGTCCGTGAAAAAGAGAGTCTCGCTTATTATGCCGTATCCAGGCTAGAGAGCCACAAAGGGATTCTTATGATTATGTCCGGGATTGATGTTAGCAAATATCAACGTGCGGTTGAGATTATTAAGCAGCAGCTTGATCTGATGCAACAAGGAACCATATCGGATGAGGAATTGAGTCAGACACGTGCGACTTTGTCTAACCAATTCCGTGAGCTGCTGGACAGTGCACGCGGCATGATTGATTTTACGTACAATGGTGTAGTTAGCGGACGTCCTCGGAAAATCGAAGAGCTTTTGGCGGGGATTAACCAAGCGACAATTGAGGATATCAAGAAAGTAGCGAGCAAGGTAACGATCGACACGATTTATCTGCTGCGGGACAAGAAGGGAGAGGCATAAGATGCAGACCACTGTCTTTGAACAAGTAAATGAAACGGTATATCATGAAACTCTCCAAAATGGATTGCAAGTCTATCTGGTTCCCAAACAAGGCTTCAGCAAAACATACGCTGTGTTCACTACGCGCTATGGCTCCATTGATAGCCATTTCCGCACCCGAAGCGGGGAAGAAATTAATGTTCCTGACGGCATTGCGCATTTTCTTGAGCACAAAATGTTTGAGAAAAAAGATCGGGATGTCATGCACGAATTCAGTAAAAACGGGGCGAGCTGCAATGCGTTCACGAGTTTCAATCGTACGGCTTATTTGTTCTCGTGCACAGATAAGTTAGACGACAATTTGAATCTGCTGCTCGACTATGTGCAGGACCCGTATTTTACAGATGCCAGTGTAGAAAAGGAAAAAGGAATCATCGGCCAGGAAATCACCATGTACGATGACAACCCTGACTGGAAGGTGTACATGAACCTCTTAAAGGCTATGTACCAAAAGTATCCGATTAACATTGAGATTGCGGGTACGATCGAGACGATCTCTCATATTACAAAAGAATATTTGTATCAGTGCTATGAAACGTTTTATCATCCTGCAAATATGCTCCTATTGGTCGTGGGCTCCTTCGAACCAGAAGCGATCATAAAGCTCATTCGTGAAAACCAAGGAGCAAAGGAGTTTCCTCCTGCGCCACAAATCACGCGCGTGTTTCCAGAAGAGCCATCAGCTCCGGCGGAGGCGAAAGTAGAAGCGTTTCTGACAGTTGGTCTGCCTAAATGCATGATCGGAATCAAGGAAAAGGAAAACGGACTGACCAAGGAAGCCTTGTTAAAACGTGAGTTGACTACTAAACTGGTATTGGACATCGCGTTTGGCACAAGCTCCGCTGTCTATGAGCGTTTGTATGATAGTGAGCTAATTACGGAAAGCTTTGATTTTGACTACAGCAGCGAGCAGGATTATGCGTATACGATCATTGGTGGAGATACACCTGATCCAGAGCGTTTAGTGGAAACGATCAAAGCGGAAATCGAACAATTGAAGCAAAACGGTATAGCTCAGGACGATTTTGAGCGTGCGAAGCGTAAAAAAATCGGAAACTTCCTGCGTTCTCTAAACTCCGTGGAGTTTATCGCTAACCAGTTTACCAGCTTCAAATTTAACGGGAATGATCTGTTTTCCGTAGTGCCGACCTTGGAGTCGATCACACGCGAAGATGTGGAAAAACGTTTGAAGGAGCATTTTTTAACCGAGCAGATGGCTGTTTCCATCGTTCGTTCCGCTTCGCCACAGGAGTAATGTATTCATGTTCAACCAAGAGACGCCGTGGGCATTAATTACGGGAGCTTCCGGAGAGATCGGGCACGCAATCGGTGCCTACCTGATTGATGCGGGGGTTCCCCTTTATCTGCATTACAATCGAAATATGGAAAAATTGGAGCCGTTGGTGCAAAAATGCCAGGAGCGGGGCGTTCCGTACGGCATCCTCCAAGCTGATCTACGGGATCCAAAGCAAATTGCCGCGATGTTTGCTCAGATGCAGGTTGCACCACTGTTGATCGTAAACAACGCCTCTGTGGATGATGTCGGTTTATTTACGGATGTGTCTGTCGAGAAATTCGATGAGCTCATCGCACTTAATGTTCGATCCGCTTTTTTGGTCTGCCAAGCAGCTGTTCCGGCCATGCTGCGGGCAAGGTATGGGCGTATCGTCAACATTTCTTCCATCTGGGGGCTTACGGGCGGTTCATGTGAGGTACTGTATTCCATGACCAAAGGAGCCATCAATACGTTCACCAAAGCCTTGGCAAAGGAAATGGCACCAAACGGAATCACGGTAAATGCTGTCGCTCCAGGAGCTATTGCTGGTGGAATGATGGAGCGCTTTGCTCCAGATGAAATGGAAATGATCGCGGAAGAAATACCAGCCAACCGTCTCGGACAACCATATGAGGTAGCTGCAGTCGTGCGCTTTTTGCTTTCGGCGGATTCCAGTTATGTGACGGGGCAAGTGATTAGTCCAAACGGTGGATGGTACACGTAGAAGATAAAAGTATGCATGAATAAAAAACGAGAAATGATGGAATTCTACCTTTTGTGTGGGCAGCAAATCTGTTCGCAACGTACAAAAGGAGGGAATTTCCCTATGTCGATTCTTGACAATTTCAGCGACTGGAAAGCGTTTCTCGGAGATCGGGTAGAACAAGCGAAACAAGCCGGGATGGAAAGCGAAACGCTTCAAAATGTAGCTTATCAAATCGGTAGCTATCTGTCTGAGCAAGTAGACCCGAAAAACGATCAGGAGCGTCTGTTGAAACAGCTGTGGGACGCAGGTGATCAACAGCAACAACAGGCTTTGGCATCACTCATGGTGAAGCTTGTTCAGAATCGCAATGACGCGAACGCTGGCAGCTAGCCATTCAAATCCCCTACTTTTGGGGATTTTTCTTTTCGCGATTGTCGAATGAAACGAACGTGATATACTACATAAGAAGAGAATTCTGGTTGGCGGAGAGGATTGCATATGGAAGCGAAGAAAGAATGGTACATGGAGTATGAGATTGCCCGTAACCGTCCCGGTCTCTTAGGGGACGTATCTTCTATTCTGGGGATGTTGAACATCAATATCGTAACGATCAATGGTGTGGATACCATGCGTCGAGGTATGCTGCTCTTGACCGATGATGATGAAAAAATGGAGGTTTTGCGCAACGTTGTGCAAAAAATGGACAACATAACCATAACGAGGTTACGTCCCCCGACCATGCTGGATCGCTTGGCTGTTCGCCACGGTCGTTATATTGAACGGGATAGCGAGGACAAAAAAACGTTTCGCTTTGTTCGTGAAGAGCTGGGCTTGCTGGTCGATTTCATGGCAGAAATCCTGAAGAAGGAAGGTCACCAGCTTATCGGGATTCGTGGAATGCCTCGCGTAGGGAAGACTGAATCCATGATTGCTGCCAGCGTATCCGCCAATAAACGTTGGACATTCATTTCCTCCACTTTGTTGCGCCAGACGGTACGCAGCTCCTTAGCCATTGATGAAATGTCTACTGATCATGTATATTTGATAGATGGAATTGTCTCAACGCTGCGATCGACAGAAAAGCACTTCACCTTGCTTCGGGAGATTATGAACTTTCCTGCCGCAAAAATCATTGAGCATCCGGATATATTCGTAAGGGAATCAGAGTACCAACTTGATGATTTCCATTACATTATTGAGCTGCGTCATCATCCGGATGAAGAGATTACATATGAGCTTATCAACAATCGCGGCTTTGATAATTTCGAAATGAATTAAGGAGGGGCAGCTGTGTCTGAGCTAGGTCAAGTCCTGCAAAGGGCCCGCGAAGAAAAAGGAATCACGCTCGACGACATCCAACGTATCACCAAGATACAGCGGCGATATTTGGAAGCCATTGAAAGGGGTCATTTTCACGTACTTCCTGGCCACTTTTACGCGCGTGCATTTATAAAGAGTTATGCGGAAGCTGTCGGTCTAGACCCGAACCACATCCTGAATCACTTTCAGTCCGATTTGCCGGCCCAGCCACCTACAGAGCAAGTAGAACGACTTCGTCGCAGAAGAGTTGCTTCAGCGAACAATCCATTACAAGCAGGTCGATGGGTTACCAAGACCTTGCTCGTATTGTTTATTGCCTTGATTATCGGGGTTATTTATTTCGCTGTCGTTAACAACAATGGAGGTCAGTTGACTCAGCCAGTGCCGGGTGGAACAGTTGGTCCTGGAGCGGAAATTGTCCCGCCTGGCAATGGTGGTGGAGCGGTAACATCCCCGATTGCTCAACAACCGAAGCCTCCTTCTATTACCACACCGAATCCTGAAACAGGAACAAACCCACCCGAGACCGGTACGGAAACTCCTCAGGCAACCATCACATTCGAATCGCAGCAAGGATCGATGTATAACTATTCCTTGCAAGGAGGAGAAAAAATCACGGTTCATCTGAAGGTGAAAGAAGACACCAGCTGGTTTGGTATTTCGGAAGGAAAAGGCAAAACTTATGTTGAGCAGGGCACGCTCAAGAAGGATCAGGAAAAAACGATTGAGCTGGGGAAATCCGCTTATATTCGTTTAGGCAAACCGACTTTAGTGGAATTGAAGGTTAACGGAGTCTTGGTAGACACGTCTAAAATGAAGTCAATGCCGTCCAATATTACGATGAAAGTAAAAGAGGCGGTCACCCAGTAGGCAAGCATATGCTTGCCTTTTATACTTTTCTCTTTTTTGACACTTCCTTTAGGCTTATATTATACTGGATAGGTGTAATATGGGTTGGTGTGACCAATTGGAGGAAAAAAGATGACAGAGAAGGTAGGCACGCGTGAAAAAGTAGCGATTGTTACGCTGGGCTGTGAAAAGAATCTCGTTGATTCGGACATGATGGCCCATCTGATAGATGAAAAAGGTTATGAACTGGTTGATAACCCGGAAGAAGCAACTGTGGTCATCGTCAATACCTGTGGTTTCATCGATGCAGCCAAGGAAGAATCCGTCAATAAGATTCTGGAAATGGGTGAATTGAAGGAATCCGGCAAACTGAAATCGCTTGTGGTGGCAGGCTGTCTCACACAACGTTACAAAGAGGATATCTTGAATGAGATTCCTGAGGTGGACGGCATTGTCGGAACAGGCGATTTTATGTCGATTACAGGTATTATCGAAGAATCTCTAGAGGGCAAGCGACCGATTTTTGTAGGAAATCCCATTTTTACGTACGAAGATGTAGTGAAGCGGAAAGTAAAGGAAGGCACGTACTCCGCATATATTAAAATTGCCGAGGGCTGCGACAACGCCTGTACGTTTTGCTCGATTCCTTTAATGCGTGGGGGATTCCGCAGTCGTACAATCGAATCCATCGTGGAAGAAGCGCGTCATTTGGCTGCGCAAGGTATCGTAGAAGTAAGTCTGATCGCACAAGATTCTACGAACTACGGAACGGATATTTACGATGGAAAACTGATGCTTCCTGAACTTTTAAACCGTCTGGCAGAAGTCGAGGGCATCGAGTGGATTCGTCTTCACTATGCATACCCTGGATTTTTCACGGATGAATTGATCCACACCTTTGCTACCAATCCAAAAGTGTGCAAATACGTAGATATGCCTTTGCAGCACTCGGAAGACCATATTCTCAAAAGAATGCGTCGCCCTGGAAGACAGACGGACATTCGTGCGTTGGTAGCCAAAATTCGCGCGCAGGTTCCAGATGTGGCTCTGCGTACCTCTTTGATCGTAGGGTTCCCAGGGGAAACAGAGGAAGACTTCGAGCGCCTGAGCGAGTTTGTGAAGGATATCCGTTTTGATCGACTGGGTGTGTTTACTTACTCCAACGAGGATGACACTCCAGCTTCCCGTCTGCCGGACCACGTAGACGAAGAGGTTAAGGAAAAACGTGCGAACATGCTGATGGAAATTCAGCGTGAAGTAGCCGGAGATCGCAACGGACGCTTTGTTGGTCAAGTCTTGGATGTTTTGATTGAACGTTATGAAGGACGTAACGATATTTATGTAGGTCGAACACAGTATGACGCTCCGGAAATCGATGGTGAAGTATTCGTCACTGGTTTTAAAGGCGAACTGGGCACCATCGTAAAAGTAAAAATTACACACTCCTATGAATACGATTTAGCCGGGGAGGTAGTCTAGGTGAATCTCGCCAACCGCATCACACTCGCCAGGATCTTTCTGGTGCCGGTAGTTATGTTTTTTATGCTGGTGCGTTACAACATCGGGACATTTTCGATTGGCAGCCTGACGATGACGTATAACGAGCTGATTGCGGCTTTGGTATTTATCCTAGCAGCCAGTACGGACGGACTCGACGGTTATATTGCACGGAAAAATAAAATCGTGACGAACTTGGGGAAGTTTCTGGACCCGCTTGCTGATAAGCTGTTGATTTCTGCAGCACTCATTTCACTCGTAGAGATGCAGCGTCTGGAAGCGTGGATTGCGATTGTCATTATCAGCCGGGAGTTTGCGGTGACGGGTTTACGGCTAGTTGCTGCGGCAGAAGGACAGGTAATTGCTGCGAGTGCATTGGGTAAACTGAAAACATGGGTGCAGATCGTAGCGATTACGGCTGTCATGATTCGCAACTTCCCATTTGAGTTCTTCGGTATTCCGTTCGACGAAGTAGCTACTTGGGCGATGGTGATCATCACGATTTACTCCGGGTACGACTACTTTGCGAAAAATCGTAACGTGATCCAATACTCGTAATGCGGGTATTGGTCTCTTTTTTCACAAGACTCTTCTCTTGAGCGTTTCCAAGTGATAGACTATTAGTTTAGAGGCTTTTCTACTCTCAAAGAGAATGGATGAGGAAGATGAGAGCGGAGATTATCGCGGTAGGTACCGAGCTTTTGTTAGGCCAGATCGCTAACACCAACGCACAGTTTCTTTCTCAGAAGCTGGCGGAAATTGGCGTGGGAGTATACTTTCATACGGTTGTGGGAGACAACACGGAGCGATTGCTACAAGTGATTCGATTGGCATCAGGACGATCTGATCTCGTCATTTTCACGGGTGGGTTAGGGCCGACTCAAGATGATTTGACGAAAGAAACCGTGGCGGGGCATGTAGGCATTGGATTGGAAACGAATCCAGAAGCCATGGAGAGAATTGAGAAATTCTTTTCGCAACGTGGGATTGTCATGACGGAGAACAATCGTAAGCAGGCGCTGGTGCTTTCTGGCAGCCATGTATTCTCCAACGATTTCGGGATGGCGCCGGGGATGGCGATCCGTCATGACAGTAGTACGTTCGTGCTGTTGCCTGGACCACCAAGCGAGTTGTATCCAATGGTGGAGAATTACGTGATGCCTTACGTAACCGATTTGCTCCCCGAAAAACAAGTGTTTCATTCTCATTTACTCCGGTTCTACGGAATAGGCGAATCCGCTTTGGAGGAACAACTGCTCGATCTGATCGAAAAGCAGGACAATCCAACGATCGCGCCATACGCCAAAGAATTCGAAGTAACGCTTCGGATTACGGCAAGATCTGCTACAGTCGAAGAAGGGGAAGCCCTGATCTTGCCTGTAGAAAAAGAAATTCTCAGCCGTGTTGGCCAGTATATGTACGGGATGGGCGAGAGCTCGTCGCTGCATGATGTCCTGGTTTCTGAGCTGAAAAAGAGAAATGAAACAATTGCTTGTGCAGAAAGCTGCACAGGAGGATCAATTGCCTCGTTGATTACCTCTGTACCGGGAAGCTCGCAAGTGTTTCGTGGCGGGGTAGTCTGCTACACCAATGAAGTGAAAAATCAGCTGCTCGAAGTACCTGATTCCATTTTGCAAACAGATGGGGCAGTCAGTGAGAAAACAGCTCAATTGCTGGCTGAACATGTACGAGAAAAGCTGGGAGCTACTTACGGGATTTCTGTTACGGGAGTGGCTGGACCCGATCCTTCCGAGGGCAAGCCTGTTGGCCTTGTTTATGTAGGGATCGCGGCAGAAGGAATGCCCACAGTTGTAAAAGAGCTGCGCCTTGCTGGAAGAAGGCATGCAATCGTTGGGCGTGCCGCTAAATACGCGTTGTTTTATGCGCTGCAAATGCAAAAAGAAAGGTGATTTTTTTCATGACGATTTTTTCCGATTTTCCTTTACATAAATCTATTCTGCAAGCCATTCACGATATGGGCTTCGAGGAGCCATCACCGATTCAGGCAGCATGCATTCCAAAAGTACTGGATGGCGGAGACCTGATTGGTCAAGCACAGACAGGTACTGGTAAGACTGCTGCATTCGGGATTCCACTTGTAGAAAAGATTACGCCTGCCAATCGTGTACAAGCGATCGTGCTGACCCCAACTCGTGAGCTGGCTATCCAGGTTGCGGGAGAGCTCTTGCGCATCTCCAAATACAACAAAGTTCGTACGCTGCCAATCTATGGCGGACAATCGATCGGACATCAAATTCGTGCGCTGCGCCAAGGTGTACAAATCGTTGTAGGTACTCCTGGTCGTGTCATGGACCACTTGCGCCGCAAAACATTGAAGCTGGATCACGTACATACACTCGTTTTGGATGAAGCGGATGAAATGCTGGACATGGGCTTCATCGAAGATATCGAGACGATCATCACACATATGCCGGAAGAGCGTCAAACCTTGCTGTTCTCTGCGACAATGCCGCCAGAAATCAAGCGTTTGGCTACCCGTTACATGAAACAGCCGCAAACGATTGCGGTTAGCCGTGAAGAAGTAACGGCGCCATTGATCGAACAGGTATACTACAAAGTGTTTGACCGCAATAAAGTGGAGAGCCTTTGCCGCATCTTGGACAGTGAGGATGTTGAGTTGGGAATCATTTTCTGCCGGACCAAGCGCGGTGTAGATGAGTTGTCCGAAGTCCTGCAATCCCGCGGATACCTTGCGGACGGCTTGCATGGCGACTTGTCACAGGCACAACGTGACAAGGTTATGAATGCGTTCCGTGAGGGCTCGATTGAATTCCTGATCGCGACAGATGTAGCAGCACGCGGTATCGACGTAGGAAACGTCTCTCATGTAATCAACTACGATATTCCACAAGACTCTGAGAGCTACGTACACCGTATTGGCCGTACTGGTCGCGCAGGTCGCAAAGGAATTGCGATGACGTTGGTTACGCCTCGTGAAGTAAGACAAATGATGTTTATCCAAAAGCAGACAAAAGCACAAGTGCTTTCTCGCAATGTTCCTTCCCTGGAGGAAGTGGCTGAGCGCAAACAAGAACAATTGCGTGAACAGTTGACCAGCCTTTTGGAAAGCGATGCAATCGCGGATATGTACCAAAAAGTAGCGGATTCTCTCGTTGGTCAATACCCGGCTGAAAAAGTAGCAGCTGCTGCATTGCACCTGGCATTCCATACCGAAGCGGGACAAGGGCAGGAAGCAGAAGCGTACAACTTTGGTGAAACGGGTGCAGCAAAAGGCATGGTTCGCTTCTTCCTGAACGTTGGCCGCAATGCGAACATGAAGCCACAGGATCTGGTACGAGAGATCTCTGAATCTGTTGGTATCCCAGGAAAATCAGTAGGTCGCATCGACATTTTTGAGAACTTCACGTTTGTTGAGGTTCCAGAAGAGGTAGCGGCATTCGTATATGAGTCACTGCGTCAAACGCGTATCAACGGAAAACGAATCAATCTGGAGCCAGCAAAGCCTCGCGGAGCGAAACGTTCCTAATTAGCGAGTATTACAAAGCAGTCATTTCACTGGGAATAACCAGGAAATGGCTGCTTTTTTACAATGCGAATATTTGTTCGTAAAAAATACTTGGCAAACACTTCTGTCTCGAGGTATGATGAAGACAAGCAAAACAGATGCGAAAAATTGAAAGGGTGTGTACCATTTGTCAGATCGTCGCGCAGCTTTGGAGAGTGCATTGCGTCAGATAGAAAAGCAATTCGGTAAAGGTTCCATTATGAAGTTGGGGGAAGTATCCAACGTTCAGATTTCTACCGTATCGAGTGGAGCGCTTGCTCTTGATATCGCACTAGGTGTGGGCGGATTCCCACGTGGACGGATTATTGAGATTTACGGACCAGAGTCTTCTGGTAAAACAACAGTAGCACTTCATGCGATCGCAGAGGTGCAAAGACAAGGCGGACAGGCTGCGTTTATCGATGCTGAGCATGCTTTGGATCCGGTTTACGCTGCGAAGCTGGGTGTGAACATCGACGAATTGCTGTTGTCCCAACCAGACACTGGAGAGCAAGCTTTGGAGATCGCGGAAGCACTGGTTCGTTCTGGTGCGGTAGATATAATCGTAGTCGACTCCGTTGCGGCACTCGTGCCAAAAGCAGAGATCGAAGGCGAGATGGGAGATTCCCACGTAGGTTTGCAAGCACGCTTGATGTCCCAAGCACTCCGCAAGCTGTCCGGTGCCATCAACAAGTCCAAAACGATTGCGATCTTCATCAACCAGCTTCGTGAAAAAGTGGGAGTTATGTTCGGGAACCCGGAAACAACTCCAGGTGGACGCGCTTTGAAGTTCTACGCGAGTGTTCGTTTGGATGTTCGTAAAGCAGAATCTATCAAAGTCGGCAACGACATTTTGGGTAGCAAGACGAAGATCAAAGTTGTCAAAAATAAAGTGGCTCCACCATTTAAGGTTGCAGAAGTGGACATCATGTACGGTGAAGGTATTTCCAGAGAAGGTAGCATCCTCGACATCGGTTCTGAGATTGATGTCGTTCAAAAGAGTGGTGCTTGGTATTCCTTCAACGAAGAGCGTCTCGGCCAAGGTAGAGAAAATTCGAAGGTCTTCCTGAAGGAAAATCCGCACATTGCATCTCAGATTGAAACAAAGGTGCGCGAATACTTCAGCCTGAACCCTGGCTCTGTTCCAGAAACTGAGCCGGTAAACGACCCAGAGCAAGATGAAGAGCCAACATTTGATCTGGATTAATGAAGAGTAGAAGAGCAGCCTGTCGATGAGACAGGCTGTTATTTTAGCTTTGCGAAGGAGTGAATCAGCATGAAGAGCGGCCTGATCACTGCCGTTCATCGAGATATCAAACAAAAGCAACGCTACCATATCGATGTAGAAGGCGAGTATGCGATTACCGTACACGAAGACATACTGGTAAAGTACAATCTATTTAAGGGAACAGAATTAGATGAAGCTTTTTGCCGGGAAGTCCTGGTAGCAGAAGAAAAGCATAAAGCGTATTTAGGTGCTTTGCGATACCTTGGAATACGCCCACGGACAAGCAGTCAGCTGCATTCTTATTTGGTAGAGAAGGGATTTTCTACGCAGATTGCCGAAGAGATATGCCAGCGCTGCAAGGATCACGGCTACATCGATGATGAAGCATTTGCGAAGCAATGGGTAGACGAGCGATTGCGTTTGAAGCCGAGGAGTCCTTATATGCTGCGTATGGAGCTTACCCAGCGAGGAGTGGACAGAGCGATTGTAGAGGACGCAGTTCGTGGCGTGTCTAGGCAGGCTGAACTAGATGCTGCCCGCGCATTGATAGAGAAGAAGGCGCGACGCATAGAGGGTGCACCGAACCCCGATGAAGAACGCAAGCTGCTGTCCATGCTGATGCGCAAGGGATTCTCTCATGCGATCATTCAACAAATGCGTGAAGAATTGCGTCATAGAAGCGATAGTTAGGGCCAACTCTATTTGCATGATCTTGACAATTCTTGTTCACAAATAATAAAATAGGTTTGTATTTACTTGGTGTATCATAACTTTTTGTGATTTGCTCACTCGTTGCCTATGGAACAACTGAAAAACCGTGCGAAAGCTGTACGGATTCAGCGGACCGAGTAAAATCGGTCTTGTTTTTTAGCCGAATGTTCAAATGTGAGAGCACTCCATGAAAAACAAATGCTTGGAAAGCGGGGAGATGTCTTACAATAAGGAGGTGAAACGAAAAAGCCTATGGATCCTATAATTACAGTTGTCATTGTGCTCGTTGCCCTGCTGATCGGCTTGGGTGCTGGCTACTTCACTCGTAAATCGATTGCGGAAGCGAAGATCTCCAGTGCAGAAGAAGCTGCACGACAGATCGTGGAGGAAGCCAAACGGGACGCCGAGGCCGTTAAGAAGGAAAAGGTGCTGGAGGCGAAGGATGAAGTGTTCAAGCTTCGATCCGAAGCGGAAACCGAATTGCGTGAGAGACGCAATGAGATCCAGCGTCAGGAACGACGAATTCTACAAAAAGAAGAATCGTTGGACCGCAAGATGGAACAGTTGGAGCGCAAAGAAGAAGAATTGTCCGAGCGTGACCGTGCCATCGCAGAACTGCAAAGCAAGGTAGAGCACTTATATAAAGAACAAGTATCAGAGCTAGAACGAATCTCCGGCTTGACGCAGGATGAGGCGAAGACGATCATTCTCACGGATGTGGAGAATACCGTCCGTCACGAAATGGCTGTGATGATCAAGGAGATTGAGACTCAGGCCAAGGAAGAAGCGGACAAGCGTGCTCGTGAGATCATTACGACCTCCATTCAACGTTGTGCAGCAGACCATGTAGCAGAAACAACCGTTTCCGTGGTTACGCTGCCAAATGATGAGATGAAGGGACGTATTATCGGACGCGAAGGACGTAACATTCGTGCCCTGGAGACGTTGACTGGTATCGATCTGATTATTGACGATACTCCAGAAGCAGTCATCCTGTCTGGCTTCGACCCGATTCGTCGGGAAATCGCCAAGACAGCGTTGGATAAACTGGTCGCAGACGGTCGCATTCACCCAGCTCGCATCGAGGAAATGGTGGAAAAAGCGCGTCGCGAAGTAGACGAGCGAATCCGTGAATACGGTGAGCAAGCAACGTTTGAAACAGGCGTTCACGGCTTGCATCCAGATCTGATCAAGATTCTTGGACGCTTGCGTTATCGTACAAGCTACGGTCAAAACGTACTGAAGCACTCTATGGAAGTGGCACATCTCGCCGGTTTAATGGCGGCAGAACTGAAAGAAGATGTGAAGCTGGCCAAACGTGCAGGTTTGCTGCATGATATCGGAAAAGCGATTGACCATGAAGTAGAAGGTTCACACGTTGAAATCGGTGTAGAACTGGCTAAGAAGTACAATGAGCATCACGTAGTAGTGAACAGTATTGCGTCTCATCACGGTGATACCGAACCAACTTCCGTCATTGCTATGCTCGTGGGAGCTGCTGACGCTCTGTCTGCTGCACGCCCAGGTGCACGCCGTGAGACATTGGAAACATATATCAGACGTTTGGAGAAACTGGAAGAAATCTCTGAGTCGTTCGATGGCGTAGAAAAGTCTTATGCGATTCAAGCAGGACGCGAAATTCGCGTGATGGTTCAACCTGATAAGATTGACGATGCGGAAGCTACCCGTCTGGCACGGGATATCACGAAACGAATTGAAAATGAACTTGACTACCCAGGTCATATTAAAGTAACGGTTATCCGTGAAACGCGGGCAGTTGAGTATGCAAAGTAAAGTGGCTGCGTGCCACTTTACTTTTTTTGTAGCACACCAAATACTTGACGAAGTCAAGTTTTCTAATGAGCAGAGGAATTGTGTATACTAGCAATGAGGTGATTTGGTAATGAAGTTGTTATTCATTGGAGATATTATGGGCTCGCCTGGCAGAGAGATCGTGAAAACATATCTGCCGTTACTGAAGCGAAAATACAACCCTACCTTTATCGTAGCGAATGGAGAGAACGCTGCGCATGGTCGCGGGATTACAGAGAAAATTACCAAGGAGCTTTTCGAGTGGGGCGTTCAAGCGATTACGCTCGGGAATCATACATGGGACCAAAGAGAAATTTTCGATTTTATTGATGATGAGCCGCGGATGATAAGACCCGCGAACTTCCCAGAAGGGGCTCCTGGAAAAGGGATTACATATATCAAGCAACCTGAAGGGGAACTAGCCGTCATTAATTTGATGGGGCGTACGTTCTTGCCACCGCTCGACTGTCCGTTCCAAATGGCTGACAAGCTAGTAGAGCAAGCTCGAAAGCGTACGAAGCTCATTTTTGTAGACTTTCATGCCGAAGCCACATCGGAGAAGCAAGCAATGTCATGGTACCTCGATGGGAAGGTAACAGCGGTCGTGGGGACACATACCCATGTGCAAACAGCTGATGAACGTATTTTGCCTCAAGGAACCGGATTTTTGTGTGATGTAGGAATGTGTGGCCCAAGTAACGGCATTTTGGGAATGGAACGCGAAGCTGTTATTAAGAAATTTTTGACGCAGCTCCCTGTTCGCTTTGAGGTAGCGCCAGATCCTGCGCAGTTGAATGCGGTGCTGATTACCATAGATAAAGCGACTGGGCATGCGAAAAAAATGGAACGAATCAGAATTGACTCTGACCATCCGTTTATGGAATAATGGGAATAAGATTAGAATTTTTTGAATCTTTCAAGCAAGTTAGCAGGAATTTTTAGGGGTTATGCGAATATCATTCTAATGATGACAGGATTCCTATCAGACGGGAGGTTCAAAAAGGATGGAAGTATTAAAAGTTTCAGCAAAGTCTAACCCCAATTCCGTTGCTGGTGCCCTTGCCGGAGTTCTTCGTGAACGAGGAGCGGCTGAGATCCAAGCCATTGGCGCTGGGGCGCTTAATCAAGCTGTGAAGGCAGTAGCAATCGCACGAGGGTTCGTAGCGCCGAGTGGAGTTGACCTCATTTGTATTCCAGCCTTTACCGACATCGTGATTGATGGAGAAGAACGAACTGCAATCAAATTAATCGTAGAACCCAGATGATACAACTGCAAATGCTTCACCTGCCTGTTTGTTCGAAGAATGAACAGGTTTTTTCGTTTGTCCAGAAGTATTCCCTTTGAAGATATCGAAGAGAAGGAGCGTTTCCATATGAAAATCTTTGATGCGCATAGCGATGTATTATGCAAGCTATGGCAGAACCCCGAGCTGGACTTTTATAAAGAAGACAAGCTCTTGCAAACTGGTTTTACCGCCCTTGAAAAAGGGAATGTAGACATACAAGTGCTAGCCTGTTTCGTCCCCACTCAGGTGCCGTTTGGACGTCGCTTTCATACTGTGCTAGAAATGGTCGATATTTTTTATCAAAAGGTGGCGAGTGATAAATTCCGACCCATTTTCACAAAGGCAGATTTGGCTGAATGCGTATTAAAGGGACAGAAAGGGGCTATTCTGTTTGTAGAAGGCGCGCATGCTTTAGAAGAGAGTCTGGTTCAGCTACGTACATGGTTCCGGCTTGGGGTACGAGGAATGACGCTGACCTGGAATCATGGCAATGCCCTAGCAAGTGGAAATGGGGAGCCGAATCCAGGTGGACTTACTTCATTTGGACGAGAAGTCATAGAAGAAATGAATCGGCTGGGGATGATCATTGATGTTTCGCATTTGGCCGATCCAGGATTCTGGGATGTACTAGAATGCTCGAAAGCACCAGTGATCGCTTCGCACTCGAACGTGAGAACGATATGCAATCACTCTCGCAATTTGACGGACGAACAAATACAAGCATTAATCGCCAAAGATGGCGCGATCGGCTTGACGTTTGTAGACTTCTTTACCGTACCGGACAAGCGCACGGTTTGGATCGATGACTTGTTGCGCCACTTGGATCACATCTGTGCGTTGGGTGGTGTAGACCACGTAGGCTTTGGTTCCGATTTCGATGGGATTACCGAGACGTTTGGAGACATAGCATCCTCGGCAGATTACTCCCAGTTACTAGAAGCTTTGTTAAAACGTTATAAAGAGGCGGAAGTATTGAAATTTGTGCAAGGAAATTGGTTGCGTGTTTTCGGAAACGTGCTACAATAAAGCATGAGGATATTAATGTACCAAGTTCAACATTAAAATTCAGGTCAAAAGTAAGTTGAGTAAAAGCACTTGCAATTTGACATGGACAGGACTACAATTGTTACTGTCTATGCACAGAAATGTCACATCTTATCAGTCTTTTCAAGGTGTGATAGGCAGCTTTTCTCACAGTCACTGAAAGGGTGGAATCTGAATGATTAGTCAACTTTCCTGGAAAGTTGGAGGACAGCAAGGGGAGGGCATCGAGAGTACTGGTGAGATTTTCTCGATGGCGATGAACCGGATGGGGTACCATCTGTATAGCTACCGTCACTTCTCTTCCCGTATTAAGGGTGGACACACGAACAATAAAATTCGCGTGAGCACAACGCCAATGCGTGCGATCTCTGACGATCTGGACATTCTCGTAGCGTTTGACCAAGAGACGATCGATTTCAACGCGCATGAGTTGCGTGAAGGCGGTATCATTATCGCGGATGCGAAATTTAATCCAAAGTTGCCGGACGGCTTGAAGCCAGTTCGCTTCTTCACTGTACCACTGACTGAGATCGCTGATGAGCTGGGAACTTCCCTGATGAAAAACATGGTGTCGATTGGTGCGTCCAGTGCCATCCTCGGCATTGCAGTGGAAAGCTACCGTCCCATCGTTGAAGATATGTTCCTCCGCAAGGGCGAAAAAGTGGTTGAAAAGAATATGGATGCCATTCGCCGCGGTTTTGATTATGTAAATGAATTGACTGGTGGTCAACTGCCTGAGTTCCAAATGGAAAAGGCTGATCCACAAAAACAACTGTTCCTCATCGGTAACGATGCGATCGCTCTGGGTGCTGTAGCAGCAGGCTGCCGTTTCATGCCAGCTTACCCGATCACACCTGCTTCCGAGGTAATGGAATACTTGATTAAAAAGCTACCTAAATTGGGCGGTACTGTTATCCAAACAGAAGACGAGATTGCTGCTATTACGATGGCAATCGGTGCTAACTTCGCGGGTGCTCGTTCCTTGACTGCTTCTGCAGGTCCTGGTCTGTCCCTGATGATGGAAGCAATTGGTCTGGCTGGTATCACGGAACAACCAGTTGTAATCGTGAACACGCAGCGTGGTGGCCCATCTACCGGTATGCCTACCAAAATCGAGCAATCTGATGTGAATGCTATGATTTATGGTACACACGGTGACATTCCAAAAGTAGTTATCGCGCCAAGCACAGTAGAAGAGTGCTTCTACGATGCAGTTGAAGCGTTTAACATTGCGGAAGAATACCAACTGCCTGTTATCCTGATGACTGACTTGACTCTGTCTTTGGGTAAACAAACAGTGACTCCATTTGACTACAGCAAAGTAGAAATCCGCCGCGGAAAACTGCTTGCTGGACAAGAATTGCCAGAAAAAGAGCAAAACGACCTGTTCAAACGTTATGAAGTAACAGAAGACGGCGTTTCTCCTCGTGTTATTCCTGGCCAAAAATACGGTCTGCACCATGTAACTGGTGTTGAGCATGACCAAACTGGTCGTCCATCTGAGAATGCTGCAAACCGTATTCAACAAATGGATAAACGTATGCGCAAAATGGAAGGCGTACTGAAAAACTTCAAAAACGCTGTAACAGCAGATGCTCCTCACGCTGATGCGGATGTTCTGGTTGTGGGTATCAACTCTACAATTGGTACGATTCAAGAAGCAAAAGCTCGTCTGGAACAAGAGGGAATCAAAGTAAACCATGCACAAATCCGTTTGCTGCATCCGTTCCCTACCGAAGAAATCAAAGCACTCGTGGACAAAGCGAAGAAAGTCGTTGTTGTTGAGCACAACATCCAAGCGCAAGTAACAAACCTGCTCAAACAAAACGTTGGAAACGCTGAAAAAATCGAGTCCGTGCTGAAATATGATGGTAACCCATTCCTGCCGAAGGAAATCTATGCTGAAGTAAAGGAGCTGGTAAAACATGGCGACTATGAAAGAGTTTCGAAATAATGTAAAGCCAAACTGGTGCCCAGGCTGTGGTGACTTCTCCATCCAGGCGGCTATTCAACGCGCCGCAGCGAACGTAGGTCTGGAACCTGAAAATCTGGCTCTCGTTTCTGGTATCGGATGCTCTGGTCGTATTTCCGGCTACATCAACTGCTATGGTTTCCACGGTATTCACGGACGTTCCCTGCCAATCGCACAAGGTGTGAAAATGGCGAACCGCGAGCTGACAGTTATCGCAGCTGGTGGAGACGGGGATGGTTTTGCGATCGGTATGGGCCATACTGTACACGCAATCCGTCGTAATATGAACGTTACGTACATCGTAATGGATAACCAAATCTACGGTCTGACAAAAGGTCAAACCTCCCCGCGTTCCGCGACTGGTTTCGTGACTAAGTCTACACCGGCAGGTTCCATCGAGTCCTCCATTTCTCCAGTTGAACTGGCGCTGTCTGTAGGTGCGACTTTCGTTGCTCAATCCTTCTCCAGCGATCTGAAGGGCTTGACTGAACTGATCGAAAAAGGTATCCAACACGAAGGCTTCTCCTTGATCAACGTATTCAGCCCTTGTGTAACCTACAACAAGGTAAATACGTACGACTGGTTCAAAGAGAACATCGTACCAGTAGACACAATCGAAGGATACGATCCACATGACCGTATCAAAGCAATGTCTACTTCCATGCAATACAAAGGCCTGATTACAGGTCTGATCTACCAAAACACTGAGCAAAAACCTTATGAAGCTCTCGTAAATGGCTTCAAAGAAGAAGGTTTGGTTAACCAAGACATTCGCTTGTCTGAAGAAGACTTCGAAAAATTGGTTAAAGAATTTGCTTAAGTTTGATAGAGTGAAAAACCTCTCCTTAACGGGAGAGGTTTTTTTATTACATGCGATCGCGCCACTGCCTGTACACGAGCATGACAAGGAAAAAGACAACCAATTGACCAAAGAGTGGATACAGGAAACGGAGAAGCGAGCTAAACCCGATAAAACTGATCAAATAACAAATTAGCAGAATCCCGAGTAAAATAGTCGGACCTCGAAGGGGGGTAACTTGTCTAATCTGTTGGGCTAGACCAAAAACGTTGGCAACAAGAGTCGAGAAAATTTCGGCGTACACCAATAGGGAGAACAAAAAGGGAATAGTTGGCCCCAAGCCTTGCAGCACAGCGATCATAGGCATTTCCGCGTGATGGATTCCCGGCATTTTTACAGACAGAGAAGCGTAAGCGAGTATGAGCAGAAGGCCTATTCCCAACCCTCCTAAGATTCCCCCTAGGATAAGAGGTTTCTCGCTGGGACTCTGTCTGCCCATCGGAATCAAAACCGCTTGTGTAAGTGTGACATTTAAGGCAACATAATAAAAGGGAGAACTAAGCCACGCCCAAGGCCGTAATGATTCTACGACCACATTCGTATCTAACCATGGCTTCGTATAAAGGAAGACAAGCACAGTAAAGCCAATGAGCATCGGAACAAAAATGCTGTTCACGTGATGGATGGCAAACAGCCCTTTTTTCGTCACGAAAAAAATCAAAATCATGCTAAACCAAATTCCGATTTGGGGAGATAATCGAAAAGACTCCCAAAAAATCGCGCCGGTAGCAGCGAGCATGACGGAGGTAGTGCCTAGCAATACGGTTAAAAGCAAGGTATTAAATACAGTTCCAAAGGGATGTCCAAACAAATAGGTGCTGACTTCTTGATAGGAATCAGCCTGAAGTCGATAGGCAATCAGCATGACGCGGATGCCGGCCCAAATAAACAGCGTCGTAGCCAGAATGATGCCTACTAAGCCTTGTGTTCCATATTGAACAAAGAACTCTACAATTTCTTTGCCAGAGGCAAAACCAGCTCCTACGACTGTTCCAATATACGTAAAAGCGATCTGCCATGCGGCTCTCCATGTTCCTTGCATCTCAGACCTCCTGTCCCACCTTATTCCATCCTATGAGAGGGAGTGAACCGAATATGCGCGTTACCGTGTTAGGCTATCAATCTCCTTATCCTGGTCCAGGGGGTGCTACTCCGGGTTACCTGATTGAGACAGACCGTGTCAAAATTCTTCTCGACTGCGGCAGTGGTGTTCTTGCGCAGTTAGGCAAGCATTTGCCCATTTATGAGCTGGATGCCATGCTTTTATCTCACTACCATCATGATCATGTTGCGGATGTAGGAGTGATGCAGTACGGTTTGATGGTGCATCAGTTGTTTGGCCAAAGACCTGCTGACAAGCCGCTTCCAATCTATGCTCCTGCGCTGCCAGTGACCAATGCTCAGACATTGGTGTATCGAGATGCGACCACATTTACCCCAATCACGGAAGAAACGTCTGTTACCATTGGGGATGTCGCAATCACTTTTTTACGGACAGACCATGGTGACGGAGATCCATGCTACGCCATGCGCTTGGAAGCAAACGGACGTATCCTCGTATACGGAGCTGACAGTGGACCAGGTACAGCCTGGGAGGGGTTCGCAACTCAAGCGGATTTGTTCATTTGTGAGGGCACCTATCTGGATTACAATTTACCAGCGAAGCCAAATGGGCACCTGTCTGTTCGCCAAGCGGCAGAATTGGCACAATCCCTATCCTGCCGCTCGTTATTGGTTACGCATTTGTTTTACGGCTATGAGGAGTCCCAAGTAATTGCGGAGGCCAATGCTTTTGTCGCAGGTCCGGTTTATGCCGCGCGCATCGGCCTGCAAATCGATTTATAACGTTGTTTGTGTACATAGAGAGGAGAGTTGACTTTGTTTCCAAATGTATTAGAAGTTGCACGCAAATTAATCCGTGAACGGGTACAAGTAGGAGAAACTGTTGTAGACGCCACGATGGGGAATGGAAATGACACGTTATTTCTTGCGCAACTGGTGCAAGAAGAAGGGAAAGTAATCGCCTTCGATATCCAGCCGCAGGCGATCGAGAAAACGCGAGAAAGACTCGAAAGAGAGGGTCTGGCGAACAGGGTAGAAATGAAGCTCGCCAGTCATGAGGAAATTGACAAGCTGGAGATTAGTGCCGCGGCAATCATGTTTAATTTGGGCTATTTGCCGGGCGGAGACAAAGAAATCACAACACAAGCGAGCAGTACCATTCAGGCGATTCAATCCGGGTTGAGGGTGCTCAGACCAGGCGGAATCATGACAGTCATGATTTACTGGGGGCATCCGGCGGGAGAGACGGAAAAAGAGGCAGTGGAAGCATTTTGCCACGAGCTGAGTCAATTGGATTATTTGGTTTTAAAATACCAATATATCAATCAGCAAAACCAAGCCCCGTTTTTACTGGCCATCGAACGCAGGGGACAATAAAAAGAACGCAACGCGATCCTTTCCCGGGCAAGCGCAGCATCCGACATGATTCCTATGGGAAAGCAAATATTTTGTCAGGTCGCGGATAGGTGTACAAAAATAGGCACGCTCTTGCCCTTTCTGGCACATACCCTATGTAGAGCAATGTGGCAAGGGGGATCTACCGTGGACAGAATCGGGATAATGTTGGATTGGGCCCTTATAGAGAAAGGAATTCAAGGCCTCAAGTCATATGAGCGTCTGCCTTATTATGTCGAAATCGGAAAAGAGCTTGGATTGGAGCCTGTTTTTTTCCACCCGCGGCATGTAAAGCCAGGAGATGCAAGGGTCAAGGGATATTTTTGGAACGGAAATCGACTCGTCTCACAACTGGTTTCAGTCCCGCGAGTCATCCACAATCGTGTTTTGACAGGGGATACAAAAGCGCGGAATGTGATTCGAAGATTGAGCCAAAAGAAAACGGTGTTCAATGGCTTGGTTGTACGGGATAAGAGAAGAGTACACCAGATGCTCTGGAAAAACGAACAGATTCGCAGCTATCTGCCGCATACTGTACCTTATTCCACGGAGCAGTTGCGTCTGTTCTTGGATAAATACCAGGTGGTGTACGTCAAGCCTTCAATTGGATCTGTTGGAATTGGGGTAGCGCGTATTGAACGGCACGGAGGCAATTATCACTTCATTGCATCGAAAAAACGGCAGATTTTATCTCATTCCCAGATACTCTCCACGGTGCGACGCTGGGTCGGTAACAAAAGATTTTTGATCCAGCGAGGAATTCCTTTGGCGCGCTATGGAGGCAAAACCTTTGATATTCGTGTTTCGGTGCAAAAAAACAAAGAGAAACAGTGGACAGTGAGCGGGATGGTTGCCAAGGTCGCCAATAAGAAAAACAAGCTCAGCAATCTCTCCCGAGGTGGGACAGCAGTGCCGTTTTCGGAAGCATTATTCCCCATCTTTCCTGAGGTAAAACAACAACAAGCGGTCATCGAAAGAGTTGGCATAGCAGCGGTGGAAATTGCGAAGCAGTACGGTCGTCATTTTTCATCATTAGCAGACTTAGGCATGGATATGGGAATTGATGATCGAGGCAATCCGTATTTAATTGAAGTCAATGTGCGTGATCAGCGCTATTCGTTTTTCAAAGCTGGAGAGAAGGAGATGTTTAAACAAACGTACCGTCATCCACTAGAATATGCGCAGACATTACTCGCTGAAAAAAAGAAACGGAAGCATCAGCTTTTATCGCCTAGCTATTTCAACTAAAGAAGTAATGTACAAGAATGTGAAAAAGACGGTGGCTATTATTGCCCCGTCTTTTCGTATGCCTTGACTTACGATTCTGCCGGCTGTTGTTGGTCAGCCAAAGGAAAGGGCAGATTGCGAAAGTGACGATATACCAATGCCAAAATCGATTTTCGAGTCAAGATTCCTTGGAAATAGTGTTCGTCGTCTTCAATGCAGACGAAAGGGTGATTAATGGACACTTCCAATGCTTTCAAAAATTCATCGGTGTCACGCAATCGAGGGACCTTCGTATCCATCACATCATCTACAATATGTTCGGACATACGTTCGGTCTCGAAGCGTTCCAGACCTAGAGTTTTATTCATGATCATATTCGTGCTGATTAACCCATGCAAACGATACTGATGATCCAGTACAGGAACGGCTGAATAGCCGGACTTGATTAGGACGAGCAGGGCGTGCTCAAGCGAATTGCCTAGCTGCACATGTGCGACCTTTGTGGACGCGATTATGAGATCTTTGATCGGAATATGTAACAAAGGGATCTCTTGATTCAATTCAGATCCACCACCTTTTCTTTCTGTCGTCGATAGCAGTAAGAACTGCTTGTGGTCCTCTTCTATGATACCGTAAGCGAGGTACAAACGGTAGGGCTACATTTAGAAAACTTGGCGTTGCCAAGCCTTTCACGAGGCATTAGACGAAAAAAAGCCCGGCAGTTACGCCAGGCAAGTAATCGAGGTGTGGAACAATTGTCCCTAGTTCTAGTATGGGAGATCATGTTGTTTTTTACATTAGGAGTTTAGAGGAAACCAGTTTCTCCCTTACGCTTTATACGTTTGATTTTTGAAAATCGGTTTTGCTTCCACCCGTTTTTTCCGATTGAACCAAAAGGACATCGTCGTCAGCTCGTAAAGGAAAATGCACAGTGGCGGCGTAATCACGAACATGCCGAGAACCAATGACGGCGTCGACCAGCCTAGTCGATGAATAACGTAACTCTGCATTAAGAACAAGATCAGCGGATGAACCAAATAGATAGCCATATTTTGTTTGGCCAATCGGGCAAGCCACGGACCTAGTTTAGGCAGTTTGCCGAAATAAGTGGATGCAGGGTAAAAGCTGATGATCACACAGAGTGTGTATACCAAGTAAAGCGGTTCGAAAATATTCATGCTCTCGTAGTAGCTTTTGGAGCCGGAAAGATAGCTGTACGCCATCCAAACGGCTGCACTTGCCATCACAACAATAGAAGGTATTTGAAGGCGTTTCACCCACGTCCGCCATTTATTCACATTCATTCCGGCATAAGCGCCGAGTGCAAAAGTAAATACGTACATGAAAACATAATGCTGTCCGTAAACATAACTGTGCTTCACGAGGGACAGGAATGGGTTTGCAGCCCAATCAATGGCCCAAAACGGTTTAATGAACAAATAGTGGTAGAGAACGTACAGACCAGCTTGTCCAATAAAGAGGGCGATGATCCAGCGGAAGTTCAAGTACCGTTCCATCCACGGTTTGATCAGGCAAAACAACAAGCACAATTGCAAGTAAAGCGGAATGTAGTACAGATGGTAGAAAGAGCTACCCGTAAACAGACTATCGAAAAAGGGTCCTACCAGCACGGCGGGATCAAAGGTTTGGTGTTTAAAATAGGTGAAGATGGCTGTCCATATTACGTAAGGCAAAATAACTGCGCGCCAGCGTTTTTTCCAGAAAGCACGCCAATCCAATTGTCGGTTCTGATACCAGTAAAACAGCAGCATTCCAGTTGCAAAAATAAACAAAGAGCGACCGAATTTCAACAAGATGATGAGAACGGCTTGCAAATCACTATTCCACGGATACGTCTTTTCATTAGCGAGAAAAAAACTGAGGATGTGAATCATCAAGACAGTAAGAGCCCCAAAAACAAAAAGGGCATTCAGATCCTGAAACGTCCCCTTTCGATTGCTATTCATAATTCCTCCAGAATTTTCCCGGCAGCACCTGGAGAATCAAAAGCAAGTAACATGCCCGTTATTCGGGTAAGTGCCAGTCAGGTGCGGCCAGTTCTTTTGCGGTATAAGAAAATAAGTGTAATCGCTGCGACAAATGATGCTTTGACTCTGTCACTAACTCATTTTGGACATAAAAGGGGGTAGGTGATACCGCCCACTCAGAACGGATTGTCTCCAATAGACGAGCTTTTACATCATCTATAGTGGCCAATTTTCCAGTCAAACTCGCAATGCTGCCAACGGTAGAAGCATCGATAGAAGGAATTGGCTTATGACTTTGCATTTCATCCAAGCCGGCTAGACGGTAAAAGCGCTCCATCCATTCCCCTCGTGGCCGATCGTCGACGTTAATGCATAGCTGCAAAATAGAGCCGTGTCGCGTGCGTCTTTGTGCCATACCTCCGATTTTTTTACCGTGAATGGAAAAATCGTATTCCCCTGCACAGTAGGAACCCTTCACTTCTCCAAATTCCAGCTTCCCGTAATCGCGCAGGCCAACATCAAGAAGTTGGGCAACAAACGAGAAGAAAGAGTCAATGGAAATCGAAGTGTCAGGCAATAAACAAGCCATATTGAGTACGCCAGCATCAAGTGGAACACAAGCTCCACCAGACGAGCGAAGAACACAACCAAAGCCATCTTGACCGAACTTACGCAAGGCTTGCTGGAGTTGAGGAAGCTTGGCGTCTCTGCGGCCGAGATACAGCGCCTGATCGTACACCCAGAGATGAATAATAGGGGTTGCTGATTCAGATTGCATACTGGCTGCCAACGCTTCATCACGGATTAAAGGCTCAAGTGGACTATCCTGGTAGGTACCGGAGTCCATCCAGCGAAACGGTTGATTAACAGAAAATGACATAAGAAGGCTCCTTCACAGGACAAGAATAGCTACCATTATACCATCTGAAATGCGTTTTTTTCTACGTTTTCACTATCTTTTTTCCATTTGGTAGAACATGCATGTCAAGTAGAGTGAAAAAATACCCGACAGGCCAAGATAGCTTGTCGGGTCAAAATATGGTTCTTTATTTGGTCTCCTTGAAGGAGAAATTGTCTAGGTAGGTCGTTTTGCGAGGCGCGTTTTCAGTTGCCTCTTCTTGCAGGTACAGACCGAGCTTTGTGCCTTCTTGTTTCACATACTGTTGACCGAACAAGTATTGATCGTTCAAGTAAATGGAAACAGTGTTCTCGTTAACTTCTACTTTTAAGCGATTGCTGGATTTCAACTTGTAGGAGCTAGAAGTAATGATGTCAATATCGTCCTCTTCGACATCATTCACTTTTCCTAAAACAACGCGATCTTTTTGGACAAATACAACATTGGCTTTTCCGTCTTTACCGTTGAAGTAAAGGCCTCCTAAACCTTCACTGCCAACGACATTAACATCGACGCTCAATTCGTATTTTTTAACTTTGTCAGACTCATTCCAATTCAGTGGCAGGAAATAGTGATCCAGATCATCGTCATCGGATTCAGCTGTCACTTGTTTGCTAGCGACCTCCCAGTTTCCTGTCGCTTTGTCTGTATCCCAGTTTTTCAATTTGGAATCAGAGAAGGAGTCGCTGATATTGATTCGCTCTGGTTCTGGCTGCGGTTTCGGTTGACCAGGGTTAGGGAAAACAATTTTGATCTCATCATCATCGTCACGATCCAAAATAGCGCGATAGAGCAGAGAAGCAGCTTCCGCACGAGTAATCGGATCTTGTGGACGGAAATTGCCATTGTATCCTTTCATCAAATCGGTTTGGATCGCAATCGCAATATACGGACGCAGTGCTGACGAAATATCGTCGTAATCACGGAACTTTTTCAATTGATTCATGTCAGCTTTGTACTTTTGATCGTAGCCCAACAGGCGTACCAATGCGACAGCAATGTCTTCCCGTACTGCCGCATGATCTGGCTTATACGTGTAGGTGGAGCCGGATTTGTAACCAGTCAAGTAAGGCTTGGCGTATTCCACATACAGAAATGCCCAGTGATGACGTGGTACATCTTTAAAGGTTTGGTCGACGTAGCGTTTGTTTATATCTACATCTGCTGCTGCGATCATAATTTTTGCAAATTCGGCGCGGGTAACCTCATTGTTCGGTCTAAATGTTCGATTGTCGTACCCTTTGATAATCCCTTTTGCCGCCATCTCCGTAATTTCCTTGTATGCCCAATGGCTACGTGGAACGTCTGAGAACGAAGGAGTGGAAGCGGCACCGACGACCGGGATAACCGTTAAGAACATCAACACCGACAAAAATACGGCTAGTGCTCTTTTCATGTTAACCTCCTCAAAATGGCAATGTAGTTTTTTGTTGACTGCTATTCAGACGGCGAGTGGGCTTGTATTGTTGCAGGAGAAAAAAATATTATGGTGAAAATAGGCAAAAAGACGGAGTTTCAAAAAAATTGACAGGTAAGGAGGAGCATATACCAATGGTAAGGGCATGCTTGTTTGATTTGGATGGAACGCTTTTGGATCGGGAACGGTCGTTGGATACATTTTTGGCACGACAGTACGAACGTACACAGCCGCTCCAGAAAAAAATGTCTCTGGAAGCGTTCACATCCCGTTTTCATGAGCTGGACCAGCGTGGGTATGTGTGGAAAGATGTTGTCTATCAGACCATCTTGGAAGAGTCAAAGACTGAAGAGGTTACTTCTTTATTTTTATTAGAAGAATACGTACATCTATTTTGGCAGGACTGTCTGTCTTTTAGAGGTGTGGTTGAAACACTTCAGATCTTACATCAATTGGGAATGAAGCTAGGGATCATTACGAATGGACGAAGTGAGTTTCAAATGAAAAACTTGAATGCGATTGGAATTGAACCATTTTTTCATGCCATATTGATTTCGGAGCGGGAAGGGGTGTCCAAGCCAGAGTCAATCATATTTGAAAGAGCGTTGGACCGGCTTGGAGTGAAAGCGAGTGAAGCGGTATATGTGGGGGATCACCCGGTTAACGATGTACAAGGGGCGCGTGCGAGGCCACATCTCCTTGCCGGGAAACCCAGAGATGATCGGAACGGTCACTCGCCGTTTCGTACATATTTTGCCTCATAATGGTTATTATGCATTAGCTTTTGTATCACCCAAAATGATATAATTCTTTATTGGTTACTTATGTAGATGATTTTAGCTGAGGTGATACATGATGAAGGAAACGAAAGAGGCGACTGTGGACTTAAAATCCGTTAAGTCTCCAAAGAAAACGGAAGACTATGCGAAATACTTCCAGGCCCCCTCTCTGAAGGATGCGAAAAAGCGCGGTAAGGAAGAGATTTTAGTCCATTACGATTTTAATATCCCAGAAGACATGCAGAACATCGGAAAAGGAAAGCGTTATCACGTTCGTACGTATGGCTGCCAAATGAACGAGCATGATTCGGAGACGATTTCTGGTATTTTGCAAGCAATGGGTTATACCTCCTCTGATTCTGTCGAAGATGCGGATGTCATCCTATTTAACACCTGTGCGATCCGCGAAAATGCAGAGGATAAAGTATTTGGAGAGCTTGGCCACATGAAGCGGCTCAAGAATAACAACCCGAATCTGATCCTCGGTGTTTGCGGCTGTATGTCCCAAGAAGAGAAAGTCGTCAAGAAAATCCTGAAAAGCTACCAGCAGGTCGACTTGATTTTTGGAACGCACAATATTCACCGACTGCCAGAACTGTTGCGCGATGCGATGTTCAGCAAAGAAATGGTGATTGAGGTTTGGTCCAAAGAAGGCGATATCGTCGAAAATATGCCGAAGCTCCGCGAAGGAAACACCAAGGGCTGGGTTAACATTATGTACGGCTGTGACAAGTTCTGTACGTACTGTATCGTGCCGTATACCCGCGGAAAAGAGCGCAGTCGACGCCCTGAAGATGTCATCGCGGAAGTGCGTGATCTCGCTCGCCAAGGCTTTAAAGAAATCATGCTTCTTGGACAAAACGTCAATGCGTATGGGAAAGATTTTGAGGACATCGAATACGGTTTTGGAGACCTGATGGATGAGATCCGCAAGATTGATATCCCGCGTGTGCGCTTTACGACAAGTCACCCGCGCGATTTTGACGACCACTTGATCGAGGTGCTGGCAAAAGGCGGCAACCTCGTGGAGCAAATCCATTTGCCTGTCCAATCCGGTTCGACAGAAGTACTCAAGCGGATGGCGCGCAAATATTCGCGTGAGCATTATCTGGAGCTCGTTCGCAAAATCAAGGACGCGATCCCGAATGTCTCGCTTTCTACCGATATTATTGTTGGCTTCCCAGGCGAAACCGATGAGCAGTTTGAAGATACGATTTCGATGGTGGAAGAGGTCAAGTACGATTTTGCGTATACCTTCATCTACTCTCCGCGTGAAGGTACACCAGCAGCTGTCATGGAAGACAACGTTCCGATGGAAGTGAAAAAAGCGCGCTTGTATCGACTTAATGAAGTGTTGGCTCGCATCGGGCTAGAGCAGAACAAAAAACTGCAGGATCAGGTTGTCGAGGTACTTGTGGAAGGCGAATCGAGAACGAATGCGGAAGTGCTTGCGGGTCGTACGCGTACGAACAAGCTGGTTCATTTCACTGGCGACAAATCCTTGATCGGACAGTATGTTCACATAAAAATTACAGATGCGAAAACGTGGACACTCCACGGAGAGCTCGTATCCAAAGTTGAGGTGTAGGTCATTATGGAACAAACAAACATATATACACAGAAAGAAATTCTCGATAAAGCTCGCGAGCTCGCAGCTATGATCGCGCGTACAAATGAAGTTGATTTCTTCAAACGTGCCGAACTGCAAATCAAGCACAATGAACGTGTGCAAGATTTGATTGATACATTGAAGCAAAAGCAAAAGCAAATGGTGATGTTTGAATCCATCAACAAGCCGGAACTGGTGAAAAAAGTGGAAGACGAATACAACCAATTGCATGAGGAACTGGATGCCATTCCTATTGTTACGGAATTCAAGCAATCGCAGGTCGATGTGAATGATCTTTTGCAAATGGTCACGAACGTGATCACGAACACCGTTTCGGAGCGTATTATTTTGGATACAGGCGGAAACCCATTGACTGGAGAGACGGGTGGCGGGCCTGAGAAGAAAAAATCTGGCGGCTGCTGCTCCTAATTCTTGATAGAAAGCCTTCCCGGCGCTGTTTTGATGAATACCCAACAACTTTCCCAAATATAAGGTGGTTGTTTGCACGCTAGTCGAATGCCCTGCATACAAATGTACAGAAACGTTGTATGGAGGAGGTAACGAAATGTCGGGTATAGACAAAGATCTACAGTGCCGGGAACTTATCGCGAAAGCAGTCTGCGGCAAAGGCCATAAATTTTCTACTACCACCCACACCATCATACCGTCGCAAACTCCTTCGACGATCCTCGGATGCTGGATTATAAACACGAACTTCCAAGCAGAGAAAGTCGGAGATGCCGTTGAAGTATCTGGTACGTATGACGTCAACCTGTGGTTTTCGTTTGCTAATAACACGCAAACCGAAGTCAAGCGGGAAACTGTTAAGTTCTCCGTACTCGTACCGCTTACGTTCTTCGACAAAAACTGCAGAGGCGATCTGGAAATCGTTGCACGCGCCGTGGAGCAACCGAAGTGCATAAAAGCGGAGTTAAGTGGTGGTGGCACAATCACAGTCAGAGTTGAAAGCGAATATGCAGTAGAGGTCATTGGAGAAACAAAGGTGTGCGTTGTTGTCTGCAATAGTTGTGATGACAAAGAGTTCCATCTGGATGACGACTTTGAAGATAACAGTGACGAGTTTGATGACTTTGATTCCGCTACGCTACTCGACGAGCTCGACTAAAGAGGAGAAATTATCTCCTCTTTTTTCTTTTTTTCGGATGCGTACCATTCACACTTTTTTCTAGGCGCAGTCATAAGATAACGAAAGAATAGCGGGGGAGTGTGGAAGGCATGATTCTACGCACAAAGGCGAGTCAGCGAGCTAACAAGCAGGAAACGCCAGCAACACAACCGATGACGGCCAACGCAAAAGAAGTCGTAGCGTATTTGCATCGTCCAGAAATCGGGCGCTGGTTGCTCCGGCAGGGGAGAATACCTGTAACAACAGGAAAAGCAGTGCGACCGGGCTGGCGGACATATAGGATCTGCCTTTACCAAGACTATGTGCTGGATATTGCCAGGAGCGAGGAGCAATCACAATGGCTGCTTCATCGCCTACAGGAACCCGAGTGGCATTCCGTCTCCTTGCCTTCCACCGAAACAGAAGTTCAGGTGGTGCAAGGGCTGGCTGCGCGCAGTTTGTATGCTGCCGGAGCTGATGCAGGTCAAGTGACGATCATGGCGGCTTCTCCCCATCGACTTAAGGTCGTCGAGGTGGAACCAAATTGGCCAGCCAAGCATGCTGACGAATATATGCAGCGTGCTCGAATTTGGTGGGAAGGTCAGATGTGCAAACAGCCGCAAAAGCTGCAAAGCATAGGGGCTGATCCTGAGTTTGCTTTACGCAAGTCCACAGGAGAAATGGCACTTGCCTCGGACTTCCTGAGCATCAATGGCACGGTTGGTTGTGATACGACACGCTATCGGGAAGAATTAGGTCTCCATCAGCACCCGGTTGCAGAGTTGAGACCTGCGCCATCGGAGGACCCTGATCAATTATTTATGCATATCTACGATAGTCTGGCACTCGCATACCAAAAAATAGGGAACGCGTCTATCGAATGGCTCGCTGGCGGAATGCCGTTTCAAGGTTATCCAATCGGCGGGCATATTCATTTTGGCGGGCTCACACCTACTTTTTCTCTTCGGCGAAAGTTGGATGCGTACTTGGCTCTTCCCCTTGTTCTGATTGAGGATGCAGGGTGTATGAGCCGCAGAGAGCGCTATGGATTTTTGGGGGATGTAAGGGAGAAGGAATATGGATTCGAATATCGTACACTCCCCAGTTGGCTCGTTGATCCCCTTGTCGCTCGAGGTATTCTTCATTTGGCCCATTTGGTTGCAACCAATCACGAGAAGCTACAAGCAACGCCTCATCTAAAGCTCCCGCTTATTAAAGCGTACTACCAGGGTGAAAAAGAAAAGCTACTGCCGTACGTAGTCCAAGTCTGGCAAGAATTAAAGGAGCTACCAGGCTATACGCTGTCACGAATCCATTTGGATCGATACTTTTCTTTTTTAATCGAGAGCCAAGCGTGGAGAACGGATGAAGACTTGCGTAAAACATGGATGCTGCCATAAACGGGTCTTCCATCGGATGCAGGGTCAACATTACCGTACAATCATGATATAATAGCGACGAGAATTAGTAGGCTAGGAGAAGAAAATCATGGCTCAATACACCCCAATGATTCAACAGTATCTGGCTATCAAAAAAGATTATCCGGATACTTTCTTATTTTTTCGCTTAGGCGACTTTTACGAACTGTTTTTTGATGACGCCATTCTTGCGTCCCGTGAGCTGGAAATTACACTGACGGGACGTGATGGTGGTGGTTCTGAGCGCATACCAATGTGTGGAGTTCCACACCATGCGGCAGATGGCTATATTGCAGAGCTGCTGAAAAAAGGACATAAAGTAGCCGTTTGCGAGCAAGTCGAAGATCCAAAAGAAGCGAAAGGGGTCGTTCGCCGGGAAGTTACACGCGTCATTACTCCGGGTACGATGATGGAAGGCAAATGGCTGACGGATAAGGAAAACAATTACATGGCAGCATTGGCCCAGGTAGAAGGGCGTACAGGTGTTGCTGCGTGTGATATGAGTACAGGCGAGATGTACGTTACCTCTTTGGTGGGACAGGCAGAGGCTGTTCTGGATGAAGCCTTGCAATATCGCCCTAAGGAGCTCGTCTTTTTTGGCCTCGCTGTTTTGCCGAAGACAGCACTGCCATCTACTATCGTGGATGCACACCAGCTGGACGCATTTGCGGTGGATAGTCAATATGCGGAGCAGGCAAAAGGGTTGGATATGTCCATGCGAGCGGCAGTCAATGCTCTTTTGTTCTACATAGGGACGACGCAAAAACGCAGTCTTGCCCATATGCGCCTGTTAAAGCAGTACGATGCAAAGCAGTATCTGCAAATGGACGGTTTTTCCAGACGCAATTTGGAATTGACAGAGACCATTCGCGATAAGACGAAAAAAGGCTCTCTGCTGTGGCTATTGGATCGGACACAAACCGCAATGGGTGGTCGTCTTTTGCGCAGATGGATTGAGCGTCCATTGCTCAGTCGCGAGCAGTTGGAGGCACGTCTGAGCGCTGTGGAAGCCTTGAAGGGTGACATGCTGCTTCGCTCCGATTTGCGGACTTGCTTGGATCGTGTCTATGATTTGGAGCGTCTGGCGGGGCGCATTTCCTACGGGAATGCGAACGCTCGAGATCTCATTCAGCTGCGGTTGTCTTTGGAAGCTGTTCCAGAGCTGAAGCAGTATATGATCCAAACGAATACTCCGGTATTAATGGAACTGGCGCAAGGGATGGATGAATGTACGGATATCGTTAACTATTTGGCTCATGCGCTTGTGGATGATCCCCCGATATCGGTTCGTGAAGGCGGAATGATTCGGACGGGATATGATGAGTACCTGGACAAGCTCCATACGGCAAGTCGTGAAGGGAAGACGTGGATTGCCCAACTAGAGCAGGGAGAACGGGAAGCGACAGGGATTCGTTCACTCAAAGTCGGCTTCAATAAGGTGTTCGGCTATTACATCGAAATATCGAAATCCAACATCGCCAACGTTCCGGCCGGTCGGTATGAGCGCAAGCAAACTTTGGCCAATGCAGAGCGGTACATCACGCCAGAGTTGAAGGAACGCGAAGCGCTCATTCTGGAAGCGGAAGAAAAGATGATTGAGCTGGAATACCAACTGTTCGTCGCTGTAAGAAGTGAAGTCGCGAAGCATATACCAAGACTGCAGAACCTCGCAGAGCGCGTCGCATCTGTGGACGTTCTCCAGTCGTTTGCTACGGTAAGTGACGAGCGTGGATTTATACGTCCTGAGCTTGTGGAAAGTGGCGAATACGTCATTACAGAAGGGCGGCATCCAGTAGTAGAAGCCGTTCTGGAACGCGAAAAATACGTGGCAAATGACGTGGAGATGGATCAGACCAATCGTCAAGTTTTGCTCATTACAGGTCCGAATATGGCAGGTAAGAGTACGTATATGAGACAGATCGCCTTGATCACAGTGATGGCACAGATCGGTTGTTTTGTTCCGGCTAAACAGGCCAAGCTGGCGATTGTCGATCAGATTTTTACGCGAATTGGGGCAGCCGACGACTTGGTAGGCGGGCACAGTACGTTTATGGTAGAAATGCTGGAGACCAGACACGCCCTGCAAAAAGCGACAGCGAAGAGCTTGATTCTGCTCGATGAAATTGGTCGCGGGACTTCGACGTACGATGGAATGGCGCTTGCACAAGCAGTCATTGAGTACATTTGCCAAAAAATCGGTGCCAAAACACTCTTCTCGACGCACTACCACGAGTTGACCGGGTTAGCAGAGACGTTGAGTGGTGTCGTGAATGTCAACGCTCGATGCGAAGAACGGGAAGGAAAGCTCTTGTTCCTTCACAAAATTGAAGAAGGACGAGCAGACAAAAGTTATGGAATCCATGTGGCAGAGCTGGCTGAAATGCCGACTTGGGTCATTGAGCGGGCACGCAGTATTTTGACCGGGCTTGAAGCGAATGGAAATGCAGGGAATGGAAATGCAGCGAGTGACGTGCAAATGTCGCTCGAATCGCTATGGACGGCACCAGTTGCCGCGGTGCATGAAGAACCGATGCAGTTTGCTTCAGCGGAGGAAGAGGCGATTATGGCTGAACTGCGCGAGCTGGATTTGAATTCAACGACGCCAATGGACGCCATGATGAAGCTGTATGCATGGAAACAGCAATTGAAAAAGCGATAGGCTTCGTCCGGAGGGGAGGCACTCATGGGAAGCATTCAAGTGTTAGATGAGCATCTCGCCAATATGATTGCTGCAGGGGAAGTAGTGGAAAGACCGGCTTCGGTTGTCAAAGAGCTGGTCGAAAATGCAATTGATGCCAGTGCAACGACAATCGAGATCCACGTAGAAGAAGGCGGTCTGGAGATGATTCGGATCGTTGACAATGGAAAAGGGATGGATCGGGAAGATTGTCAGTTGGCTTTTGAGCGCCATGCCACGAGTAAAATCAGCAACGCTCGTGATTTGTTCCGCATTCGTACACTGGGTTTTCGTGGCGAGGCACTGCCGAGTATTGCGGCAGTCTCGCGCATGGAGCTGACGAGCAGTACGTCCAGTAGTGAGGTAGGCACGCATCTTTTGATTGAAGGTGGGCAGCTTGGCACTATTTCCGATAAAGCCGCTGTAAAAGGGACGGAAGTATGTGTACGCAGCTTGTTTTTCAACACACCTGCTCGCTTGAAATACATGAAGTCGATCGCCACGGAAGTCGGGCATATTTCCGATTATGTGAATCGGCTTGCACTGACGCATCCGTCGATCTCCTTTCTGCTGACTCATAATGGCAAGACACTCTTGCAAACGTCTGGCGACGGAAAGCTGCTGCACGTTATGGCGGCTATCTACGGTGTGCAAGTAGCGAAGCTGTTGCTTCCAATTGCAGGGGAGACCCTCGACTATAGGTGGTCTGGTTTTCTTTCGAAGACGGAAGTGACGAGGGCGAATCGCTCTTACCTTTCAACACTGGTAAACGGTCGGTACGTGCGCAGTTATTCGATTAACAATGCGATTATGCGCGGTTATCATACATTGTTACCCATCGGCCGTTATCCGATTGTGGCTTTACAGATCGAAATGGATCCGTCACTGGTTGATGTGAATGTACATCCTGCCAAACTAGAAGCGAGATTTAGCAAAGAAGATGAATTGTGCAGTGCAATAGAACAGTCGGTAAAAGAGACATTGCGACAAGGCTTAGGAATTGTCAGACCCATGGTTACGCAACCAAAAGCTAAGGTCGTCACCCAGGTCATTCAACCGCAGTTTGACCTGCAAATCAATAAGCCTGATACTCCGCAATCGCCACTATTAGCAGCGAGTCCCCGGCTTCAGGAATGGATGGCCAAGCAGGAAACGACCAGTAAGCAAGTGGATGTTGTGACGGCGGCGCCTATCGCACCATCCATTGAGAGCGGCACGGTGAAGGAGTCGGCAGCCAACTATGAAAAGCTGGAGTCTGCAAAAGCAGAGGCTTTCCCGAATGAAATGGTGCAGGCGACTCTGTTGGATCAAGCGGACACGAGGGAATCTTTCCAACCTTACGAGACGAAGCTTCCGTCACAGCTGGACATTGCCCGGACACCATCTCCTGCGCATCTATTGAATGAGATCAGCAGCGAGGATACCACAACCGTAGCTGATATCGAGCAATCACCTCCACTCATGGAAGCTACCAATGAAAATGAAACGGATTCGCCTGTTCCCGTTATGTACCCAGTTGGTCAAGTCCATGGCACCTACATCGTCGCGCAAAATGACGAAGGCATGTATTTAATTGATCAACATGCCGCCCAGGAGCGGATTTTTTACGAGTATTTCATGGACAAGCTTGCAGAAGAGGACATTTCCAGCCAGATCATGCTGTTTCCGCATACGGTGGAATATACGGCTGCAGAGGCAAGCAAACTGGAGAAGCGACTGTCGCTTTTGCAATCGTTTGGTTTGGAGATCGAGGCGTTCGGTGGACGGACCTTTATCGTTCGCGCTCACCCGCATTGGTTTCCAGAAGGGGCGGAGCTGGAGGTCATTGAGGAGCTCATTCAGTTTGTACTGGAAACGGGAGAAAACGCCCATGCCAATGTCGTGCTGATGCGCGAAAAAGCTGCCATCATGATGTCCTGCAAAGCATCGATTAAAGCGAACCGCTTCCTGACGCATGCAGAGATGGAAAGCTTGCTGAACCAGCTGCGTAATACGAGCAGTCCATATACGTGTCCACACGGCAGGCCGATTGTGATTCATTTTACTGGTTATGATTTAGAAAAAATGTTTAAGCGTGTGATGTAAACTATGCCCTCCTGCGGAAAAATCCGGGGAGGGTATTTTTGTGTGGACTAATTGCTTCGGTTCCCATCGAAATCAGTGTTCCTCTGCGGTTACCCCAATCTGTCATCACTCAAGCTGGAACAGAGCTTCTTCCATCGAGGCAGATGACAAATCGGATCATTGGATACGACTACAGATATATTTCTTCTTTTATTGAAAAACGAAAAGTAGGGGAGTATCTGTTTATATAATAGTGAGCTCTGTACTTTTGTACGACCGCAAATCCTATTAACTGGTCCTGATTGGGGACTAAGTTTGGACGGCGGTCCTGGCTGGCACCCGATGGCATTGCTCCACTAAAAAGTGGGGCTTTTCTTTTATCGTCACCCGTTCTAAACCAGGAACAAACGTTCTTTTTTTGGGGAGTGATCGGCAGGGTGGCGTAGAATACCAACAGTAGAGGAACTATGTATCAAGACAGGTCGATCTCGCGGCGGCATCATGACAATGTTGGAGGTCCTGGCACCTGAGGAATATATTGAGTGGAAACGTTCTGAACCAGATAACATGACGGTCCTGGAAGCGTGGGAAAGGAAGGAGCTACATAATAGAACACGGCCAAAGAAATAAGCTCCTTTGGCCGTTCAGAAGTAGTTAGTTAGTGTTTATTCTGAAGACGACGAGAAATTCCATCTAGTTTATGGATGATAGAAAATAATTGCTCGGAAGTAGTATCTAATTGTTCAGCGGAAACAGTTGATAATGAGACCTGTTGATCGATTTTAAGTAATTGATTGTTAATGTTCTGTAGAGATTGATAAATGTCTTTAGATGAGGCATTTGATTTATCGGCTAATTTACGTACTTCATTAGCAACAACGGTAAAGCCACGTCCGTGCTCTCCAGCTCTAGCAGCTTCAATCGCTGCATTAAGGCCTAGAAGATTTGTTTGTGTAGAAACATCTGCTACGAAGCCGCTGAGTTTCTCAATCTCCTCATTCTGCTCCTTTAACACATTCATGGAATGAGCGATTTCACCATTGTATTCGTATAGTTTGGTTGCGGAGTCGGTGAAGACGGAAGAGATTCTTAGCGCTTCCTGGGTTGTAGCTGTCAATTCGGCTGCCATTTGCTCCATACTGTGGCGGTAGCTTACATTTTCACGCATCGTGTCACCGATATACTGTTCAAGAATAATTGCAGAATCAAAAAAAACTCTTTTGATAAGAGCCTGATAAAATGCAGTTGAGTTTTCTAGCGATTGAATTCTTTCTGAAAAAAGACGTAAATATAGTGAGTATCCACCCAAAAACCAAGAAGCTGACAATCCAATTCTCGCATGGGTTGTTCCGATTCGTTTTCGGCTGTTTACATATTCTTCATCAATAACATGAGAAGAAAGTGTTTCGATATACCAAATCTGCATGTTCTTTAATTGGTCCATTGTTACATTTGTGCGAATCAATTGATCCAAGTTAGAATGTGTTTCCAATTCTTCATAAAAACAATCTACGATTTCTTTTGAATGAGTGGTGAAGAATTCTTTGTGTGAATACAAGAGGTCTAAGTCTTCTTTTGTTAGGCCGTAGAACACCCTAAGTGAATTCCATTCATTATCCAGTGCAATCATGATACCAACCCCTATTTTCTTTATATGTAATGTAAAACTCTTTCAGATTCTAACAAAAATAAAATCTAAATAAAAATAAAATGTTAAATAAAAATGAAATATTTATGAAATTTATACTGATATGCTAAATATGACATGATGAAGAAACATGTATCCCTGCAAGTAAGAACATGGAAGAAGGTACTATATGTATGGGAGAGAAAGTACTAAAGCAGATGGCAAGAAGATAGAAAATCATTTCTATGCGATTCATTGAGGAGGGGCTTTATGGCAATGGCAGCTACACCAAAGCGTCCTAAAAGGGATGAGTTTGAATTAGAGAATTGGGGGATTGAGCCCTTGGAAGCAAAAGATGACGGAGCTGAAAGGTCGTTGACTGTATAGGGTATGGCCGAGAAATTAGGCGGGCAGATCACAGAACTTGACTCGCGTACGAGGCTAGTTCATTTAGAGGATAATGGAGCAATCAGGAAGCTTCCTTTCCTGGACATAATGAAAGTTACGTATGAGTAAAAGAAAATGGGTCTTGTCCTTTTAGCTTTATGCCTAAAGGATCGGACCAGTTGCTATCTTCTAATTAGATTTCTCTCCATTCACTTTAATTTGCGTAATCATATTCTGTTACAACTGAAATGGGCGTGATTCAGTATAGTTACTGTGGGGAGTAAAGTCGCTAATCATTGAGGAGATAGGATAGTAACCGCGACAACGGTGACAACAAAATTGACAACGCGCATAACCTGCCCGACACAATTCCTTGGGGGTGTTTCTTCGGATGTGTTGTTCAGAAAATTCGAAAATCAAGGTTGATTTTAGACAAACACTGACTTATGATTACTTGCAAAAACGAGGTGAAACAAAATGAGTTCATCACGCCAAACGGGGGTGTTTATTTATCCGTGGGATATAGCCGAGAGTGGTATCGAAGCTGTGATGCAAACCTTGCAAACAGCCAGATGTAACACAGCGGTGGTCAATAGCAGCTACCATCAGGGGAGATTTTTTCACCCGCGAAGCAAAACGTTTCGCAGGCTGCCGTTTTCAGGAGTATCGTTTACGCCTGAATGGTCGAAGTACAACCGTTTGCGACCGACCGTACACGAGCAAGTCGCACAAGCAGGCATTCTTGCCAAAATGAAAGAAGCTTGTAAACAGACAGGGATGGGGTTTCATACTTGGTGGGTTGGCCTTCACAATTCTACGCTTGGTTTGGCTCATCCAGATCTTTGTGTTCAAAACATTTGGGGGGATACATACACATACGCATTATGTCCATCGCAGCCTGAGGTTCAGCACTACGCCAAGGCGCTTTTTACCGATACGCTGGAGCAGGTGAAGCCAGAGCGGATTTTGATCGAAGCGACCGCCTTTTTGCCGATGAAGCATGGCGAGCATCATGAAGTATGCCTCTTACCGTTAGGAGAATCACTGCAATGGTTACTCTCGCTCTGTTTTTGCGGGGCATGTACGGAGCGTGCCGAATCGAAGCGAATCGATGTGGGAGCAGTCCGACAGCTTGTATCGAGGCTAGTCAGTCAGATGGTGGAAGCTGATTCTCTTTCGCAAGTATCCGCAGAAGCGAGAGAGATTGCCTTTTTACTGCTGGAATACCCGGAATTGTATCACTATCAGCAATCCCGTCTGGAAATGGTAGATCAGTTATGGAGGAGCTTGAAGGAGATCGCGCAGAGTATGGGGACTGCGTTGGATGGCTTTCCGTCCTCGACACCGTTTTTTGTGAATCAGTCTTATTGGGAAGGGGTTTCGTTGCGAAAAGCAGTGGCTACATTGGATCGTCTTGTTCCGCTCGCCTATGGAGACAGTGTCGGTGATGTGGCGTATGCGTTCCATGCAACCAAGCTTGTTGCCCCAGAAGCTGCGCTGGGGGCAGCTTTCTCCCTGCATCATAGCCAAATCCAGTCAGCAGTCGAGTTGGCAGCGAGGGTGAAAACCGCGGTGGACGCAGGTGCTCAATCGATTACCTATTACAATCTCGGACTGTTAAATAACCGCAGGCTGGACTGGATCAAACAGGCGAACCTTGCAGTTGAGGAGTGGAGATAGCATTTTTCATTCGCATGGCGTATGCCCACATGTAACAAGACCCACGGAACTTCCCGGGTCTTTTTTTCAAGGGTGAAACGGATGGACTGGAAAATCATACTACAGTCCGACGCGCTTTCATAAAAAATGGTATGATTGTCATAGCGAAGAGGAAAACAGTTTGGTTCAGATTCTATTTGACCGGCAAATTAATCCTGCTTACAATAATATGATCGTTACCGTTTATGTAAAAATCGTCGAGTCTTTTTTCTTGAACAGCAGTTCTTGTCAAAAAGGGCGAAGACGTAAGGAAGGGAACAAAGGCGTGATTGTTACGACAGGACTTGAGCCTGGTGAAGAAACCTTGCGTCACGCAGCTGAATTGGCTAGTACATTGGGGCTACAAGTTGTGAATCGACGCGATTTTTCATTGGGTCAAATGCGCAAGCGATATGGGGTAGAAGAAGTATTGGTGGTTTCCGCTCTCGGAGCACGTCTGGAAGTGCCGGGGAAAAAACCATTCTTTTTTCATCCGAACACATCTGCTTTTCGTATAAAGCGGCTCATGCGCGGCGATACTGATACTATGCTTGTTGCTTGCCAAATTCAACCAGGGGATGAAGTGCTGGACGCAACCTTGGGTTTAGGTGCTGATGCTATTGTATTTTCTCATGCGACTGGGGCAAATGGGAAAGTTGTTGGCATCGAATCTGAGCGATTGCTAGCCATCTTGGTAGAAGATGGACTGCGGCACTGGTCATCCGATGCGGAAGAACTGGAGCAGGCCATGCGTCGTATTGAGGTGCGATGTGGCAACCATCTAGAAGTACTGAGAGGACTGCCTGCACGTTCCTTCGACGTCGTTTATTTCGATCCCATGTTCGAAATAACTGTACAAAGCTCGTCGGGAATTGCCGGAGTCCGTGAGCTCGCCAATCCAGATGCTCTTTCAGAGGAGGCTGTATTGGAAGCGCAGCGAGTTGCGAGAAAACGTGTGGTAATGAAAGAAGGAAAAGAAGGTAGGATGTACGAGCGCTTTGGTTTTACGCCGTTTCGCTCCCGCGGCCAGCAGGTCGTGTACAGCTACAAAGAGATAGGTGGAGGGGAGTGACCTTGCAACAGAGAGAAAGGCTAGTCGTGATTATTGGCCCAACAGCGGTCGGCAAAACCCAGCTTAGCTTGGAGCTGGCCGAACAGTTCGACGGTGAGATCATTTCCGGAGATTCCATGCAAGTATACCGTGGAATGGATATTGGCACCGCAAAAGCAGAACCTGAGGAGCTTGCGAGCATACCGCATCACCTCATTGATATTAAAAATCCAGACGAAGAATACTCTGTCGCGATGTTTCAGGAAAGTGCCGCAGCGTTGATTACAGACATCAACCAACGTGGCAAACTTCCGTTTATCGTTGGCGGAACAGGTCTGTACATAGAATCGGTTACCCATCGATTTCAGTTTTCCACCACTTCTCAAGACCCTGAGCTGCGTGATCGACTGCAAAGATTGGCTGACAGCGAAGGCGTGGAAGCACTTCACGCCAGACTGGCCGATGTCGATCCGATTACAGCCGAACGCTTGCATCCCAATGATGTAAAACGGGTGATTCGCGCACTGGAGATTTATGAAAGCAGCGGGTACAAAATGTCCGACTTTCAACTGCGGGCGCAGCATTCACCCTATGATTTGGTGATGATTGGTCTCACGATGGACCGCGCAAAGCTGTATGAACGAATCAACCACCGGGTCGAACTCATGATCGAAGCGGGACTGGTTGAAGAAGTGAGGGGGCTCTTGGATGCTGGCTACGACGCGTCACTGGTCTCCATGCAAGGTTTGGGGTACAAGGAGCTCATTCCTTATCTGTATGGAGAAATCACGCTAGAAAAAGCGGTGAACGACATACAGCAGCGAACCCGACATTTTGCCAAACGCCAGCTTTCCTGGTTCCGTCGCATGGAAGAAATTCAATGGTTTGACATGACTGATCCGGCCGAACAGAGGAATAACGTGGAAACTATCAAGCGAATATTGGCAGGAAAGTTTCAACAATTGCCGAATATATAACATACAAGTCCTTTTAGGGGGTAGTGTACATGAAACAGACGATCAACATTCAAGATACGTTCTTGAATCATTTGCGGAAAGAAAACATCGCGGTTACCATTTACCTTGTGAACGGATTTCAATTGCGCGGGTATATTAAAGCATTCGATAATTTCACGATTGTGATTGATAGCGAAGGCAAGCAACAATTAGTATACAAGCATGCGATCTCCACTTTCACTCCGCAACGCCCTGTATCGCTCATGTCTCAGGAGAACAACCAACAGTAAGCGAAGCAACACCAACAGCCAGGATACATGTGATCCTGGTTCTTTTTTTATTAAACGCAAAAAGCATCAATAAAAAGCCCTGTCGCCGTTGAAGCGAACAGGGCTTTCACATTAGTCCATGCAATGGTTATCTGTGTAAATTTGGAACGTGATGCCGAACTTGTCCTTCACATTGCCGTATGCTGGGCTGAAGAATGTTTCTTGCAGTGGCATAAGCACTTGACCGCCTTCTTGCAGGGCATCAAAAATCTTATGAGATTGTTCTTTATCATCGGTAGAGATGCAGATGGTCACTTGATCACCAAGCTGATGCGGTTGTCCTGGAAAGGTATCGGAAAACATCAGTTCCGTTTCACCGACGCGAATAGTAGCATGTCCGATACGATTCTTGGCTTCTTCAGGTAATGGGAACTCTGGATTTTCCGGCATTTCACCGAAGGTTTGCTTATACAGCACTTCAGCACCTAGAGCTTTCTCGTAAAAGCTAATTGCTTCACTTGCAGTACCATTCAAAACGATGTAAGGAATCAAACGCAATGCCATCAGTCAACATCTCCCTTGGTTTTCATATGACCAACTTGTCAAGCCCACTTACTATTATTACCTATAATGTGATTGTAATGCACAGAACGTATGTTTGCAAGCAGAAAAGTGATCAGGAAGCTGATGAACTCCGACGAACCATGACTACGTAGCAGACAATGGCGCCGATCGTAGAAAGAGCAATAATGATCCCCATTGGTACTGCGGTATGTTCGCCGCTGATTCCCACAAGTGGGGCGACAATTCCGCCACTAATGAAGGAAAGTAGCCCCTGGAGAGCAGATGCACTTCCTGCCGCCTTGCTTTGATTTTGCATAGCGAGGGAAAATCCTGTTGCGCCGACAATCCCTACACTAGATACGACAAAGAAAAGGGGAACGAGCACAGCAATAAGACCAGCTTGTAGGAGGATCATCGCGAGAAGGAGGATTCCGCCGACTCCCGCAATCAATATTCCAGCAATGAACAAAGAAGTTTCTTTCACTTTACCTGCAAGCTTACCTGTGATTTGACTCGCAATAATAATGCCTACACCATTAATCGCGAAAATGAGACTAAACGTTTGTGGAGACACTTCAAATATTTTTTGAAAGACAAAGGGCGAACCGGCGATGTACGCAAACATAGCAGCAGTCACAAGTCCCTGCGCCATGGCGTAACCCATAAAAACGCGATCCTTCAGCAAGGTACCAAAGGTCGTCAGAGTATTGCCGATTCCCGCCTTGGAGCGGCGCTCTTGTGGCAATGTTTCTGAAAGAGCAAGCAGCACGACGAGAAACATGATCGCACCAATGAGACCGAGTACGACAAATACACCGTGCCAGGTAGTAAATTGGAGGATTTGTCCCCCTACGATAGGTGCCGCGATCGGAGCAATCCCGTTAATGAGCATCAAGAGGGCGAAAAACTTCGTCAGCTCTGTCCCCGCGTACAAATCCCGAACGGTAGCCCGGGCGATAACAATTCCAGCAGAACCAGCAAGACCTTGTACGAAGCGAAGCAAGACGAACGTATAAATAGAGGGAGCCACCGCACACAAAAAGGAAGAGATCGCATACAAAATGAGTCCGATAATCAAAGGGATTCTTCGACCGCGTACGTCGCTGATCGGCCCCGCGAACAATTGACCAATGGACAGACCGAGCATGCATGCTGTCAAACTGAGTTGGGTCATGGAGGTGCTCGTCTGCAAATCATCGGCAAGCATTGGAAGCGCAGGTAAATACATATCTAGGGATAGTGGACCAAAAGCCGAAAGTGACCCTAAAATCGCAGCCATCCACAGCCGGCGTGACTTGTTGCCGGTTAGGGACGTGGAATCAAGTTCTTTTGCTAGATTATTCACGATAAGTTGTCAAACCTTTCTCATTATTTTTCAGAGTAGAAGCTTTTTACAACTCTGAAGTGGGTTGCGTATTTTGCAAGTAAAAAGCTTGGAGGTTGCTGTGCATGCGATCGAGTAATCCACGCAATACATCCTTTTCTTCCTCTGAGAATCCGATGAAGCAATTTTCCTCAATGACGCGTAATACTTCTTTGACGTGCATGGTAGCCATCCGACCTTTGTCGGTAAGATAAACGCGGGAGATACGTTGGTCCCGTTCATCTGCTCTGCGCTCGACAAGTCCCGATTTGGCCATCCGATTAATCATGACAGTAAGCGTAGCGGGCTTTACCCCGATTTTTCGGGCCAATTCTCTCTGAATCATTCCATCTTTTTCAATCAAGCGCATCAACAGAATGGGCTGTCCGGGATAGACGTCGTATTTTTGAATCAGAAATTCTACATTTTGCCGATGCATTTTCATTACATGCGACGCAGAATGGGTTAATGCGGTTGCATAACTGAACTCCACCAAAGTACCCCCAATTAATTAGTTTGCTAATGAATATTTTGTTAAAGACGTCCGTAAGTTTATGCCTTGTCCTATTATACAAAAACGATTGGTCCTCGTCATGAAAATGATTTGCATTTACGAGCTTTGGAAGGATACGCTGCATTCTTTGGAGAAGTAATGATGTCCTTGAAAATCGAATGAACAGGTTAGGTGAGATCAAGATGATCCTGAATGAAAAAATAAAAGCGGCAGTCGTACAATTAACAGGGGTAGACGGAGAAGATCTCGGAATCATCTCCACAAAAGAAGCGCTTCAAATGGCAAAGGAACAGGGAGTGGATTTAGTATGTCTGTCTTTGGCTACGAGTCCGCCGCCTTGTCAGTTAGTGAATCGAACGAATTATAAGGAACAGGTCATCAAGGAAAACGCCAAAAACCGGAAAGCAGAAAAAGGCGTAAAAGTAAAAGAAATTCGTTTAAGTGCCTACATCGAAGACCATGATTACGATACGAAAAAAAGACAGGCAGAACGAATTCTTTCATCCGGGGATGCTGTGCAGTTGACTGTCAAGCTGGAGAAAAAGGAAAGTCAGGAAGCCAAGCGATTAATTGAGCATCTCATCAAAGATCTGACTCATTGCGGAAAACAGGATAAAGGGATTCAAGTAAGCGGCAAGCAGGTTGTTGCCAATCTATTGCCACTCTAATGACGAAAAGGGAGTAAGCGCATGCCTTTTACTTTTGCTCATCCGGCTATTGTACTGCCGTTACGAAAATGCAAGTGGTTTTCGTTCTCTGCCCTTGTTTTTGGCAGTATGGCACCGGATTTTGAGTATTTCTTCCGGATGCAGCCATTCAGTGTGTACAGTCACACCATGCTCGGATTGTGGCTGGTTGATTTGCCAATCGCGATCCTATTAGCGTTTTTGTACCAGTATGTGGTGAAAAAGCCGATGCTTGCCCGGTTGCCAGGGTGGATTGGACGAGGGCTAGTCTACACCGACAATGGTAGCAGAATGCCAGCATGGCGAGCGGCAATTGTGTTTATGTACTCCGCGTTACTCGGCAGTTTGAGTCATATCGCATGGGATGCCTTTACCCATGATGGTGGACGTATGGTAGACCACTTCTTGATCTTGCAACAGACCATCTCGATCGCTCATTATAAAGTGCCTGTTTACAAGCTGCTGCAGCACGGTAGTACATTTTTCGGCGGCTTGGCCATATTGTATGTCATTGCACAAAGGGCGCGGAAAAACAGACAGATCGTTCTGAGACAAGTACCTGTCTTGGAAAAATGGTTGTTCTGGTTCGGAGTGGGGTTTTTTGGTATCGCGACGGTCTTTATTCACGCATTCCTGGTAAAAGGAATTTCACCCTTCGTCCATCCTTTGCAGCAAGTGGTCCCGTTTCTCTCAGGATCACTGCTTGGAATCGTAGTGCTCTGCTTCGCATTGGTCAGGCTCAGATTGAAAATATAGGGCAGGTTTACCTCGGTAATAGAATACAAAATCCCTCAATATGAGGGATTTTATTGTTTCTAAATTGAAAAATCCTCAGACTTCAAATTCATTAAATCATCACGGGTTGGGTCGGGAATTTTGAGCAATCGAACGGCTTGCACACGTATTGCCTTTTCAATATTATTTCGTACATATCTTGCATTACTGAAATTCACATGAAATGGATCGCTTGTTACTGTTAGCAGTCTTCTTCTCAGTTTTTCACTTGCTTCTGCAGAGATTCTATACTCCTTGTTCTTTGCCATCAAATTTGCAATATCCATCAGCTCATCTACCTCATAATCAGCAAAGTTGATGTGGACGGGAAAGCGTGAAGGCAGTCCCGGATTTAACTCCAGGAATGTATCCATTTCATCATTGTACCCTGCAATTATACAGACAAAATCATTGCCAAAGTCCTCAAGGCATTTTGTAAGACAGTCTACAGCCTCTTTTCCAAAATCTTTTTCACCACCACGAGCTAATGAGTAGGCCTCATCGATAAAAAGTATTCCCCCCATGGCTTTCTTAACAAGATCACGGGTCTTTTGTGCCGTGTGCCCAATAAATTCACCAACGAGATCTGCACGTTCAACTTCAGTTAGATGGCCCTTCGTTAAAACACCCATTTCTTTAAAGATCTTTCCGAAAAGGCGTGCAATTGTTGTTTTCCCAGTACCCGGATTTCCTTTAAAAACCATATGGAAAACTTGCTTTTCAATTTTTAGCCCGTGTCGTTCCCTTGCTTTATTCATTTTGATGAGCGCATAAATTTCATAAATCGTTTTCTTGGCTTCATGTAAACCAATCAGGCTTTCTAATTCTTCAAAAACAGTTGTTAAATTTGAACTGGACGTGGTACGAACTATTTCAGGTAAAGTATTTAGCTGCTTAACACTTACTGGTCGATTGAATACAACTTGAATTCGATTATTACTACTTGAAGATTCGAGCACCTCAGTTTGAGGAATGGCTCCTGCTTGCTTCACATGTTTCACCTGCCTTGACCATCATACAGAATGTATACTCAGGAACATTGGAAAACCTGCCAATTTTTACGCAAGAGATCGAATTGGACAAGTCGTTGAAGGGGTTGTTGTGAAAGTGATGTTATGTAAGTAGGCGAAATTGCGTAGGGGGCATGATATGGGCAAATACAAGATTGACCAAATACCAAAATGTTACTATTATGGTAATTGGTAATGGGGAGGAGAGTGGAAGTTTTGCGTAAATGTAAAACTATTTTTGCTGCAATTGTAGTAGCTACTTCCATGTCATTAACAAACAGTAGTCCTCTTATTGCGAATGAAAAGGTGAACTCAGCAGACATTGATGACACAATTAGATTTCGAAAGGAAATGGGTCTTGAAGAATTAGAAGAACCGGATTTTTCCAGCGGAGAGTTCAAACTCTCTAAATTTGGTGCCTACTTAACGGTAGAAGAAGAACAAGAACTTGACGAAAGAATCAATCAGCAAAAAGATAAGATTCCATTTATTAAAGATTTTATTGAAGAGAATCTTAAAGAAGAATTTGCTGGGATCTATATCGATCAAAGATCAGGTGGAGTAGTTAATATTGGATTTAAAGCCAATGCTAAAACGAAAGTAGAAAATCATCTTGAAGAATTGAGAGAGTTGTACGAAGAAGACAAGTTAATCATCTATTTTACGGAATACTCAGAGGATGAACTAAACGAAATAGCCGATCATGTTTTTCAAAATGCAGCAAGCCTTGAGAAAAGAGGGTTACCTATCGTTTCTGTCAATGTTGACTTGCCAACTCAAAAAATTAACATTGGAGTAAAGGAAAAGCCATCAGCCAAAAAGGCTGCAAAGCTTCTTATGGCAGAAATAGATGAAAAGGCTGCACGAGATGAAATGGGTTTTGATGCTGACATTTTCAATATCAAGGAAGAAGAAGTCAGAAAAGCTCAGGCTCGTCCAGATGACAAATTCAGACCTATTCAGGCAGGATTAGAAATAAAAAATGATACGGAAAATCGAACTTGTACGTCGGCGTTTTCTGCGCAAAAGAATAATAATTTTTATGTCATAACTGCTGGACACTGCACAGATAATGTTGGAGATAGGTTTGAGCAAGGAGGGGCAAGGTTTGTGTGTATTTCAGGAAGTCAAATGGGAAAAGTGAAATGTGGCACGCTGGAATCTACGAATTGGAGAGGGAGTATAGTAAGCCCCAATGGAGAAACACAATACTTTACTAACATGAGACAAGCTACTTATTCTGAAATAAGCGGAGATAGTGGAGGGCCTATTTTTTATGGGGGAACAGCCATTGGGGTGCATAGTGCTGATACAGGAGTGTATACACATATCAGTAAAATAGAAGATTATTTCAACCTTGATGCAATTTTTACTGAAAATTAAATGGAAAACTAGAAAGGTAAGGTAGGGATTGCAATGAAAAAAGCTTTCACCTTATTTTTAGCCATATTACTCATGTCTGGATGTGCAACTAGTAACAATGAGGTTGAAAGACAAACAATAACTGGATACGTCATTGAAAAAGATACGGAAAAAAAAGGTCTCTTAGTCATAGAAAATGATGAAACTAAGACGAACGACAGTACGAACTATGAAGCAGAGTGGTACTTCCCAAAAGAAGAAGCAGTCTTCCAAGATAGCAAGGGCAATAACATTTCCTTTGATAAAATTGAAGTAGGACAAATGGTATCTACATGGTCAACGACACCTTCCGCGCAGTCATACCCCAGTTCAGCAGAACTCAGTAAACTTGTAATTAATGAAGAAAGCAAAAATCCTATTAATCAAATGGATGAAAAAAAGGCTATTCAACAAGCAATCAATTATTTAAAGAGCAACTATGATAACGGAATCATTATTAAAAGTGCAAATGGACAGAAGGATTATTGGCAGATTAAAGCAACAGATTATGATAATGAAGAAGAAACTATTCTACAAATTAATGCACAAACGGGAGAAGTAAAAGAAGTTTGACTCCCTGTTGCAATACGGAAAAGACCATTACTCGGTAAGGGCAGAGTGATGGTCTTTTTGTTTTTTCAATGCTCCCATTCAAATTTCCACAATATGATATAATCTTCCAAAATAAAGTAACTTTAGCAAACAAGCGGAGGAATAAGATGGAACAAAAGAAATATACGGACGTTGTACGTCTCGGCCATCAAACGACAGAAGGTGTATTTAAAGAAGGGGATTTCATTATCATTCAAGAAAAGCTTGACGGAGCGAATGCAAGCTTTCGATACGATGAAGAAACGAACAGCATCCGGGCATTCTCTCGGAATATGGAATTGCATGAGGAAGAGAATCTGCACGGCTTTTTTCAATGGACACAACAGCTCCCGAAAGAGAAAATCGTGGCGGGCATGGTTTATTTCGGAGAGTGGTTGAATCCGCATAAAATCAAATATCCTCAGTATGAAAAACAATTCTTTTTATTTGATATGTACGATACCGCTGCCTGCGAATATGTGGATTTTACTATCGTGGAAAGGGAAGCACAGCGACTTGGCTTGCAGCTCGTGCCGGTCTTTTATCAGGGGGAATACCAAGGGGAAGAGCATCTCAGATCGTTTGTCGGTAAAACAGCGCTAGGTGGCAAGCTCCGGGATGAAGAAATCGGTGAGGGCATCGTCGTGAAAAATGCCGATTACCGGGATCGTTTTGGACGACAGTTATTTGTCAAAATCGTCACGGATGTATTTAGTGAAGTCAATCGTCAAAAGCCACCGAAAGACCCGAATCAACCGAAATCGGAAGAAGTGTTGTTTGTTGAGCAGTATGTGACGCTCGCCCGTGTGGAGAAGTTTCTCTACAAATTGATTGACGATGGCCTACTGGAAGAGACATTTGGCGTAAAAGACATGGGGGTTATCCTGAAAAATCTGAATCTCCGCATTCATGAAGATCTCCTCAAGGAAGAGGCGGATTCCCTGCGTGATGGATATGATGAGAAGGAACTCCGCAAAGCGATTAGCAAAGTGATTCCGATTTTCGTGAAGGAGATTTTCTCAGAGAAAGAGGCAGGTAATCCATGACAAGTCGATTTTAGTTGGTGTGCCTCGCTGCCGTAACGTTTTGGGCAAAATGTGGTATGATAGTGCATGAAGGGGCGTGAATCGGTGAACGATCTGATCAAAACGAAAGAAACAGCCATACTGATTGGTTGCTATTTAGATAACCGGGATGAAGAAAGAACCCGTCTTTCCATGGAAGAATTACATGAGCTGGCCGATACTGCTGGTGTAGAGGTACTCGACGTCATCACGCAAAATCGGGACCGGGTTGATTCTGCCTGGTATTTGGGGACAGGTAAAATTGATGAAATCGCGCAGCGGGCTGAAGAGCTAGATGTAGACGTCATCATTTTCAACGATGAGTTGTCTCCAAGTCAGACTCGTAATTTGGATAAAGTTTTTGATTGCAAAGTGATTGATCGCACACAGCTTATTTTGGATATTTTCGCAGGGCGTGCACAATCGCGTGAAGGGAAAATCCAGGTAGAGCTGGCGCAGTACAATTACTTGCTGCCGCGGCTTGCCGGGCAAGGGAAACAGCTGTCCCGTCTCGGAGGCGGTATCGGTACGCGTGGTCCGGGTGAAACCAAGCTGGAAAGTGACCGTCGTCATATTCGCAAGCGGATCAGTGAACTCAAGCAGCAATTAGAGGATACCGTTCGGACGAGACAATTGCATCGGGAACGCCGGAAGAAAAACAATGTGTTCCAGATTGCGTTGGTCGGCTATACGAATGCTGGGAAGTCGACGATCCTCAACAAGCTTACGAATGCAAACACATTGCAGGAAGACAAACTGTTTGCCACTTTGGACCCAACGACTAGGCAATTGGAGCTGCCGAGCGGACTGGATGTGCTATTGACAGATACGGTTGGTTTTATTCAAGATTTGCCTACAAGTTTGGTCGCAGCATTCCGGTCAACGCTGGAAGGTGTGAAGGAAGCAGACCTCATCCTGCATGTGGTTGATTGTCATCACCCTGATTTCCAAATACACATGGAAGTCGTAGATAGGATTTTGCGTGAGCTAAAAGCAGAAGAAATTCCGCAGCTAGTTGTTTTCAACAAGGCAGACTTGCTTGCAGAGGGCTCTTACTTGCCGCATGCAGACGAATCGATTTTGATTTCCGCTATGCGGGAAGATGACTTGAAGCGACTGCTCACCAGAATTGAGTCATTTGCCCTGCAATCCTTCAATGAAATGAAGCTGCGGGTACCTGTCGAGCGCGGAGATATTCTCTCCCTGTTGCATCGGGATGGGGTAGAGATGGAACAAGAATTTAATGAAGAGGAAGCGGCCTACTTGATCACCGTCCGTGTGAACAAGGATAATCCGATCTACGGCAGGATTGCTCCTTTCCTCCTGGATAAACCAGAGACTGTTGAAGAGAGTTGGTAAGTAACAGATGTTTTCATATTTTTCCCATGGAGAAAAGCTTCGCCCTCTCGTCATGGAGGTGGAAGCGACGATCTCAGAGAGACATCGTCAAATTTCCGCTTTGGTGGATACGAATCAACTGAAAGTGTTGCGTTCCTTCCAAAAGCACGAGGTTAATGAATTTCATTTTTCCCCATCCACAGGCTATGGCTACGATGATTCTGGACGTGCAACATTAGAATCGATTTATGCCGAAGTGTTCGGTGGAGAAGCGGCTTTGGTTCGCAACCATATCATCTCGGGTACGCATGCAATTGCGATTTCTTTGTTTGGAATCCTTCGCCCGGGCGACGATCTTCTCTATATTACGGGCAAACCGTACGATACGCTTGAAGAAGTAGTAGGAGTGCGTGGCGAAGGGCAAGGCTCACTCAAGGATTACGGCATCGGTTATAGCTACGTGCCTTTGACGCCAGAAGGTGAAATTGATTTTGTGGCAGTCGCACAAGCGATTACGCCAAAGACGAAGGTCATCGGGATTCAACGTTCACGAGGCTATGCAGATCGTCCTTCTTTCACCATTGCGAAAATCAAAGAAATGATTCAGGTTGTAAAAGAAATCAAGCCTGATCTGATCGTATTTGTAGACAATTGCTACGGAGAGTTCACGGAGGAGCAAGAGCCACTGCATGTAGGTGCAGACCTCATGGCAGGCTCCCTCATCAAAAACCCGGGTGGCGGCTTGGTCAAAACAGGCGGTTATATAGTAGGGCGCGGGGATTTGGTTCAGCTTGCTTCGTATCGGATGGCAGCACCGGGAATTGGCGCAGAGGGTGGTGCATCGCTCTATTCACTACTGGAGATGTACCAAGGCCTTTTCTTGGCTCCACACGTCGTGGGAGAAGCTTTAAAAGGAGCGGTATTCTCTTCGGCAATGCTGGAGCGCCTGGGCTTCAAAACAAATCCACTGTGGCATGAGCCGCGTACCGACCTGATTCAATCGGTGGAATTCGGCAGTGCTGAACGACTGATTACGTTTTGCCAAGGGATTCAAAAAGCAGCACCAGTCGATTCACACGTCACTCCGTATCCAAGCGAAATGCCTGGATACGCTGATCCTGTGATTATGGCAGCAGGTACTTTCATTCAAGGGGCGAGTATCGAATTCTCGGCAGATGGTCCGATTCGTCCACCGTACTTGGGCTTCGTTCAAGGCGGGTTGACGTACTCGCACGTAAAAGTGGGGATTTTGACGGCGTTGAACGGAATGCTGGAAAAAGGCTTACTCGAAATACCGGGTGAATAGGATAAAAGCGCAAAAATTGGACGGCATTCTCTGAAGATGGAGGATGTCGTTTTTTTAAGTAAAAAACTGCACATAACTTTCTGTGTAATATTATCTAACATCTATTGACAGGGATTTTGTTATAAAATAGAATAAGACTAAGAAATACGAAACAGGAGGGACAAGTCATGAGTGATGACCTTCGCCGGAATATGGCCCTCTTTCCCATTGGGATCGTCATGAAGCTGACGGATCTCACTGCGAGGCAAATCCGTTATTACGAGCAAAACGACCTGATTCAGCCCGCCCGCACAGAAGGGAAGCAGAGGCTCTTTTCTTTCAACGATGTAGATCGCTTGTTGGAGATCAAGGCTCTGATTGAAAAAGGACTGAATATTGCAGGGATCAAGCAAGTCCTACAAATGCAAGAGCCTGCTATGGAACAAACAGAGATTACCACGACGTCCGAAGAGAAACGTAAGGACATGTCCGACAAAGAGCTGCATCAGCTCCTAAGGCAACAGATTATGTATCGCGATGCCACTCGCCATGGCGAGGGTGCATTGATACGTGGAGAGCTTTCCCGCTTCTTCCACTAGATAGAAAGCCGATATAGAGACAGGAGGAGAGAAATGTGAGCAAGTTTACAAGAGAAGACATCATGCGCATGGCCCAAGAAGAGGACGTAAGGTATATCCGACTGCAGTTTACCGACCTGATGGGGATCATTAAAAACGTAGAAATCCCCCTGTCCCAATTGCCAAAAGCACTCGATGGCAAAATGATGTTTGATGGTTCTTCCATCGAAGGCTTCGTTCGCATCGAGGAATCCGACATGTACCTGGTACCTGATCTGGATACATGGGTTGTATTCCCGTGGGGCAATGAGTTTGGCAAAATTGCACGTCTGATCTGTGATATCCACATGCCAGATGGCTCTCCATTCGAAGGAGATCCGCGCTACATCCTGAAGCGTGCCCTGAAAGAAGCTGAAGAAATGGGCTTCACAGCTTTCAACGTAGGTCCAGAGCCTGAGTTTTTCCTGTTCAAGCTGGACGCAAAAGGCGAGCCTACGCTGGATCTGAATGACCAAGGCGGATACTTCGACTTTGCTCCACTCGACTCCGGTGAAAACTGCCGTCGTGATATCGTATTGACATTGGAAAAAATGGGCTTTGAAGTGGAAGCATCTCACCACGAGGTAGCTCCAGGTCAACACGAAATCGACTTTAAGTATGCAAATGCACTCCAAGCAGCTGACCAAATTTTGACGTTCAAACTGGTTGTCAAAACCATCGCGCAAAAACACGGTCTGCATGCGACCTTCATGCCAAAACCGCTGTACGGTGTAGCTGGTTCCGGTATGCACGCGAACCAATCGCTGTTCCGTGGTAAAGAAAATGCTTTCTATGACGAGTCCGATGTAATGGGACTGAGCCAAACAGCGAAGCATTACCTGGCAGGTATTTTGCAGCATGCTCGCAGCTTTACTGCGATCACGAACCCGCTCGTAAACTCTTACAAGCGTTTGGTTCCTGGTTACGAGGCTCCTTGCTACGTAGCTTGGTCTGCGAAAAACCGTTCTCCATTGATCCGTATCCCTGCATCCAGAGGCTTGAGCACGCGTATTGAAGTACGCAGCCCAGACCCTGCAACGAACCCATACCTGGCACTGGCAGTTATGCTGAAAGCTGGTTTGGACGGAATCAAAAACAAGCTTACGCCACCTCCTGCCATTGATCGCAACATCTACGTGATGACTGAGCAAGACCGCGAAGCAAACGGTATCGAGAACCTGCCTGCTACTTTGAAGGAAGCAATCGAGTGCCTGAAAGCAGATCCGGTGATTTGCGAAGCATTGGGCGAGCATGCATTGGTACACTTTATTGAAGCGAAAGAAATTGAGTGGGATATGTTTAGAACACGCGTTCACGATTGGGAGCGCGAGCAATACATGACTGCTTACTAATAAGCGAAACCCCTTGTGCCTGTTGGTCAAGGCCCCGTTTAGTGGACAGTAAGAAAAACCCGGGCCGTTAGGCCACTAGCTGGCGTCTGAATTCAACAGGCGTCAGCTTTTTAATTTTCTCTGCGGGCGATTTTGGTTGTAGAATTCAATGTACTCCTCAATTCGCCTTTGTGCCTCATCGATACTTCGGATATCATAAGGATAGAGCCCTTCCGTTTTGAGATGCGAGAAGAAGCTCTCCATCGAGGCATTGTCATAACAGTTGCCCCTTCTAGACAGCTGATTTGGGCGCCAACCTTTGGCAGCATGTCGTGGTAAGTGTAGGACGTGTATTGGAATCCTTGATCGCTGTGAACGATCAGTCCAGTCACGTCTTTCGTCTTTTCAAAAGCTTTCTCAAAGGTCCGTAGGACCAATTGATTGTCGTTGCGAACATCCATGTGATAGGCCACGATTTCGTTATTAAACAAATCTTTAATAGCAGACAGGTAGAGCCAAGTATCCGCAACACGATACTGTGTGACGTCCGTTACCCACTTTTGATTGGGCGCATCTGCTTTGAAATTACGCTGTAGAATATTTTGGGTAACTCGTCCCCCAACCGATGAAGCAAGGTGATAACGATACTTGCGGCGTATTCGAGAACGGAGCCCCATTTCTTGCATGAGACGTAGTATCTTCTTATGATTGACCCACACCCCGTGATCTTGCAGGAGAAATAGTTGGATTTGTCTCTACCCATATTTACCGTGGTACTTCTTATACACAGCCTGGACTAAATCTTTCATAGACTTGTCCCGATCTATTCTTTGGCGTTTTAAGTATGCGTAGTATCCACTTCTTGAGACGCCAAACAACTTACAGAGCTCACTGATGGTGTATTCTCCCGCTTTAATGTTTCTATATATCTGTTTGTATCTATGTATTCTTCGCGACGGCCACGTTGATCTAGAAGACCAAACTCTCCGAGTTTCTTATACTTCCGCATCCAGGTCTTTAGTCGGTCCTCATCATGAATATTCAATTCTTCCATGATCACCCGTTTGGAAACACCCTTTAATCTCATCTGAATTGCTTGCAACTTAAGTTCTTCACTGTAATGCTTAAACTTCTGCCCTTTCTTTGCTGGCATAAAAATACACCCCCTAAAGTTAATCGGTAAAACCACGGGGGTTTTTCCAATGTCTACTTTAAGGGGTGCACTACATTTCCAGGAGACGGGTTTTTTACTTTTGTCTATTCGTATGCGGAATTTGCGGGTACACGAAACAAATACTTTATTTGACCACGAGGTACAATTCGTAACCAGCGATTTGCTACTTCTGATTATCTTCAGGAAGTAGCGAATATTCTAAACCCATAAAACTAGCTACAGAGAGTTTTTCTTCGTTTATGACCTGTAATCGGTAATTGGCAGGAGACAATAGCGCCTGGTTATCAGCTTCTGTTAAATTTTCTTTTAACTTTAGCTGTTGCGAAATCGTATACCGATTCTCTTTACTGTTTAACTCAATTTGAATGTGTAAAGGAGTCTCAGCAAGCAAATTTTTAATGGTCTCGTTACCCGGCATATCTGCAAACGTAAAGTAAATGGGTTTTTCCGTATGCATCATTTTTTCTCTCAACTCGTCCGAAATTAAGATTCGTAACGTGAGTTCTGCCGAATTGCCGTTTTTTGTTATTTGAAGCACGGATGTTTTTAAATTCTCCCCTGTAATTTCTTCGAAATAATCGTAGACGCCTACATATGACTTCTCTTTAGGGACTGTTACTGCCTCGCTACAGCCACTAAGAAGAACTATGAACAGAGGAAGAAGTATATGGAGAGGTCGGATCATAGATCTTTTGATTTTTTACTAGAATACTCTTTGTACGAGTATTTGACGTTAACGTAGTTAGAATCTACTACTCTGCCTTGAAAATATTCGACTAAGTTTCCAGTTGTTTTTACGGCTTTTGATCCGTATTCAACGGTTGTAACCGTACGCTTTGGTATGACCCAGCTGTGAGTTGTTTCTACAGTATCTTCTTCACCAAATGAAACTTCTGCACTAATCCCCACTTTTCCCTCTATGATCCTCCAATTTACTTTCGTCTCGGCTTCCGCACCTATTTTTCCGGTCAGAAATGTTTTTCTTGTAACCTTCCTTGAAAATGTATCGTTCTCGTTACTATCGTTCTCAATATCAGCTTCATAAGATTTTGATTTGTATAGGTCCTTCTTAGACTGTTCATACACTTTGCCAGTCATATCATTGCCTAAGGGAGCAATCTTAGATGAATCACTCTTTGTAAGGGCATTTGTAAAATCATACTCTACTGGGTTCTCATATACATGTTCAACAATTTTTAGCTTACCTATTTTAATAGGCTCACCTTGAGATACTGCGAAGGCAGAACCAGCTCCAGATACTACTAAACTGCTAAGTAAGACAGTTGTGATAGAAAGCATCTTAATATTCATTCTCTTCCCTCCAGGATATTTGACGCAATTTTCAATACGGAATGATCATAACATATATTTCCAATTAATATATAACTGGAATCATTTATGCCCGATAGCTAAGAGCCGACCATGACAATCAGGAAGCAGTGAGCCTGATTCCTTTCAACTCAGTAGATTAACTGCTTGGATGGAAGCGGGAGGGGTTCGTGCTCCTGTTAACAAACAAACATATATAGAGAAAACAAATACTAAATGAAGACAAGAGCCCTCCAATGGTGAAGGGCTCTTAGCAGCATTATATCGGGCATTTTTACATGTATAGTCCACCCACAATTCACCCACAAAATCATGAAATCATTTGATGTCATTTGAAACAACAGTAGGTGAAACTGTTGATTTTATACGGTTTTCATGGAGCATTAAAACTGATTGAAAGCCAAGAATATGTCCCGCACAAGCGTTCACGATTGGGAGCGCGAGCAAACATGACTGCTTATTAATAAGCGAAACCCCTTGTGCCTGTAGGTGCGAGGAGTTTTTTCTATTTGTGGGTGTGGCTGTAAAAATAGTTTCACCCACAAATCACCCATAATTGAGACAAATGCTCAATTATGATAAGTTTCCAGTTCCTCATTTATTGGGTTTGCTTGGAAAAACCAATCTTCACCGTTGAACCATGCTCTGTATTGGTTGTCATAAAGGAGATATGAAACCTCATAGTAACGTTTTTCTATGTCGCTATTTGTAATGTCCCTTCCCCTCATTTTGACAACAAAGGGGGTGTCCTTGAATTCAACTTCTTTAACGCTCAGTACTTTACCGAGGCGTGACTCAATTTTGTCCCTAATTGGCTTTTGATTGTAGTATTCCTGAACGATATGGGTCACCCAGAATAATAGAGCAAGAAAAATGAGAGCATATGTAATTTTTAATACACTACTCTTAGTAATTAATTCTTTCATTATGGACACACTCCCAGAATCCATTTTTTTGAATTGTATCATTTGAGGAGCGTGTTTGTCACAATGCTCAGGGAGATAAGGAGGATAAGCATGGAGAGGAACGAAGCGCGGGAGCACTTCAAAAATTTAGGGCTGAGTTATGACGTCTTGACGAAAGAAGACATCATGGTATTGCAAAATATGCTTGGTCTTATCTCTTGTATGGCGGTGTACATGCCCGACAGATGGACATGAAAGTAAGCAAGCCAAGAGTAAAAGATGTGAAGATTTTAAAAAGCGGCCCAAAGCACGCTCAAATCCAAATAGACGGCAGCTATTTCAGCAGGAGAGAAGGCATTACTTTTAGTCAAACTGGTTTCATTGGATTTGGCGGGGGGTTTAGCGATGTCAATGTGCAGCCAATTCTAAAAGCCTTTGTTAATGGTCCGATTATGTTGCTGAAAAGCCAAGGCAGCTTAGGTCAGTGAATAAGCGATCTTATCATAATGTGTAGGGAGACAAGAGTGGGATCGTAACAGATTAAAGGGAGGGACTGGGATTGTAAGATCTGGATCGTTGTGAATAAAGGTAATTTGTAGTGTACCAGGAATGTCAAAAATAGCATCTTCACTAAGCTGAGCTTGCTTTTGAGTGACTTCTTCTAAAAGAGAAATACTTTCGTTGGTTAGTTGCACATTAATCTTCAGTATCTCAGTTAATAATCTATTGACATCGCGAAGAGATATCTCGAAGAGAATGTTTATCGATACGTTCGAAAACATTTTGTAATCAAGCGCCCAACCGCCACTCACAGAGATCACATCATTTATCTCTCCAATTACATGAAGTCTGTCGTGCCTTGTGGTTCCATTAATACGGAGAATTCTTGGGAATATTCTTCAACACTCCTATTGATTGTTCTTCCAAGAATTGTAGAAAAAAACGAGTTGTATATCAATTATCAAAATAGTTAAGGAAGAAACGAGGAGAATTGAATGTTAAATGAGATAACCCCACGCTGTAATAAAAAAACGTGGGAGGCGAAGTAATAAACAGGTGTTAATTATGCCCTATATTTGGGGAATTTCATAATTAAGTGTGTAAGTTATGTGTCATTGGACTGTTTCTCGGGATGAAATCCTAAGCCCCAACTGCTATCTCTGTTCCATGTATGAATAAATCCTGGTAATTCGTCATCACTAACAGTATCCATTTCATTTCCATAAACCTCGAGATGAATGATCGAATTATCAGGAACATCAAGATCATGACTAATATCAATGGCGTACGGTGTGTTTTGTGCTTTTTAATTTTTTGTCCAGGAAAAAATTGATTCCACAAATCATCGGGAGCATTTTGGACACACTAACCATTATCGGGAACATTTATGATAACCCTGAGTTGTTGGAAACTAGTTAACTTTGATAAAGAAAAAAGACCATGGGAAGACCATGATCTTCAATCAAATCCTTTTCTTAACGGCTTTCTGTGCTTTTAATTAAGGAGTTAAAGTGACTGTTTCAGGCCCATTATCACCAATCCACTTATTATTGTAGAATTTCCAAGTTGAAGTATCTTTTTGTATTACAAAGGAGTATGGTAACCATCCTGGCTTATTACCTTTGCCATCAGATTTAATTTCAATCTTTTGAATACTACCAAGAGAGGCGGATGCGGTTACGTAATATACACCTGTAGAACCTTGCTCAAAATCATCACCAGCACTGTCTAAGGTTGTCCATGGGGAATCCTTCTTGGAGCCATGTAATTTAATTTGAATTTTCGAATTTGTTCCTGCGTCATCTGCATTGTTTGTTTTGACAGTAACTTTATAGGTGTACGATGCAAGTGGTTCAATTTGATTTGAATTTTGGAGGCTCTCAGAAGCATAAGCGCTTGTTCCACTTAACATTAATGCAAAAGCTAGCACAGTAGAGATCCCTAAACGTTTCATGTAAAACACTCCTTTAGATCTGTATATTGGAAGCAATGAAATTATACAAAACATTTACTCAAATGTAAATATATGGGTATCAGCGAGTTAAGGGAGCTAAAAAGGAGGTTCAATCAATATTTCGTATAGAAATGCAGGAAGCAGTTGTTAGCTGGGGCATGTAAGAGATAGAGCGACTGAATTCGTATTCGTGCAGTGGAAATGAAAGGAATAGGCGATGCAAGCAGGACGTGAGTTGGATGCAAAAGTCGCGGAGACGTTGGGGTGGAAAGAAGCGATTGACGAGGGATGGTACCGAATGCTGGGAAGACCAAAAAGGGTGTCTCCGTGAAGCTTACTTCCCAGGTTTATCTTATGGCAAAGGGAATCGACATTTAACATAAGAGAAATTGTGATGAACTATGTTAATCCTTCTTATCGATTAACTTGGTAAGCAGGTCTTCGATTCTCTGTAAATGTTGATTGGTTTGCTTCAGCAGATAATACAAATTCACAATTGAGATCATTACCACAATCCCAAAGACTAATACATCCATTTTTATACCACCTTAATTGGTAATCATTAGGTAACTTGTACCTTTGTGAATAATAGCATGAAAGTAAAGAAATCGCGATATTTAACAAAATATTTCGTGTGTATCTAGGAGGGGTAGAAGCATGAAGAATCTCACTGTCATAAATCAAAATGGACAACTTCTGGTAGATAGCAGAGAAGTGGCAGGAATGATTGGAGCCAGACAAGTTTCTTTCATGAAGTTCTACTGTTTTTTTCGAATACTGTCCTTCTTGTAAAAACAATCGAAAAGAAAAGGGCGCTCATAGCACCCCTTGTTTAATTCGATTTGCTAACGGAACTTGGAGAGGGACTAAAAACTGGGGCTAATCTTGACGGGTGCAGCTTGTGGCTAAGGCCAAAAAATTCACAGAAGTTCATAATCAGTGGGCTCCACTTCTCGGGATCGATGTAGTTCTTCTCGCCAGTCATTAGGACTTGTTCATCAACATGAACGCGTATAATCTTTACTTCAATAGCTTTTAAAGTGCTGGGCCGTTCAAAATCATGGACCTGTTCTACCACGGCCTCTAATTGAACCGGGCACTCCGCAACGCGTGGAGGCCGAATCAGGTCCGAATCTTGTGGGGTGAGCCTAGCCGTTCCGAATTTATCCGGTTCAAATCGGTATCCCACATTAGCTTTGCGCTCCGGGACAGGATTTCGCCCAGTCAGTAGAGCCAGACGATCCACCGCATGGGCAAGATCAGACGAAGGAAGATTTAAAACACATTCGCCCTCACGCAACAAATTGGTAACAGTTTGAGATGAGCTACTCATTCCAAGCATGCATGATTGATTAAGCCACCATGCAGAAGACATAGGGGCAAGGTTGACAGAATTGTCCTCATTTAATGTGCTGATGAGTACAACTGGCGTCCCAAAATAAAGAATTTTTGGCTCAACTACCTTATGCATAATCGCGCTCCCTCCACTATGAAAAGAAAAGTTTCCCATCGTCTCAGATAAGAGACCTATATCAAATTATAATCACTATTCTTTTCGTTATTTTGCTGTTTCATTTCGATTGAACTTTACACAACATTACGTGTGAGAAGGGGAGGGAGTCATCAGAAAGGGGACGGAACAAGAAAAAGAAAAAGAAAGAGGGGCTGTCCTAAAGTCGAAAGACAATGGGACCAGCTCTTTTCTTTATATACACAAAAAATATAAAAATCATTGACATGAGAGCTCAAATATGTAATTATCTACTCTGTCACTTATAATGATAATCATTATCAAACGTTACTTCACACCAAACATCACGTGACAAGGAGAAATGAGCGCATGAAAAAAGGAACACGAATCGTACTGACCTGCTTGGTTGCATTAGTCACTCTCGTATCGGCGGGTTGCGGAAGCAGCCAAACAGCTTCGGAAGCACCCAAGAAGTCTGAGACACGCGTAGTCAAGCATCTAATGGGGGAAGTGACGATCCCGGCGGAACCAAAGCGAATTGCAGACGTCTCGGGAGCAGCGGAGGAGCTTTTAATTTTGGGACACAAGCCTGTTGCTACGGCCAATACATACAAGACAAAAATCATGTCCCACGTAGCGAATAAGCTGACCGATGTAAAACCGGTTGGATGGATGTGGGATGACTCCATCAATCTGGAAGCTGTTGTAGAAACAAAGCCAGATCTGATTATTATGAATAACCGCCAGCAAAAGATGTACGAGCAGCTGTCCAAAATTGCGCCGACTGTCGTTCTGGAGACAGATATGGACAAGTGGCGTGATAAGTTTAAAGAAATCGGTCGCCTGCTCGGACAAGAAGAGGACGTGAACAAATGGTTGGCTGGCTACGACGAGAAGACGAAAGGGATGCGCGAGCAACTCAAGCAAGCGTACGGCGACCAGACCTTCATGTTCCTGGCCGTAACGCCAAAATTGTTCCGCGTGTACGGCAACTATGGATATGCAGATATCCTGTTCTCTGATCTCGGTTTGAAGCCAGATACCGGAACACCTGCCGATAAAACAATGGAAATGATCGAGCTGGAAGGACTGACAAAGTTTCAGCCAGACCATATGTTCCTCGTCAATTTCGGCGGAAAAGCGGATGATGTTTACGCAGAACTGAAAAAGAGCCCAGTATGGAAAAGCAACAAGGCAGTTCAACAAGGCCATCTCTATGAAGTAACCAATGAAACATTCAACACCAAAGCCTTTGGCCCAATTGGAAAGGAAATGCTCTTAGAGGAGATTGGAAGCATGTTGCTGAAAAAGCAATAACCATGCGATAGACACTAAAAATGGAGCTATTCGAAAGTTGTTTCCTATCGTGGACTTGATAAAGTGTATGCTATGTTTGACTGCTTACTAATAAGCGAAACCCCTTGTGCCTGTTGGTGCGAGGGAATTTTTCTTTCGTGGGTGCATTTAAAAAATAAAGGTCATCTTGGCTGCACCCACGAAACACGGCGTAAACGCGAACGTTAAGGGTAGGAAAAACAATGCCTGCTCGGTTGGCGGAATATTTAGCTGCCTTACTGCTTAATAGGGCACCTGACAAATGTGATCACAAATCCCGTGAGATCTCCAGCGACGGCAACGTTCGTAACACTCTACATCCAATCGTACTCTTCTTGGGTCTAGGTACGGGAGACATAACGTTTCACAATCTTCCTGAGGCGGACTTACACGTCTACATTCGTTCACACATTCTTGATAGCTAGGAAGAAATTCAACCAATTGACCATTTACTTTCTTGAAGCGCTTAGACTTTGATTTTTTCTTTTTCAAGTGATATTCCCTCCTGATGACGATCTTAGATAGTGTACGAACTCCATTATCGTTTTGATTGGCCAAATGTACTTATTTCTCGAAAATGTATGTAGATCAGTATTTAGGAACGTCACCAAGGTGGGATGCAAGCTGGCTATTCGACTTTTCACAGGAGGAATGGACAACGAGAAGTGGTTGACGAACAATACGGTATTAGGCTGACATTGAAATAAAAGAAAGAGCGATGCAAATACGTATAAAGCCCGTCTTTACAAACAAGACGGGCTAAAAGCTATTCATGTTTTATTGAATCGTAAAAGTAGCTACGATAACATTTTGATCCTGATAGGAATAGGGGGCTTGAAATTGTACGTAGCGATACCCGTCCGCATCAGCCTTAATAATGACTCCTGTCGTACCGCTCCAAATCTGTTTATTTTCAGCATGATAGACGGTGTAATTAGCAAAGCTTCCTCTTGGACTGATACGAAGCTCCTGCCCTTTCTTTAGATAAATTGCTTCTTTTGGACTTAACTGACCAGGTGTAAGGTAGTAATATTTGGTGAATTGTTGTTCTTGTTTTTGCTGCTCCATGGATATTTTTGGTTCACCTTGTACTTGAGCATTGGTAGAAGCGGAAGCATAGGCAGGTCCGCCAGAGAGGAGTAAAGCGAGCATCGAAATAGAGAGAAGCTGTTTTTTCATACTTGGTACACTCCTTTGTATCAATTTTTATCAAATTTAAATATACGAACTAAAGACTATCATATACTTAAAATGGATTAATTGGTAAATGTTTACACAAAAAAAGAGACATGCTGTTCATATCTCATGACCACAATTCCCGATCACGTTTGGCTGTCATGGAAAATGGCATGGGTTTTTGTAGTAGGACTTCCTCTCCAGAAGGCATTGAAGAAGCTAATCCCTATATCGAAAGGGGCGGCGATTCTCTTATGTCTGTTAACGGGCGACAAGAAGAATCCATCTATAATGCAGAGTTATTAAAAGCTAAGTCAGTAAAAGAATCGGCTTGTATAGAATGAACAGAGGGGATTGTTCATTTTGATGCACATAATGAGTTGAAAGATATACAACCCTGTGAAATGTGTAGGATTGTAAACAGAGGGGTGCATATGGGAGCAGCATGCGTTTGCTGTTGTCTGATGATAATAATGTTTTAGACTGGAATCGTTGATCTTACAACTCTCTTCGATTGATAATACAGCAGCCTTTCGAAATAAGCTTTAGACTGTTCCAATAAATGAAAAAGTGGTGATTTAAGACCTTGATAATAAAGTCTTAGACTGCCGATGCTGTTGTTCAACTAACGAACCCGTCGTATTATGAGGTCAGCCAGTTTTTCCTGGTTGACTTCTTTCATTTTAGGGGGCTTACCATTACGGTAGCCGGGGGAGAACGGTCGAACCCGTGGGAAATCTCATCCCGTCGCTAAAGCTGTTCACCCCCTACTTGTAGAAACCATGTTTAGGCTGGTTGGGACAAAAGAAGATCTCGCATCACTAGCGATGCTGTGGAACTGCAAGCAGTGATTAGAGGGTGCCGGCAATAATTCTTTGGAGAGGGAGAGATCTATGAATCCAGTCATTGGTCTGGATGTATCAAAAGGGCAAAGTCAAGGGCAATTGTTTTTAGATAAAGGTCAGCCTCACGTAAGAGTGTCGCATTCCTTCATACCCAAGAAGGGCTTCATTACCTTTTAAACTTGATTAACGATGTCACTAAACTAACAGGTCATTCACCCACTGTCATCTTAGAGTCTACTGGGCATTATCAGGCTGCTGCTGTTCAGTTTCTGGAGGAACACTCTATTATCTTCATTGTAGTGAATCCGTTGATCTCAAACCAAGCGAAAAAATCTTCTTCTTTGAGAAAGGTTAAGACTGATGAAGTAGATGCCTATCAGCTCTGCGAGCTGTATTACAAGGAGGAGTTTGAGGCTTATAAACAGAGAGGCGTACATTTCTTGAATCTTCGTCATCTCACGAGGCAGTTTGAATCCCTGACGGATATGTTAAGGAATTCTACGATAAGAAACGCGAAGAAGGAAAACCGTACAGAGTGGCAGTAATAGCCTGTGTAAACAAACTTCTTAATTGGATATATGCCGTTTTAAGAAAAAAACAGCCTTTCCTTGATTTAGCTTGAATCCCAAAAAAGATCAATAAAAGAAAAGCCTTCCACTAAGTTTCTGGAAGGATATTTGGCATATGCATCTTTAGTATATCATCGGCTCTTAAGAAATTTAGAGATAAATACTGACAAGATGTTAGCTAGTTTTAATTAATAACGCTTCTGTTACTATGCTATGGTTCCCCCCGACTTATCCGAAACGCCTGATAAACGCATTAATAACCAATGTGGAGCACAAGCTTCTTAGGTCAGCTAGACCCTGTCATACGAATATAACATGCGTTGGGCAAGACGTTTCATTCCTACATTTACTATCCTTTCTGTTTTACAAAAGGAGGTATCTAGATTGGGAGTTGAGTCACACATGTTGCCAATTCTTCTTGGGTTGAATCGATAAACAAGCCAATTATTTTTTTTTTTTTTTGAAAAAATGTAGAAATATGTAGAAAAGAATAAGTTGAATTTTATCGACTCTCTATGTTTTAATTTTTCGTAATAATTGGGATGATTAACTTTTTATCCCATTGTTCCTTGTGCTCCACATTGGCAGCTCTTTCACTCATTACAACTAGCAAAAAATTGGGGGAACCGGTTATGAAAAACGACATGTTTGATTTGGATGTTCAAGTAAACGCAGTAAGCTCTACTGGTGTTACACCAAACTCTTGGACACTCCCTCTTCCTTTTACCTTAATAAATTGCATCACGTATAACACTTGCGGATGTACCTACAATACGTGCTCGGACGAGAAATAGGATAGCAACGCACTAAAAACCAATGTGGAGCACAAAGCTACTTGGGACAGTCAGACCCTGCCATCTGGATAGTAAATGCTTGGTGCAAGGCGTTTTCTTTCACCTACGTTTACTATCCTTTCCCCATTTTCAATAGGAGGGATCTAGAGTGGAATGTCAACCAAACGTGAAAAAACACGCAAAGAAAGAATCCCGATCCCTCTTTCGCACGATGGATTTTTTCATGCTTCGAACGCCATTGTTGCCTATAGATATGTTTCTAGAGTTATGTCAATCGGATTGGAAACTGGACAAGCTTGATCCGAGAAAACAAGACATCATTCGAGAGTGCATTGCCGTTGCCAGCCCTTCGTTGATTGAATCTTTAAACAAACGGGAGAAGGCCGACCGTGAGCAGCTTGAGCAGGTTGCGAGGAGCTGTTTACGATATGTCATCAGAATGAGTACGCGAGCGACGCCATTTGGGCTTTTTTCCGGAGTAGCCTGTGGGTATTTTGATACAAACACCAATCTCATCGTAAACAAAATGGAGCAGCATAAAAAACGGAGCCGCCCTGATATGGAATGGCTCCTGAAAATCGTTCAATCTCTGGAAGAAAATCTGGATGTGGTCAAGCAGCTTCACGTCCAGACAAACACGATGTATGAGATAGTGGGTAATCGGGTTTCACTGCCGTATATTACGCGGTACGGTCAAAAGCACGATGGCTATCAAATAGAAAATGTGTCAATTGCGATGAATGATTTGATCGCGCTTGTTTTTAACAAGGCAACAGAGCCGGTCCCGTTTATGGAATTATTGCAGATTATTAAAGAATCATACCCGGATACGGAAGACCGCAGAATCGAATCCTTCTTGTTTCAGTTGGTCAAAAATGAGTTTCTGCTTACAAGCCTTCGGCCGCGCCTTACTCATACGTCGCCGTTTGATCAACTGCTTGCTGTATTGAAACGTGTTGACGGTATTGATGAATTGTACCAGCAGCTGCTGACGATCAGGCAGGACATCATCGCCTATGACCAGCTGGAGATCGGCCAGGGAGAAACGCATTTCCTTTCTACGCTCTTCAAAATGAAATCGGTAGAATCTTCATCATCGCAGTTACAAGTAGATTTATCGTTGTCAACTGAGCAGGTGACGCTGCCGAAATCTATTGCCAAGGATCTGAGCAAAGCAGCAGAACTGCTGTGGAGACTATCGCCCAATCACGTTGGATGGCCTCATTTGACGGAGTATCGGGACTCTTTTATTGAACGGTACGGATTTGAGAGAGAAGTCCCCTTACTCGAATTGCTGGATGAAAACCGAGGTTTAGGAGCTCCTGCCACCTACGAAAATCCAATTAGCAAAAGAAACTATCTCCCGTCTAGCCGTGACAAAATAAATGAGAAGGCTCTTTTACAGTTGTTGTCCCACTCGCTTTTGACAGGAAGCAGGGAAATAGAGCTAACAGATGAGCTGATCGAGAAGCTAGAGCCGGTATCACCCAAATGGGAACATGTCCCGCTTTCGATGGAATTGTATGCGTCGCTATTTGCCACTTCGACACAAGCCATGGACAACGGGGATTACACCATACATATTGGTGGGAATACAGGATCAACGTTAGCCGGAAAATCATTTGGACGATTCGCTGACATACTCGGAGAGTCTATCGAAGAAAATCTTGAGCAGATCAATCAGGAACATCAGCAGGCGTACCCCGACAGTATATTTGCTGAAGTTGTTTACTTTCCACGACACGGAAGGGCTGCCAATGTCGTTCTTTCGAAAAGCAAGCGGGAATACGAGATTTTGATCGGCACCCCTTCGTATCACTCGAAGAGCATTCCCTTGTCAGATCTGGTTGTAAGGGCTACATCGCATTCCTTCTATTTGAAATCACGATCGTTGAATAAGGAAGTCATCCCTGTAACGGGCCATATGCTTAATTACACAGGCTCAGTTCCTAACGTATACCGTTTTCTGTCCGAATTGGGGATGGGAAAGCAGCGAAATTGGATGCCATTCAGCTGGGGTAGCTTTCGTCATGGTCCTGTTCTGCCTCGTCTGCGTTATGGAAAGATTATACTGTCACCAGCTACCTGGAATGTGGATCAGGAGCTGTTATCTGTTTCCAAAAAGGATGGAAAAGAACGCTGGATGGAAGCCGTACAAAACTGGATAGGCCAATATCAGGTTCCCGATTTCGTGTATATCACCGATTATGACAACAAGATGCTACTCGATCTGAAAAATGAAAGACATCTCGTTGAGTTGATTCGGGAGCTTCAAATGCTGAATTCCGGTCAGACACTCGTTCTGACAGAAGTAGGCGCTGAGCTGAAGGACTGTGTAGTTGAAGGGAAAGACGGTGCCTTTCATATGGAGTGTGTCTTCCCGCTTGTAAAAAATACTCCGATTGAAGCGACTGCAACCGAAACGGGTTCTGTGGAAAACGGCGTGCAATCGAATCGCGCGCTTATTTCCGACCAAGAACGATTGAAAATGCCAGGAAGTGATTGGTTATTCTACAAGCTTTACTGTGATGAAACCAGAATGGATGAATTCATCGCCTTTCCGCTTCAGTCTTTATGCAAAGGGATGCGTACTCAAGGTGTTTGTCAAAAGATCTTCTTCATGAGGTACGCCGATCCGAAACCGCATATCCGTCTGCGCTTTCAAGCAGCATCCACCAAAGGACTGCAATCCATTTTCTCAGAAATGTATCAATGGACGTCTGACATGCAAAAACAGGGTTACCTCTCTAAAACAACGATCGATACGTATGATCCTGAAATTGAACGATATGGAGGACCTCAATTGATTTCTCTGGCGGAGGAAATATTTGCAGTTGACAGTATGGTTGTGGCCCATTTGCTACAACAGCATCGTACAAAGCAGATGAATATGCCATTGGAAAAGGTTGCTGTAATCAGCATCATCGACCTTTTGCATCAATTCTTGCATTCAATCGACGAAAAGCTACACTTCCTGAACAGGATGATCCAGTATAAAGCGTACCTCGACGATTTCCGCACAGACAGAGTGTTCTACCTGAAGGCAGGACGCTATACGAACGATTGGCAAGAATTAAAAGGGTTGGAAGACGGCCTCATGCTCCATCATGCTTTGCAGATAAGATCAGCGGCGATCAAAAGCTTTTCTAGGGTCATGCGTTCACTGAAAGCACAATCGGAGCTGTATAATTCACAGGATCAGATCATAGGCAGCATCATCCATCTGCATATAAATAGGCTGCTTGGGGTCGAGCGTGAACGCGAAAAGAAAGTGATGACCTTGGCCCGCCATACTCTGCACAACTTGCGATATTTCCTGCTGCAAGAGGAAAGTCGTACGAAGGAGGCTGTACATGCTTTCTAATACGAAGAACTGGCAACCGATTAAAAACGATAAGCTGATCAAAAACATAGAGTACGTGGTAAAGCAGGTAGCCCGTAAGCTTCAATCTCCTCATACGGTACTGGGCGAACCTATCTCTGGGACAGAATCCCTAGCCTCAGGTGCATTGGGCATCGTCCTCTTTTATGCGGAATTGGATCGACTATACCCTGAGGAGCAATGGGATGTCGTCGCACACAACTATTTGGTATATGTACAAACCGCGATTAACGCGAATACGTTTCAATCGCTTTCCCTATGGAGTGGTTTATCCGGAGCACCCGTAGTCGCCTCCATACTTGCCCGTAATCGAGGCAGATATCAAAACTTCATCGAAAAACTGCATATTCTCATGCAGCCTGCGATTGATGAGTTCATCAATCAAGCTCGAGGACGAATCGGGAGCAGTCTATTCATGCCTGATTACGATGTGATTGAAGGATTAGCTGGTATCGGTCGATATCTTCTTTCATTTAAAGAGCACCCTAAATGTAAAGAAAATCTTAACAAGGTGTTAGCATATACCGTACAATTAACCAAAGATATCCAAGTTAATGGTAGGAATGTTCCAGGCTGGCATATCAAAAGCGAGAATCAGTTTTTGGAACATGAACAAAAACGATACCCACATGGCAACTTTAATCTAGGGATTTCTCACGGTATTGCCGGTCCGTTTGCCTTGCTTTCTCTTGCTTTGCTGGAGGGAGTAAAGGTAGCGGGACAGCGAGAAGCCATTCGCAAGTTATGTTCCTATTATGGCAAGTGGAAGGCCGAAGACGAGCACGGGCCCATTTGGCCAGAGCGAATCAGCTTTGAAGAAGAAACTTGTGGACAGGTGCAGAACAATTTTGCTTACAATGCATCATGGTGCTACGGGGAACCAAGCATAGCACGAGTGTTGTGGCTGGCTGGCGAAGCATTGGGCGATATCGTGATCAAGTCTTTGGCGCAAGAAGTTTATCTCTCACTTGTCCAGCGATCAGTAGAGCTCGCGTCCCCTACGTTTTGTCACGGCGATGCAGGGACGCTTTGGATGCTCCAAAGAATGATGATGGACACGGACTCTGATGTTTTTGAAGCTTACCGTGAAAAACTGGTAAACAAAATTTTGAACAGCTACAACGAAAACAATGCTTATGGATTTCAAGACATCGAGCAAGGACAATCCCAAGATGTTCCAGGATTGTTGGTCGGAGCAGCAGGAGTAGCGCTTGTCTTGCTCAGCTGTCTGAGTTTGGATGAACCCGAATGGGACTGCATTTTTTTGCTGAAATAGCTGAGTTAGGGGAAAACACATGTACGCAACAACAGAGGATGTGTTTAGTCTAAAGACTGTTATCCAGTCTTTTCGAAACTGGCCGAAAATTTTTCGCCTTTTCTGGACTGTACAAAAAGGTTATTTTATAACGATTCTGATTCTGAATATTCTCCAAGGACTGTTTCCTGTTGGTATGCTGTATGTTACCCAGGAGATTGTTAACGCTGTTTCCAGAGGAGTAAGCCAAGAAGGGGATACTGTGGTAATCAGTTTCCTTTTCTTCCTCTCTTTCATTTTAGTGAAACAGCTTGTTACACTCATTCAGAATTATGTCGAAGGATTGTTTCAGTCCCTGCTCTCCAATCGCCTCCGTGAAATGGTTCTGGACAAAGCAAGCACGCTAGGATTAGCTGATTTTGAAAATGCAGAGGTGCAGGATCAGCTTAAACGTGCGCAACAAGAGACCACGTACCGACCATATCAGATTTTCGTACTGCTACTAAGTATTGTATCCGGTGTGATTTCCCTGGTATCTACTTCGCTGTTCCTGGTCTTTTGGAAATGGTGGGTTGTGTTCATTCTGGTGTTGTTTCCGCTTATATCCTTCTATTCCTATTTTCGGTTAAGTCAACAAGAGTTCTATATCCGTTGGAGCAGGGCTGAACGGGAGAGAAAAGGTTGGTACATCAGTTATTTATTAACCCACGATCGTGCTTTCAAGGAAGTGCAAATTTATAAACTTGGCTCCTATCTGATTACACATTTCCGCGATTTGATCAAACAATTTTTTTATGAAGACAAAAAGATCGCCAAATCTCGTTTGAAGACCGCACTGGTTTTCGAAAGTTTAACGATTGCGATGATTGGTTTGATGAGCTTTATTGCCATAAAAGCTGCTTTTCTGAAAGAGATCCTGTTAGGGAATTTGGTTAGTTATATTCAGGGGATCACGTTAACCCAAACTACGTCGCAGTCGTTGATGCATTCCCTAATTGGACTGTCTCAGCACAACATGTTTGTGGAACAGTTGTTTGTTTTTTTGGATAGAGATTCGTCTGATCCTGTTAAGCAACAAAAAGTGGACATACCTGCTCCCCAAGAGAACGACCCGTTTGTTTTCGAAAGTATCGAGTTCGTCAACGTTTCATTTACGTATCCGGAAACAGAACGACCGGTTCTTCAAAATCTCTCTTTCAAAATAAAAAAAGGAGAGTCGCTAGCAATTGTAGGGGAGAATGGTTCCGGCAAAACAACATTAGTCAAGCTGCTAACCTTGTTGTACAAAGATTATGAAGGACAGATACTGATAAACGGAACCGACTTGAACGTGTTTGATTTAGATCAGATTCGAACAAAAATCGGGGTTGTTTTTCAAGATTTTATGCAGTATGAGATGTCCATTCGTAACAATGTCGGGTTCGGTGATCTTTCTCTTCTTCACCATGATGACATCCTATACGACGCTCTTGAAAAATCAGGTATGCGAAGCTTGACAGAGGGTCTTCCTAAAGAATTGGATACCCAATTGGGAAAATGGTTCACGGAAGGTCTTCAGTTGTCAGGTGGACAGTGGCAGCGCATTGCCATTGCTAGAGCTTTCCTCCGAAATGCAGACCTCTATATTCTCGACGAGCCAAGTGCTTCGCTGGACCCTTTGGCAGAAAAAGAAGTATTTGATGCATTAAACCTGTTGACCAAGGAGCGAATGGGAATCTTTATCTCTCACCGTTACTCATCTGCTCAGTATGCTGATAATATCATGGTGTTGGATCAGGGGAGAATCGTTGAGTTTGGCACCCATACCGAATTGATCCGTTTACAACAAAAGTATGCCCGCATGTATAATCTGCAAGCTTCACCCTTTGTCGCGCAAAGTTAACAAACACTATAACGAGGGATTCATTCTCTCGTCTGCATTCTTCTCCTACCTTTTCCAATACTTAGCTACTTCATTTTTTGGGAAACCTTGTTGTCCTTTTTAGTAAACTTAGGGAAAAGACCACAACAAAGAAACGTCTAGGACATTGAAGTAAGACCGATTTTTTCCAAGCTCAATTCGCTCAAAAATCCTTTCTTTTGTTATTTCTGAATAAAAAAGGAATGTATATTATAGTGCAGATACTTTCTATATTTGCCATGTTTGTCATTCTTACAGGAAACATCTCACCTGTAACCAGCTTGAATAAAGTTACAGTATTACACCCCAACGCAAAAGCGGAAGCATCAAGGGGGTTTTCTGTAGAAAAGCCGGGACTAACCGAAGAAAGCCTCGGGAATCTTCTCGTATGATTTCGGTCCTTCATTTGCAGAACTCAAAAATTTATTTCATATAAAATCGATCCTAAACTAATCGGAAGCTGAGGCAACAACGATGTTTGGGATCGCATACTCGTGAGAAACCGGAGAGTGGACATGCCTTTCTACAGAAGAGAAGACGCCATTTGTACGGAATTTATATGAAACAACTGTCGGGGCAATGTCAATGATGTTTATAGAAGGAATCGCTGCGAGGGTCGATATTAAGCCAACTGAGGCATGATTTACGGTGTATTCGCTGTTCGCGTAGTCAAAGACATAGAAGGGGATCCAGAGAATATGAAGATCATTTCGCATGACAAATTTAAATAAGAGGCGCGTGTTTATCGGTTAATTCGGGTGAGTACGCGCCTTTTTGTCTCTGTAGGTCATGATACATTGGACTAATAGTAAAAGGCACATATATTGTGCTTTTCATTTCGGGCACTATTCTATCCAATAGTGCTTAACTTGGCTCGCACAGCAGCCTCCTGGTCTTTGTGTTCGGTCCTTTTTGCTAGCCAGCTCAGGACAACACTTATGATACCAAGACACCTTTTTTATGCTCATACGTCATTGTTTCATTACAGGAATGCTGCCTGTTAGCTTAACATGGTTACCAGTCTAATACTTTATTAATCATGCTAAAACTTTATTATCTTTGCAAAGCTGTAACGGAACGGGAGAAGTCCAGACCATGCTGCTTTCAAGCTCCGAAAGCTCAAAGGGAAAGCAGTTAATTCACACTCCCATTCCGCGTTGACATTTTACTTGCCCAGGTAGGGTAGACAGATCCGCTGGCGGCGGTCGGTCATGGATCATCACACCTATTAAGTAAACGGCTACGCGTTTGAATTTTATTAAAAATCAAATGGGCAGTTAGATTTATAGGATGTTGTAATGTAAAAACTGGTATGTTAAAATCGTGCTGACACTTAACGATTGGAGTTGAAGAGGATAATGTAATAATTCTTGCCACCTTTTTAAAGAATAAAGCAGAATTTCTTTTATTCTTTATTGGCAAGATAGTTACCTTATTCTTTTCACTCAGAAAATATATCCTTTTTATACCCTGCAATGGGTTGGATGTGCCGTATTTTTTGAGCTACAAGAAAGGTAACTTTCTTGTAGCTCTTTTTTTATTCTGACAAAGGAGGTTGTCGAACTCGGAAAGACTGAAAATATCTCAGATGGCGTATCACAAACAACCGATAGTTGAGGTTGAAGCATGACAGCGAATTTTTGGAAGCAAAGCGGGACAAGGATTGTGGAACTGCAAGAGATAAACCATTTCTAGGAGGATGAAAGTGATGGAGATTGAGGTTGTAGATGATTATGTGAACCGGTTCCTATTGTGTGAAGCGGTTCACAAAAAAACAAATCGGTTGCCGGAGGTTTACCAATCTATCGACAGGTGCACGTAGTAATCTGTCTGCAAACGTGTGCGCTTTTTCTGTATAGTTGATTATTGACATGACGTGTCATAGCGCCAATTGACGGTTGCTTTTTACGGTTTCTCCGGCGGTAAGGAGAAGACATGAAACTAACCTCGAAATATGAAACGATTCGGCGAATATTGTCCGACTTCAAGCAGCCCGAGTATCGGTATGCTCAGATTATGGACGCAATTTTCAAGCAAAATATCGGCGAATACGGACGGATGACCATACTACCCAAATTTTTGCGTGACGAGTTGAACCGGATACTTGGTCCAAACGTTTGCAGTATCGTTCCGGTAAAGGAATTCACATCGAAACAGGTTAGCAAGGTGCTGTTTGCTATTCCGGGTGACGAACGCGTGGAGGCCGTACGACTTACTTATGAGCGGGGGTGGAAATCGTATTGTATTTCCACACAGTGCGGCTGCGGATTCGGGTGCAAGTTTTGTGCTACCGGTACCATTGGCCTGAAACGAAATCTGACCGCCGACGAAATTACCGACCAATTGCTGTACTTTCGCTTGAACGGCCACACTTTGGACAGCATCTCATTCATGGGCATGGGGGAGGCGCTTGCCAACCCGCATATTTTTGATGCAATGACGATATTGACCGACCCGTATCTCTTTGGTTTAGGACATCGACGAATTACGATTTCCACTATCGGCCTGTTGCCGGGGATCGACAAGCTGACTCGGGAGTTTCCCCAGGTCAATCTAACCTTCTCGCTGCATTCGCCATTCGACGATCAGCGCAGTGAACTGATGCCGATCAACGACCGATTCCCAGTCCGCGACGTACTGATGGCATTGGATCGTCACATCCGGCAAACAGGGAGAAAGGTATATATTGCATATATTCTTCTTCGTGGAGTAAACGACTCGACGGCGCACGCGGAAGCAGTTGCCGAATTGCTAAGGGGAAGGGGACCTTGGGAACATCTCTACCACGTTAACCTGATTCCATTCAATTCTACCGAAGTTACGCCAGACAGCTATCGGCAATCCGATCCTACTCAGATTAAATCGTTTGTTCGGATCTTGAAGTCAAAGGGTATAAGCATCACGGTCCGAACTCAATTCGGATCGGACATTAACGCGGCATGCGGCCAGCTATACCGCTCTGAATAATCGATGCCGAAAATTAAAATTTATTACGCCGGACGCAGCGGGTCTGCAACAGACCCCAATATACCCATTAAACTAATAGAGAGCTCCTTCATTTGAACTCCATACAATGGAAGGGGAATAGCTTCAGACGAAATATGCCCGTGTTGTGGATTTCACTATGGTTATGATGACGATGATGTACCTGATAAAGAGTCGTTCTACAAAAAATGGAGAGATAATTGGATTAGGAATGGATGCATCTGGTTTTCAAAAGGGCGACTCCCTCCTGTAGGCTGGAATTCAATCGAGCAAGTAAACAGAAGTAAATAAATGATATCTAGGGCTGCCCCGTTTGTAGAATTATCTACTTAGAGGCAGCCTTCTCGGTATACATCTTAATAGTCGCTGGTACCATCTATTCTCTTGCAACGCTGGTGAATTTGTACGTAGTGACGTGTATTCGAGCAATCTTTGTGATCCCAGCAGCCCCACTTGGTATCTAGAGATACTAGGTTTTGAGATGTTTGCAAAGATTCAAGGTCCAAAATTGCTAAATAATCCCTAATTACGTTTTGCCAAGCAACAATGTGTATGAACTTAACTAATCAGAATGGGTGACTTACAGGAATAGTTAGGGAGATAAGGAGGGGGAACGGTGCTAGTATATAAGGTGGCGGTTTGCGATCATTTGGGTTAGATATGAAAACAAGCTGATCTATAGTAGATCAGCTTAGAAGGAATTTTGTAAAAATTGGACGGATTCGTGAAACATTTATTTGAATACAGTATTTCAAAATATCCGGAGGGGACGGGTATTTGGAACTACTCTTTTACCGAGGTTATTCTGCTATCAATAAGGCGAGAAACTCTGTAAGAAACAGGAAGGAAACCTTGACGAGGCCAATAACGTGAAGATTGTAAATTCGTTTCTCTCCAATCTGTCATGCAGTAGACATATCCTTTTTTCTTCGCATGGGCAAGTCCATGTAGAGTAAGTGCATAATTAATACCTTGCCCGCGAAATTGATCTAGAGTACCAGCAACTCCTAATTCAACACAACGATCCGGTACATTCAAATTTACATTACTTGTATCTAAGGGGAAATATCCTTGGAAAGAAACAATTTTTCCATCTTTTAAGGCGATCCAGAAATCGACATCATGATCATCAAGGAGACCTGCATAACCTTTACGTAATTCCTGAGGATCATCACGTAAAGAATAGCCAAAAACGGGTGCCTTATTTTGATGAGTTCTAATCATATTTGCAATATCCTCTACCAAACTACGATCTTCTGGGGATGCCAAGCGAATTTCAACATCTGGGATGCTCAAGGGAAGGGGAGATTCCCGATCAAGTAATGAGAGTAATGCATGTGTTTGTTCAAAGCCAAATCCTAAACGGAACCAAGAATGAAGTAATTCCGGTTGACTGGCTGGAATGAGTGCAAAATGACTGAAATATCCCTCATCTACCCATAGTTGAGAAGCCTCTGAATAAAGATCTCTATATAATTCAACAGAGGTATTGCGAGAAATTGCATGACCCTCCAAATTAATCCAGACATGTCGATCCCGAAGAGGATTTTCAATCTTTTGTCCAATTAGGTAACCGATTAATTTACCATCTTTAATTGCTGCGACTCCGCTACTGTTTGGTTTTGACCATATCGTTTTAACAGCAGTCGTTGCATAATTTTCCTCTTCACATTCAATGGGTAGTACCGAAAGGATTTCTCGATCTAGTCTATGACGATTGGACAATAGTTGCCCAGCCTCTGAGATTAACTCGTCAGTAAATGGTATGAAATACATGAAATGGACACCTCTGTTTTTTATCATCATAAAGCTGTTCTTAATCTATTGCAATTCGTTTCCTTCATCCAACTCGTACTTTAAGTCCTGAGGAGAATAACATGGAGAAAATTCGTATAGAAGGTGAAGCAAAAGCAGGGGGTAGCTTTCTGAAAAACGAAGTGAGTTTTTAAAGGTTTTATGGAGGGGCAATAAATGAACTTTCAGTTGATGACAATTATAGATGCAAAGCAAGTCGCAACTTGGAAATATCCGCAGGAAAATTCTTTTTATGATTTTGAAGATATTCCAGAAACATTTCAGGAACTATTAGACGGTACCTATTATAGTTTATACAAGAGCGAGATTTAAAGAGTCGGCCTCATTCGTAAACAATGGGACCCCCTTTATCGTGATGACGATGGAAATGGAGAATCTTGGCTAGGCAGAGTACTGAGCATGCCATTTACTATAAGAGAAACTGTGATGAGGCAGCAGAATGAGGTAAATCGGTTGTACTAAAAAAATGCCCATCGCAAGGGGGCTATACAGTGACGAGTTGTTAGGTTCCTAACATGATGATGTGAAAGGCGTTAAGCCGCTCGGGGGGAAGAACCGGGCGGCTTTTTTGTTGAAATCGTAGGTGAAGGACATACCACTGAAAAAGTTTTGTCGTATGACAGGGTGTCCAAATCTAACCTCTCCGCAATACTGCACGACTTCTACTAAAGCGTAACGGGGGAGGATTGGACAAAAAGATGGGCTCAAAGCTCAATTATGTCTAAGAGTGAGAAAGAGGGCAGCTAAGCCGCCAAAAACATTGGACGGATATTAGCAATCATCACAGCTGACAGCAACAATTGTTAATAAAACGAAAAGAACCAAAACTAAAGCAAAATTGTCGTCAAAGAATCCCATCGATATCACCCCTTCAAGAGTATGAGGAAGAACCTCAAACTCAAGCTATGCAAATGGAGGAGCTATGTAAGGGCGATATCACAGCAAGTGGGAAATTTGGGCATGTAACCAACTGTTACCTGTCATGTCCACAAACTCAATTATGTTAAAAAATCAGGGAGATATGACGAAAAAAGACCATCCCTTAGCCACATTTATGGCATTCGGGACAGCCTTCTTGGAACTTTCGTGAGTGTAGCTATCTCTACCAAGGGCATAAGCATCTGCCATGATAAATAATGCATGAATCTCCGCAAGGCTCAATTGAATAATTTGAACCTAACTTTTTCAGGAGCTTCTTCAGCATGTTCATTCACCTCCTTGGTAGATATATCTTCCATGTATTACCATATTATCGTGGGTAAGTGATTATAAGAACATGAATTTTATTTGAACACGATGTTCGGAGTTAAAGCTTCAAGCCTTTCGAAGAATTTGGAAATAATCTGAGGTGATTTCTTCTAAATTTGAACTTATTTTCTCAAGAGACCAATGCAAAGCTGGGATTCATGAATAACACTTGAAGAAGGATCATGAACAATCATGGATATAGTGATGTAGCATTTGTTTTAGGTAAAATTCGGAGATTTACGCTGCATCAGAATCCACAAAAGTGTAGGAATAGACAGGAAGATATGTATTTTTCCATTATGCGTAAACCTGACATAGATAAGAGCTACTACCGTAGAAACGAGATAACTGAAAGAGAAAACGATCGTGCCCCAGGTCGAGATGGTTACTGGAATATCGCTTGAAAGAAGCGATTTATTGGCCCAAAGAATAAAGAACCAAAAAGCAAAGGCCAAACCAATCATCGTTTTCAAAAGACTTTTCATGCTTTCTTCTCCCTGCTACATACGTTTGTTTAATAAGACGAGGAACACAGAGAAAACGATTTAATAGGAAATGCAAATGAAACCAGTTCTTTTACCAATCGGTAATGGAAAGTTTCCATTCATATATGTTTTTTCATAGTGGTATCACGAATCGTACTTTACAAATGAGAAAAAAGAAAAACATCATACCGATCGTTAAACAGTCGGTGTATGATGTTTGACTAAAATAAACGATGTAGAATTTACTTTGCTTTCTTTTACGTTACTATTTCATATCAGTCTTTATTGGAATGTTTGGTGTTAAACGCTATAGGTCGGCCATCCGCAATACCCGTCAGCTTCACATGGTACGCGTTGTTCTTTTGCGCTGCTAACCCCAGGAAATGAAAGCGATAAAAGTAATGCAGCAGCAATACCAAACAGAGCAAGCTTTTTCATAAATCTTCCCCCCTCGTAAGTGTAACTTCAAAAAAAGTATAGGCTCGTGAACAACATCTATTCTGAAAAGAAATCGAGTAGCTGGCGAGTGCTCATAGAGTGAATCCGTAAAACAGTCAAGAAATTTTGATGAATAGTTAGACGGAAAAAGACCATCCCTCCGCCACGCACATGGTTTTTGGGACGGCCTTTTTTAAGTACCATCTAACATTACGCAGGACACATACAGTGTTTTCCTGCTGGAATGCACTCCCGAGGGCATGAGCGGTATGAGTTAGCACCTATTTTTTGAAGTAATTTCTTCAACATTGTTATTCACCTCCTTAAATGGAAAAATATAACTTCCGATTTAATAGTAACACACATGCACTCAAATTAACATGAAAAATACCAAAAATTCGGAAAATAAAAATCTGCTAATGAAATGTCGTTGTCTTAGTTATTAAACTACGAATTGTGATAACAAGAGAGGAAACTGACTGATACCTGCGGCAATGTAAAATTATCGTTCAATGATCTCTCACTTGAAAGCATCTAATTATGTCTCTCCATTCTTCATTAACTATTGTTGGAATACAGCGCCAAGCGGCAGCCGCCACTTTGTAAAAGGACATAGAAAAAGAGTGTGTTAGAAATTGAAATAGGAAAGGAAACAAGCTGATGTCGATGGAGTTTCAACGTCAGCTTGTTGGTTGGACAGCGTAAGAAGTTTCTTTCCCTTTCCAGTCATATTGGGTAGTGCTTGCTGCGAAGGGGACCGACTGCCCCTGTAACGGGAGTGTTGCTCCTTGGGCGGTTGTGGCTAAGCCTGGTACCGCGACAACAGAGCTTACTGCTAGAATCATCAAGGCTTTCTTAATCATTTGCAACTGTGAGAACAAGCAAACACCCATCATCAATCGCGAGGTTTGTGGCAAGTCTGTATGAGAGTGCTACACGTCATTTGAAACCCATCACAAACTGGCGTATAATCAGTTATTATTGATTAATCACTAAAAGGAGTCGATCTTGCAATGACGTCGGTCAATCGTAAAACGGAAATCATTTCTGCTGCCATTGAAGTTTTTGCTGAAATCGGATATTTCCGGGCAACGACAGCGCAAGTGGCAGAGCGTGCAAAGATTTCCCAGCCGTATATTTTCAAGTTTTTTGCATCGAAGGAAGCTCTGTTACAGGCAGCCTTGGAGGCTTCGTGGGAGCGAATCATTGACTCTTTCCGTCTCGTTGTGGAGTCCACATCCAAAGAGCAAGTGGAAACAGATTTAATCAAGGCATATGAAAAGATTTTGGCTTCCCATCAAAATGAAATACTTCTTCAAATGCAGTCCCAGACGATTCAAGAGCCTTCGATTCGAGAGGCAATGCGCGAAGGATTTCGGGAGGTTCGTCAGATTGTCCTAACAGCTTTTCGTGAAGCGGGCATCGCGAGTCCGGAAGAGAGAACACTAATTTTCCTGGCAAGAGGAATGCTGTGTAATATTTCAGCGGCTTTGGACATGCCAGAATTGATGGAGGTGTAGCGGAGAAAAAAATGCGACAATTAGTTATTGACTAATCACTAACTAAAACGTTATAGTTCAAATTAGTTAGTGATTGATCAATCACAAATAAAACAAGTGGAGATGATCTGAATGAAAAAAGCGATTGTAGTCGGGGCAACAGGCGGAACGGGAGCGGCAATTTTGGCGGAACTCATCAATCGAGGGGTTGAAACAATTGCTTTTGGGCGTTCTCGACAAAAGCTAGAACAAATGGCGTCAGAGCTGGGGCATCCAGCACATTTGTACCTGGCCGTCGGGGATGCATTCCGGTCTCAAGACATCGTAGCAGCATCGGAAGGAGCGGATGTACTTTTCCATTGTGCAAACGTCCCATATCACGAGATGGTAAATAAGCTGATCCCACTTGGCGAAGCGGTTATGGAAGCCGCCAACAAGAAAGGTTTGAAGGTTGTTGCAGTAGACGGCATTTATCCATACGGAAGAAAGCGGATGGAACCAGTGACGGAAGAGCATCCAAAGCAACCGCATACGAAGAAAGGAAAAATCAGATTGGCATTTGAACAGATGCTGTTTAGCAGTCGCTGGGATCATGCGCGAACGATGATTGTCAGATTACCGGATTATTACGGACCTACTGCTAATCAAGCATCGTATTTGGGTTCCACACTTGAGGCAATTGCGGCTGGAAAACCGGGGCTTTTCATTGGGAATATGCATGTTCCTCGCGAGTTTGTTTATTTACCGGATGCGGCGAAGATGATTGTAGAGTTGGCCAGCCGTGAGTTTGCTTATGGACAAAACTGGCATATTCCAGGTGGAGGCATCATTTCCGGTCGAGACATTGTCCAAATCGCCCAAAAAGCAAGTGGCACCGTGAAACCTGTCATTCCTCTTGGGAAAATGGGTTTGTCTTTGTTAGGTATGTTCGTCCCGGTGATGAAGGAGGTTGTCGAGATGCTGTACTTAACCGAAAAACCGTTGATCCTTAGCGGAGAAAAATATAAACGGCTTATTGGACCGATCCCAGCGACGAATTTCGAGGAGGGTATAACGGCAACGATCCAGCATTTGCAGAATCGAACTTCCATGAAATAAATGCTAGCGGTTAGTTATTGATTAATCACTAACAGATATTTCTTCAAATATTCCTTTACAGGAATATTCCTGTTGGTGTATATTTTACCTAACAAGATGATCACAATAACGCTGAAGGGGATGAGATGAACGTAGAATCCATCATGTAACGAGGTGAGTGACATGTCAGGGATGGATCCGGGCATGGACATGGCGACGCTGAGTGCTTTGGCTGAACCGAATCGTATGAAAATCGTCGAACTTTTACGCGAGGGTCCTCTAACTGTAGGGGAAATCGCTGAACAACTGGGGCTTCGCCAACCCCAAGCCTCGAAGCATTTGAAGGTGCTTAGTGACAACGGGATCGTAGATGTGAAGGCCGAAGCCAATCGTCGATTTTACAAACTCAGGCCCGAGCCCTTCCGAGCGCTGGATTCTTGGGTGAGATCATTCCAGCGTGTTATGGAAGAAAGATTCGATAATCTGGAAGACTATTTGCGGGAACTGCAAAACAAGGAAAATTCTTGAGATCCACTCAAATGAATGAGGAGGAATTGCTATGACAAGAAATACAATGGTTTCAAAGGTAGAGAATGAGCGGGTGCTGATATTGGAGCGTGTTTTCGACGCGCCCAGAGATCTCGTGTTCAAGATGTTTAAGGAGCCTGAGCATCTCAAGCGTTGGTGGGGACCGAAAGGCTGGGAACTTCCGGTTTGTCATGTCGAATTCCGACCGGGCGGTGTTTGGCACTACTGCATGAAATGTGTCGATAAGAATCAAGGTGATTTTTACGGCATGGAATCTTGGGGCAAGGCCGTTTATAAGGAAATTGTCGAGCCGGAAAAAATCATCTATACCGATTACTTTTCAGATGCAGAAGGCAATACGAATGATACAATGCCTTCAACAGAGGTCACGATGGAATTCATTGATTTGGGCGGCAAGACGAAGTTGGTTAGCCGTGGTGAATACGTGTCCGCAGAAGCACTGAAGACTGTCATGGACATGGGCATGCTAGAGGGTATCACCCAAACATGGGATCGTTTGGAAGAGAGTCTGAACGAGATCCAGTAAGGGACATATAGGAAAGGCCGCCTGGCATGGAGACCCGGCGGCTTTTGCTTTTTCGTTGAAGATTTATTTCACCATTAGCGAGATAAAATCGTTTAACTTATCCAACGAAATGATATTTTGATTGCACGTCACACTGTCTTGGCAAATGTAGTTTCCTTTTTTCAAATACGTTCCATCCCCAGAACCTTTTGCTTCGAGTACGAACATGCCGATTTCCTCAAAGCGATTACAGAGAGCACAAACGCCTTTTTTGTTTACGTTTGTAAATTGTCCGTGTATGCCAATCAGTTTTCCTTCGTGGTAAGCGACAATAAATTTCTTTTCCGTCGCAGTGTCTAGCCAGCTCACATAAGAGATTTCTGAAAAATTGATCTCAGCTAAATTCGAGACTTTCAGCTTCTTTACTTTTGGAAAGAGCTTCTTAATGGAAGCCTCTGTGAGAGCAGGGAATGGAATCACAAACGGTGAAAGTTGATGCAAAAACTGCTTTCCTTCTGCTTTTTCTTTAATCGAGTCAATCGGCTGCAAAATCTCTTTTTGTTCTTCCGTCATGTTTGGGAACAACTGAAAGATTTCTTCATGGGCGATTTCTTTGCGAGCACGAATCACGTTGACGTCTGTACTGGTCGCATAGGCGTTCATGATTGCTTGAACGCGTGATTTAATGAAGTGATACTGATGCGTATGGATAAAAGGTTCCATCTTTCGGTTCCTCCTTGCTTCTGTCTTGTAATGTGGGTTCTTCTTTACTTTAGCGTGTTTGCAAGAGAGGAGAAAGGGGGGAGGACATTTCCTAAAAAAACTCGCCATAAAAAAGCACTGACAACCTGAATGGAAAGGTCGTCAGTGCTTGATAAACGTCTATTTGGTATACACGATCTTTTTAATCGTCTCTGTAGACAAAAAGTATTCCTCCGCTAACTGAGAAATAGCCGTCCCGGCCCGGAAGCTGCTTTTAATAGCCGTATTCCGCTCATCCAGGAGTTTTCTCCCGCCAGTACGCGTCCCCCATCTTTGATGGGCTACTTTTGTCTTCGGAATGTAAATGGTTTCTCCTTGCACGTACTTTTGAATTTCTGCGAGTAACGATTCAGGAAGGATTAAATTTGCTTTCACACATTTCATTTCTGCTCGCTCCTTATTTATAAATAGGCAAATAAGGGGCAAAGCCAAGAAATAGGAAATGAGATACGCAAATGAAGGCGATGATTCGATTAAACGTAAGACCACCTCATGCAAAGTATCGCCTCACTATTTCTAGGCTTTGCATGAGCCGCTGCGGTATGTGGCAAATTGAGAGCATTCGCCATTGGTACACCCCCCTCGAGGTATGGTTTTCCCTTCCTATATACGAAGGGACTATTTGTAATTATATAAGAAAATGACTTTTTTGTATAACGGTACTTACGCAACTAAAACATATGAATTACTCATTTACAGCCTATTGAAAGTCAAATATAGTAAAGGTAACGAATGTGAAAAGAGGTTTTGATAGAATATGATGAAACTGACAATCGCTAAATAAAATTCTAACTGAATTTTATACGGGAAAAGGTCAAATGAAGGGCATGCCCTTTGTTTATTTTTTACCCCTTTTTTCCAAAAGCGATTAGAAGTCATTATATCTCATCAAAACAAATTTCACGTTTGTGCATGATATCTATTCTGTTCGGGATAGCTGTCTTTATCACATCGATAAATTTGACCATGAGAAGAGAATTCTTCTTGTGGTCTTTTTTATTGGAAAGAAGGGATTGCTGAAAAGGAATGGATGATGACAAACAGCACTAACAATAGAATGGGAGGTTTTTACATGGGTGAATATCGTTTGATTAGCGACTACAAGCATATCGAAACATACAAGGAAAGCTTTAATGACCTCGCCAAGCTGATCTTTCAGCTCGATTTTAAAGAATGGTATAACAAGGGCTTTTGGAATGACAACTATGTCTGCTACTCCTATATGGATGGGGACCAGGTCATTGCCAACGCTTCTGCCAGTAAGATGGTCGTGACATCCAATGGTAAAGACTATAAGGCACTCCAGATCGGAACGGTCATGACGCACCCGGCTTATCGCACCCAAGGATTGGCAGCGAAATTGATGAACCATATTCTTCAAACATGCGAGAAGGAATACGATTTTATTTATTTGTTTGCCAACGAAACTGTGCTCGATTTTTATCCGAAGTTCGGATTTGAGAGAGTACAGGAAAGTAGTTTTCGCTTAATGGCGTCTGATTTGAAAAAGCAAGTAGGAAAAAAGTCGGTCTTGCGCAAGCTAGATGTTGATAATGAGGTTGATTTTATCATCATGAAGGAATTTGCTGCCAAACGAATTCCTGTTTCATCGAAATTGGGCGTCAAGGATAGCGAGCATCTGTTGATGTTTTACTTTCTGCTCGTTTTTCGGGATGCGATTTATTATGTCGAAGAAGAGGATGTGATTGTCTTATTTGAACAAGAAGATGACCACCTGCATGTATTTGATCTAGTAAGTAAAAAACCAGTTGATATAGAAGCAGTCCTTTCTCATTTGGTAACGGCTGAGACAACGATCATTCATTTTCACTTTATGCCGGATAGTGAGAATGAAAAGATCCAATCTGCATGGATGACAACGACGGATGATGCCTTATTTGTTCGTCCCTCGTTAAAAATGGAGAGAGAGCATTTTCGTTTTCCGCTTACTTCACACGCATAAAAGGTTTGAAATGACACGTCAGGTGAAACAGTAAAGTAGAAGAGAAAAAGCAGACGTCCAGTATGGAAGGGTGTGAGGGGAAAAGCATGTGTGGCCGTTTTACTCTCGTAACGAACTTGGAAAAATGGAAGGAACGGTTCCAAATCGAAGTCATTCCATTTGATGCAAAGCCACGGTACAATATTGCACCGGGTCAGTTCATTCCAGCGATTATTGCTAATCGTGGCGAGCGACGTATGGGTCAGTTGAGATGGGGGTTAGTGCCGTCGTGGGCTGCCGATGAGAAGAGCAGCTACAAAATGATCAATGCGCGTTGCGAGACATTAAATGAAAAGCCCGCATTCAAACAGCTTTTCGCCCGAAAGAGATGCATCCTTCCTGCTGACAGCTTTTATGAGTGGATGAACGCCATTACAGGGAAGCAACCGATGCGGATCATGATGAAGACCGGGGAACCATTTGCTTTTGCTGGCCTGTATGATACGTGGACGAATCAAGAGGGAGAAAAAGTACATACCTGCACGATTGTTACGACAAAGGCGAATGAGCTCATGAAGAATATACATGAGCGAATGCCTGTCATCTTAAAGAAAGATGACGAGGACTTATGGCTTGATCGGGAGAAGTATGATCAGCTGCAGCTACAGTCACTGTTTACCCCCTATGATTCCAGCGAGATGACGGTGTATCCGGTATCTACCAAAGTGGGCAGTCCCAAAAATGATGATCCTTCCTGTATTCAAGAAGTAGACATCGGTTCTTTGTTCGAAGATTAATCCTTTCGCAGGAGCTGAATTCTTTGTCGTAATTCCTGGTCGGTTAACGGCTCCAATTGCAACAATGCCTCATAGGGATCATTACCCGGAATATGAAAGTATCGAGCAAATGCAGGCTCTGTTTTGATGCCGCTTTGCTTCAGAGATCTGATATGTTGGTACGCATCCAAGCCTCCTATGTCTAACAATCGTGCTTCAATGTCCATATGACGGTAGGCATTTTGCTTTTCGACAGCCACCGGTTGAGCAAACAATTCAAACCAAAAGTCAGCTGTGAAAAACGAGATAACGCACGTGGGAATACTTTTTACATCCAGGTATGTCACTTCAAATCCGGGCAAGCAGCCAAACGCTGTACGAACAGCTTGCTCAAACTGTTCCAGATCATGACTTTCGCAAATAATGTCTAGATCGCTTTCCTTGACATCAATGTCTAATGGGATGGTTCCGGCAAGCACTGGGCGGTAATCGGATAGTACTTTCATGATGTGCGTATGTTGAATCGCTGCCCACGCCGCTTTTTGGCGCATCGTTCCTCTGCCCAAGTAAGAGAGATCATGCCAATTTCTCATGAGACTACCTCCATGTCTACTTTCTTTTAAAATAGTTTAGACAAAAGTGAATAAGTACGCAACGAAATCGGTCATTACTCGTATACCTAGATGAAGGGAGTGTAGTGGATGGAAATATTTTTGTGGGTCGTGGTTGTGTTATTGTTCTTGCTAAGCATCGCAGGAATTTTTTTACCCGTTTTACCTGATACGATCTTGCTGTGGGCGGGCTTTTTGCTCTATCACTTTTTCATTGCAGATCCGGGAGCGGGATTGCCGGCATCCTTTTGGTGGGGAATGGTCGTTCTAAGCATTCTGCTATACGGTGCTGACTTACTGACGAACATGTACTTCGTGAAAAGGTACGGGGGGTCCAAGTGGTCGTCCGTTGCGGCTGCGGTCGGAATTATCCTCGGGATTTTCGTTTTCCCACCGTTTGGTATGCTGATCTTGCCGTTCGTATTTGTCGTTCTGGTAGAACTGATGGTACAGAAGCAGTCAATGGAGCGAGCAGTGAAAGCGGGCGTAGGCTCACTGATCGGATTTTTGGGCAGTGCGGTCGTAAAAGTCATTTTGCAAGTTACAATGATCATCTGGTTTTTTATCGCCAGATAACATACAGAAAACGAAAAGGACAGCCTCGGCTGTCCTTTTTTACGTGGAAACTAGTGAATGAGTCGATAGACACCGATGACTTTACCGAGAATGGTGACATGTTCCAGAATGATCGGTTCCATCGTGGCATTTTCCGGTTGGAGACGGAAGTGGTTCTTTTCTTTGAAAAATCTTTTGACGGTGGCTTCGTCTTCTTCTGTCATGGCTACGACAATGTCACCATTGTTCGCTACGTGCTGTTGGCGAACAATTACGTAGTCCCCGTCGAGAATCCCGGCATCAATCATACTGTTCCCGGAGACGCGCAGCATATAGACCTTGTCAGAAGTCACGATATTATCTGGAAGCGGGAAGTATTCTTCCACATCCTCAATGGCAGTAATCGGTTGTCCAGCGGTTACTTTTCCGATTACTGGCACACGGACGACAGAGTCTTCGAAATTGTCTTGAAAACGATCTTCATCTGATAGCAATTCGATGGCACGAGGTTTGGTAGGATCTCGACGAATGAGGCCTTTTTTCTCTAAACGTGCCAAATGCCCATGTACCGTTGAGCTGGAAGCTAGTCCAACAGCTTCTCCAATTTCACGTACAGATGGCGGATATCCTTTATCACGAACTTCCTTTCGTATGAACTCGATGATGGCTTGTTGTCTACTCGATAATTTTGACATAGAAAGACACCCCTGATTTCTCGAACATATTTTCCTATATTATACCATGGGAGCTTGCGTTCGACAAACATAAGTTCGATTATTTGTTGACATGAACATATGTTCTCATTTATCATGAGGTTACAAGTGATCAGAACGTATGTTTGTGAGGGGGCCATTATCATGAATTCATCGACAGTACGTAATCGTTTCGAGAAAAAAGAAGAACGCCGTGTTCGTTTTGGTATCACGAGAGGACAAGCTCTCTTGTTTCTTATTACATTTACTCTCTTTTTTTACTTGTTGACCGAACTAGTGTTTGCTTCTTCGCCAATGGAGGAGCCAAAGGGTAGAGAGGTAACTGTACAATCCGGAGATAGCCTATGGTCATTAGCTGTTCAATACAATACAAATCAGCATATGGATGTTCGTGACTATATAATAGAGATTAAGGATGCGAACGGTTTAGAGAGCAACAGGATTTACCCGGGTCAGACTCTCATCCTTCCTGATACCCCATAAGTGTTCGGCTGTCTTGCGGGATCATTCGTATGTGGTATAATGAAGCGGCACTACTACAGAGTGGGAGGAACCAGCAGTGGTATCTGACGCAGAAATTAAACGCATTAACGAATTGGTCAAAAAATCTCGCGAAGAAGGTTTGACCGAAGAGGAAAAGCTCGAACAAAAAGCATTGCGCCAAAAGTATATTGACGCCGTTAAGCTTTCATTGAAAGCAAATTTGGACTCCATCCGTTATGTGGAAGACCTTGAAGAAAATAAGCCAAAACAGTAAGATAACAATTACTGATACGACAGACATCCTCGCTTGAAGCTAGGGTGTCTTTTTCTGTAACATACATACGGTTTTGATAGCCAGGGGAGGGAAAGCGATGGCGTGGATAGCTGTGGCGGTTGGAGGAGCAGTTGGCTCTCTTGTGCGCTACCTATTGTCTTTGCTCGCGAATCAGCCGGGATGGCCGTGGGGAACCTGGATTGCCAATGTTTGTGGATCTTTGATCATCGGCATCTTGTTCGTGCTGGGGAAAGAACGCGACATTTTATCTCCAACGCTCTATCTCTTATTTGCAACGGGTGTCATGGGAGGATTTACGACTTTCTCTAGCTTCTCCTTGGAAGTGGTCTCTTTTTGGGGAGAAGGTCACCTGTTGCGTGGCACTTTGTACGCTCTTCTCAGTTTGGGAGTCGGCCTACTCTCTTGTGCGGTTGGAATATGGTTGGCTAGGCAATGGTCCTGATACGTTCAATGACACGATACATGTGAGGGGGAATGAATGTGAGTACACAGCATCGTGATTATGAATTGGAACAAAAAAAGCTGGATGAAACCATTTCAGCGATCGACGAAGAAATGGAGCAGCTTCGCAATGATATTCGCGAGGCAACGGATGACTATGTGAAACAGGTCGTGAACTATAAAAAGGCAAAGGATTTGCGCTACCTGGAAGATCAGGGTCGAGAGAAGCCTTATTTCGGCAGAGTGGATTTCTTGAAGGATGAAATCTACGAGCTGGATCAGGTCTACATAGGAAAACGAGGAATTGTACGTAGCGATACATTTGATTCTGTCGTCGTAGATTGGCGTGCGCCTATCGCCGGTCTTTATTACTCTGGTGAGAGCAAAGACGCGTTTTACCGGATGGGACGCGAGATCGTACGTGGTGAAGTTCGATTAAAGCGTAATTTTGCGATTGAAGACGGAAAGATCGTCGGCATCTATGATGGAGCGGTAAAAGAAACGATTAACCGCGAAATGGGGCATCCCGACGAATTTTTGCAAGAGGGCTTCATTGATGAGTTTTTGGCTGCCAATCTGAATCAGGCAAACGATAGCAGGCTAAAAGACATCGTCGCTACGATTCAATCCGAGCAAAATGATATAATCCGGGCGGAAAAAGAACGACCCATTGTTGTGCAAGGAGTAGCGGGGAGCGGAAAAACGACCATCGCGCTGCACCGACTCTCCTATTTGATTTATAACTACCAGGATTCCATGATGTCCAAAAAGTTCATGGTGTTTGCACCTAACCGGATGTTTCTTACCTACATATCCGAGGTTTTACCTGAGCTGGGAGTCGATGACGTTCAACAGTCTACCTTTGTAGATTGGGCAGCGCGTCTTGTGAAGCCTCTGCTGCCAAAAGGATGGAGAATCGTGAGTCCAGATAAGCCTCTTCAATTGTTCTTCGAAGAGGGGCAGGATGAGCGCCAGCAAGAAATGACGCGAAACAGGCTTCGCTTCAAAGGATCGCTCGCTTGTCGAGAGGCACTGGAGCAGTACATTCGGCATATCGTCGAAACAAGAATCCCTTTTAAGAAGCTCAGCTTTTTATACAACAAAACGAAGCAAGTCTTTTCCATTCCCGGTGATTTTATTCGTCAGTGCTTCCTGGAGCAATTCGCGAATATGCCGTATCATCGCCGGGTAGAAGCGCTTCGCAAGCATTTGAAACAAGAAATGAACAAGCAATTGTTTGCCCATTTGCGAGAGCGAAAAGTCGATTTGGACAAAGAAGGCTTGTACAAATTCGAGAAAATGCTGGAGCAAATACTGGATACGTACCTGACTTCGTTTCCAAGACTGGAGATCTTCGCAGCTTATCGCGAGTTGATTGCTGACGAGGAATTGCTGCGCAAGCTCGTACCTGCTGACATTTCAGACGAAGTTGTTCGTGATGTGACGCAGTCAAGTGCTGCGCTGTTTGCAGAGGAGAGATTGGAACCGGAAGATATCGCGCCATTGCTATATTTGCAGCATATTGTTGAAGGAATGAATAAAGCGGAACATTTTGATCATACGGTCGTGGATGAGGCACAAGACTTGAGTGCGTTAGAAATAGCCGTGATTGCATTGGCAACCAAGCGAAACTCGCTCACGATCGTGGGAGATATTGCGCAAGGCATTCATAGCTACCGAGGGATTCATGCGTGGGAAGAGTTGACGAAGGGGATTTTTGCACATCTGTTTCCTTCCTATTATACGTTGTCGCAAAGCTATCGTTCGACAATAGAAATCATGCGCTGTGCCAATGAAGTGTTGCGGCAAATTGAATTGCCAGAGACGGTATTGGCAAAACCGGTTTTGCGGCATGGTGAAAAACCAATCATGGTTAAGGCTCGTTCACGAGTGCAACTGTGGGAGGACATCTCTTCGCGTGTGGCTGCCTACCAGTCGAAAGGCTTCAAAACGATTGCGATCGTAGCGAAAACCATTCAAGCCAGTAAAAAAGCACATAAAGGCCTGCAAGACAAGGTCGCTGATCTGACTCTGTTAGGCAGCAAGGATAACCAATTTCCGGGTGGCGTCACCGTCATGCCTGCTTTTTTAACGAAAGGCTTGCAGTTCGATGTGGTCATTTTACTGGATATAGACGCCTATCAAAATAATGAATGGGACGCAAAATTATTGTATGTCGCGATGACGCGTCCGGTCCATCGACTTGTTTTGACGCAGGTTGATGGCGTTTCTTCACCGTTGCTGAAAGATTTACCGACAGAGCTGTACACCATGGCTACTGACGAATAAGAAACGAATTATCAAAGAAAACCCTCTGCCTGTAAAAAGCAGAGGGTTTATCTGTATCATGCTTAGTGGTCGCCTGTGTTACCTTTAGAAGGGTTGGTAATAACAAAACCTTCTTGCGGCAAGAAGAGGTAATCAATGACGACGCCATCTAGCAATGGCTCATCCTTTTTCATGATCACATCGATCTCTTTGTCTGTCGAGATCACAACATCTTCTTCTGTTGGCTTGTCCAGAGCGAGTCCGTAGTGTGCATGATCACCGTGAGCGTGAGTAATATAAACGCGCAGTTTCAATTCTTTGTCTTCTTCTTGCTCGATGATTGGAGCCAATTGCTTGGCAGCGTTACGCGTGATTTTTAGTTTCACAGGTCAAATCCCCTAACTGTATGTAAGTTACCCCTTCATCTTAGCAAGAGGGAATTCAGGATGCAATGTTGAAAGTGTTACGACATGTCTAGAGAATGACAACAGGGAGGAAGGAGAGTCATCTATGAAAATCGATTTGCGCAGCGATACCATTACCAAACCAACCGAGGAGATGCTTCGAGCAATGGCGGAAGCGGAGGTTGGTGATGATGTTTACCGGGAGGACCCAACTGTCAATCGTTTGGAAGCGATCGCGGCTGAAATACTCGGAAAGGAAGCAGCCCTGTTCGTAACAAGTGGAACGCAAGGCAATCAAGTGGCTGTTTTGACGCATTGTGTCAACGGAGACGAGGTCATTGCGGAAGCGGATTCGCACATTTTTTACTATGAAGGCGGCGCTATGTCGGCATTGGCTGGCGTGCAGACACGGACACTGGTTGGCGAACGTGGTGCTTTGCGTGCAGAGGGTGTGGAGAGGGCGATTCGGGGCAACAATATCCATTTTCCTCGCACAAAATTGATCTGTCTCGAAAATACACATAATCGCGCTGGCGGGGCGGTAATCTCTGTCGCGCAAATGAAGAGTGTCTATGATATCGCACAAAAATACAGTATTCCCGTTCATTTGGACGGTGCCCGTCTCTTCAATGCGGCTGTGGCCCAAGGTGTTGCAGTCAGTGAGCTAAGCGCTTTTGCCGATACCGTTCAGATTTGCTTGTCCAAAGGGCTTAGTGCTCCAGTTGGTTCTATTTTGGCTGGTGATCGTGCGTTTATCGAAGAAGCGAGATGGTGGAGAAAAAAATTAGGAGGCGGGCTGCGCCAGGCAGGGTATTTGGCAGCACCGGGCATCATCGCTCTGACTCAAATGACTGAACGATTGGCCGAAGACCATGAACGGGCACAGCAATTGGCAAAAGGCTTGCGCCAGCTATCGCTTCAGGTCGAGCAAGTCGAGACGAATATCGTACTCGTGAATACGGACTCGATTGGACAAACAGCTGTCGCCTTCTTGGAGCGATTGGAGGAAAAAGGAGTGCTCGCTGTTGATTTTGACGAGTATGTCATTCGCTTTACGACGCATCGACACATTCGTGATCAACATATCAAGACCGTTGTGGAAGCAGTCGAGCAATTATTGGAAACGGTGTAATTGTTTCGTTTCAACCACTTGGAGCCAGTCGAAGGAAGGACTGGCTTTTTTCTTTGCTACAATAATTAATTCAAAATAATTAGACAATTTGTACAAAACATGAGTCTATACGCGATCAGTTTTTCGCCATTCCGTCTGATTTGTTTCGTCTACACTTGCGTTATCATGGTAGTGTGATAAAGCAAAAACGTTTACTGGTGGATGGAATCGAATGGAATCAAGGGGGATGGACTCGATGAGAAAGAGGATGAGCTTCGTTTTGAGCTGTTTCTTGCTGCTGCAAGTTTTAGCAGGATGTAGTACAAGTGAAACAGCTGTACCTAACAAACCGAATGATCAGGCATCTCAACCAACGCAGCCAACGGGGAAAGAGATGGTATTGAATTGGAACGCAGACGGTGGAGAGCCTCCGACAGCAGATCCCGGACTTGCTTCCGATGGAACTTCCTTTGATGTCATTACTGCCTGTTTTGAAGGATTGACTCGCTATGGACCGGATGGGAAAATAGCCAACGCGATTGCCGACAGTTATACGGTATCCGAGGATCTGACGACGTACACGTTTAAATTGAAAACGAATGCGCTATGGAGTAACGGAGATTCGGTAACCGCCCATGATTTTGAGTTCGCCTGGAAAAGAAATCTCGATCCGAAGACAGCATCCGAATATGCCTATATGCTTTATTTCATTAAAGGGGCTGAGGAATTCAACACAGGGAAAGGATCGCATGAAGACGTTGGGGTCAAGGCGCTAGACGATTTTACGCTTGAGGTTAAGCTCAATTCGCCAGCTCCGTTTTTTTACGAGCTGACGGCTTTCCCGACATTGTTTCCTTTACATAAAAAGACCTTGGAGGCACATCCGGACTGGGCAGCGTCTCCAGACAACTACGTGGGCAACGGTCCATTCAAAATGGAGCTGTGGGAACATAAAAACAAATTGGTTCTTGTGAAAAACGAGAAGTATCATGATAAAGATGCCGTGAAGCTCGACAAAATCGTCTGGAGCATGATTACCGATACCAATACCGCTCAAGCGTTGTTTGATTCTGGTGAATTGGACTGGGGAGGGCATCCAACCTATGTGTTGCCCGTCGATGTGATCCCCGCTTTGCAAGATGAAGGAAAAGTCGTAATGGCGCCGTATCCGAATACAGTTGCCGTCACCTTTAATACAACCATGCCCCCTTTTACGAATAAAAAGATTCGACAAGCCTTCTCGTATTCAATCCAACGGCAGCCTCTCGTAGACGGAATCGTGCAGACAGGGGTGCCTGCGGCTTTTGCATGGGTTCCGCCCTCTATGCAACTCAGCGGAAATGACTATTTTCAAGAGGATGTAGACAAAGCCAAGCAGTTATTGGCAGAAGGGTTGAAGGAGCTGGGGCTTTCGACGATGCCTGAAGTGACATTCACATATGGTTCAGGTGACGATCGTCAGAAAAAGCTGGCGGAAGCTCTTCAGGATCAATGGAAAAGAAGTCTAGGTGTTGATGTGAAAATCAGTGGCTTGGAGGAAAAAGTATTTTTACAAAACAAGCGCTCCAAAAACTATCAGTTTGCCTACCGAAATTGGGGTGCTGATTTTAACGACCCCATCAATTTCCTGGAAATTTTCAAGGACAAAACAGTGGGGACGAATGACGCTGCTTGGGAAAACAACAGATACCGGGAGCTAATCGTCCAGAGTTACTTGGAAAAAGATCCGACGAAGCGTAATGCGATCATGCGTGAGGCTGAGACTATCTTAATGGAGGAAATGCCGATTGCTCCTGTGTATTATGGCGCAAGACCCTATATAAAAAATGAAAAAGTCAAAGGATTTTTGATCAACCCGTTTGGTGGAAGAGATTTTAAATATACAACCGTCGAACAATAAATAAAGACGTGTAAAAGTCTTGCCGTGTCCGGAAAATGGGAGAGCGGCAAGGCTTTTTTTGGGTCCATTCGGTTGACTCACTTGTGTGTAATTCAGACCCGCCAATGAAATACTATAGCTATCCAACATAGGGGAAAAGAGGGATGGATATGATCTCGGCTAAAGAGCGAGAACGAATTCTCAATCAAATGAAACGGGACGAGAGCAAGATTGTCAACATCGTTCTAAACGACGCCAATCAAGTTGCGGGCGAAATTGAAAAAGCCAACCACCAAGGTATTTTCCTGGTGGATGGCCGGTATTACGGGTACGAGGACATCAAAGAAATCAATGGCTCGTAATGGTTACAGACGGGGAGGTGGGAAGAAGTAACGCAAGGCGTCAGGCAGCTCTTTTTGCCACAAACCCCAGACGTGATTCCCTGGTTTTTCTCGGTAGGACAAGGTTGCTTGCTTGTCCTCCAGAATCTGTTTTGCCTCGCGATTCCATTGCACGAAATCGAAGGTACCCGCACTTGTTTCCACAGCTGTCTCATCGAGGCCAACGACCATCCAGATTCGCAGCCAAGATAGACTGGACTGATTCAAAAGCGGGTCGAGTGTCGTTTGGAAAAAAGCCCCGGACAGCGCGAGTACCTGTGGAAAGAGGTCGGGGTGCTCCAATGCGAGATGCAAAGAAACGGTTCCACCCAAAGAGTCTCCTGCCAGTATGCGTGAACCAGGATCACGGCGTACAGGATAGCGCTCCTCTATGTAAGGAATCAGCTCTTCGGTGAAAAAACGCTGATAGGCTGCGTTTCTCGACCCAGACGGAGAATACTCGCTCGTGCGCTTGTTGCGATCGACTGAGACACCGACGACGATGTAGGGTTCGATACCTTCTTCCAGAATCAATTGATTGGAGATGGTTGCGATTCGCCCCATCGTAAAAAAGTCGTTCCCATCCTGACAATACACAACAGGGTATGAAAGAAGCTCATTGTACCCCGGCGGTAGGTATACTTTGACCGAGCGGGGAGTGTCCACGTGGATGCTGGGCACTTCTTCTTTCATTATAGTTCGCTTTACATAGTCAGACATCGATTCACACTCCCTGTTTGCTCAAATGAAAAACTAAGCCTTGAAAAAAACTGATACAGCTTATATAGTAAATGATAACAGAGAGGAAATAAACCCTGTAATATCAATACTGTAACACGTTAAACAGGTATTTCATCTGCATTATAACAGGGTGTTGCAAACGGCGCTGTAAGCCCTTTCTTGCACCATGCAACTTTCTTCTGGTTTTTATCAGGGTCACTTCCGCTGCGAATTGCATTCGTCGCTCATCGAGCAGATGCTCAGATAAAGGCGACAAAGGGCAACTCGGGAAAAGGAAGTCCCTTATTCTAGTGACGAGGTGAATGTGATGAGCGTATCCACTGCTGTTGAACAAACAGAGAACAACGCCCCGCTGCAAATTCTTGCCCCGGATGGTACAGTTGTTCGTCCTGACTTGATGCCTAAGCTCTCCGATGATGAATTGCGTGAACTGATGCGTAAAATGGTATTTACCCGTGTATGGGACCAACGCGCAATCAGCTTGAACCGCCAAGGCCGCCTTGGTTTCTATGCACCAGTAGCTGGTCAAGAAGCAAGCATGATCGGTTCCGAGGCTGCTCTTTCCAAAGAAGACTTTGTCCTGCCTAGCTACCGTGATATTCCACAAATGGTATGGCATGGTTACCCTATGCACAAAGCATTCCTGTACTCCCGCGGACACATCGAGGGTGGCAAAATTCCTGAAGGTGTAAACGTATTGATGCCTCAAATCATCATCGCAGCTCAATGTACACAAGCAACAGGTGTTGCAATGGGTTACAAGCTGCGCGGTGAAAAGAAAGTTGCGATCAACTACTTTGGTGATGGTGCGACCTCCCAAGGTGACTTCTACGAGGGTATGAACTTTGCAGGGGTATACAAGCTGCCTGTTATCTTCTTCTCCCAAAACAACGGTTATGCAATCTCACTGCCGTTCGAAAAACAAACGGCTTCTGAAAATATCGCAGTCAAAGCAGTTGCAGCTGGTATTGCTAGCGAACGCGTTGACGGTATGGATATTCTCGCAGTTTACTACGCGGTTCAACAAGCAAAAGAGCGCGGCGTGAATGGCGAAGGTGCGACTCTGATCGAAGCAATGACGTACCGTTATGGTCCTCACACCATGGCTGGTGACGACCCAACTCGTTACCGTACAGGTGAAGAGCAAAGCGAGTGGGAACTGCGCGATCCACTGATCCGCTTCCGCAAGTTCCTCGAGGCAAAAGGCCTGTGGAGCGAAAAAGACGAAGAAGCTGTCATCGAAGAAGCGAAAGCAGCTGTTGCGGACGCAATCAAAAAAGCGGACGAAACACCTAAGATGAAGGTTTCCGAACTGATCGATGTAATGTTTGAGACACTGCCGCCTGCACTCGAAGAGCAAAAGGCAGAATTCCTGGCGAAGGAGTCGAAATAAGCCATGGCACAAATGACAATGGTTCAAGCCATTACGGATGCAATGCGCGTAGAATTGAAGCGCGATGAAACCGTTCTTGTCTTCGGTGAAGACGTAGGTAACAACGGCGGGGTGTTCCGTGCAACAGAAGGTCTGCAAGCTGAGTTCGGCGAGCAACGCGTTTTCGATACGCCGCTCGCTGAGTCCGGAATCGGCGGTTTGGCTGTTGGTCTTTCCGTAAACGGCTTCCGTCCAGTAGCAGAAATTCAGTTCTTTGGTTTCGTATTTGAAACGTTCGATGCTATTGCATCTCAAGCTACTCGTATGCGTTACCGTTCCGGCGGTCGCTTCACGAGCCCAGTTACATTCCGCTCCCCATTTGGTGGCGGTGTGAAAACGCCTGAGCTGCATGCTGACTCTTTGGAAGGCTTGATGATGCAAACTCCGGGTCTGAAAGTGGTTATCCCTTCCAACCCATATGATGCAAAAGGACTGTTGATCTCCGCGATTCGCGACAACGATCCAGTTGTTTTCCTCGAGCACATGAAGCTGTACCGTTCCTTCCGTCAAGAAGTTCCAGAAGGCGAGTACACGATTCCACTCGGCAAAGCAAACGTAGTAAAAGAAGGTAGCGATGTTACCATCATCACCTATGGTGCGATGGTGCATACCAGCCTGAAAGCAGCAGAAGAAATCGAGAAAGCGCGTGGAGCAAAAGTAGAAGTAATCGACCTGCGCACCATCAGCCCACTCGATATCGATACGATCGTGGATTCTGTGAAGAAAACAAATCGTGCGATTGTAGTTCAAGAAGCACAAAAAACGTCTGGTGTTGCGGCAGAAATCATCACGCAAATCAACGAGCGTGCGATCCTGCACCTCGAAGCACCAGTGCTGCGTATTACAGCACCAGATACCGTTTACCCGTTTGCACAAGCAGAAGATGTATGGCTGCCTGACGTAAAACGCGTAGTAGATGGTCTGACTCAAGTCCTCGATTTTTAATTGAGAAACGGACATAATGGCGGAAAAGTTGAAAGCTTTCCGCCTTCTTTTGGGAAATATAGGCTTACTACTATGGCGAAGTGTTATAAGGAGGAGATACTGTGAGTCGTTTTACATTCAGACTCCCGGAGCTCGGCGAGGGTATCCATGAAGGCGAAATCGTCAAATGGCACGTACAGCCCGGAGATTCCGTAGAAGAAGACCAAGTCATCATGGAAGTACAAAATGACAAGGCGGTTGTAGAAGTACCGTCGCCTGTTAAAGGGAAAGTTATCGACCTGAAAGTAACCGAGGGTACGGTTTCTGTAGTCGGCGATCCACTGATCGAGTTTGACGTAGAAGGCGAAATTCCGAATTTGCCAGACCATGGTCATGGCGATTCCCACGCTGCTGAAGCGGCACCAGCGCCTCAAGCTGAGGACAAAATGGAGCCAGGCTGCGACATCGGTTCCCAGGTGAGTGCAAATGCGAACCAATCTCTGGAAACGCCAATGGCACAAGCAACTGCAACAGCAGTAGCGGCACCAATTGACCGCAAGCATGTGTTGGCTACACCTTCTGTTCGCAAATACGCTCGCGAAAAAGGCGTGCAATTGGCTAATGTACCTGGTACAGGCAAATTGGGTCGCATTACACGTGAAGACGTAGACCGCTTCGTATCTGGCGGAGCAGCAGCACCAGCTGCCCAAGTGGCAGCTCCAGTAGCAACTGAGGCTCCTGCAGCAGCAGCTACAGGTGTAGCACAAGCAGCAGCGGCTCCAACTGTTCACCACGCACCTCAAGCTGGCGAGCTGGAAGAGCGCGTTCCGCTGAAAGGTATGCGTAAAGCAATTGCGAAAGCAATGGTGAAATCTGCTTACACAGCACCACACGTAACGATCTTCGACGAAGTGGATGTTACAGCGCTTGTCGCTATGCGCAAAGATGCGAAGCCACTTGCTGAAGAGCGTGGTGTGAAGCTGACTTACCTGCCTATGATCGTGAAAGCAGTTGTAGCTGGTCTGAAGAAATTCCCAGAGCTCAACGCTTCTATCGACGATGAAAAACAAGAAATCATCTTTAAAAAGTACTACAACATTGGTATCGCTACCTCGACTGAAGACGGCTTGCTGGTTCCAGTTGTGAAATCCGCTGACAGCAAATCTATCTTCCAAATCGCAGGCGAAATCGGCGATCTGGCGAAGAAAGCACGCGACCGCAAAGCGACTGCTGACGAGCTGAAAGGTTCTACTTTCAGCATCACAAACATCGGTTCTGCGGGCGGTATGTTCTTCACGCCAATCATTAACTATCCAGAAGTAGCTATTCTGGGTGTTGGCCGCATTAGCGAAAAGCCGATTGTGAAAAATGGAGAAATCGCGGTAGGTCAAATGTTGCACTTGTCCTTGAGCTTTGACCACCGCTTGGTTGATGGCGAACCTGCACAGCGTTTCGTCAACTACGTGAAGCAGCTCCTCGAAAACCCAACGCTGCTCGTCATGGAGGGATAAGAGACAATGGTAGTAGGTGAATTTACTACAGAGGTTGACGTACTCGTAATTGGTGCCGGTCCAGGTGGATATGTTGCAGCGATTCGTGCAGCTCAACTAGGTAAAACAGTAGCTGTCGTGGAAAAAGCTGAGCTGGGCGGCGTGTGCCTGAACGTAGGTTGCATCCCTTCCAAAGCGATGATCCACGCTGCACACACATATGAGCACACACAACATACAGAATCCATGGGTATCACCATGGAAAATGTAAAAGTGGATTTTGCCAAAGTGCAAGAGTGGAAAAGCGGCGTCGTGAAGCAACTGACTGGTGGCGTAGGCTCCCTCTTCAAAGGCAACAAAATCCAGGTAATCCCTGGTGAAGCATTGTTCGTAAGTGAAAATGAAGTACGTGTATTCCACGGTTATGATGTCAACCGTTATCGCTTCCAGCATTGCATCATTGCAACTGGTTCGCGTCCAATCGAGTTGCCTGCATTCCCGTTTGGCAAACGCGTAATGTCTTCTACTGAAGCGCTGTCCTTGACTGAACTGCCGAAGAGCCTCGTGGTAATCGGCGGCGGATACATCGGTATCGAGCTTGGTACTGTGTTCGCGAAGTTCGGTACGAAAGTTACGATTTTGGAAGGTTCCGATCAAATCTTGCCTGGATTTGAGCCAGACATGCCACGTTTGGTGGAACGCAAGCTGAAAAAGCTCGACGTTACCATCCATACAAAAGCATTGGCACAAGGAATGGAAGAAACAGAAAACGGTGTGATCGTGACTGCGGAAGTAAAAGGCGAGCAACAAAAAATCGAGGCGGAATACGTACTCGTTACTGTTGGACGCCGCCCGAATACAGATGAACTCGGTATTCGCGATATCGGCATGAACGTAACTGACCGTGGGTTGATCGTTGTTGACAAACAAGGTCGCACGAACATTCCTAACGTGTACGCGATCGGGGATATCGTAGCTGGTCCTGCATTGGCTCACAAAGCTTCCTACGAAGGTAAGGTTGCAGCTGAGGCGATTGCTGGCCATCCAGCAGAAGTAGACTACAAGGCGATTCCAGCGGTTGTATTCTGCGATCCAGAAATCGCAAGCGTAGGAATCAATGAGAAAGAAGCAAAAGAAAAAGGCATCGATTACGTTGTAGGTCGTTTCCCATTCGCAGCAAACGGTCGCGCTCTGTCTGTAAATGCAGGCGAAGGCTACGTGAAGCTGATTGCAGAAAAAGAAACGAATCTCGTATTAGGTGCACAAATCGTTGGTCCAGAAGCATCCAACATCATCGCAGAGATCGGATTGGCGATCGAAATGGGCGCAACACTCGAAGATATCGAGCTGACCATCCATGCACATCCAACGCTGGGTGAAGTAACAATGGAAGCTGCTGAATTGGCTTTGGGTCGTCCGATCCACGTCATGAAATAGGAAGTGGAAAAAGCCTTGTGCCGGAAACGGGTACAAGGCTTTTTCTTCCACATCTTCCCCTTTCCACCTGTTCTGAAATAATGTAAAATAGTGGGAGACAACGTTAGGTGGGGGTCTGCAGCATGGAAATTACGAGTAAGATGATTGATGACTTGCGACAAAGGCTAGAACGTGCAGCAAAAGATGCAGGTTACAATTTTCTTGACCCTGAAATCGTGAGAATCAGCCAACAATTAGATCAATTAATTGTCGCACATATGCAACATGAAAAACGCCCTTCATGAGGGCGTTTTTGGTTGAGTGGGTGCTTCCGAGATGGAATAAAGCAAATGGGCATTCCAGCCTTTTTTCGTAAGCGTGGGTTCTTGGGCATAATAATAGCTAGGATATAGAATGAGTTGCTGCGCATCGTAGCTTGGACCACTACTCGGACAGGTAAGTTGATGAGTTGCTGTGTCATAGGTAATGGCGGGAGAAATGGATTGCAAATAGGTGGTAAGGGATTCGATTCCTTGTAAAGAGTAATAAATCCGTTCTGCTTCACGAACAAATTTTGGAGCAATCGCCTCCCAATTCGCCTCAAAAAATAACTGCCAATAAGATGAAACGAACAGGCTAAAACGGCCTTTCACATAATCGGCATCCTCTTCTAAATCGAAGGCAATCATAGGAGCATCGTGATGCAATATCCACTCCTCCAAGATCGGTTTCATACTTCGCACAAAATGATCGGTGGGAAGTGTTACGAAGTACTCATATTGATCATCGACAGCCATCACGCCTTTTGTATGTAGGGGGTCAAATGAGTCAGGGATCCCATATCGAAAGAGGGGGACGAAATAGCTCCATTCTTTTAATAGACGGGCTGAGTCAAACTGCTCTAACTTTTCTTCGGTCCAATACGCAAATCGCTCGGGAGGTGTCTCTTGGGCGAGTGTATACAAACTAGCAGCCATCTCGTACAGCGGGGAAACACTGTAGCTGATCAAATTGGAAAGAGGGCTATGGTTGCCCGGAAGTGGAATCGTGATCATCTTCACTTAACCTCCATCAAGGATACTAAATTTATCATAGTGCATCCTTGTGGGACAATTCAATCTTTTTCGATGTAAAAAAAAGGAAGGGCAGGGCACCCGACCGCAATAGAGCCGGGTGCCATCCATTACCCTTCTCGTGTTCGAATGGAGCGCGAATGATTTTCTTGCTTCACTTTTTTAGAGCCGGGCTGTGGTTCGCCAGTCTGTTCCAGCGGTTGAGCTACATTATTGTAAGTTTGATGCGGATTTTCATCAAGAATATGGTCCTTTTCCATAAAATCAACTCCTTCTTTACGTAGTTTGGCGTAAACACATGATGACGAATCATAGGAAATGCTGGTATTCTATAAGGAAGCATGTCCACATTTAGAAGGAATTGATATGTTGTCAAAACTACAGAATGGCACGATACTGTTTATAGAACATAATATTTATTATGTAAACAATAAACGAGCTCTGCTGGTCTGGAAGGAGCGAGAACTATGCCGGTCTTAATCGCCCCCGTATTCAATTCAACAACAGCACAGCCCGTTCGGATCGATTTGCCTAATTCGTACACGCTCATATCAGGGGCAAAGAGGCCATATGAGATCGCGTCTCGTTTCTTGCGCAATGAGATGGACGAGAACAAGCGAACTTTTGATTTGCGTGTAGACCCCAGCAGTTTATTTTTAGTTGGGGATCACGAAGAGATGAAAGTAACGGATGATCGGGTGTGGATTGAAGAAATCGAAAGTAAGCTGAATCTAGCGTCCACAACGGGGACTTGTTCGATTCCTTACATCATTACCGTCAATGGCAATATGTATGGCATTACGTATTTAAAGCGATCACTTGATGGTGACAAGTACACATTTGATGATGAAGCTGCGGGCATTTTTACTTCATTAGTCGAACAGAAGCTGCCGTCCCTTGCTTTTCGTCGCTATACGCTTTCGCTGGAGAAGAAAAACTACGAGGATCAGCTGTTGGATCTGTGGATTGCATTGGAATCATTGTTCGTTCCCGATGGCAAAAAAGGCGAGATTACCTATAAATTGCGTGTCCGAATGGCTTACTATTTTGGAGAAACCGCCTTGCAGCGTGAACGGATTGCACAGTTTGTAAAAAAATCGTACAATCATCGCTCAGAGATTGTGCATAGCGGCAAGCTGTTCGGTGACAAGCTGGCTGCAGAAGTCAATACGCTGAGGGCAATGACACGAGCCGCGATCTTAAACATCGCCGGGGAAAGTGTCAACCTTCAGGATATACGCGTTCGGCTGGACGAATTGGTATTTACGGGCGAATCTTATGTGGCACGGTACGCTCCCACTTATTTTGAAAGAATTTTGTTGTAAGCCTCATAGAGGAAACAGATCAGGAGGAAGAATAAAGCATGAGTGTTTTGATTGTAGAGAATTTGTCCCATGGTTTTGGGGACCGTGTTTTGTTTCGCGATGTGTCTTTCCGTTTGCAACCGAATGACCGTGTAGGACTCGTAGGCGCAAATGGTACTGGAAAATCAACGATGATGGGGATTTTGACAGGCCAAAACTTGCCTGATAATGGTCGTGTTGAATGGATGCCCAAAATCGAATACGGATATTTGGATCAGCATACCAAGTTGCAAGCTGGCAAAACGATTCGCGACGTACTCAAGGATGCTTTCCTGCCGCTGTTGGAGCAAGAAGCGGAACTGATGACGATTGGTGAAAAGATGGCCGAGGCGACTCCAGAGGAACTGGAAGAATTGCTGGAGCGCATGGGCGAAATTCAAGACAAGCTGGAAACTAGCGGCTTTTATTTGATCGATGCGAAAGTAGATGAAATCGCCAACGCTTTGGGTTTGAGTGCAATCGGTTTGGACCGTGACGTTTCCTCCCTCTCTGGTGGTCAGCGTACCAAGGTTCTTTTGGCAAAATTGCTGCTGGAACAACCAACTGTTCTTTTGCTGGATGAGCCGACGAACTACTTGGATGAAGAGCATATCGTGTGGCTGAAAAACTACTTGAAGGAATATCCTTATGCCTTCATGCTGATTTCCCATGACACGACCTTCATGAACGAAGTCGTGAATGTGATTTATCATTTGGAATTTACCAAGTTGAATCGTTACACAGGGAACTACGAATCCTTTCTGGCACAGTCTGAGATGAAACGCAGTCAGCACTTTGACGCATTTGAGAAGCAGCAGGAAGAAATCGCAAAGATGGAAGACTTTATTGCGCGCAATAAGGCACGTGCGTCTACTACTGGCCGTGCGAAGAGCCGTCAAAAGCAGCTTGATAAAATGGATCGCATCGACAAGCCGGAAACGGCTGCGAAACCTTCGTTTATCTTTAAAGAATCCCGGGCAAGTAGCCGTTTTGTCATCGAGGCTGAAAACTTGGAGATCGGATATTCTCATCCATTGCTGCCGAAGCTTAGCGTGAAGCTGGAGCGCGGTGAAAAAGTAGCGATTGTCGGCATGAACGGTGTCGGTAAGTCTACCCTGTTGAAAACGTTGCTGGGTGTGATTCCACCGCTGGGCGGAAAACTGGAGAAAGGTGATTTCCTCCATCCTGCTTACTTCGAGCAAGAAGTAAAGGCGAAGCCAATTACTGCACTCGATGATGTATGGAATGAATTCCCTTCCATGAATAACCATGAAGTTCGCGGAGCGCTGGCACGTTGTGGCTTGAAAAATGAGCATATCAATCGTAACATGAACGCTCTGTCCGGGGGCGAGCAAGCAAAAGTTCGTCTCTGTAAATTACTGCAGCGCGAAAGCAACTGGCTGGTATTTGACGAGCCGACGAACCACTTGGATGTCGTCGCCAAGGAAGAGCTCAAACGCTCGTTGAAGGAGTTCAAAGGGACCGTCCTTCTCGTTTGCCACGAACCTGAATTTTATGAGGATTGGGTTACACAGACGTGGGATGTTGAGAAATGGAGCTTGGAACAGGCAAAAACTCCGATTAAATTGTAAAAGCAAAAACAGGCAGCCACCATTGGGTGAGACTGCCTGTTTTTTTATGTGAGCGACGCATTTCGCATACGGATCATGGAAAAATGCAGACTGCTTTGTAGCAATGAATCTCGAAGCGGCAACAGCGAAGGAGTGATTCGCAATTCTATATCCACTTGGCTAAGGCAGTGTACGAGGTCTCCTAATGGCCTTACGTGTAGTGGCGTAACGGTTTCCTTTGACAAATAGTAACCCGCGCCTTCGTCCCAACAATAAAAAGGTTCTGGAGAGAAGGTATATTCATATAGCTTAGTTTGTGTAAGCACGGGGTACCATTTGCTTTCGATAGCCATAACCATTTTGGCGCTCGTCAACCCAAGAAAGCGCTCGACGTCTGCTGACTCGGAATCTGCTTTTTTGTAAAAGCAAATCCGCGGGCAATCTCGCGGTAAATAATACATCGGCGCTCTTGCTGCATCAATCGCCCATACAGCCGGAGCAAGTGTGGGGTGGGAGGGATGTGCGCGAGGCTGAAAAATCGTAATGGCCGGGTCTTCACTATAATGAAACAATTTGTCCAAGTGTCTTAAACCTCCTCTATCCTCTCAGCCCTCTCTAAAAAACAGCCCACGCATTTGGCAAATAGCGGCCTCGATGATACGGAGAAGACGTTTTCGTGATGGCTTCACCGTTGTGCAGCATCATGGAGCTGGAACCACCGTCCATGGCCATTGCTGTAACCACGCCGCGCTCAGCCAATACTTCCGCCATATCGTTCATGCTAGCGCCGATGGAATGGCCGGGTTGGCGTCCGTCAATGACAGCAAATACGATCGTCCCGTCTTCTTTTTGTCCAATTGCGGTACGCGGTTGAATACCCCAGCTTTTGGCAGGCTTTCCTTCAAACATATTTTTCCCGTTTACAATCAACTGCGGACGAAAGCTCACAGCGTCCCGCACGCCCATCTTTACGAGTTGTTCAGCCGAGTAGCTGCCTGTAATCAGTTTACCGTCATAGGTAAGTCCTAACGCGGTTTCTCCGCTTCTCGGGTTGTAGCCCTGCAAAATCTTTCCGTCGTGGATGACGACACCGTAGGCTCGCGCTCCTTTGCCGTAGCCGTCTGGGTCAGCGAATCCGCTCGCATTGACAATCCCGATGGCTCCTGTTTTTTTCACGAACTCATCGAGCAGATCTCCACGGTCCTTGCGATTCGTCACGACGAGCCGCACTCTGCTCGGGTCGCTAATGTACATGATTTTTCCTTTAAAATAATAACTGCCTTTCGAGATGTCGATTTCCTCAATCTCGATTAGCTCCTTTGGTTTCTCCGGAAGTGTGACGGTTACCAGATTCGATTTCGTCGGAACAGAAGGTCCTGCCGTGACTGTACCTGTGCCTTCGGAATTGATAACGGTCGGATGTGTAATTTGCTGCTTTAGTTCTTTCAGTTTTTCATCAGGTAAAAATGTATAGGGGGCCCAGTAATCGTGCTGTGTTGTCAACAAAGTGCCTGCCGCCCACTCGCGTAATTCTACTCCGTTTTTCGTTCCGAATAAAAAAATAATTCCCAGCAGTGCTAAGGTTGTACAGGTTAAGGCAGTGCCGAGCATCCATTTCTTGACCCAACGCCATGGTCTTTTGCGCTTGGCTCGCTTCCGTGTGCGAGTGCGAGTGCGCGATAACGTCTCCATTCCATATTCACATCCATTTGACAAATTGTACTTGGGTTATCATTCCTATAGGAGAAGACGCATGAGGGAGCAAAAGGTTTCAGGAAAATAATATGTGATCACCCTGGTCAAAATAAAGGACAGGAGGTGATAGGTGTGCGTGACTATGATGAGGCGTTTCAAAAGGAAGTAGAGGAGTACATGGAAAGTCCAAAAGGGACACGTAACCAAACCACCAGCCGGGACCGTCAAGACCAGGGTGAGAAGCAGGAAACCCGTTTCGATTCCAATAACGGGTAGAAGGAAGGTCAGGCGAAGTCCAATGCGGATTTCGCCTGTTTTTATCTATCTCTGATGGACCTTACCTCATGAGGACTGGCTTACCTCTGTTTTCTACCTGCAAAGTGTGGTAAGCTTACCCAATGCACGAATTTATGCCAGGAGGGTTTTTGTGAGCACCACGTTTGCAGATTTACAAATTAGCGCACCGCTGTTGACTATATTGCGAGAGCGAAAAATGGAAACACCGACACCTGTACAGAGTGAAGCCATCCCGTTGATTATGGCTGGTCGAGATGCCTTGATTGAATCACCGACAGGGACAGGCAAGACGTTTGCGTATCTATTGCCGATTTTATCGAAAATCAATATGGAGCAAAAAGATGTACAGGCTATTGTACTTGCACCGACGCATGAGCTCGTTGTTCAGATCGCGCGGGAAGCAGAAAGCCTTCTGCCAGGGAAGGACACGGCCGTGATGTCCATTATTGGCGGTGTCGATGTGAAACGCCAAATCGAGAGGCTGAAGAAGAAGCCTGTATTGATCGTAGCGACACCAGGAAGACTGTTGGAACTGATTGAGCAACGCAAGCTAAAGGTCCATGAAGTGAAGACGGTTGTTGTCGACGAGGCAGACCGGATGCTGGATGCGGGCTTCGGCAAGCCAGTTCAAGAGGTCATGAAAAAAACACTGCGTGATACACAACGTCTGTTATTCTCAGCGACAATCGCAGAGGAAGTCGTGCATACGGCTGAAATTTTTACAAAAGATGCAGCTGTTATTCGTGCAGCAGCACCAGAAGGAGCCGCAGGAGTAGCACATATGTATTTGGTCACCGATCCACGCAAAAAGGTGGACACGCTTCGTCGTTTGTTGCGCCTCGTGAATGTACGCTCCTCGATTGTTTTTGTCAATCAAATCGAAAAAGTGGACGAGATTGTCTCGAAGCTCAACTACCACCATTTGCCGTGCAGACTCCTACACCGTGATGCTACGAAAGAAGATCGTGCCCGCACCCTGCAACAATTCCGGGATGGAGTATTCCCTGTGTTGATTACGACAGATGTATCGGCACGTGGCATTGATATTCCAGGTGTGGAATGTATTGTTCATTACGATCCTGCATCAGATGCTGACACGTACATTCATCGCAGTGGCCGAACTGGGCGTATGGGGCGTGCCGGACTGGTATTTTCGATTATTACGACACAGGAACGGTTCATCATCCAAAAATTTTCCAAGCAAACAGGCTTGCCTATTGCTGAAAAATTCATGTCGCATGGAGCACTGGAAGATCCGCGTCCTGTACGAAAGCCCGAGCCAGCCCAAAAGTCAGGCGCTCCAGCCAAAAATGCGAGTCCTGCAAAACGGAATCAAAATCGTGCACATAAGAAGGGCAGCTTTGGAACAAAGTAGGACAAGAAGTACACAACTTGTCTGCAGGAGGTTTCCATGCGCAAAGATCGGTTATATGAAGAGGATTTGCTGGTAAATGGCACAGTTGGTGGAGAAGTTCTGACGAAACACGAACGGCAAGTGCTGCGCCAGGAAGCAGGGGAACTGAAGGAAAAGATGGAACAGGCGAAACAAGAGCCGATTGCAGAATGAATGACGAAAAAGAGCAGGGAGAATCCGTGGAGTCTACGGATGCCCTGCTCTTTTTTCTTGGTAGTGGATCAAATAGCGGTCCAGCTCCATTAGCCAATCATGTACGCTTTCATAAGGGGCGTCCATTTGTAACAAGCGCCGTATCATCATGTGAATGGAAGGGGATAAAGTGAGCTCTTCTTCCCAGCTTTTTTCAGGTGCGTCAGGTTCCGATTCGTACCCGGAATAGAGCAAGAATAAAAAGAAATGTCCCAATGCGTACAAATCACTGGATGGAGCAACTTCTCGCTTCAATTGTTTTTCAGACGGGTAAGCGGAAAGGGCATCAGCCGTGTAAGTCGGGCGATCACCAATGAACCGAGCGAGGCCAAAATCAATCAGGTACGGCTTGTCCTCTTTCCAGATGACGTTGGGGATGCGTACGTCGCGGTGAATCACATTTTGCTCATGGAGGTAGGCCACGAGTTCCCCGATTTGGCGGATCCATTCGGCGCATTTTTGCTCATCCGCCACGATGTTTTGATCAAACAACATGTCTTCGAGTGTCGGGCCTGCTATATAAGTCATAACCATAAACGAGTCTTGCCGATAAGTGAAAGAATCCAGACAGCGGGGGATTTGCGGATGCGAGAGGGACATCAGCACCTTTTTTTCATACGCTTGCATGGCTTCTCCTTTTGGCGTATGACGCAGGCTTGGTTTCACTTGTTTCAGCACGACCTGATTACCTGTAGGGTTGTGAGTAGCGAGATATGCGATCCCGTAGCTTCCCATCCCTAGTACTTTTGTTATTTTATACTGTCCTGCCAGGTGGCCGGGCTGATATGGTTTATCGCGTATCGTTTCGTTCCACCATGACTTTATACGAGTCCACATTGTCTGATTTTCCCCTCCTCCCTTCATCTTATCATGATTTGAAAAAGCTGACCTTTTTTTCAATAGGTTTGCTATAATCAGTTCGTTACATGCAGACAGGAGCGAAGGGTATGAATTTTACAATTGATTGGTTATCCTTTTATCTAATGGAACAACCTGAAGAAGAGGATGGCATAAAACAAGTGCGGATGACGCGCTATTTGGGCCATGATGAATATCTGAGAAGCGAGCTGAAAGATTTTCTCGATGGGGAATTCGCCCGGATTGCGAAAAGAAAAGTCGAGATGAATCCGAAGACAGAAGGCACGCCGACAAAACTGGGTCAATTTGTGCTGGAGACAGGACATCCATTGGACTCGAACCCCAACTATGCCCTCTTGAATCGATTGTTGGCAGCGGAAACGCCAGGGGAGAGCAAGGAGCCCTGTCAGGAGTTGATTCAGTCGTATTTGCGAACCTCTCAGGTGAGAGGCGGGGTCATGATTGTGGTGCGGACGAGGCTAGAGCTTATTGATGAGCGCTATGTCTTTATTTTAAAATGCGATTTCGAACAAAAAACAGCGGTCATCACAGATGAGAAGAGCCTTATATCGAATGTACGCATGGCGATCAATGCCAAAAACATGAAATCACTGATGTATCCGTACATGATCGAATCTGGGATGAATGACCCGTATCATGTGAAGATCCATCAGTTCTCCCACGCGCGGTATTTCGAGGAATTTCTGCGTTTTATCGAGTATCCGCAAACGATGACGCAGATCGTCTCTGAAGAAGTCATTTCATTGGCGAGACAGCACATCGAATATACGTATCCCGAAGAGTCTGAAGAGCGGATACGGGAAGAGGAATCGATTGAACTCATTGCGGCAAGTCCGAAGCGGGAGCTCGCAGAAAAATGGGAGCATGAGACCGTAATGGAAGCGATGCAAATCATTACGGATCGCCAACCAGAGGTCGAGCTGAAGTTCAAGCTGGATCATATGCAGATCCGCACATTATTGGCAGATTACGGTACCAGCCTGCATATCGCTAAAGTAAACGGGCGTTATTTGGTGCTATTAGAAGGCGAGCAGCTACAGTTCGAGCGTGGCATGTCCCCTGTTGAGTTTTTAAAGCCTAAGGCATTGGCAGACATCGTGAAAGAAATCGAAGAGCGAAGCCAAAACGTTGCGTATACCCCAGTGAGCACGCCGACGGAGGACGACGATAGTCCACCTTGGTAATGAACGAAGGGAAGAGAGGGATGGAGTTGGATCGACAACGAAGAGTAAGCGGCCAAGAGCATAACATTTATCCGGTATTGCGTCATGCCTCCATGATCAGCAAGTACCCGGAGCGTTGGGTGGTGAAGGAGCATACGGCTGATACGTACGTACTGTACGCTCTAGATCAAGGGGAAGGATACGCATTGATAGAGAAGCGGATGTTGCAGGAAGCAGGCTGGACGAGCGAGCAGCTTCATTCCTACGCGATGGAAAACTTGCGAAAGCTTCCCTTTTCAATAAAGTCACAAGAGGTAGGAGGTCAGCGCATCCATTTTATTAGTCCGACAGATGGATACGCGGCAAGTCGAATTTTGCTTGATTCATTTCTGGCGGAGATGGATCAGAAAAAGCAAGGAGACTCGCTTGGTGTCGCGATTCCGCATCAGGATGTGCTGATTGTGGCGGATATGGCAGGAGAAGCTGGAGCCCACCTGTTAGCGCGTCTCACTTATGATTTTGCATCGAAAGGGCAAGTGCCGATTTCTGTCTTGCCCTTTTATTGGGAGGAAGGGGAATTGACCCCATTTCTCGTGGTGACGCACGACTCGGGTACGAAAATTGAAAGAAAGTAGAGCAAGCGCGGGGAGAGGTTTCCCGCGTTTTCTATACCGTAGGAAAATAGGAGGAAACCCTCGAATGAAAAATTTCATGATTGGTCAATATGGAGGTTTTGATCAGGCTAAATACGCACGAGATTTTAAGGAGGGCTTTTACGGAATAGAGGCATGCTTGTTTGATTCAGAGGAGGATATCCAAAAACTACAGCGTGAGTCTCAAGCAAAAGGATTTGCGATTGGTGTTCATTTTCCGCTGCGTGCAGGTCAATCCGAGCTGCGGGATGCTCTATTCATGGATGCTCATGATCAGACGAGAGCCGAGGCATTTGAAAGGATAGAAAGGGAACTTGCGTTTATGGCATTCATTCAGCCAACCTATATCTTATTCCATTATCCGAAGCCTGTCATTTTGGATAATCGCGTCGACTGGAGTGAATGGCGCTTTTATGATTCGCGAGACTATGTATGGGAGCATGTCTACACAGAAGCAGAGTTTCGATATCGTAGTGAGCAGCTGTTTGCGTGGTTGGCTGAGAAAGGCAAGGAGTTTCACTTCACGCCAGTCCTTGAATTCGATGCACTCAACCGATATGTGTATGAGACTGAATTTTTAGAATGCTTGCTGCAGAAATATCCAATGATCAAGCTCTGTCTCGATACCGGTCGATTATTCCTGCAAGAAAAAATCGACCCGTTTTTCGATGCGCGTCCTGTCATCCAAAAGTATGCGAAGTATGCGTGGAGCATTCATTTGAAGAGTATGAAGGTGACCGCTGATAAGGTTGAATTCGTTCACTTTCCCGTTCTTCCTGAATGTAAACCGGAAGCAGGGTGGGCTCCGATTGAGGACTACCTGACAATCATCCGGAAGGAAAACCCGCACGTAAAGATCATGTTCGAGCATCGTTCCGACCAAGTGACAGATGAACAACTTGAGCGTTGCTATCTTTGGGTGAAGCAGCTCTTATCTGATCCTCATGAATCCACTTCCAGTAGTAACTCAATATAGCGTCCGGCATCTTGAATCAGCCAGTACGGGTACCTGGGACCGTGTATGTACAAGTCTGTGGCCGTTACGAGCATGGTCTTCACCCGTGTTTTATCACCCATTAACTGCGCGCATACCCCCATCGTCATCCAAGGGTATAAATCACCAGTCTGAAACGTATCAAAATGCGGGAACGCGTCTGTGATCCTCTGGTAGAGCAGCGAGGCGGTATTGGCATCAGTCAAGCTGTAGACGATAGGAAATGCTTGGGAAGTGACGTCCGGATACCATTTTCGCCAGCCGGGGTACGTACGATCATACATTGCATACGACTTGCGAATCCGACTGTACATCCCATTGATGCCGAGCACGCAGGCTTTGGCGCGTGCTGCCGCTTCCTCGGCAGCCTCTACATTTCCGATCAACGAAAATAAATACGAAGCATCTGCCAGCCCCTTAGCCACCTCGCAATTGTCCATCAAATATTTGACTCGATACGTATGCTTCGCCCAGGTCAGACCATCCTTCTGTTGAAGGCGGGCAACTGCTTGGAGAAGGGACAAGAGTTTAGCGTGGTTGGCATGGAGCCAGTCCATACGTCCGGTTGCTCGTATCCATTCCGCAAGCAGGCTGAAATAAGTAGTGTGGTAGCTATCTTCGCTATCATTTGTGCCGGTATCGATTTCTCTGCCTTGTTCAAGACGAAAATCATTGATATAGCCGTCCGCATTCAGGTTTCGCAAATACCAATCGAGATGACCTCGAACAGCCACTACCTCTTTCATGCGGATGAGGGAAATGATTCCGAGGTTAGTAAAGTACGGATTGATTTGATCACGTTTAGGGCTGAGGCGAAAGGTGCCGCTCGGCAATTGGCAGGATAGCAAAAAACTTGTTTGATTCAACGCCATTTCTTGCATCCATTTTTCCATGGGGCTGATCTCCTCTCCAAGCTACGTGATTGCTGAGACGAGTTTGACTCCGTATTCGATCCATTGCAAGGAACGCACATAAGAATCACTGTCGATGGCAGGCAGTGAAGCAGGTTCTTTCACGACCTTGTGCCATTTTTCATCTCGAAACCAATCTACCCCATCTGCCGGATCGTGTCCATAATCAGCCCATGCATCTTGAAGACGTGGGCTGTATATCTTCGGACTTCCTTCTAGCAGCTCATGTCCATCCAATCGTAGTTGGTACTCATCTTTTGTGGTGGAAGGAGTATGATGAGGTGTGAACAAATGCGGCCAATAATCTGCTCGCGAGCCTGTATGAGGAATACGAGAGCAATAGGAGACCATTTTTTCAAAGCGAAAAGGATCTTCAAACAATTGCTGATACAACGTTTTTCCGACCTGAATGCGGTTTCTGACGTCGGGAAAATGATGAACATTCAACCCGATCAAGCTCAGTCGGCGATCAGTGGGATGCGCTTTATAAGGAATGAGCACTTGATTCATCGAGAGAGCAGATTGGGCGACGAAAGCAAACGAAGCGAATATACGATTCAGTGTAAACGGCTTCTGTACGACACGTTGTTCGATATATTGCTGTTCGTTGACGATGAGTGCATGTGTAATGCGCGCACTGTCTTTGGATGTGAGGAACTCTTGCCAATACGATTGCATAAAGACTGAAACACCAAGTGGCTCCAAAAGCTTTGTTAAATCTGTCCCCGTTCGTTTCATCTCCGCATACAGTAGTAATTGCGCATAGGCATCGTGAAAAATCAGCCAGTTACATCTTTCCAAAAACCAAAAAAACGGCTCGATTGCTTGTGCATCCATGATAAGCGGTAGCCATTCTCCTTTTAAGTCGGTCATGTTCCACCCGCCATTTCGTGAGACCAGATGGGCCAATAACGCCCAGTGAACCTCTTGATGCTCAAGATAGAAGGCGAGGTATGCTTGTGTGCGGGTGACATTGTTGCGATTGGCTTTGGTTGTTGCTTGTCTGATTTGAGCGATCAGGTGCTGCTCGTCAATTTTCGTTGCTGTCGGATCTTTCATGGTTATGGGTAGCTCCTTGTTGTTTTCACATTGAAAAAGCAGGTCCACTGGGCGACCCGCTTTTTACTCAACCAATCATTTCTAGTACGAGAAGCCGAACGAGTAGTTTTTCCTTGGCTTCCTCCCACGTATTCGCAAAAATGACAACGTGCTCCGATTGGAACTCCGTTTCAGCGACAAAAATCCCATCTTGTTCGTAGATGTTCATAGGTGATCGTCCTTTCTGCTGCCTTTCAAGCATTGTATGCTATCATGTAAGAGATGATGCATCCAGTATGCTGGAAAATCATGAGAAGGGTGGCACCAAACATGATAGTAAAAGTGACAAAAGAGGCAGTAGAACGCATGGCCAGTACAGAAAAGCCCATTCGGATCAACGGTGAGCTAGTCGGTGGCTGCGGTATGAATGTAGAGTATGCGTTGTGGTGGGATACGCAAGGGCCAGAAGATGAAGTCTACCAGGTCGATTCTTTGACGTTTCTGATAGATCGCGAAACCATTGCTTATATCGGGTCTGACCTGCTTACGATTGATTATCGTGCGCAGCAAGGCTTCCGCATGGTTACGCCACAGCAAATTTTGGCCTATGGCCTTCAACTTAAAGAGCGCTGGAGCTAATCACTTCGGGAGAAATTGCAAAATAAAGGCGAGAATCCCTGCTGCAATTAAGGGACCGACTGCAACACCGCGGAAAAAAGTGACACCAGCGATCGTACCTAGCAGCAATCCAGTAACGATCAATGGATTTTGGGTCATCAAGACTGTTCCTTTTCCCGCTAGGTAAGCCACAAACATACCGACGGCGACGGCCAGTAACGAATGCCAATTCGTAAAAATCTCCAAGATAGACGAAGGATTGATTTTGCCGCTTGCGAGCGGAGTCATGATGCCAATCGTCAGTATAATGATCCCGAGCTGTAGGCCATGCTGCTCGAGCAGCGGGAAATATCGGTCCAACGACAAGAGCCTCATTAAGAGTAGGATCGCAACTGCAATGGATACGGTTGCGTTGTTGCCGATGACACCGAGCGCCAGTAGTACCAGGAGGATGATAGAAATCCAGTCCATATGCGGGTTGGCTCACTTTCGTTTTTCTTAGTATATCCATGCTGCTGCGGCATGTGCCCGGGCAAGAAAAAAGAGATCGGCATGCACAAGAGTGCGAGTGCCGATCTCTTTTTACTAGTCGAACCACAGTTCCAGCATACCTACTGGAAAGCCTGTCTGTTCATCCGAATCAGGGAAACGTCCCCAAGCAAAGACGCCGTTGAAATAATCGATGGTAAACGGCTGATCGTAATCAGGCACGCTGTATTTGCTGCCAATTCGGAACTCACCCGTTCCTAAATAGTACGATTTCGCCATAAAGTACTTTTGTGTAATGATCGCAAGCTGTGAGTGATCACCAAGCTTCTTTTTTTCTTTCGCTTCTACGTGCAGGCGCTCCATTTCCTCCTGCAGCTCGGCGAGTGTCATCTGACTGTACAAACGCAACGGACTGCCCCCTTTCCATACAGGTATATTGTAGCAAAAGACAAGGGAAAAGGCGATGGATGCAGAATCCTCTAAGGTAACGAAAGGGGAGTCGTTTCGAAAATGACACGTTTTGATTTGCATGGAAAGAAAGCAATCATTACAGGTGCTGGAAGAGGAATTGGGAAGGCACTTGCGTTGGGAATCGCAGAAGCAGGTGCAGAAGTTGCGGTAGTCTCGCGAACAGCTTCTGATTTGCAAGAGGTGGTAGCGGAGATTGAAGCAAAAGGCGGAGTGGCTTTTCCGGTCGAGGCTGACTTGACTGAGCCTGATGCAACGGACAGCGTTGTGAAGCAGGTAGTCGAAGGGCTAGGGGGTGTTCATATTCTGATCAACAATGCTGGAATGAATATCCGCAAAAAAGCTCATGAGGTAACGGAAGAAGAGTGGGATAGGGTAGTGGATTTGAATTTGAAAGCAGCGTTTTTCATGAGTCAAGCTGCTGGCAAAATCATGTGTGAGCAGCGCTATGGAAGAATCGTTAATATCGCTTCGGTCGCAGGTGTAGTAGCACTTCGCACGGGTGTCGCCTATGGTGCCAGCAAAGCTGGTCTCATCCAAATGACGCGGGTGCTGGCATTAGAATGGAGCAAGTTTGGTGTCAACGTAAATGCAATCGCGCCGTGGTATTTCCGTACGCCATTAACGGAGGGCTTGCTGAGCGACGAAGCGTTTGTCCAAGAGGTGTTGCAGCGAACACCGAGTGGCCGAATCGGGGATGTCGAGGATTTGATAGGACCTGCGATTTTCTTGTCTTCTGATGCAGCTTCATACATATCGGGTCAAACGATTTCGGTTGATGGTGGTATGTCTATATACGGGTTTTAATAAAAAAAAGGGGCATTCCCAGATGGGAATGCCTAATTATTGGGGGCGATTGAGAAAAAGAACGACTGATTGTTCTATGACTGGTTTGCTCTCACCCAAAACAGTCAATCAATCAAAGCTATTAGCGTAGGCATACTCAGATTGAACGATCGATCTAAACATGCTTACGTTAAAAAGTCATCCAAAGAAGATAATCGAACTTTTTCTCAATGCGTTGAAAAAGTGCTTACACCTACAACATAGCAAGCAAAAGTAAAACATCAATAAAATAAAAATAAAGTATTATTAAATCTTTTTCTGTAAGTAGCGCGTTAACGAGCAAAACGATGGTTACCGATCTCAACTGTTACAGGACGTGACCAAATCCACTTGGATGTAGCCGTATCCGGATTGAAGAAGTAGAGGGAACCATTGCTCGGATCCTTTCCATTCACCGCGTCCTGGACCGCTTTTCTCGTACTTTCATTTGATTTATGTGTCAAATTGCCGTCATGGACAGGCGAAAACGCATTGGGAGCATAAATAACCTCCCGTACCGTATTTGGAAATTCATCTGAAGCAACCCGATTCAATACAACGGCAGCAATCGCTACCTGTCCCTCATACGGTTCTCCCCGGCCTTCCGCATACACTAACCGGGCGAGCAGTTCCATATCCCTCTTCGAAATCTTCACTTTTCCATTGCGAATCACTTTTGGGCGACTATCACGACTAACCTGCACAGACTCGCGTTTTACCGCTGTAGCAGATGCGTTTGGTTTCTTTTCCTTCTTCGAAACTTGTTCCGATGGCGCATGTGCATGACCGAGAACAGGGAGGATTTGTACTGGTTGTGGTGCCATTGCACTTGTCGGTGTGACAAATAAGCATAACAGCATCAAGCCAAAACTGTTCAAAAAGAAGAAAAAGCGCGTTGGCGCTTCTCGTGTCAACATGGTGTGAACCACTCCTTTTCGCTTTTTGCGTTTTGATTGCGGAAGCGAATCAGGTCTTTTGCAAGTCTATCGATCTTATCGGAATGGTTCAAGAGGGAATTGGTTCCATAGAACTATTTACAAAACAATGTGTTTTATGAAAATGCTTTCATTAACGGATGTTTCATCCATAAAAAAACCACTTTCCTGTTGAGAAAGTGGCTTTCGTGTTCAGTTTGATTACTCTTATTTTTCCGTTATCGTAATGGATTTAATGGTAATCGTTTGCTCAGGAATACTTGGTTCACCGGTTTGTGGGTGTTTCTTTACTTTTGTTCCGGCAATTTTTTGAACGACATCCATGCCACCCGTAACTTTTCCGAAAATCGTGTAATTCGGAGAGTTGTCCAATCCTGTCACGTCAGGACCAGAACCAATGAAGAATTGGCTACCATTCGTGTTTTTACCGGAATTCGCCATGGCGACCACGCCTGGTTCATATTTATGACCATTTTTCAATTCGTCTTCAAACGTGTAGCCAGGGCCACCCATGCCAGATCCCAATGGATCTCCAGTTTGGATCATGAAGTCTTTGATGACGCGGTGGAACGTGATGCCATCATAGAACTTGTCCTTAGCAAGGAAAACAAAGTTATTTACAGCAATTGGGGCATCTTTCTCAAACAGATCAATCGTAATGTCTCCCATGGAAGTAGAGATTTTCGCTTGATAGTCCTTTGCTTTGTCAATCTGCATAGCCGGAGCCTTCTCGTATTTCTTCTCTCCGGTTGGACCCGGTGGGTTAGCTGGCTCTTTGGATGCTGGTTTCTCTGCTGGCGTAGTCGGCTGATTAGGAGCGGCTTCATTGCTTCCTGTAGAACAACCCGTAACCAAGGCGATTGCCGTCAGACATGTGAACAGAGTTGTCATCATCTTTCTCATCTTATGCACCTTCCTTTTTTTCGTACTGTTGGGTGGTTCGGTTTCGAATTATAACACAAATAGTCGAGCTTTTGCCAATCCGCTAGTTTCCTTTCCAATCACGCGTGGTATGATTGGGAGAAAAGGGTGATCAATGTGGCAGAACGATTTGAGACCAAAACGGTACATATTGGACATGACCCTTTGCGGGGAGTAAAGAGCAAAACTACACCGATTTATCAAACCTCTGTCTTTGCCTACGAAGGCTTGGAAGAAGTAGAACAGTACTACGTCGGCGAGGGAGAATACTTGTACACCCGAAATGGCAATCCCAACCAAGCTGAGCTGGCGCATGCAATCGCTGTTTTAGAAGGCGCAGAAGCAGGTGTCAGTGCTGCCTCCGGTATGGGAGCGATCATGGCGGGTTTACTTGCCGTTCTTTCTCCTGGGGATCACGTGCTGGCATCCCATGAAATTTATGGCGGTACCTATGCGCTACTGCACAAGGAGCTGTCGCGGTTTGGAATCGAGCTTGAATGCATCCAGCTTGGTCAAATGACACAGCTTGCTGATCATGTTCGCCCCACTACGCGGCTGTTTTTCGTGGAGACCATCACCAATCCGCTATTGACTGTTGTGGATCTGCCTTACTGGATCAAGGAAGCAAAGAGTCTTGGCTTAACCGTCATGGTGGATAATACGTTTGCAACTCCGTATTTGGTACAACCCATTTCATTCGGGGCAGGTCTTGTGGTACATAGTGGAACCAAATACATAGGTGGACATAGCGATGTGACGTCAGGTGTTCTGGTTGGATCACAGGCGATAATCAAGCGTGCCACAGAGATTGTATCCAATTACGGTGCATCGCTCAGTCCTTTTGAGGCCTGGCTGACATCACGTGGTTTGAAAACATTGGCAGTGAGAATGGAGCGTCAATGCGATAATGCCAGCCAGATCGCTGCGTTTCTTCGTGATCATTCTGCAGTTGGACAAGTGTATTATCCAAGTCCTACGGATACCTTCTTTTTTACACGGCAAAAACAGGGGGCAATGGTATCCTTTGTTCTGGCAGACGAGACGAAGATTTACGACTTTTACCGGGCGCTTGACTGGATCAAGTTGGCTCCGTCCCTTGCAGGTGTGGAGACGAGTGTATCTCATCCTGTTACGACATCCCACCGTGCTTTTTCTGAACAGCAGCGCAAGGAAACGGGAATCACGATGGGACTGGTAAGGTTATCGGTCGGAATCGAGGCTGTTCAAGACATTCAGTTAGCATTAGATGCCGCATTAGGGAAATAATTCAAAAAACTTTGCCGCATTATGAAACTTTCTTCCTAAGTAATACGTAATACTTAGTTAGAGTAGTCTCAGAATGCAGTGGAGAAAGTCCATTCTGAGAGCATGCTTCAGTCTGGAAGAAACCGAGGAAAACGCAAATGGGAATGGCTATGAAGCAACCGTCGGGGCCATCATCCGGAGATTATTATGAATCTCGTCCATTTACGGAACTGTATGACGAATATTTTGATCGCGTCAACCGGTATTTACGATGCCGGGTTCAAAGTACGTGGGATGCCGATGATTTGACCACCGTGGTCTTTTTAAAAGCGCTAGAAAAATTCGAGCAATATAGCAGAACAAGTCCTTTCGCATCATGGATTTTTCGTATTGCTCACAATACATATGTGGATTTTATGCGGAAAAACAGGGAGTTACCGGTTGACCAGGAAGATTTTCTAGGAGCAGAACCGGACGACACATGGCAGCCGGAACGGCAGGCGCTGACGAATGAAGAGATTCGTCTGCTTCGTGATCGTCTGGACTTGTTGTCTCAGGATCAACGAGACGTGTTGATGCTCCGGTACTTTGCTGACCTCAAAATCAGTCAGGTAGCTGAGGTGCTTGGCAAAACAGAATCGAGTATCAAAATGATCTCTTATCGAGGATTACAAAAACTTCAGAAGATGTATGAGAGGGGGGACTCCGAATGAGAGAAGAGGAGAAGCACCCCCAGGATCATCAATCGGATGATCAGACCGTAACCCAACTCCTAGCCCATTTGAAGCAGATGCGCGGATCGGTTCCTGTCAATTATCAGCTAAAATCAGACCTCAAAAAACAATTGCTCCAGAAAATGAGAGAACTCGAAGCCAAACAGGCAAAAGCTCCAAAAGCCGCACCCAAAAAATGGGGGAGGTTGGTTTGGAGCGGAATCGCTGCTGCTGCTCTCGCCCTTGCCATAGGAGGATTTGTGTGGTGGAACAATACCTCTCTTGCCGTTCGAGAGCATGAATTACTTAAGTTGCCAGCACAAGCAGCCGTGGAGCTTGTTGATATTGATCGCAAAGCCGCTCAGTTAGCTTATATCAATAACAATACAGAGCTGAAAACCATTCCAATCGATGAGGAATTAAAGCCCGTCACGATCAAGCTGCCACCAACCGAAGGCAAATACATGGGGGTAGCGTGGTCTAATTCTGGGAAGCAAATTGCTGTCGTCGAGCAGGATAAAAAATTATCGCGGATATGGATTGTGGAGATGCCGACGGCTTACAGCATGGGAAGCAGCCGATTGCTGAAGGAAGAAGAAGGGGTCTTGTATTCTTCACCAAGTTGGTCTGAACATGATGATTCGCTTGCCTTTACCCGCTCCAAAAATGGCGTCGAAGAAATTTGGGTGAGCAGCACAGTATCGTTCCAAGAATGGAAGCTTGTAGAAGGCTCTCAGCCTGAATGGTCACCAGATGGAAGATTGCTTGCCTTCAATAAAGCCGGTGAAGTACAGCTGATGGAAATGCGGACGGGGAAAGTTGCCTCGCTTGCAGTGGGACAGTGGGCATCGTGGAGCTCGGATACGAGATTGACCTATACACACCCAAATGGAACGCTGATGGAAGTAAACGTGGGTGTAGAGCCTTTTGTGACACGCGAGCTACCATTGCGAAACCAGTCATCTGATGAACTGATCAAAGGAAACTGGGCAAACAAAGGTAAGCACTTACTGCTTATCTCACGTCATGATCAACTGCAACAACTGGTTGTCTCTTTGGCGTCACGAAAATGAGCGGAGGAACAAGCATGAGGTGGAAATGGGTGTTAATCTTTGTCATCACATGGCTTAGCTTTTCGATACGCCCAGCTATGGCAGAGAGCAACATAGACATACAATTCGAGATACCTTTAAGTGGTATCGTCAAATATGAATCATGGATGAGACTAAACGTAAAGGTAACCAGCCAAGAACAGAATTTCACAGGGGCTGTAGAGTTATCCCAGCGACAAGTCAAAAAAAATAATGAATTTAAGCTTCGGCGTCCAATAAAGCTCGAGCAAGGAAAGAGTACAACCGTGTACTTTGATATGCCTTCCCAAATATTGCTCGATGATTGGTACGTCCAGGTGACGCAAAACGGTCAAGTTGTCAAAAGCGAAAAACTGCGTATCTCTTATCCAACGGACGGGCGTACCATTGGGGTGATCAGCGAAGAGGGCAATGCGTTTCATTTCCTTGCCGTCAATCAATCACAATCCAAAATGAATCGCCCCTTGTCCGTTCAAAATCTCACGGAACAAATGTTGCCTGACCAATCGTGGATATACGAAAACATAGACATGCTAGCGCTGGCAGGCAATAGTGGTTCTACGATTAATGATCAACAGATGGCAGCAATTAAGGAGTGGATCCAGCTGGGAGGGATCGTGGTTGTTTCGGCAGGTCCCAATCAAGATGGGATGATCCAGCGTTTTGCAGATATCCTCCCTGTAGAAGCCGGAAAAGCTGGTAATATAGAGCTACAGCAAGCATTAAGTGGGTATGACATTGCGAAAGTCGCGCCAAATGGCAGTATCGGTGTGTATAACCGTGACTTGCCCTTGTTTGTGTCAAAATCGTACGGCAGAGGGCTGCTGCTATTTGTCAACTATGATGTGACAGCAGAACCGTTGGCATCGTGGCAGTTCAACCCACAACTGTGGCAGAATGCAATGATCCAGCATGGCGCCAAGAAAATTTTTGAAGAGAAGCTTTATATGGATCAAATGACCCGGCCTTTTCTTGACTTGAGCAAGAAGATTCCTGCAGTACAAACTCCTCCGCCGATCTGGATGGTGGCGTTGTGGGGCGGATATGTAATCATACTCGCACCATTGACATACTTCATTCTGAAAAGAATGAGAAAAACTGAATGGGCGTGGGGAGTCATCCCGGTAGGAGGAATTTTCTTGACTGTCGCTATATTCGCGGTTGGAAAGCCTGCTGTGGTGAAAACGAGTACCAGCTATGCAGTAACCAAGATCGACATATTAGATGAGTCTCTGGCTCATGTTCGCTCAGCAGCAACGTTTTTGGGGGTGGATCAAAACGAATACGATGTACAGCTTGAACCTTCGATCGTTGCACTGCCCTTGACAGTGGGGCGAAATGATTATCGACCAGAGGGACTAATCGATGGCGATGAGGTTCTCTCTTTCCGTAATCTCCCCTATTTGACACCGAAACAGGCAATCGGTATCGGGGTAAAACACGACATGGGGGCTTTTGCTGCTTCCTTGCGAATCAATGAGAATCGTCTGCAAGGGTACGTGAAAAACAATACGGAGTTTGCCTACGATCAGACTTTTATTGAAATTGGTTTTCAGCGAATTCCGCTTGGGCCATTGAAAAAGGGAGAAGAAAAGCAGATTGACAGCGTGCTTGAGCCCTTGTTTAAGCCAAGAAAACCGCAAGCAACAAACGAATTGCAAACGATAGAAGAACGAATCAAAGAAATGCAGGAAAGAGTCGTTGAGTATGAAGAGGGGAATCAAGTAAGTATCATCGGCGTAACGACAGAGCCTCTTCCTCTGATGACAATGCAGGTGCCTCATCAAGCACATTACTGGAATGTGATTCAGCAACCTATTCAATTACAGCCGAATGAACAAGGTCTAGTGACTTTTCCATATGGCCTGCTTGATGCCGAGATGTATGAAATGACAGGGGACTTCGATAATACCGGATACATTTGGCAGCTTGGTAAGGGCAGCATTACGTTTGAGCTGCGTACAGACAAAGCGGCAATCAATATGAAGCGAATAACGGTGCCGCTAAATCACAGCTCGTTCAAGCCTTTCCGGATAGAATACTTCCACCAAAAGAGCGGTAGGTGGATACCTGTTGAGCGCGGGACGAGACTTGTCCTCGATAATGAACTCCAGCAAGTATTGACGCCTAATCAAACATTATTACTTCGTTTTTCCCACAATGGAACGTCGCGATTAGCTCTACCAGAGCCAATTTTCCAGGTAGAGGGGGTGCGGAAATGGTAATCGAAACCGTTCATTTAGGAAAAAGATACGGCAATTTGCAAGCGTTGACGGATTTGAACCTATCGATCGAGCCAGGAAAGGTGTTCGGTTTCATTGGTCCAAATGGCGCCGGAAAATCTACTACGATGCTCATCTTGTCTACCCTTCTGGAACAGAGTGAAGGGGAAGCGTTTGTCTGCGGCTACAATGTACGAAAAGATCCAGCAAGTGTACGCCAGTCTGTTGGCTACATGCCCGATTTTTTTGGTGTATATGACAATTTGACAGCGGTAGAGTATTTGGAGTTCTATGCCGGGGCTTACAAAATTCCTGCCTCCAAAAGACGGGCACTTGTTGGTGATCTTTTAGAACTGGTGAATTTGTCTCACAAAGCAGACGCCTTCGTCGATTCTTTGTCTCGAGGCATGCAGCAGCGCCTGGGGTTAGCACGTTGTCTCGTACATGATCCGGCCGTGCTGATTTTGGATGAACCGGCATCAGGGCTGGACCCGCGAGCCCGTATTGAATTGCGCGAGATTTTGAAGCAACTACGGGAAATGGGCAAGACGATTATTATCAGCTCCCATGTTTTGCCGGAGCTAGCCGAGCTGTGTGATGATATTGGTGTCATTGAAAAAGGCAGATTAATTGCGTATGGTTCTGTACATGAGGTCAGCAATCGGGACACAGGACAAAGCCGGATGCAACTAAGAGCCCTGCGGAACTTGGACAAAGCGGGACTTTTGTTAGCGAGCTCTCCGTATGTACATCAATTGACAGAATATATGGGAGGCTTTCGCTTCTACTTTCAAGGGACGGAGCAACAAAAAGCTGAATTGCTTCAAGAACTGCTGGATGAGCAGGTCGCAGTCGTCTACTATGGCGACTCCAAGAAAGATTTAGAAGACGTCTTCTTAGCGATTACGGAAGGAGTCGGTATGGAGTGAGCGACTTCTTATTCAATCCTCTTTTGGTAAAAGAAATGCGGGACAGATTCCGCTCGAGAAAGACCATGGTCATATTAGCGATTTACTTATTTGTCATGGGGGGAATTCCGATGGGCTTTTTGCTCATGGACCCCCTGAAGGCTGAATCGTTAGGGGATAACCGGGACCTGTTTCTAATTTCCGCGGGGATACACTACGCGATGGTTTGCTTTGTGGCACCTGCCCTGACTGCTGGAGCGATCAGTGGTGAGAGAGAACGCCAGACCTTGCCTATTTTGCTGACGACCCAGTTGTCGACGCGCACGATTATTTTGAGCAAGCTCATTACGTCTTTGGCGTTCTCCACATTGCTCTTGGTTGCATCGATGCCTTTGTACAGTATCGTGATGCTGTACGGAAGCGTCTCCCCGGAACAAATGGTCCAGCTCGTCCTTTTTCTCGCGGTGAATATGTTTTTTCTCGGATCGTTGGGGTTGTTCTGCTCCACCTGGATTAAACGAACGTCAATTTCGACCGTTACCACATACGGCATTGCCTTCTTTTTTGTAGTAGGTACTGGCTTGCTGTTCTTTTTTATCGGAGAATCCTTGCAACAGACGTATCCGGAACGGTACGTCAATTCGGATGTTTGGAGCATGTATGAGCTGCAGATGTTGGCAGGGATGAACCCTATCATCGTTTTGTTAGATATTTTAGGCGAGTCATTCGATCAATCCGATGACATCAGTTTTGCACCGTGGTTGTTTTTCTCATGTGTGTACGTGGTTCTTTCCTTTGTGCTCGTCATCTGGAGCGCTTATTTGTTAAAACCAATCCGACGAAAATGGTGGAGTTGGAAGAAACGACCTGTTCGTGTACAATGAAAAAGGTGTATGGGAAAAGGGAGGTTTTTTTGTGAGCGATCAAGATGTACAGATCATTGATTTTGAAGAACTGCTTCGTGCGATTGAGAGCCGTCTGGCATCTGCAGGGATGTATGTCAAACGCGAAGCGATCGTGACCATTCTTCAGGCAGAAGAAGCATTTTTGCTTGAAAAAGGTGTTCTTCAAGAGTATAGTGAGTAATCAGCTAACAGCCTGCCATAAGTGGTAGGCTGTTTTTTGCGACGGGGAAGGCACAGAGTTATTCGCCTGTTTGCTTCTCCCGGAAAAAAACGGTATGATGGATCAGAATACGAATATCAGCATAAGGACGTGAACACATTGACAGAAGAGAACAAAGACCTTGAGTTGGGCGATATCATTACATTGGACGATGAAAATGGTGAACCGTTGGGGGATTTCGAAGTATTGGCTATGTTCGACCTGAACGGTAAAGAATATATTGCCTTGGCTGAAGCAGTGGAAGACGAAGAAAGCGAAGAAGATGAAGAAGTGGACATCTTCGTATTCCAAGTAGACGGCGGCGAAATGGTACCATTGGAAGAGGACGAGGAGAGCACTGTTTACGCGAAGCTGAACGAAGTGCTGGAAGGTATCGAACTCATTAAAGAAGACAAGTAATCCGGTATGAATGAAACAAGCCACTGCTGGCGTTAGAACCCAAGCAGTGGCTTTTTCTTGCGGTCGATCAGTCATTCATTTTAATAATGTTATCCTTAAGGTCTCGTACAACGAGAAGGCAGGTGTAATCTGTATCCTGTAGTTCGCGAACCAAGGCAGAGCACTCATCTTTCGTAAGACCAAGCTTTTCGAGTCGCTGACGGAGTTCTTTACCGCCATTGTCAAAGAAATGCGCCATGCTGTCAATGTGACCGACGGCACTTTCAAAGTGGGTACTGTATTTATAAAAATTGTTTCGCTGATTGGAGTGATTTTTATCAGGATTCCATTTCAAAACCCAGATGTCATCACTGTTGTATCCGGCAGAATTTAACGCGTGAACGTCAGAAGCTAGCTCAGCATCATACTTGTGGAATTTGACGAACGGCTTGGTAGCACTGATCAAAAATATTCCCCCCTTTTTCGCCTCAGGAATCGATGCCTTACTAGGATGCCCAAAGCCAAAACGCGGATGAATGGAAATACCTGAGGCACGGCTGGAGTGCTACGCAAGAACAATGAGCATATTTTCCTTGATGGCAGCAGGATTTACACGGATGGGGGAAGAAATAGAGAAAGGGAAACAGATGTTTTGGTTTTTCATTTTGACCAATCTTCACCATAAGTGCTACACTAATTAATGGAATAGGCATGTCATGTACAGAACGAATGAGAAACGAGGAATACTGAGGAGAATCGGCCATCTCGCTAGGGGCGAGGTGGCTTTTTTGCCCCATTTTGCTACTGGCGTTGAATACTATGGGAACCATACGGTACAATAGCGATTAAGTGTTCGCTTTTATTAGGAAAACGTTCCTCTCATGGGGATTGAACCATCTCGGCGTTTTTCAAAAAAGGTGAATACGACGCTAGCCATCAGTAAAAAGGCATGAAAGTTTTTGTAGTGTCCGAAGAGTAGAGGGGAGAGCGCGATTGAAGGAAACAGAAACACAGCAAACATTAACGTATACGGAAGAAGATATTCAGGTCTTAGAAGGCTTGATTGCCGTTCGAAAGCGGCCTGGAATGTACATAGGCTCCACGGGCTCGCGTGGCCTGCATCATCTGCTGTGGGAAATTGTAGATAACGCCAAAGACGAGGCGCTTGCCGGCGTTAACGATAGCATCATCGTCACTTTGTACAAGGATGGCAGTGTCAGCGTAGAGGACCATGGACGCGGAATTCCAACGGGTATGCACAAGACTGGCCGACCTGTACCAGAAGTTATTTTTACGACGCTCCATGCCGGTGGTAAATTCGGTGGTGGCGGATACAAAAAAAGTGGTGGCTTGCACGGGGTAGGCTCCAGTGTCGTTGTGGCCTTGTCCAAATGGCTTGAGGTCGAAATCCACCGGGAAGGCAAAATTCATAAGCAACGCTTTGAATATGTGGTGGATGCAAATGGAACTGAACATGTCGGTAAACCGGTTACCGGTCTTGAAATCACAGGGAACACCAAACGTACAGGAACAACGGTACGTTTTCTGCCGGATGACGCGGTGTTTGGCAATGCTCGCTTTGACTATGAGACGATTCGTGATCGTTTTCGTGAGACGGCATTCCTTCTGAAAAAGCTGCGCATGGTTTTGATTGACGAGCGCGGACCTGAAAAGAAACGGGAAGAGTTTTACTTCGAAGATGGCTTGAAATCATACGTTTCTTACTTGAACGAGGGGAAAAATACGCTCCATCCGATCGTTTACTTCGAAGGGGAAAAGGACAATATCTACGTCGAGCTGGCTTTTCAGTACAATGACGGCTATGCAGAGACACTGGTGTCCTATGTCAACTCGATTGTAACAACGGATGGCGGAACACATGTTACGGGCTTCCGCAACGGTACGACCCGGATCTTTAACGAATTTGCCCGGAAAAAAGGGTACTTGAAAGAAAAAGACCCGAACTTGACTGGAAACGATTTGCGGGAAGGTTTCCTCGGTGTATTGTCATTGCAAATGGCTGACGTCCAGTTTGAGTCCCAAACAAAAGACAAGCTGGGGAACGAAGAAGCACGGGCAATCGTAGAGCAGATTGTTTCCGAAAAGCTAGGCTTCTTCCTCGAGGAAAATCCGGAAATAGGCAAGCTGCTGATTGACAAGGCATTGCGTTCTGCTGAGATTCGCGAAGAGCTACGCAAACAACGCGAAGCCCTTCGCGGAGACAAGAAAGGCAAAACCGCGAAAAAGCGCAAATCGATTTCGGAAAAGTTTACTCCGCCGCAATACAGAGACTCCAAGCGCAATGAGCTCTTCCTCGTCGAGGGGGATTCCGCGGGTGGCTCTGCAAAACAGGCGCGTAATTCAGAGTTCCAAGCCTTGTTCAGCCTGCGCGGGAAGCCGTTGAACACGGAAAAAGCAAAGCTATCCGAGGTATTGGCGAATGAAGAGTTCCGCACGATCCTAGAGGTGCTTGAAACCGATATTGGCGAAGAGTTTTCCATCGAAAACTGTGCATTTGACAAAGTGATTATCATGTCTGATGCGGACGTTGACGGCTCGCACATTCAAACGCTGCTCCTGACCTTCTTCTTCCGCTACATGCGTCCGATGATTGCAGCTGGTCACTTGTATATTGCCCAACCGCCTTTGTATCAGGTGAAAAAGCAGAGCAAGGGCAAGCAGACAGAGGCGATCTACTGTTGGAGCGATTACGAGCTGGAACAAGCGTTGAAAAAGGCTGGACGCGGTGCTGAAGTGCAGCGCTACAAAGGTTTGGGTGAGATGAACGCCGATCAGCTCTGGGAAACAACTATGGACCCTGAGACGCGCAAGCTCATTAAGGTTGAACTGGAAGACCTCGCTCACTGTGAGAAGCTGGTAACCGTTTTGATGGGTGACAAAGTCCCACCACGTCGAGAGTGGATTGAGAATCACGTCACCTTTGAAGTGGGGGAGGATGAATAAGCATGCTGTCCAATCAAATTATTAATCAGAGCTTCGCGGAGATTATGGGAAAGCGCTTCGGGGACTATGCCAACCTGGTTATTCTCTCACGCGCGATCCCGGATGCTCGCGATGGACTAAAACCGGTACAGCGCCGTATTTTGTATGCAATGTACCAAGAAGGCAACACGAACGATAAACCTTACCGTAAATCAGCGAAAACAGTCGGGTACGTGATGGGTACCTATCACCCGCACGGTGACTCGGCGATTTACGAAACAATGGTGCGGATGGCGCAATGGTGGAAAATGCGGCAGGTGCTCATTCAAGGCCACGGAAACTTTGGTAGCTTGGACGCAGACCCGCCAGCCGCTATGCGTTACACCGAATCCAGACTGTCGGCATTGGCCAACGAGCTACTGCGCGATATTGAAAAGGATACGGTTACATTTATCCCGAACTACGACAACTCCGCTCAACAACCGGCAGTATTGCCTTCACGATTTCCTAATCTTCTCGTGAATGGTGCTGCCGGGATCGCGGTCGGTTTTGCAACTGACATCCCTACTCACAATTTGGGTGAAGTCATCGATGCGGCAGTTGCACAAATGAAGAACCCGAATATCTCGCTGGATGAGCTGATGCAGCACGTCAAAGGTCCAGATTTTCCAACAGGCGGCATTGTTCAAGGGTTGTCCGGGATTCGCAAGGCGTTTGAGACAGGCCGTGGCCAATTTATCATTCGCGGGAAGACCCATGTAGAGGAGCCAAAAGGCGGCAAGATCAAAAAAATCGTCATTTCCGAAATCCCTTACGAAGTGGTCAAGTCGAAGCTCGTCGGCCAAATCGATGAGCTCGTAATGGAGCGCAAAATCGAGGGGGCACTGGCGGTTCGCGATGAAACTGGTCGCAAAGAGGCCGAGCAGAAAAAGGTCCGTATCGTAGTAGATATTCGCAAGGAAGCGGATGAGCAGGCGATTCTCAACTACCTGTACAAAAATACGGATCTGCAAATCTATTACAATTACAACATGAACGTGATTCATGAGGGGACCATCCGCCAGATGGGACTCAAGGCTTTGTTGGGGGCATATATCGACCACCAAAAAGAAGTCGTCACGAATCGCTGCCAATATGATCTGAATCGTAAGCAAAGCCGCGAGCATATCGTGGAAGGCTTGATTCGCGCCAAGTCCATTTTGCGTCAGATCGTCGATACGATTATGGATTCGGAAGACCGTGCAGATGCCAAGAAAAACATCATGGAGAAATACGGCTTCACCGAAAACCAAGCAGATGCGATCTTGAGCATTCAACTCGCTTCCTTGACACGTTTGGATATCGTCAAGTTGGAAAAAGAATTGGCTACGCTGGCAAAAGAAATCGAGGAACTGAAATCGATTTTGGCAAGCGAGAAAAAGCTGATTCAAGTCATTACAGGCGAGTTGAACGAGATCAAGAAAAAATACGCAGAAGAGCGCCTGACAGAAATCCAGGGCGAGATCGAGGAAATCAAAATCGACATCGCCATGCAAATTAATGCAGAAGATTGCATCGTAACCCTTACAAACGAAGGATATATCAAGCGGACGAGCCCGCGCTCCTTTAAATCAGTGGGGGGAACGCTGGAGACATGTGGGGTAAAAGAAGGAGACCGTGTCCGTTATTTCATGGAGACGAATACGTCCCATACTGCTCTCTTCTTTACCCAGGACGGTAAATACTTCGCCACCTTGGTCAACGCCTTCCCGGACGATAAGTGGAAGGATATTGGTTCCGCCCTCGTCAACATCATCCCATTGGAGAAGAATCAGCGAATTGTTGGCTTTACGATCGTAGAAAACTTCAAACAACCGCTGTATGTATACCATGTAAGTAAAAATGGATTGATGAAAAAGACGGCGTTGTCCGAATACGAAACGAATCGTTCCAGTGCGTTGGTAGCTGCGAAGCTGAAAGCAGACGATGACGAGTTTGTGAATGTATTTGTGGCTGACGAAGCTGGGGCGATACTCGGTGCGACGAAAGATGGCATGGGCATTCGATTCCAACGCAATGAAGTCAGCGCAACGGGTAGAGCATCGAGTGGTGTAAAAGCAATCGCACTAGCTCCTGGCGACGATGTCATCACGATGCTTCCGATTGAGGAAGACGATTCTCGTGCCTTTAGCTTGCTGACGGCTGAAGGGGTTGTAAAACGCACAGCCATTGCTGCGATCCCGCTCCAAGCTCGCGCAGGCAAAGGCGTACAGTTGATTCGTAAACGAAAAAATAATCCGCATGAGCTTGTTGCGATGTTCATCGAGGAAACGGTTTATGCCTGGACGTCGCAGAACGAATGGACCCTTGTAGAGACAGAGCAAGTGATCGTCAACGAGCAAGGTGGTATCGGCCGACAACTAGTCGAGGGTGGGGTAAAAGCAGTAGCTTTTGAAACCATTTTGCCTTCAGATGAACCGAAGGACGAAGCGACTGCAAAAGGTCCAGGAGACGGATCTGGCACAGCAGGACAACAGAAAACGTCGAATGCCCAGGCTAGCCTGTTCGATGGAGATCATCGTGAATAAAAGGAATGATGAATAGATGGCGTTTGAAGCCTTTGTTTCACCGCTAAGCTGGCAGCAGGTTTCTCTGCTCCTCGATACTGTGCAATATTTCGAAGACGCGCCAAAACTGCTTTCCCTTCCACAAGAGCAAGGAGCAAGTGTGCCTGTGCCGATTACGTCAGACACATTGAAGACGATGCTTGGTTGTCTGGACGAAGAGGAAGCATTTAGTCGCAAAGCTTTTTCATTGAAATGGGAAGCAGCTGAGGACGAAGGGAGTGGCTATCTGGTTGTCGAGCTTCCGAATGGACACACCGTGAGACAGCCAGCCGTTCTATCTGCTTTTTCTCCGGTTTAACAAAAAAACGCTTTGGTGACGCGCTTGCATTCATGACAGAATGTGAGCCGTTTAGCCAAAGCGTTTTTTTGCATACAAAAAGATTGCCAGCAATTGGAGTATGTGATACAGTTTGAACACGAGTTGTTGTGTAATAAAGTTAGTAACTTACCCAATTTTCATACTTACCAATGGAGGATGGAATCATGGAAAAAGTCATTGATCAAAAGGCTTTTATGGACGTCATTCGCGAGCGTCGTTCCGTACGTCATTACGATCCAACAGCAAAAATCTCGCGGGATGAGCTTAAGGAAATGCTGAAAGAAGCTACTTTGGCACCTTCCAGCTCCAATCTCCAGCCATGGCGATTTTTGGTTATCGATGAACAGCCATTGAAAGAGAAGCTGCTCCCCATCGCATTTAACCAAAAGCAGGTGGTAGAGGCTGCGGCGATTATTGCAGTCCTGGCTGATTATGAGGGCTACAAGCAAGCTGGGAGCATTTACAAAAAAGCGGTAGAAGCGGGCTACATGACAGAAGAAGTAAAAGCCACACTCATCGACAACATCAACAAGCGTTATGAGAATCGGGATCGAGCAATCATCAAGGAAATTGCTCTGGTAGACGGAGGTCTCGTCTCGATGCAATTCATGCTCGTTGCCAAGGCAAGAGGGTATGACACGGTGCCAATGGGAGGCTATAACAGCGAGAAATTCAAGGAAGCTTTCCAAATCCCGGATCAATATGAAACGGTCATGTTGATTGCAGTCGGCAAAGCGGCAGAGCCTGGTCATCCGACTACTCGCTTGGATGTAGAAGAGATTACGTTCTGGAATGAGATGCCGAGTAAATAAGCATGGAGAAATGGAATAGCCTTGGCCTGATATGATTTTTGGGCCTAGGCTTTTTTCACGTTTGCAAGCTTTCGAGGGACAGACATGCTGGCAATCAGGTGAAATGGGGCGTACAATAGGGGACATGACAGTAACGAGAGAAGCCGCAAACGAGCGAAAGAAGGGTGTAGGATGAAAAGATTGTTGGCAATCAGCGATATTCATGGGGAATTGGAGAAACTGGAATCGTTGATGGAGCAAATTCAGTACGATCCACAAAACGATCAATTGATCCTGCTAGGTGATTATGTAGACCGTGGACCAGAGTCGAAGGGGGTCGTCGACAAGGTGAAACAGCTTCATGCAGAAGGGGCAATCGTGTTGATGGGCAACCATGATCATATGATGGTCAAATCGTTCGAACAAGACCCTGTCTTTATCGAGCGTTGGTTCAGAAACGGCGCACAAAAGACGTTGGCGAGCTATGGTCATGCCGCAGCAGATATGGAGTCTGGTGCACCGGAAACCTTGGAAATCACCTCTTCGGTCAAAGAGCATCTGGAATTTTTGGGTGGCTTGGACTGTTATTATGAAACGAATGATTATATTTTTGTTCACGGGGGTGTACATCCCGAGACTCCGGTTGCAGATACTGACCCGTACCTGCTGATGTGGATTCGTGAAGAGTTCCATAAAGGCTATCAGGGGGAGAAGACCGTTGTTTTCGGTCACACGCCAACCAGTTATTTGCACGGTAAACATGATGTGTTTTACGGTGAAAATAAAATCATCGGGATTGATGGAGGTGCCGTATACGGCGGCCGTCTGCATTGCTTGGAGCTGCCTAGCCGAAAGGTTTATTCGGTAGAGTAATAGAGCATTAACGAAAGGCTTCCACCTCACTTTGCAAAGAGTGGGTGAAAGCCTTTTTGATATGCGTCAAGATAAATTCAGAGTAATATTGTAATGAATTTTATTTAAATAAATTGCAAAAATTAATAATTAAAGGCTTGTCTTCTAATATTTGGGATAGTAAAATATTCCCAACTCACTCATATTTTTATTGTTTACCATCATATTAACCCACGTGAATATTTGCATATTAATGACCAATTTCCCCTGCCATACTCGCTGAAATGTGACTGTTACTCTAATCGTCGCTCTTATTCTACTCCTAGAAAAGACAAAAGAACCAGCCATTTAAAAAAATCATTGATCGATACATTCGTTCCCGGAAAAAAGGAAAGAATCACCCATCTCATGATCGCGATGGTTTCTTACTGCATCATACTTCAAAAAAAATCAATTAAAGGGAATAAAAGTAAGTCGTGTATATCTGGTCGTTGCATTCCAAAGTGCTGAAAGAAAAAGAATTGGCTGAGCTATTTCTTCCGGGTGAGTGGCGATATGTTTTCCGGGTAAAAGTTCCTAATATTCAGAATGAAATAACCGTTTGCTTATGTGGGGTACCTGCCTTTGTGCTGCCCGGAAAAGAAAGCGGGAGACAGGCGATCGTACAACGAGTCACAGTTTGGGGGAAATTCACTTCTCTTGTATGCACGTGGGGAGCAAGAGGGAGCATTTGGAGTGGTTATGCTCACCAGGCAAGTGCTAGAAACTATCCAACACGGAACAAGGGAGGAACAACGCTTTGCATTTTGTTCAGACATTAGTAGAAGCGCTGGAATTGTGGAAGAACGAGGAACATAAAGGCGTTACCTTCATTTTGGGAGACCAGAATGAGGTGTTTGTTTCCTATAAAGAATTGTATGAAGAAGCCCTCGGCTATTTATTTGTCCTTCAAAGTAATGGAATCAAGCCTGGAGATGAGGTCGTTTTTCAAATTGAGGATAGTAATCTCCGAACTTTTGTCTGCCTTTTTTGGGGATGCTTACTCGGTGGAATGATTGCTGTTCCTATCTCTGTAGGGGATAACGAAGAGCATCGTCTTAAGCTGTTAAAGGTTTGGAAGACATTAATCAATCCGTATCTCATTACGACGGACAGCGTCTGGAAACGACTGGAGGATTTCTTTAGCAAACACAACTACCTGACGGAAATGGAATCATTGAAGTCGAAGTCCTTCCTGCTTGATGAGACTGGGAAAAAGGAAGAGAAGGGCACAATCTATTATCCTACTGCAGATCAAGTGGCCTTTATCCAATTTTCATCTGGGTCTACAGGAGATCCAAAAGGGGTTACCCTGACCCATGAAAACCTTGTCCATAATGTGCTTGCGATTAATAACAGACTTGGAACGACTGAGTCTGACTCATTTCTAAGCTGGATGCCCTTAACTCATGACATGGGGATGATCGCGTTCCATTTATCCCCGTTGTATGCAGGAGTTCAGCATTATTTTATTCATACCTCACTATTTATCAGGCGTCCTACGCTATGGCTGAAGAAAGTAAGCGAGCACAAGGCGACGATTACTTCTTCTCCGAACTTTGGGTATAAATATGTGTTGTCCAGGTTTAAACCGGAAGTGGCAGAAGAGTGGGATTTGTCTACGCTTCGCGCGATTTTAAATGGAGCAGAACCCATTGCTTCAGAATTAATCCATCATTTTTTGGAACAGATGAGCCCTTATGGATTGAAGAAAACGAGCATGCTCCCGTGCTATGGATTAGCAGAAGCCTCTGTGGGAGTATCGATACCTGATCAGAATCAGCGTTTTACAACGCTTTCTCTAGATCGTAGGTTTATCCAGGTAGGGAAGCCAATCAAGATGACGGATCATACAAATCCAGAGGCTCTCACACTAGTAGAAGTCGGTTACCCCATCGATTTTTGCGAGGTAAGAATATGTGACGACGAGGATCACGAGCTGCCAAGCGAAACGGTTGGCCATATCCAGATTAGAGGGAAGAATGTAACCGCTGGATACTACAACAACCCTGCTGCCACCGCAAATGTAATGACGGCTGATGGATGGCTCAGAACCGGGGATCTGGGTTTTATGCGAAAGAAACATCTTGTCATTACGGGGCGTGCCAAAGATATCATCTTCGTGAATGGTCAAAACGTTTATCCGCATGATATTGAGCGGATTGCTGAAGAAGTCGAAGGAGTCGAGCTTGGGAAGGTCGTTGCCTGCGGGGTATTCAACGAGAAAAGCAAAGAAGAGGATATTCTTGTGTTTATCCTTCATCGGAAAAGTGTAGACGAGTTCGTTGCGCTGTCTAAGAAAGTGAAAACGCATTTGAACGAGCGAACAGGATGGAGAATAAGCGAGGTCTTGCCGATTCAGCGCATCCCCAAAACAACGAGTGGAAAAGTCGAACGATATAGAGTAGCTAGGGAGTATCAGTCTGGAGCATTTCGCGATGTTTCCGAGGAAATGCAGCGCCGAATCACCGAACAGGAAAAAGAGGAAAGAACCGATAAATCACCACACTTGCGGGAAGAATTAGAAAAACAAATGCTTGCCATTTGCCGCGAGGTGCTTCAATCAGACAGATTGGGACCAAACGACAGTTATTTTGACGTAGGCGTGTCCTCTATGCAGTTGACCCAGTTAGCAGGGCGGATAGAAGAAGAGATGGGGATCACGCTGGCGGTAACAGATTTGTTTGCCTATCCGACGATCTCCAAGCTTTCTTGCAGTCTCTTCGACGGCGAACAAACAACTGATCGCATAAAAGAGACTGATACGAGCCAACAGATACACAAGGATATCGCTATTATCGGGATTTCTTGTAAGTTCCCGCAGGCTCAGGATGTGGATCAATTTTGGCAAAACATCCGGGGAGGAAAGGATTGCATTCATGAGCTTCATGGTCAGAGACGAAAGGACGCAGAACAATATGTTTCGCTGGTAAGAGGCGAGCAGGGTAATCCTAACCTTGTGGAGGGTGGTTATTTAGAGGAGATAGACAAGTTTGACTATTCGTTCTTCTCGATCACCCCGAAAGAAGCGAAGCTAATGGACCCCAACCAAAGGCTGTTCCTCCAGAATGCTTGGAATACGCTAGAGGATGCAGGCTATGGCGGGCACAAGCTTTCAGGGGAAAAAGTAGGGGTGTATGTCGGCTTCTCCAAGCTGGGATACGATTACGAACGCCTTTTGTCAGTGGTAAGTCCCAAAGATTTGCCCTCTTATGCAGTAGGCAACCTTCCTTCCATTATTGCAAGCCGCATTTCGCACCTGCTTGATTTGCGCGGCCCTGCTGTCACCGTGGATACAGCTTGCTCTTCTTCCTTGGTTGCGGTTCATATGGCGTGCAAGGCTATCCAAAACGGTGATTGTGAGATGGCATTGGCAGGTGGAGTCAAAACCATCCTGCTGGCGCAGAAGGCTGGAATCGGAATGGAATCCTCTGACAACCGTTCCAGAGCGTTTGACGATCAATCTGATGGAACAGGTTGGGGCGAAGGCGTAGCTAGTGTTCTGTTAAAGCCCTTGGAAAAAGCCATCGGGGACGGGGATCACATCTATGCCGTGATTAAGGGAAGCGCTGTTAATCAAGACGGCGTTACAGTCGGGATTACCGCACCGAATTCACAGGCCCAGGCAGAATTGATCGTAGACGCTTGGGAGGATGCGCAAGTCGACCCTGAAACGATTAGTTATATAGAGGCGCATGGAACGGGTACAAAGCTGGGGGACCCCGTTGAGCTGGATGGAATTCAGAGAGCATTCCGACAATATACACAGAAGAAACAGTTTTGTGGAATCGGCACTGTAAAAGCGAATATTGGACATTTATATGAAGCAGCGGGAATCGCTGGCTTGATTAAGGCTGTCTTGCAGTTAAAGCACAAAGAGCTGCCGGCCCTCGTCCATTTTCAGAAACCGAATCGGAATTTCGTATTTGAAAAGTCGCCAGTCTATGTGCAAAACAGACTGGAAAAATGGGAAACAGATGGACACCCGAGAAGATGTGGGGTTAGCTCGTTTGGGTTTAGCGGGACCAATAGCCACGTTATCTTGGAAGAGTATGTGCCGGTTAATGAAACAGAGATGACAGTCTCAGACGAGGTGCAAGTGTTTACCTTGTCGGCCAAATCCGAGTCAGCCCTTCAACGTCTGATTCAAAAGTACCAGGAGTTTCTTTCTTCCAGCGGACCGCTTTCTCTGTCTGATTTGTGCTTTACGGCAAATACCGGGAGAGAAACGCTTCCCTATCGGATTGCGCTCATTTTGCATAGCCGCAGCGATTTCGAACAAAAGCTCGACCGATTGGCGGTCCGGCTTGAAAATGATCGAGATGTTTTTGTCTATTCACCTGGTAAAAACCGCGTTCCAGATGAAACCGTTCATCTATTAAGTCAATCCGCTAGGGATGTGCAGGAAAAGTACCACAAGGCGAGTACAGAGATGAAGTATTCGTATGCAGCGACATTATGCGATTTGTATGTACAGGGAGCTATGGTTGACTGGGATGAGTTCTACCGAGATGGCAAAAAGAGAAGAAGAATGCCACTGCCGGTCTATCCTTTCGATCAGTATCGTTCTTGGATTACAGATGATGTGATCAGCATCATTCCAGAACAGACGAATACTCTTAGCGGAAATAGAGGTGCTACTGTGTCAGAGATAGGAACTGCGCCAATCGCAAAAGTTCTGAAAGAGTTGGTTCATCATGCTTCAGGTTTTGCTGTAGAAGAAATTGATCCATCCCTTCATTTTCTGGAGCTAGGCTTGGATTCTATTATGCTCGTACAAATCAATCGTGAAATTCAGGAAAAGTTTGGAGTGGTCATTCCGGCCCAAGAGTTGTTTGAAACCATTACCAGTGTTGATAAGCTAGCAGCGCACATCGCTCTGGAACTATCCAGTAGCCCGGCTGTGGCTTCTGCCAAACAAATGGAATGGATGGAAATCGAGCAACCGACAGCAAACGTAGTTGTGGAACAGAATGACGTTCAAAAAATTCAACAATCAGAGCCGAGCGAACAAACCATGAAAATGCCAGTCTCGAGCAGCGCAGGGGCGGTTGAAACCATTATCGAAAAGCAGATTTCGCTCTTATCTGAACACCAAAACCAAATGGCTACGCTGTTACAAAAGCAGTTGGAGCTATTGAACCAAGAACAAAGCTTTGTACCAAAACAACACGTGGAATCTGTGACTGTTGCTCCTGAGATCAAAAAAACTGAGGCAAAACCACCAGTCAAGGCGAATGAAGAGGAACGCCAAAAGCCATTTATACCGTACCAGCCACTGATGATCGGTGAACGAGGCAATTTTACACCGACACAAAGAGAGTATCTGAATGCATTCATTCAAAGCTATACGGAAAAGACAAAGCAATCCAAGAAGTATACGCAAGAGCACCGATTTGTTCATGCCAACAATCGCAATGTGTCTGGATTCCGTTCCTATTGGAAGGAAATGGTCTATCCGATCATTACACAGGCATCGGCTGGTTCCAAAATGTGGGATCTGGATGGGAATGAATATGTCGATCTAACGATGGGCTTCGGTGTAAACCTGCTCGGTCATAATCCCGCATTTATCATGAAGAAGCTGGAGGAGCAGATTCAATCTGATTTACCTCCGCTGGGTCCTATGTCGGATGTAGCTGGAAGAGTAGCGGAATTAATCAGCGAGCTAACCGGAGTGGAACGTGTCGCCTTCTACAATTCGGGGACAGAGGCTGTAATGGTGGCACTGCGCCTGGCCAGAGCTGTTACAGGCCGTTCGAAAATCGCATTATTCTCCGGCTCCTATCACGGTACATTTGACGGCATTCTGACTGTGGCTGATCCTGAGTCCCAGGACGGGAAGGCCATACCGATGGCACCAGGTATTACTCAGCATACCGTGGATGACGTCCTGGTCTTAAACTACAACCATCCAAAATCAATCGAGCTGATCAAAAAACATGCACATGAACTGGCAGCAGTATTAGTCGAGCCTGTTCAAAGCCGCCGTCCAGATTTGCAGCCGGTGGAATTCTTGAAGGAAGTCAGAGAGATTACAAGGAAATCGGGCACTGCCCTTATTTTTGACGAGATCATTACGGGTTTCCGTATACATCTTGGTGGCGCACAGGCGTGGTATGGAATAGAAGCTGACCTCGTTACGTATGGGAAAGTTCCGGGTGGCGGCATGCCGATCGGTGTTGTAGCCGGGAAAGCTGCGTTCATGGATGCAGTAGATGGGGGAACCTGGAATTTTGGAGATCATTCTTACCCGGTAAATGCCGAGAAAAAGACGTTTGTGGGCGGAACGTTTTGCACGCATCCACTGACGATGCATGCTGCGGTCGCTACGCTGGAATATTTGAAGGAACAGGGGCCGAAGCTTCAGGAAGCGTTGACTCAAAAGACCCTCTACTTGGTAGAAACGCTTAACGCGTATTTTAAGAACGAGCAGATTCCAATCCAGATGATTCATTGCGGTTCCTTGTTCCGCTTCGTATCGTTTACTGATATAGAATTGTTCTTCTATCACCTGATTAGCAAGGGCATTTATATATGGGAGGGCAGAAATTGCTTCCTTTCCACTGCTCATTCCGATGAGGATATCGAAAGACTGATCCAAGCGGTGAAGGAAAGTATTGAGGATCTGCGTCGAGGAGGCTTTTTGCCGGAGCCACCCCCAACTTCTCCGAATGGAGGACGCAAACAAAATCAAGTCGTCGAAATGACTAACTTTACGAGACGCGACGGGCAAAAGCCAGAGGCAACGCTTGTGGAAAGTGTGGGGGAACAACTGAGGCTGCCTCTTAGCCCAGAACAGAAACAAATGTGGTTTGCGGTCAAATATCGCGTGGAAGCATCCGCAGCTTTTAACGAGACAGCCTCAATTCAGGTCGAGGGTGAGCTTGATATCCCTGTGTTTGAGCAGGCTGTTCAAGCTATGGTGGATCGCCATGAAGCGTTGCGAACCATCATTGATTCCAACGGAGAGTATCAGGTGATACTGCCCAAGAGGGACATACGTGTTCGATTCGTGGATGTAAGCCACCTTTCATCCGAGGAACAGGAAGAAAAAAAGAAGCAGCTTTTGGAGGAACAAACAGGTACGCCATTTGAACTGTCTTCTGAGGACCCTCTATATCGGGTAAGTGTCATCAAGCTGGCTACCGCCAAATTCCTAACCTCCTACACCTTCCATCACATGATTGCAGATGGGTGGTCGATGGCTGTTTTTATAAAAGAGCTGGATGATATCTACTCGGCCCTTATACAGAAACGCCCAATAACGCTCGAGCCTTCCACACCGTTTTCTGCTTATCGCAACTGGCAAGAAGATCAGATGCAGAAACCAGCATTTCAAGAAGCGCTCGCGTACTGGAACGAAAAATTCGCAGATCCAATCCCAAAGCTCGTTTTTCCTTTGGAGCAAAGAGAAACGGGAAAACCATCTTTTACAGGTGAGCGAATTACTTTCAAGATCGACAGCAGCATCACAAGGAAGGCAAGAAAAAGAAGCATTCAAAACAAGAACAGTCTGTTTATTACCTTACTGGCTTCTTTTAACCTGTTCCTTCATCGTATTCTCGGAAATAGAAAAATGGTGGTTGCGATCCCAACTGCGGGTCAATCCCATATCGGCAAAATGTCCTTGATCGGAAACTGCGTTAATCTGTTGCCGATTTGCACGGAGATTGACGGCAATGATACGGCTGCTGATTATTTGTCCCGAGTGAAACAGGCGGTTGCGGAGATGGAAAAGCATCAAGCCTACTCCTTTGCCGCATTAGCGGAGAATTTGCCGCATCAGAACTTGCCGGAGCTTTCTGTGTTGTTCAATATGGATCGACCGCTTCACAACCTGACTTTTGCTCAAATGAAGGCTACGCTGTTGCCCAATCGGATCATTTACAGCAAGTACGATCTGTTTGTAAACGTGACAGAAGTGGGCGGAGAGCTTGTTGTTGATGTGGATGCACGAAGCGGGGTAGTAACCACGGAGATTCTTCGCCAGTGGGGAGTCTACTTTGCCAATCTTTTGCATCGTATTTCAGAAGACGACCAGGAAAAAATTCGTGCACTATCGCTTTTGCTGCCCGACGAGATGGAAAAAATGAAACGCGATTTCAGTGGCAACCTGGGCAAATATGCAGGAGAATGGACAGAGCTTTTGCAGGATATGCCAGATGATCAGGTAGGACGAGCTTCCCTCTATGTCCTGGATCAGTATGAGCAATTGGCTCCTGTGGGTGCGGTTGGACAGGTGTATCTGGCTAATGGGGGATTCGAGCATGCAGACCCGTCTCATTGGCTGCGAACTACGAAATCTGCTGTTCTGCTAGGAAATGGAGAAATCCAAATGATCCATTCATCCGATCGGCTTGCAGGGCAAAGAAGCACGAGCGGCAGAGAAGCAGAGTCGGCTGGAACGGCGACCGAAGAGACCATCAGAGTCATTTGGCAGGAAATCTTGGGAAGCTCCCCGATGTATCTGGATGATAATTTTTTTGAACAAGGCGGGAACTCCTTACAAGCGACTGTCATGCTCAGTAGAATCTACAAGGAATGCCACGTGCAAATTCCTTTGCATCAAATTTTTCAATCGCAGACGATACGTGAATTAGCCAAATATGTAGACTCGTCAAAGCAGCAAGCTTTTACTCCCATTCGCTCATGCGAGTTGCAGCCATACTATAAGGCTTCTTCCGCACAGAAAAGGATGTATATCCTCCAAGGTCTGGATGGAGGAACCGCCTATAACCTGTCGGGTTACATACAATTGGATGGGGAACTGGAACTTGATCGTCTGATTCACTCTTTGCAACAGGTTGTACAAAGACATGATTCTTTCCGGACCAACTTTGTCATCAGAGATAATGAGGTCGTGCAAGTTTTACATGACGATTTGCCATTGGATATTGAGGTTGAACAACTGGACGAAGAGGATGTAAATGAGGCAATTCGCAACTTTATCCAGCCTTTTGATCTTAGCAAAGCACCGCTTATTCGGGCGAAAATCTTCCAAGTGTCAGCCAAGCGCTTCATAGTGGCTGTGGACATGCACCACATTATTTCGGACGGCTATTCTGTCTCTCTGTTTATCCGTGAGCTGCTCCATACGTATAGAGGAGAATCACTGCCGGAGCTCAGCGTGACGTATAAAGATTTTGTGGCATGGGAGCAAGAGAGAGAGCAGTCAGAACAGCTTTTGGCTCAAAAAGAGTACTGGCTGAAGCAATTTGGCCAAGGAGAGCTCCCTGTATTGAAGTTTCCCGTTGATTACCAAAGACCGCCGGTTCAAACCTTTGAAGGTGACCGCTTGACAATGGGAATCGGTGAGGAAGTCAGGAAGCAGTTACTCCAATTGGCTAGGGAAACTGACACGACCTTGTACATGGTATTGCTTGCTGCTTACAATGTATTGCTTTATCGATACACGGGGCAGGAGGAGCTGATTGTCGGTTCTGCTGTGGCGGGAAGACAACACCCTGATTTGGAACGAATGATTGGCATGTTTGTAAATACGTTGGCGATTCGCAACTATCCAACAGGAAGCAAGACCTTTACGGACTTCCTGCAAGAAGTGAAAAATCAAGCCATCCTTGCATTTGAAAATCAGGAGTACCCGTTTGAAAAACTGGTTGATTCTCTTCAACTTAACAAAGATTTGAGCCGGAATCCTCTATTTGATACCATGTTTGATTACCATTATGAATCCTTTGACGATGTGGCCTCAGATGATTTCAAAGTCACGACGTATGAATATCCAAAGGGCGTGTCCCTCTTTGATCTCAGTCTTGATGTGCATGATGACGGGACAACGCTCACTTGTCAATTTGATTACAGCACGCATCTGTTTAAACGCGATACGGTTGAGCGAATGGCCAATCACTTTGCCATGATTCTTCACTCCATTCTGCAATCTAACGAGAGTTGTCTAGCTGATTTGGAGTACTTGTCCAGCGAAGATGTCAAGCAGGTTGTCGCCGACTTTAATCATGTGAGGAAGCAAATACCAGCTCCTCTCTACCCAACATTCTATGAATGGTTTGAGGCAGAAGCAAAACGCCATGCAGAGCAAGTCGCTGTCTCTTACGGGGAAGAGCAGATCAGCTATCAGGAACTCAATGCAAAAGCAAACCGTCTGGCCCGGACTCTGCGTGATCAGGGTGTAAAGCCAAACAGCTCCGTTGCGATTTTGGCCGAACGATCGATTAACATGGTTGTCGCTGTTCTGGCTGTCATGAAGGCGGGTGGAGCCTATGTTCCGATTGATCCTCAGTATCCGAAGGACCGTATTTCGTTCATGCTGGAAGACAGTCAGGCAAAGGTCATGCTGGTCAATCAAAATGGACAGAGTGGAGTAGATTTCAGCGGCGCCATTATCGATCTGGACGCAGAGGCAAGTTACATAGAGGATTCGTCCAATCTCGACGCCATCTCCGGACCGAGTGATCTCGCGTATATCATTTATACATCCGGCACTACTGGCAAACCCAAAGGGGTCATGATCGAGCATCGCAATCTGGTGAGTGTAGCCAATACATGGCGGTATGAGTACGAACTTGAACAGATGAATGTGAATCTCTTGCAGATGGCGAGTTTCTCTTTTGACGTATTTGCAGGGGATTTGTGCAGGGCCTTGCTGCATGGTGGACATTTGGTGATTTGCCCGAGTGATGTAAGGATTGATCTTCCGGCCCTTTATCAGTGGTTGACCCGGTACGAAATTTCCTTATTTGAATCGACACCAGCACTTGTTCTTCCTTTTATGGAGTACGTTTACCAAAATGGATTGCCGCTCGATCATCTGAAACTGCTGATTCTTGGTTCAGATACTTGCCAAAGCGAAGCGTTTGTCCGCTTGGTCGAGCGTTTCGGGCAGATCAAAATCATCAATAGCTATGGGGTCACGGAGGCTGCTATTGATTCGAGCTACTTCGAAATGGCTGGCGATACCGAAATGACAACCGGAAATGTTCCGATCGGAAAACCGCTGCAAAACACAGAATTTTATGTGTTGGATTCCCAATTGCGGCCACAGCCGGTGGGCGTGTACGGTGAACTATATATCGGGGGAGCAGGTGTTGCGCGGGGTTATCTGAACCGAGAGGAATTAACCCGTGAGCGCTTCATCCAAAATCCTTTCCGTCCTGGTGAGACCATGTATAAGACTGGCGATATTGTTCGCTGGATGGCAGATGGAAATATGGAGTTTGTTGGTCGTTCGGACTACCAATTGAAGATTCGTGGATACCGTGTGGAGCTGGGCGAAGTAGAAAATCAACTGTTACGGCATGAAAAGGTTCGCAATGCCATTGTGCTTCCGAAGTCAAAGGGAGATGAATCCGTTGTATTGTGCGCGTATTACACGACGGATGAGGGAGTAAGTCCATCCGAAATCAAAGGGTTTTTAGCCGATTCCCTGCCTGAGTTCATGGTACCAACCTTTATCATCCAATTGGCAGAGTTGCCTGTGACGCCAAATGGCAAAATCGATCGTAATGCTTTGCCGCAGCCCGATCTGTCTAAGCTGATATCCGAGGAATACGTAGCGCCTGCGACAGAAAATGAAAGGAAACTTGCAGGAATATGGCAAGAGGTCTTGGGGATCGAACGAGTCGGCGTTTTGGATCGTTTCTTTGAAATCGGTGGACATTCTCTGCATGCTGCTATTCTTCTTGCCAAAGTGAACAAGGAGTGGCAGGTAGAAATTCCGCTGCGAGCCGTGTTCCAAAATCCTACCGTCAGGAGTTTTGCCCACGTCCTTTCTGAAGCGACTCAAGCAGAAATGCCGTTGATTTTGGCGGTTGGAAAACAAAAGCATTATGAGCTCTCTCCTTCACAAAAACGGATTTTCACCGTTCAATCACTCGATGAAACGAGTGTGGCCTATAACATGGCAGGCGCTCTGGTTCTTTCCGGGCAGCTGGATTCTGCGGCATTGGAAAACGCATTCCAGTCTTTAATCCAAAGACATGAGGCGTTCCGTACGTCCTTCGACTACGTAAATGGCGAGCCGAAACAATTTGTCCATGACTCTGTCCGTTTTGCCATCGATCATGCTCACGCAGAGGACAGTCCTGAAAGTATAGAGAATCTCATTCGAACGTTCATTCAGCCATTCGAACTGAGTCAGGCACCATTATTGCGCGTCAAGCTGGTAAAACTCGTGGAGGACAAGCATTTACTCCTGATTGACATGCACCACATCATTGCAGATGGAACATCGGTGAGCATTGTGATTGATGAGTTAAATCAGCTGTATAACGGGCAAAACCCGGAACCACTCACCGTTCAGTACAAGGATTATTCGGCTTGGTTGAAACAGATCAAGACGACGGGGCAGTCGCATAGGCAGGAGAAGTTCTGGATAGATGAATTCAGCGGGGAACTACCTGTCATGAATCTGCCTTCGGACTATCAGCGACCGCAGTTCCAAAGCTTTGAAGGGAGTACGGTCGAAAGCGAGATTGAGGCGGATGTATCCCGCAGATTGCACGACTTGGCGAAGGAAGCAAACGTGACGGTCTTTTCGATTCTATTGGCGGCGTACAACGTTTTGTTGTCCAAATATACCGGGCAAGAGGACATTGTCGTAGGGACCCCAGTGGCAGGACGAAACCACACCGATGTTCAAAATGTGGTGGGAATGTTTGTGAATACACTTGCTCTGCGAAATTATCCAGCAGGCACCAAAACGTTCCGCGAATTTGTCCAAGAGCTAAGTGAGAAGTCACTACTGGCGTTTGAACATCAGGATTATCCATTGGAAGACCTGATAGAAAAGCTTCAAGTTAGACGTGACCCAAGCAGGAATCCGTTGTTTGACACCATGTTCTCCTATGACAATGTGGCAGATACGGCCTTTGACTGGAACAGGGTAGAGGTCAGGCTTTATCCGTTCCAAACGAAAATATCCAAGTTAGACATCGTCATGAATGTCGAGACGAGAAATGAAAGCTTTTTTGTGGAGTGCGAATATAGCACCAGTCTATTTAAGCATGAAACGATGGATCGTTTTATCAACCATTTTACCAACGTACTGCAGCAGGTAGCTGCGAACATGGATATTCTTGTGGGCGAGATTGACCTCATGTCTCCGGAAGAAGTGCAGTTATTGGACAAGCTCAGTAATGATACCCAGCGAGAGTATCCTGTGTTGCAACCGATCCATGTTGCCATCGAGGAATCAGCCAGACTTTACCCGAATCGAATTGCCGTTTCCTATCAAGGCTCGACAATCACTTACCAACAATTGAACGAGAAAGCCAACGCAGTCGCTTCTGATCTGCTGAAACGCGGTATAGGAAAAGGCAAGTATGTACCAGTGCTTATGGAAAGAAGTCTGGAATTGGTCATATCGCTATTGGGTGTAATGAAGACGGGAGCAGCGTTTTCACCACTGGACATTCAGTGGCCTGTCGATCGACTCCAGTCTGTTATTGCTGAGCTGGGTAGCGAGTTCGTATTCGTAGAATCTGGACATGCCTTTACGGAAACGGATTTGGGAGCGAAATTGGTCGTGATTGATCAGGGGCGCCTGACACCGGAAGCGGAAAATCCAAACCTGTCCGTTTCGCTGGAAGACCCCATCTATGTCATTTTTACTTCTGGCTCAACAGGCAAACCAAAAGGAGTCGTCGTACCGCATAGAGGGATCGTCAACCGCTTTAACTGGATGGATGATTATTTTGGACAAGACGCAGCGCAATCTGTCCTTCAAACCACCAACCATGTATATGACAGTGCCATTTGGCAATTCTTCTGGCCGCTGACCAATGGCGGAAAAACCGTTTTGCCTACTACAGGGATGACTGTCTCGGCTGATTACATGGCTGGAATCATTGAAGAAGAGCAAATTACCTTAACTGATTTCGTCCCATCTGTTTTTAATGTGATCGTGAATCAGTTGGCTGAAAATCTCGAACTGCAGGGCAAATTACAATCGCTCAGAAAGATCATTATCGGCGGCGAGGAAATTGTTCCGTCTGCGGTTTCCAAATTCCTGAAAATATTCCAGTATGTATCTCCGACGAATTTGTATGGCCCGACAGAAGCAAGTATCGGATGCATTGCCTATCAAATTACGGGAGAAGAAGATCGCATCCCGATTGGAAAACCGATATTCAACACGAAAATCCTTCTACTCGATGCGTACGGAAAACGAGTGCCAATAGGTGTTCCTGGAGAAATCTACATCTCAGGCATGCCGCTTGGATTAGGTTATTTGCATAACGAGCAGCTAACGAGACAGAGCTTTGTCGATAACCCATACGCGGAACCCGGCTATGAAAAAATGTATAAGACAGGAGATCTGGCTGTCTATTTACCGGATGGAAACATCCACTTCCTGGGCAGAAAGGATTTCCAGATCAAAATCAGGGGATATCGAATTGAGCCAGGGGAAATTGAAAGCAAGCTGCTTTCGCTGGAACAGGTAAAAGAAGCAATCGTTATCGCCAGAGAAGAAGAAAATGGAAGCAAATACTTATGCGCGTATATTGTGACAGAGCATGAGCTTGCAGCTGACGAGTGGAGAGACCTGCTCGCTAAAGATTTGCCAGATTACATGATTCCTTCTTTCTTCGTTCGACTAGACGCTATGCCGATTACCGCTGTCGGAAAAGTGGATCGGAAAAAACTCCCTCTTCCTGATCGCTCTCTCTTGGTGGAGGAACACATCGTCGAGCCGTCCGATGAACAGGAACAAATCATGGTCACCATCTGGAAGGATGTGCTGGGGCTGACGCAAGTAAGTGTGACCCACAACTTCTTTGAGCTTGGGGGAGACTCCATTAAAGCCCTTCAGATGATAGCGAGATTGAGGAGTCATGGGTATGAGCTCCGATTGAGAGACTTGTTCCAAAACCCGCGCATTCGCAGTGCAGCAAGGTATCTCCAGACGCTGACCAGACAGATTGATCAGGGGCAAGTAATGGGAGCAGTAGCGTTGACACCGATCCAGATGAACTTCTTTGAACAAAACCACCAGAACCCGCATCATTATAATCAATCTGTCATGTTGTTCAGTGAAGCTGGCTTTGATCCAGAGCTGGTTCAACAAGCATTTACGAAGCTGATTGAGCATCATGATGCTTTGCGAATGAAATTCCAATTGAATGAGTCACACATTGTCCAGGAACATCGGAAACTGGACGAGTGCCTGGTTCCCATGATGATCAGGGAGTTCTCGGCTCAAAACGTAGAGGAGATGGAACAAGCTGCGCAGCTCATACAGGAAGGGATTCATTTGACGGATACTGCGTTGGTAAATCTTGGTCTTTTCCGAACAGAAGATGGAGATCACTTGTTAATCGTGATTCATCATCTCGTTGTCGATGGGGTCTCATGGCGGATTCTTCTAGAAGATTTCCATGCGGTGTATGACTCCTTGCTGCAGAAAGAAGAGCCTGTTTTGCCTATGAAAACCGATTCCTATCAAACATGGTCTGAAGAATTGCAAAAATATGCGCAGGGAAGCGAGATTCAACAGGAAATCGAATATTGGAAGCAGGTAGAGGAAATGCCATTCTCTCCACTGGCAAAGGCGGAAACGATTGGGGCACCGCTTATGCAAGAGACAACAGATGTCACCATCGAGCTTGATGAAGCCTACACAGAAAAGCTGCTGAAGCAGAGCCATCAGGCTTATAACACCGAAGTGAATGATTTGTTGCTTGCGGCGTTGGGCTTGGCGGTAAAAGAGTGGGCGGGGATAGAGCATGTGCTCGTCAATCTGGAGGGACATGGCAGGGAAGAGATCGTGACGGGCATCGATATTTCACGCACCGTCGGATGGTTTACAGCCCAGTATCCATTCGTACTGGATATGAGCCGATCGGAATCTCTTGGCTACCAGATCAAAATGGTGAAAGACAGCTTGCGACGTGTGCCGAACAAAGGCATTGGGTACAGCATTTTACAGTATCTGTCTGTGAAACAAACCGATGTTCCGTTAACGTTCCAGGTAAAGCCCGAGATCAGTTTTAACTATTTGGGACAGTTCGATACAGACTTGGAATCAGGAAGCTTGACGACTTCCTCCCTTTCGCCGGGCCGAGAAATCAGTCCGACCGCCATTCGATCCTTTGCGCTTGATGTGAATGGAATGGTGATGAATCGCAAGCTGACCCTTACTTTTACGTACCATCGTGAAGAGTTTGAAGAAGGAACCATTCAGCGCCTCGTGGATGCCTACCGAGAAAAGATCGTAGAAATCATTACGCACTGCTTATCGAAAGAGTCAGTCGAGCAAAGCCCAACAGATTTCACATACGATGAGCTGTCCATTGAGGAATTAGATCATCTTTCCCAACTGCTGGGTGAAAAAATTCAATGATAGATGGTGATGAGGTATGAATGGTGTTCAAATAAAAAATATATACCGATTGACACCTATGCAAGAAGGCATGCTGTATCACTTTATTCTTCATCCTGAATCAGAGGTTCACTTCGAACAAACGGTGATTACGATGGAGGAGTCGTTGCGGCTTGATCTCCTTGATCAGAGCTTTCGCGATCTCGTCGAGAGATTCGATATCCTGCGAACAGTCTTCCACTACAAAGAAAGTAAAAAGCCTCTGCAAATCGTGTTGAAGCAAAGAGAAGCAGCTATTCAGATCGAGGACATCTCTGACCTGACAGAGGATGAACAAGAAGCATTTGTGGAGCAGTTTCTTGTAAGAGATCGGAGCAAGAGATTTGATCTGGAGAAAGATCTGTTGTTTCGGATGACCGTTATGAAGTTGAGTGAATCGAAATACAAGATGGTGTGGAGCTTCCACCATATTATTATGGATGGCTGGTGCTTGGGGATTGTCGCAAAAGACTTTTTCCATATTTATCGCTCTTATCTTCAAAATAAGAAGGCTGAGCTGGCTCCGCCATATTCCTTCAGTAGCTATGTCACCTGGCTTGGCAAGCAAAACAAACAAGAGGGTCTCTCATTCTGGCGAGATAGTTTGGATGGATTTGATCAGCAATCTCCTTTACCGGTTGAATATATTTCAACCGGTAAGGGATACCAACGAGAATCAATCGTGTTTCGCATTGATCGGGAAACGACTGCCCGATTGGAGCAGATAGCGAGATCAAATGATGTGACACTGAGCATCGTCTTTCATTCCCTCTGGGGATTGTTGCTGCAACGATACAATTATGCCAATGATGTTGTCTTCGGCTCGGTCGTTTCGGGACGTCCCTTTGAGCTCGTTGGCGTGGAAGAAATGGTTGGATTGTTTGTCAATACGATCCCTATGCGAATTCGCAGTGAAGGCAAACAGACTTTTTCGGAGTTACTCGGGCAGGTGCAACAGTTCTTTACAGCCACAAGCAGCTATCAATACTTGTCACTGGCGGATATTCAGTCCGAGACCGCATTAAAACAAAACCTAATACAGCATCTCATGGTCTTTGAAAACTATCCATTGACGGAGGAGGCATCCGACGAAGATGGAAAAGGCGGTTTATTCGGAATTACGGATGTCCAAGGATATGAGCAAACCAGCTACGACTTCAACTTGTGCATTATTCCCGGAAAGGAATTAGAAGTTCACTTTATCTATAATGCACTTGCCTACAGCGATGCCTACCTGCAAAAAGTGCAAGCGCATTTGAATCAGTTGATTCAAAGTGTCATCCGCAATCCCGACCAGCCGATTGCAAAAATGCAAATGGTCACGGACGAGGAGCAGGCTCTCATTCTGCAACAATGGAATGATACGGATATGCTGGTTGATCAAACCCGAACCATTGACCAGCTATTTAAGGAACAGGTCAAAAAGGGACCGCATCACATTGCCGTGGTCGATCAGGAAGGCACCTACACGTATCAGGAATTAGATGACAAATCCGATGCACTGGCCCACGTGCTGCGTGAGAAAGGGGTAAAACCAGGCATCATTGTTGGTGTGATGGTGGAGCGGTCTGCTGCTTACAGCCTCGCCATCTTGGCCGTTTTAAAAGCGGGTGGGGCTTTTCTCCCCATTAGCACCGACCATCCGAGTGAACGGATCAGCTATATGATCGAAGATAGCGGGACCAGCATTGTTTTGATCCATGATCCGACTGTAGCGTATGCAGAGCGTATTCTCCCTACATCAACGTTGATCAATCTTGAGGATAGGAGCCTATACAAAGGCGTTACATCTGATGTACAGACCCTTCACCGTTCCAGTGACCTGGCCTACGTCATTTATACATCCGGGTCAACGGGGAAGCCAAAGGGGGTAAGGCTGCACCACGTCGGAATCGCCAACCTCCAGCAGTTTTTCATCAACGATCTCGGTATCACCAAAAATGACAAGGTGTTGCAGTTTGCCAGCATCTCCTTCGATGCCTCTGTCTGGGAGTTTACGATGGGGGTATTGACTGGGGCGAGATTGGTCATTGTTTCAAAGGATGTCGTACTCGATCCGCAGGCTTTCAGTGAGTATCTGCTACGGCATGAAGTAACAGTTGCGACGCTTCCGCCTACCTTTGTAACGTATTTGGAGCCGGAAAATTTTCCGAAATTGAAAACGTTAATCACCGCAGGTTCCGCAGCAAACTGGGAGCTCGTCCATAAATGGAGTGCGCATTGCCGATACATCAACGCATACGGTCCAACCGAAACAACGATTTGTGCAACGACTTGGACGTATGAAGGGCAAGAGGGGCTGCCGCAGCAAGTGCCAATCGGAAAGCCTATAGCCAACACAAAAGTATACGTGCTGGATGCGCATGGTCATTTGCAGCCCCAGGGAATCCCTGGTGAGCTGGCAATAGCTGGCATTAGCGTCGCAGATGGCTACATCAATCGTGAGGAATTGACGAACGAGAAATTTGTGGCAGATCCGTTTATTCCCGGCTCGAGGCTCTACAAGACGGGAGATATGGTGAAATGGCTTGCGGATGGAAGTCTGGAATATTTGGGGCGAATGGACAATCAGGTCAAGATACGTGGTTTTCGTATCGAGCTTGATGAGGTTGAAAACGTAATCCTATCCCAGGCAGGAGTGAAGGAAGCGGTCGTGTTGGCCAAAAAAGAGCAGGGAGGAGATGCCAGCCTGATCGCTTATCTGGTCTGGGAGCAGCCTGATTGGAACAGAGATTTGCGTCAGGAGCTTTTGGCCACTCTTCCAGCCTATATGGTACCAACGTATATCCACGTCCTTGAGAGAATGCCTGTAACACCGAATGGAAAGATAGATCGGAAAGCATTACCTGAGCCGGCCATGATCCGGGAGGCGAGTAAGCAACTGAATCCCCCTGTTACAGAGCAGGAGATAAGGCTGGCGGAAATCTGGAAAGAAGTGCTCGACCTACAGGAAATCAGTGTGGATGACCATTTTTATGATCTGGGCGGGCATTCTATCAAAGCAATCCAACTGGTAGCGCGACTTCATAAGGAAGGAATAGAAGTGAAGATTCAAACGATCTACCAATATGACACAGTCAGAGCGTTAGCAGGATATTTAGATACCGTAAACCGGATTCGCACCACAAAAGCACAAGATAAAAAAGATCTCGAAACCTTGATCTACGCTCATTTTCAAGTGCGAAGCAACTATGTAGAGGTGCCCTTCGGCAACAAACAACGGGCTGTTCTGTACGTGGAGGAAAATGCACAGGACAAACACCAAGAAATACTGTCCTTATTGCGTAGGTCTTGTGATCCTGCGATTCAGCCGCACGCCATTCAATATCTGGATCTCTCGCAAAAAGCATGGGAAAAAGAGAAGATTCATTTCTCAGAGGCTACGCTTGATGAGAAGGAATCCTTGCCATGGCAGGAACGGCTCGTCAAAGACCTTGATCAGAAGCTCCTGCGTTATTCGGAGGCAATCATCAATCAGCAGACTTTTATTAGACAGCCGCTGTCACCTTCACAGCGCTATCATGTACAGGAAAAAGACATTTCTGGAACAGTGATTCGCTTTGAGCGGATGATCGATCCTAAGACGCTGGAAAAGGCCTTTCTTGCCATCCTGGAGCGTCATCATTTACTGCGATGCACGTTGGCTTTTGAGGAAGAAGAGCCATATTGGAAAGAATATCCTTGCCCTAGTGAGATTACGCTCCCTGTTGTTGATGTATCGAGCGATTCGGATGACAGAAAAGAAGAGGTGCGCCATCTCTTACTGAGCGAATATTTTTACAAGCAGCATGATTCGCTCGGTTCTCTGTCATACAAAGTGATCTTGCTGAAAGAGAGCGAGAAAGAGTACTCGTTCATATTCCCGGCATCGCATCTCATTTTTGATTTGATCAGCAGTGAAGTTCTGCAAAACGACATGAACCTGTATTACGAAGCGTTGGAAAATGGCACAGACCTCTCGGAAAATGATCGGAATACGTATTGGGATTTCGTTCAGCAAATTACCAAGGGTCCAGTTGGAATCGAAGATCAGCAGCTTATGGAGGAATTTGATCTTCAAGGATTTGAGAATAGTCTTTTGTCCATAGAAAGACAACTTCCCTCTTCATCCATTTTGGACGGTTACACGATTGTTACCTGCGAACTAGATATGGACAACACGCAGGAGATAGAAAATGCGCGGATTCCGATTGCTCTTTTAGCCAGATTTTGCGAAAGGAGCTATGGAGTTCAAAAAGCACCCATCTTCCTCATGAACTTTGGCAGATCCTTTATGGGGAATCATTTCTTCGATGTGCTTGGCGAGTGTATCGATCATATTCCGCTTCATATTGATCGGGCGTGGAGTCTCGATGAGTTGGAAACGTATGTGAAAGTTCGGTTGGATCTCGCAAAGGAGAGGAACATCCATTTCACCAATCTCGTGCAAAATTCTGACGTAACGGAAAACTATCCTCTTTCCCACCACTCACTCATCCAATCCTTGCAGATGACACCTATTATTTGCAACTTTTTGGGTGAGCAAAACAAGAGTCAACCAAGTGAATACGATCACCTGTTTATCAAAGGAAAGAAGCGTATTCTCTTTGAGGCTTCTTATACAACCAATGGTAAAATGACTATTTTTATGGCTTTGCCATATCGAGAGGATGAAAGGAAGCTTCGAGTGATCTTGGAGGAGGAAGCGAAAAAATTGATAGGAATGCCTCTAGTCATACGCTAAGAGTCGTCTAGGCATCGTATTGGAAATCGGCAGATGGATTCCGCTCTATTCCGAGTTTATTGTCCGTGGGGTGTAGCGGGATCATCTTGCCGAAATAAATCGTCACCTAGAGGGATTACTATTCAGGGAGGTTAAGATGGGCAACCAAACATACGGTTTAAATATTTTTCTCTTTTCTTTTACTCGTTTCATTACAGAATTAGGCAGTGGTGTATACAAATTTGCTCTTGCCCTGTACATTGCGGATGTGACGGGTTCTTCCGCTGCATTTGCAACTGTCTTGGGCTTTTCGTACTTGCCAGGGGTGCTGATTAATATTTTTGCAGGCGCCTATATTGATAGACACAACAAGAAAACGATCATGGTTGTCACCGAGCTGCTAAGCGGTGCGCTGGTTCTCCTGTTTTTACTGTTTTTCCTTCAGTCTCCCACGAATCTATGGCTGTTTGTCGGATACGCCTTCGTGATCAGTACCATTCAGGCTTTTACGTATCTCGCTTTGCAAGCATCCATTCCTGAGCTGGTAGACGAGGAAAGAGTAGGAAGTATGAACTCTATCTACCAAGCGATTAGCGCCATTCTTAATGTAGCGGGTCCTTTGGTAGGGGCGGTTGCCTATGGGTTACTGGGGATGGAAATGATTTTGCTGATTGATGGCCTTTCTTTTATCGGAGCAGGGATCATGCAGATGTTCCTCCGTTTCCGCAAGTCTGAGGCAGTGCAGGAGACAACGCAAAGCTATACAGAAACCATTAAGGAAGTCTTCCAATATATCCGAGAACAGGTTGTCATTAAGTACTTGTTCCTGATTTTCCTCGTGCTCAACTTTATTTTCCCTCCCCTCATGTATGTGGGGCTGCTGCATATTGCCTATCGAGTCGAAAAAGTATCGATGGAGCAATTCTCCTTTATTCAGTCCTCCTGGTTTATCGGGATCATTATCGGAGCGGCTGTTGTCTCTATGAAAAAGGTAAGCAAATACGTTGAGAATAAAATCTTTCTTTTGATTCAATTACAAGGGCTTCTCTTGCTGACATGGGTATTTCCGATTTTTGTTCCGGAAACGAGTAACGCCTCTTGGATCATTACAGGCGTATTTGTCTCGATTTTATTGGTCTCCGCGATCTTCAACTCCATGGGGAACATCCCGATCTTTACCTTTGTTCAATTGAACACGCCTGAGCATTTACGTGCCAGCATGTTTGGAGTGGTCGGCACTTTTACTGGGGTGGCCGTACCTTTTGGGATCTGGTTGTACGGTATTTTACTGGAGGCCGTTCACTGGACGTATCTCGTGTTGGCATCGGGTGCCATCATTTTCGTGATCGCCTTGATCGCTCATCTGAACAAGCAAGTGAGTCAATACTTTAAGAAAAAAGAAGAACCCATGGTTGCAGACAAGTCTGCTTGAGCAAGGTCACTATTACTAGAGAGAGAATATGATGTCAGCTTCATTCAAAAAGACAATGACAAAACTACTGGAGGACTCTACGTGAAGAGTATGCACTACGTCGTTTTGACCGTTGTACTGATGTTCATCGCGGGATGTGGAGAAGAAGCGAAACAGGAAACGGAGCAAACAAAACAAAAGATCGTGCAGGTGCACACCGTAAAACAGAAGGATTCCTTGCCGATCCCACTTACTGCTTTCGTTGAATACAAACAGGAGAGCCAATTAGCCTTTGGGGCTTCTGGTACGATTGAACGAATGAACGTAACAAAAGGGGCAAAGGTGACACAAGGCCAGGTATTAAGTTCATTAAATACGAACTATTATCAAAAAGGGCTGGAAGCGGCACAAAGCCAGGTTCAAAGTGCATCGGCGTTGCGTTCAAAAACGTTGCAAGGAGCAAGCGCGGATCTCATCAGCAAACAACGCCTGGCAGTGAACAGCCAGGAAAAGCGCTTGAAAGATGCGCAACGGAAATGGGAGACAGCCCAGGAGCTGTTTAAGGGCGGCGCTATTTCACAGAGTGAGCTGGACAGTGCGCAGTCGGAAAAAGAGCAAATCGAGATTTCGCTACAAGAGGCACGAATTACGTTGGATAAGTTGCTAAAGGGGGCGGAAGTCAACGAGATTGCCAGTGCAGATGCCGAGTTGAAACAAGCGGCCAGTGAAGTAGAGCTCGCAAAGAAGACCCTTCAAGAAACGCAACTCGTCGCGCCGTTTAGCGGTACGGTCATCGATGTGACCCAAAAGGCAGGAAGTCTTGCCCAGCCAGGCCAAAGTATCATTCACCTTGTCGACAGCTCGGAAGTGAAGCTAAAGGTCGATGTCCCATTGGATGTGATGGAAAACTACAAGCAAGGGGACACGGTGCCTGTGACAGTCGAAGGAAAGGCCAAAAGTACAGGGACCATTACATTTATTTCCCCCGTTCTTAACCAGGAAACGGGAAAGTATCTTGTAGAGATAGCTGTTCCCAATAAAGACAACGCGTTGATAGAGGGAATGGTTGCGACTGTAGAGATGTCACGCAAAGTAAACGGAGTGCTCGTTCCCGTCCAAAGTGTTGGCATTAAGGAAACACAGCGCTTCGTCATGGTTGTCGAGAATGGTGTCATCAAGAGACGTGACGTGGAAGTGGGGCAAATTTTTGGAAATAAGGTCGAGATTCTATCGGGCCTTCAATCAGGCAATCAAATCCTAATCTCCGGCATAACGTACTACGCCGAAGGAGAAGTCGTTACGGTGAAAGGGGAGTAACCGATGGACAAGGTCATTCTCTTTTTGCTGAAACGAAAAGTGATCCTCTATTTGTGCACATTCCTCATCGTGCTTACCGGAATCGGTGCGCTCTTTTCCTTCCACGTGGAGCTCGTACCGAAAACGAATTTGCCTTGGATTGAAGTGAATATTTCAGGAGGAGCGCTGCCACCTGAAGAGATGGTAGAAAAGGTCACGAAAAAAATAGAGCAGGAATTGAAATCTGTGGCTGGGATTAAAAATTTCTCATCGAAAACAGGGACGGGGTTTTCTGGCATCTCGATCCTTGCAGAGGATGGGGAAGGTGAAAAGGTCAAGCAAGAGACACAAAATATTGTGAATCGGCTGCGCAACGAGTTTCCCAAAGTAGTGGATACCGTAACCGTCACTCAAACGAATTTAGGTGATGAGGACTTGATCGATTACGCAATGGTGGGTGCCGATACACAGACCATGCTCACCTTGCTGAAGACGACCATTAAGGATCGAATAGAATCCGTCCCGGGTGTGAAGGAAGTGGTCGTATCCGAGGACGGTTTTGAAAATAAGGTTGCGATCACATTTCGTCCTGAACGGCTTACTGCCTATCGAACGACAGCAGCGGAAGTTGTTGGTCAGCTTCAGGGTGCCAATTGGAAAAAAGCGGTGGGGATATTGGAGAATCCCGGGTTCGACACCGTTGTGATGATTGACAACAGCTTAAAAAATGTAGAAGCGTTCAAAACCATTTTGATCAAGACACCCAAGGGCAAGGTTGCACTTGAACAATTGGCAACGGTGAGTGACTTGCGCGGAAGCGTGAAGGACGCTATTTCCATGACAGAAGGAAACCTCTTTGTGCAAATCAGTGTAAAGCGGGCTGCGGGGAGTGACCTGATCACCACACAGAAGAAAGTAGAGGAAGTTGTGAGGCAAATCAATGAGGAGGCGGGCGGTAACTACGAGCTGAGAGTCATGTTTGAATCCGTCTCTTTTATTAAAAAAGCGATCACCAATTTGAGTCGAGACGTTGTCATTGGGGGAATATTGGCAATCCTCGTTCTCTGGGTATTCCTGCGAAATTGGCGTGTGACGATGGTCATTGCAACGACGCTGCCTCTCTCCATCCTGATGACTTTCATCGCTTTGAAAGCTGCGGGATACAACATTGACATGGTGGTATTGATATCACTGAGTTTGTCAATCGGATTGATTGTTGACGCCGCGATCGTTGTTCTGGAGAGTATTTATCATTTGAGAGAAAAGGGGATGCAGCTGAAACAGGCCATCGTTCAGGGCTCAAAAGAAGTCTTAGCACCTGTTTTTGCATCCCAATTAACTTTGATTATTGTGTTTTTACCACTTGTGGTCGCGGATTTTGAACAGTGGCTGAAGCCTATTCTTCATACCATTGCGTTTACCGTTACCTCTACCATTCTTGCGTCAACGATTGCAGCTTTTCTGTTTGTTCCGATTTTTTCCGAGCGTTTTCTTCAACACGATAAACAGTTGCAGTCCCATGGCGAAAAAGAAGGGAAGAATCGGATTGTTTCTCTCTTTCAGCGATTACTGTTGCTAACCCTTCGTCATCGAATTCTCACATTGCTGGTGGCTCTTGCGGTGTTTGTAGGAGCGTTGAGTCTCTTCCCATTGATTAAAATAGGAAATGGCTTGAATGCCAATGAGAATCAAATTTTTGCCACGCTCACGATGCCCGATGGCACTAGCTTGGAACAGGCGAACACAGCGGCAGTTGAAGCGGAAAAAGCGTTGAGAGAGTTGTCAGACGTGGATCAAGTCTTTTTTACGGCAAAGAAAGAGACAGTCGAATTAAATATTACATTAGTGACCAAGTCGCAACGAACGCAAGAGAAAGAAGAATTTATGCAAGAAGTAAACGGCCGATTGAATGCCGTTGACGGAGTGGAACGGACGAGTTTGACATTTGGCTTCTCAGGTGAATCGGCACCTATTGAGTTGCAGGTCGCGGGCGAAGATTTGGAGGTTTCCCGGTCGATTTTCACCAAAGTAGAAGACATGCTGGGGAGCATCCCCGGTGTCGTCAATATTCGGAATGACTTTGAAAGGGGGAAGGAAAAAGTAACGCTGACACCGAATCAGGAGGCAATGTCTCAATTACAGGTTGACTCGGATTCATTGGACAGTCAAATCAGCATGCTGCTTGGGGAGCAGCCCCTATCCACAATCAGTCAAAATGGCATCGAAACCTCGATTGTTGCCAGATATCCAGAGACATGGGTGACACATCCTGACCAACTCCAACAGACTATGATTCGAACCGAAACAGGCTCACAGGTGCCGTTACACGAGCTGGTTGATTTCCATTTCAGCAAATCTCCGATTACGATCAAACATGAAAAAGGAGAACAAATCATCACGGTATCAGCAGAACTGTTGGGCACGGATATTGGAACGGCAGGCAGACAAATAAATGAGAAACTGGGTACAGTGGAATTACCCGCTGGTTACAAGATCGAGATCGCTGGCGATTTGAAGGAACAGAATAACACCTTTACGCAAGGAATTATCGTCCTGGTAGCGGTCGTCTCCCTCATCTATGTGATTATGGTGGCACAGTTTGGGAGGTTATCCCAGCCGTTTATTATCATGCTGTCGTTGCCTATGGCCTTGGTGGGAGTCATTCTCGGATTCGTGGTCACGCAGCGAACCTTTGGTGAGATGGCGATGATTGGGCTTATCATGCTGGTAGGAATTGTTGTTTCCAATGCGATTCTGTTAATTGACAGAATCAATCTGCTCCGTTCACGGGGGATGGGGTTGGAAGAAGCGATTGTACAGGGCACACGAGATCGTGTTCGTCCGGTAATCATGACCAAGCTGACAGCGATACTCGGTATGCTGCCGATGGGACTTGCTGTTGCGGAGGGAGCGGAACTAGAAGCGCCGCTTGCTACCGGGGTAATTGCGGGTTTGATTTTCCACACGCTCGTAACGCTTGTTTTGGTTCCCGTTCTTTATTCGATCTTTGAGGGGATTCGTGAAAAGAGGTTAGCGCGAAAAAAAGCGCCTCACATAGCTGATTTGTAAAAGGGAAACGGGGCACGGCGCTGTCGAACCAGCGTTGTGCCCTCTAACAACTTCATAGTGCGAATACGATTACCACAGATGAGTCTGCCAAGGGTTCAATACAAAGGAGGAGCAATCATGAGCATAAAAGTAGGCATTATTGGCTGCGGTTCCATTGCAAACGAGCGGCATGCGCCGGAATATCACCATCATCCGAATGTCGAGCTTTTCCTTGTGTATGACCCGAATCCGGATCGTGCTCAGAAGATGGTTGCAAAGTATGGGGGCACGGTAGCAGCTAGCTGGCAAGAGGTCGTTCATCATCCTGAGATTCAAGCGATCAGTGACTGCTCGACGAACGAAATGCACCATATCATCACGACTGAGGCACTATTGGCTGGAAAACATGTCTTGTGTGAAAAGCCGATCGCGACGACGAGTGAAGGTGCACAGGCCATGCTTGCAGCTGCCGAGGCTACAGGTGCCATTCTCATGATCGACCACAATCAGCGGCTGGTTATCGCCCATCAAAAAGCGCGTCAGATCATTGATTCAGGTGAGCTAGGGCGCATCTTATCCTTTAAAACAAGCTTCGGACATAAAGGGCCTGAGCATTGGAGTATCAACAAAACAAACGCGACGTGGTTTTTTAAAAAGAATCGTTCTGCACTCGGTGTTGCCGGAGACTTAGGCATCCATAAAGTAGATCTGCTGCGATATTTGCTTCAGGATGAAATCGTGCAGGTCAGTGCCTTAACAGCTGTTTTGGACAAAAAAGACGAGGAAGGCTTACCAATCGAGGTATGCGATCATATGGTATGTCTTTTACGAACACAGTCGGGTACGTTAGGTACTGCTTCCTTTAGCTGGAGCTACTACGGTGAGGAGGACAATAGTACGATTCTCTACGGTGAGCGTGGGATCATGAAGATTTTTGCTGATCCAGAAAAGGATATCGAAGTCATAACAGCTACGAGTGAGAGAAGAGTAGAGCGAACAGGAGCGATACAGACCAACGATCATCAGACGAACAGTGGGGTAATCGATGCCTTTGTAGACGCGATCCAAAAGCAAACAGCGCCAATCGTCACGGGGAAAGATGGGCTTATCGCTCTTTTGATTATCGAAGCGGCCATAGAGTCAGCTGCAACGGGAAAAACGATTTCTTTGCAACAAAATATTGGATGATTGCCATGTCGCTTGGTCACACTAAGGTTGGAGGTGTAACCATGGAACGAACCATTCAGGTCAATGGTGAGGATTATCATTTCGAGTCTACGTATGATGGGGATTCACAGTATAATGTACAAGTGCGATGCGGCAAGAAAGTGGTATCGAGTTTCAAAATCTCGGCCGGATCGGAAAATGAAGTATTTGAGGCTGCTCGTGCTCATTTTAGTGCGGACAAGGAACTGGGCAATCTAAATGGATAAAGAATGGTCTCGGAACGCAGCTTGCGAATGCAGGGCTGCGGTTTTTTCTTGCGCAAAAGGAAATCTCATGATAAAGTGATTTTGTTTCCATGGAAACAAAAGTTGAAATAGAGGAGGAGCTGATGCTGCATTGGACCCGAAAAAGAAGATTTGGAATCGATGGATCACCTTTTTACATAAACAGGAGGAGCGCAGCAAGCTACGTGAAGAAATGCTATTGCGCCAAATTAGAATCAGCGTACCTGATTATGATAAAGTTGGAAGGTTATCCGTAACAGAGCTCCACGTCCTTCAAGAGGTAGGGGGGAGGGATCGAGTCAATGTTACGACAATTGCACAGCATATTGGGGTAACAAAGAGTGCGATATCCAAAATCACAGTCAAGCTTTTGAAAAAAGGATTACTCGAGCGCTACCAACTCGAAGACAATCAGAAGGAAGTTTTTTTTCGGCTGACAGCTGTAGGCGAAATGGTAAACGAGATTCACGAAAGCTACCACCAACGACTGGAGATTGACATGTACCGATTTTTGGATAGGTATACTCCCGCCGAATTGGCATTTTTGGAAAAGGTCCTAAGAGAAGCAACAGATGAATAGGGGAAACATACAACTGGTGTTCATTATTTTTTTTACGAAAATTGTTTCCGTGGACACAATAATAACTGGATAAGAGGAGAGCTACCATGAGTCCAAAAAAAGTACTGTACCTGCTTGGGATAACGCTAATACTAGGTATGTTCGCGCAAAATTTGTTCATGCCTATTTTACCAGCCATGCAACATGAGTTTCAGACGAGTGCGACCATGATTAACTGGACCGTTTCAATCTTTACGCTCATGCTCGCGATTATGCAAATCATCTACGGACCATTTATCGATCGGTTCGGCCGAAAACGTGTCATGATACCTGCCCTGATCCTGTATATGATCGCGTCCATCGGATGCTATCTGGTTGATTCTATTTATGGGCTATTATTTTTCCGGGCTTTGCAAGGGGCGGGGTTTGCTGCCATTCCGATTGTAGCAGCAACGATTATTGGCGACCTATTTACAGGAAACAATCGTGCATCTGCGATGGGCACTTATCAGATGCTGCTAGCGCTTAGTCCTGCACTTGGTCCGCTCTTGGGTGGCTGGATTGGCGGCATCGGAGGTCATTCTGCGGTCTTTTTATTTTTAGCAATCAGCGCGGTCTTTCTCGTCGGCATAAATGCAACACTGTTACCCGAAACGAAAAGGCATCAAGCAACATCATCAGGCGGTTTTACGTTAGGGTCTTTCCGTCATATTTTGCTCCACCCGGTTGGTGCATCCGTCATTTTGATCGGTTTTAGTCAAATGTACGCCTATTATTGCTTTCTGCTGTTTCTTCCTGTCCAATTGACGAACCATTACGCAATTTCCGTTGAACAAATCGGATTGGTTTTCCTGCTCGTGTCAGCAGTCTTTATTATCAGTAGCAAGCTGTCTGCTTTGTTGCAAAATCGATGGGGAGCACGTACAACATTGGTGGTGACGACTGGTTCAAATGCTTTGGCGATGTTTCTTTTTATGACTGCGGCTGATGTTTCTTTTCTTTTGCTTGTGATAACAAGTACGTTGTTTGCCTTAACCTTGGGTGTAGGTATGTCTGCACATACGATCTTGCTATCCGAAGTATTTGAAGCAGAGCGTGCAACGGCCATTGGTGTGTACAATTTCATCCGCTATACAGGAATGGCTGCAGGTCCGGTGGTTGGTGCGATGCTGTTAGAATGGGGAGGGGTCTGGCTTGAATTTGGCATGGCTGGTATCCTCATTGCTTTGGCGACTTTATTCGCACGTCAAAAGGTGAAAAGAACTGCTGCGAGCATGCAAGGGGAGTTCTGATGTTCGGACAGACTTTTCATGTTCGGCTAAATATGCTACAACAGGGATGAAACAATGGAGCGGGAGGAGCAATCTAATATGCAACATCAAGAAGAACGGGACCCGAGGGTACTGATTGCAGGTTTAAGCAACAATCCGTCCAGCATCCAGACACTATCCGAAGGTGAATGCCTGACATTCCTGCAAATGCTCGAACAGCATCGTCAAGAACATCCAGGCGAAGAGCTGGATTTGACGGAAGCGATGGTGTTGGCGCGGATGTCTGCTTTGCGGATGCACAAAACAGGAGGCCATACGCTTGCAGCTGAATGGGTAGATCGAGCGATTCAATTAGCCCCTGATTATCGCTACGCTGGAGAGGTTAAGCTCGAGCTGTACTTTTCAAAGTTGCGATCCCATGTCTTTCTCACTGAATTCAAGTCCGTACGTGAAACGGATAATGTCGTCATGCGCAGGAGAACCGTTGAGGTGCTAGAAGAGCAGGCAACCAATGAACTGGCTGAAATCACGAAGTGGCGCTCTCTTGCGGAGGAGACGCTACTGGCAGCGCAAAAGTGGAACGATTCGGAGGCGGAGGCTACGGCTGCTGGCCTCGTGCTGTTATACACGGAACGACAAAATTTATTAGTACAATTGCAAGAACGTGTTCAAGCGTATGGAGCGTCTTTATCCGGGGTCTTTTACTCCAGTGAAATGCTTGTCCAATTGCAAGAGACGATTCGCGCTTTAACCAACCAGCAAGAACAGAAAGAAAAGCTCCTGCCGCAAAGAAACGAAAGGGTAGAAGATCACGAGAAAGCGCCTCAGCAAGATTTGAGTGCCTTAGAGCAATTGGAGCAGTTGATCGGCTTGGACGAGATCAAACATCGGGTTCGGCAGTTGGCGCAGTTTCTGCAGTATCGCCAGCTGCGCGAAGAAAAAGGCTGGCATATGAAAGACCAGCTCCCCCTTCATCTCGTACTGATGGGTAACCCAGGCACGGGGAAGACGACATTGGCTCGCTTGATCGCCAAGCTGTATCAGGAGCTCGGGTTGTTGGCAAAAGGACAGCTCATCGAGGTGGATCGCTCTCAGTTGGTTGGCGCTTACGTGGGACAAACTGAGCAACGCGTCATGGAAGCAATCAAGCAGGCAGACGGCGGCGTCCTGTTTATCGATGAGGCATACAGCTTGAAGCGCCTAGATAGCTCCGGCAGTGATTACGGACAAGTGGCGATTGACACGCTCGTATCCGCTATGACGAGCGGCGAGTATGCAGGCCGCTTCGTCGTGATGCTGGCGGGCTATCCGGAAGAAATGCGTCATTTTTTGTATGCCAATCCTGGACTGAATAGCCGTTTTCCCGAGACGGGACACTTTTTACTGCCGGACTATCAGGCGGACGAACTGGTGCAAATCGCAGAAGAAGTAGCCGCACGGAACGATTTTACTCTGACAGAGGCGGCAAAAATTACGCTGCGCCAGCGTATTGAAAAAGCACAAGTAGACGAGACGTTTGGCAATGCACGGGTTGTCACAAATATCGTGCTCGATGCGATCTTTGCCAAAGGACGAGAGACAGACGGTAAGGAACTGAAATGGGATGACTTTACGATTCTAAAACCAGAGGATGTCCGTGGCTTCGATCCGCCGCAAAAAGAAAGGAATGCGGATGCTCGACTGCAAGCGTTGATTGGTCTTGCTCAAGTGAAGACGGAGCTGAAAAAAATTGCCGCGTATGTATCCGTCCAGCAAGAACGCGCAGCAAGAGGCCTGCCGAAAAGTCCGATTGAGCTGCATGCCGTCTTTACTGGAAATCCAGGCACAGGGAAGACGACGGTTGCCCAGCTGTATGCGCAGATTTTGCAAGAAATCGGCTATTTGAAACGCGGTCATCTTGTTACGGCGAGTAGAGCCGACTTGGTAGCGGGGTATGTCGGTCAGACCGCAGCGCTTACTCGCAGAAAAGTTCGAGAAGCTTTGGGCGGCGTCTTGTTTATCGATGAAGCGTATTCGCTGCTCGGCGGGGGAGAGCGGGATTTTGGTCAGGAAGCGGTTGATACGCTCGTAGAGGAGATGACCAAACACGAAGAGAATCTGGTCGTGGTCCTCGCAGGCTACCCACTCGAAATGAATTCATTATTGATGAGCAACCCCGGACTCTTGTCACGGTTTAAAAAATATATTGCATTCCCCGACTACACCGTGAAGGAACTCGTGCACATTCTTGAACAGGCTGCATGTGAGGTTGGGTATGCGATTGAGAAGAACGTGCTGGAAATGATCACGCAGTCTTTGGATAAAGCAGTCAGTGATCATCGATTGAATGGCAACGGTCGCTTTAGCCATAACCTGTTGCAAGAGGCGATCCAAAACCAGGCAGTGCGACTGATGGATATTCCGAAACAGGAATGGAATCAGGAAATACTGATGAAGTTGGCATGGACCGATTTTCAACCGCTATTACAGTGGACGGAAGAGGAAGATGGGGCAAAAAATTAGTTTTTGTCCCATGTCTATGCCTTCTTACTCTTTTGACAATTCACCCTTTCTCTTATAATGGATAGAAATGGTTCCATTATGCCATGGGGGAAGGGTGTTTGGTTTGCGAAAAAAATGGCAGGCAGCTTTATGCACGACACTTGTTCTGACACTTTCGTTGGAGGGCATTCCGGCGGATGCCAAGCAAGAGGGAGAGCGTCGGGGCAATATCCAGATCGAAGCGGATAAGGGTCTTGCACTGGACAAGCTTTCGTCAAAAAAGAGAGAGTCTGAGCTCGTCGTTATTCAGTTATCTGGTCCTGTTCGTGAGGAGTGGAAAGAAGAACTGGAAGATATCGGCGTCACGCTTGGTGATTACATACCGGATTTTGCATTCATCGCGAAAATGGAGGATGAACAGGTCAGAAGGGAAGTCGAGGACCTGTCTTTTGTCGAAGATGTTATGGCCTTTACACCGAAGTCAAAGGTATCGTCCGAGCTTCGCTTTTCAGGAGGCAACAGAGAACGGGTCGAGGTTGCTGTCATCGGTTTCAATCAACGGGTGGACATGTATCGAGCGATGACGGAAATGAACGAGGATCAAGCGATACGAGACATTCAAACGCCAGAAGATGCTCCCCATATATCAATCGCCAAGATGGATCAGGAAACGATTGAACAAGTGATCAAATCAGATGATGTCATTGCTGTCGTCCCTGTGCCGGAAAACAAGCTGCACAATGATGTGGCAGCTACCATCATTCATTCGGACAAGCTGGCCTCGACAGGGTACACAGGCAAGGGACAAATTGTCGGAGTTGCCGATACCGGACTTGATACTGGGAAGCTTCAAACGATGCATCCAGATTTTAAGGGCCAAATTGAGAAGCTCATTTCTCTTGGCCGATCGAATGATGCCAGTGATGTCCACGGTCATGGTACACATGTAGCCGGTTCCATTGTGGGCACAGGAGAAGCATCAGATGGACAGTATAAAGGAACAGCACCGGGTGCGAAGCTCGTTTTTCATTCCATAGAGAACGCGAAAGGGAAGCTCAATACGGATGTCGAGACCATATTGCAAGAAGCATACGAAGAGGGAGCCCGCATTCACTCCAATTCATGGGGGACGAATGATAAGGGAGAGTACAGCCTTTCATCGCTTCTGTTTGATCGCTTTTTATGGGAGCATCCAGATATGACGGTGCTTATTGCGGCTGGAAACGATGGCGAGAAAGGCTATAAAACGATTGGGAGCCCAGCCACTGCTAAAAACGTTATCGCCGTTGGCGCCACGGAAAATGTTCGACCCACATTGGGGAAGACCTCCGATAAAGCGGACGACGTGTGGGTATCGAGCAGTCGCGGCTTAACAGACGACGGGCGTTTGAAGCCTGATATTGTCGCGCCTGGTACTGCGATCTTGTCCACGCGCTCTTCACTGGCACCGAGCAAACATTTCTACAAGCGTTTTAATGAACATTACGCATATATGAACGGCACAAGCATGGCTACGCCGATTTTAGCGGGCGGTGTAGCGCAAATTCGGGAATTTTTGCAGGAAGAAGGGGAAAAAAATCCGAGCGGTGCATTAGTAAAAGCCATGCTGTTGACGAGTGCAGACAACTTGGATGAAGACATGCGAGAGCAAGGCTTCGGTAGAGCCAATCTGGAGCAGGCGATTGAAACGAACTACAAGGACGAGAAGGATGGCATTCGCACACGTGAAAAAGTTACGTATCAAGTCAAGGTCTCGGATGATTCCAAGCCTTTGGCCATTACGCTTGCGTGGACGGATTATCCTGCTGCCATTGTCGCAAAGCGTGCGCTTGTCAACGATTTGAATCTGAAGGTGACGACACCAAGTGGAGAAAAACTGAACGGCAACGATTTTTTTGAGGCCCCGTACAACGACGAAGTGGACAATCTGAACAACGTCGAGCAGGTATGGATTACCGAGCCGGAAGAGGGAACCTACACGGTGACGGTCGAGGGCTATAACATCCCGAAAGGACCTCAGCCGTTTGCGCTAGCGACAACGGGAAAATGGCAAAAGACCGATGACGAGGAAGAGGAAGAGGAAGAGGAAGAGGAAAAGCCGCCAGTTGTAGACAAAGAACCTGCGCGAACAGGGAAACTGACGAAGAAGCAGAAAAGCATGGAGTATTTGATCCGCGTTAATGAACCTGGTGATTTGGAATTGTCCGTAGAGTGGGAAGAGGATGCCAATATTGATTTGTACGTGTATAACAGTCGTTCACATGAGCTTGCTGCTGCAACAAGCACCGACAATCCAGAACAACTAACGGTGAATCTTGAAAAATCCGGTCTGTACAATATTCGCGTTGTGTTGACGGATGGAAAACAAGCGAAGTATCGACTATATATGAAAAAGCCAGGAAAATAAATAACAGACACAACCTTCGTCTTTTGATCGGATGGAAGGTTGTGTCTTTTTTTACTGATGTTGCTCTTCTTTGCTTAGCCAGTCCCGCGCTCGCATGGCGATCTCCAGGCAAATCCTGTTTTGCGTTGCCGTGTAATCCTCGCCGAGAATTTCTTCGATTTTTTCCAAGCGATGATAGAGCGTTTGACGATGAATGAACAGTTTTTCCGCTGCTTCCTGCTTAGACAGGTTAACATCCAAATAGACACGCAGCGTATGAACGAGCGAGGAGCCGTGTGCTTGGTCATGGGCTAAAAGCGGGCCGAGGTAATCGCTTATGAAGGTCTTTAACACAGGCTCACTAGGCACGTGGAACAGGAGTCGGAACAATCCGAGATCAGCGAAAAAGGGACTGGATGATTCCTGATAAAAAGCGAGTGCCTGTTCCGCCTCCGCGAGGTGCCGTCCAGCGTCAGACAACCGTTTTCCGGCTCGACTGACACCCATCCAGATTTGAACATCCGATCCTAGCATTTGTGTCATGATTCTTTTGACATCGCGAAAGGCTTTTTCCAAGGTACGCCGGGAATCTGCAAGCGGCTGCTGCTCGATCAGCAAAAAGTAGAAGCGATGGCCCAGGCAGCGTATGAAAGGACGAAAGCGATGGCGAGTCAATAGCGAACGGAAGATAGCTGTCAAGTCGTGCGGCGGAAGGGAGTCCTCGACCAGGTTCTTCGACTTCTCAAAGGACAGAATGATCATGTGATATGTTGAGGCTTTACCACTGCCTGTTATACCGAGTAAGGAACGCATTTGTTCTTCCGGTATGGAGCGGTTGGCAATCAAGTCATCAAACAGCCGGTTTTCGGTAGCAAGCGCCTGTTCCTCCACAAACATCTTCCGCATTAAAATTTGGGCCATCGCGCTGACTGTATTGTCTAAGGTCAGAAGCAAATACTCATCCGGACTGCGTTCATACAAGACAATGCCAACATAGGCGAGCACATGCCCCATCGCCATCACGGGTTGATAGGCAAGCTGCCTGGTCGCAGATAGAGTAAGGAAGCGGACGCCAGCTTCACTACTATCCAGTTCGGAAAAATGAGACCGCATCAAATCGCTCATCTCCACTGCAACATCATGTGGTACCACCGGGGCAAATTGTGTGGAGCCATCTGGTGCGTAATAGAAGACCTGCGTCTGAACAGCGACCTGAAAATGCTGCAATAGCTTAGGCGTGCCCGCTGCCTGCAGACTGAGCTGCTGCAAACTGCGAGAGTATGCTTCGAGATTGCGAAGTGCTTGCATCTGCGCATGAATCAAATGCTCGTGCAAATCTTGCGTGATGTCGACAAAGCGGACAGGCTGGTGAAAAACGAGCAACGGAAACTGGTGGTGATTCGCCAGCTCTAGCATATCTTCAGGGATCGAGGGGATGTAACGTCCCAGCTCGATGCACAGCCCGACTGCTTTTCGCCGAATGAGTTCGGTTAAATACGCGAGTCGCTTTTCCTTTTCTTCGCCAAATCCTAGCCCGGTTGATAGAATCAGTTCGCCGCCATTTAAAAACTGTCCCGTATCGGCAGTCTCCAAGACGTGAACCCAGCGAACAGGACGGGACAGTCCACGATGCCCCGCCACCACTTGGGCATGTTGAAACAATGGACGCTTGATGATATCTGCAATGGTCAGGCGCAAATCGTTGCTCATCAGGATCACCTCTTCTTTTTACACTCTGTATGATTAACCCTACGTAATGCGTTACGCTTTGTCTAGTGCTGACAGGCATTATTTTTGGATAAAATGGAATTGTCAATCAATTGAACGTGAGGAGTTGAAGGGATGAACACAGCTATCGTTGGAAATCCATTGAAAAACTACATTGGGGGGCAGTGGGTAGATTCACTGACGACACGTTTTGAGGATGTACCCAATCCGGCAACAGGAGAATTGTTGTCACGCGTGCCACTGTCGACGAGAGAAGATGTGGACAAGGCTGTTGCTGCTGCGAAGGAAGCTTTTGTGAGCTGGAGTGCTACCCCTGTCGTAGATCGTGCGCGGATTATGTTTCGTTTTCATAGTCTTCTCGTAAAGCACGAGGATGAACTCGCCCGAATGATTACCATGGAGAACGGCAAAAATCTGCCTGAAGCTCAGGCGGAGCTCTTGCGTGGGCTGGAAATGGTAGAGTTCGCTTGTGGGATGCCGACACTGATGATGGGAGAAACATTGCCCAATATCGCAAACAGCATCGACAGTCAGGTGATCCGCTTTCCGTTGGGGGTAGTGGGCGGGATTGCACCGTTTAACTTCCCTGTGATGGTCCCGATGTGGATGTACCCGATCGCGATTACCGCAGGAAATACGTTTGTACTGAAGCCCTCGGAGCGGACGCCGCTGTCTTCGATTCGGATTGCTGAACTGCTAAAGGAAGCGGGGTTGCCAGACGGTGTATTCAATGTCGTAAACGGAGCGCATGATGTCGTCAATGGTCTGTTGGAGCATCCGGACGTAAAAGCGATCTCCTTCGTCGGCTCGCAGCCAGTTGCGGAATACGTGTACAAGACAGCAGCGGCGAACGGGAAGCGTGTGCAAGCACTGGCTGGGGCGAAAAATCACCATTTGGTCATGCCTGACACGGATTTGAAGCGCGCAGCAAAAACGATTACGAGCTCAGCATTCGGCTGTGCAGGAGAGCGGTGTATGGCAGCCAGCGCTGTAGTAGCTGTCGAGGAGATTGCCGATGAGCTGATCGCGCATCTGATCGAGGAAGCGAATGCTCTCGCGTTGGGGAATGGATTGGAGGAGGGCATCGATCTCGGGCCTGTCATCCGTGATTCGCACTTGTCCAAAGTACATGACTACATCGAAAAAGGTGTCGTTGCTGGTGCCGCGCTGGTTCGCGATGGTCGCGAGGATGCGAAAAGGCTGCCCGATGGTTACTTCCTCGGGCCGACGATTTTTGACAAGGCAGATGCCGAGATGGTCATTGTCCGCGATGAGATTTTCGCGCCTGTCCTGAGTGTCATGCGTGTGAAAGACTTTGAAGAGGGCTTGGAGGCGATCAGCCGCTCGCGTTTTGGCAATGGGGCGACCATCTATACGAACAATGGAAAATGGGGAAGAGAATTCGTTCAGCAGGTGGAAGCAGGTATGGTCGGTGTCAATGTAGGGGTGCCTGCTCCGATGGGCTTCTTTGCTTTCTCAGGCTGGAAGCAGTCCTTTTACGGTGATTTGCATGCAAATGGAAAAGATGGCGTCCTCTTTTTTACGAAGAAAAAAACGGTCACATCCAGATGGTTCGAAGATGGCGATACCAGTATTGGCTCGCAAAAAGTTTTTGTAAAATAACCTCTTACGAAAAAATAAGGAGGATTGCGCGATGGAGCAAGGACAAGTGACAAAAGATTTTGATAAAGAGAGCTTGCTGGATGCCGACCGTTCGCATATGTGGCACCATATGTCCCACTACAATCCCAATCCGATGATCGTAACGGAAGCGAGCGGATCGTGGATCACCGATATCGACGGGAATCGGTACCTGGATGGAATGTCTGGCTTGTGGTGCGTCAACGTTGGCTATGGCCGACAGGAGCTCGCAGACGCCGCTTACGAGCAGTTGAAGCAATTGGCTTATTTTCCACTCACACAAAGCCACGTCCCTGCTATACGTCTATCCGAGAAGATCAGCGAATGGCTTGGGGAGGAGTATCGGGTTTTCTTTTCCAACAGCGGCTCGGAAGCGAACGAGGTCGCATTCAAGATTGCCCGTCAATATCATCATCAGAACGGGGAGCCGGGACGTTACAAATTCATTTCGCGACATCGCGCTTACCACGGGAATACGATGGGGGCTCTCGCTGCAACAGGTCAATCCATACGCAAGGAAAAATACGAGCCATTGGCGCCTGGCTTCCTTCATGTACCGCCGCCTTACTGCTATCGTTGTCCGGCTGGAAAATCGTACGGCAAGTGCAATCTGGAATGCGCCCAATATTACGATCAAGTGATCAATTGGGAAGGCGAAAAGACAGTGGCTGCCGTCATTATGGAGCCAACCATTACTGGGGGAGGTGTCCTCGTTCCCTCGCCGGAATACATGCCAAAAGTACGGGAAATCTGCGATAAGTACGGCGTGTTGATGATCGTAGACGAGGTCATCTGCGGATTCGGTCGCTCCGGTCAAAAGTTCGGCCACCAAAATTTCGGAATCAAGCCAGACATCGTGACTATGGCCAAAGGCATTACGAGCGCCTACCTGCCGCTTTCCGCAACGGCTGTGCGGGCCGAAATCGCAGACAAATTCAATGAGCAAGGGAATAATCTGCATTTCCGTCATGTCAATACGTTCGGCGGCAATCCGGCGGCATGCGCACTCGCTCTAAAAAATCTCGAAATTTTAGAAGAAGAAAAACTGGTGGAGAGAGCGGAGGAACTCGGTGCAGAATTGCGTGCCAAGCTGGCGTTTCTCGCAGATCATCCATACGTTGGAGACATTCGCAGCTTCGGCTTCCTGATGGGGATCGAGATGGTTGAGGATCGCAAAACGAAGGAACCTGCGGCGCCAGCGAAATTGACACAGGTGATTGCGGAGTGCAAGAAGCGTGGGCTAATCATCGGGCGTAATGGCGACACCATTCCGAGCTTCAATAATGTGCTGACACTCTCGCCACCGTTTACCACGACGAGTGATGATATCGATTTTATTACGCAGGTTATGAAGGAAGCTTTCGATTCATTGGAGTAGGAGTAGCTTGGACGAAAAGACGAATAGATGAAAGCAGCGGCAGACTAGGAGATGCGAAAATCCTAAGCTGCCGCTGTTGTTATTTAACGATGGAGCTGATAGCGCTTTTGCAGCTTCGCTTGATGTGCTTCTAATATCTCCTCAAAAGGAACCTCATATTGGTTTGCCAGCAAGATTAAATTCCCAAGTACATCGCCCAACTCTTCCACCAGCTCCTGCCGAGCTTCTGCTGCGGGTTTTTCCCCTTCATCAGGACGATCTCGCCCAATTTCAATGGCGCGAACAGCTCTTGCCAGCTCGCCAGCTTCTTCCATTAGAAAACCTACACGAATAAACGGACCGTACCCTGTCCATCCGCGTTCTTGATAAAAATCTCCGACCCATTTTTGAAACTCAGTGATATTCACGTATATCTGTCCCTTCCTGATTTTAGTATAATTATATTACACGCAAAGAAATTTAGGAAAAGCCATTCTACTTCAACAAGTTTTGGGAGGATGACATGAAACGTATTTGTGTTTATGCAGGTTCCAATCCTGGAGTAAATCCACTTTTTGAGCGGTGTGCACAGGAGTTGGGAAAAGAACTGGTCGCTCGTGGTCTTGAATTGGTCTATGGTGGTTCCAGCATGGGACTTATGGGGCGCGTAGCAAATGCAGTACTGGAAGGCGATGGCAAAGCGATCGGCGTCATGCCTACAGGATTGTTCCGCGGAGAAATCGTACATACAGGGCTGACAGAATTGCATGAGGTACTGACGATGCACGAGCGCAAAGCGAAAATGATCGATTTGTCTGATGGCTTCATTGCTTTGCCGGGCGGATTGGGTACCTTTGAAGAAATTTTTGAAGTGGTGAGCTGGGGTCAAATTGGCATTCACCAAAAGCCAATCGGACTCTTGAACGTGGATGGCTACTATACGCCGTTGATGCAGATGGTAGAGCATGCGACTGAGGCCGGATTTATTCCCGCTATGCAGGGCGAATTGATCCTGTGTGAGAGTGATCCTGCTGTTTTGCTAGATCGTATGCGAGATTACACACCGCCAGTGAAAGTAAACAAATGGTCGGAACTGGATAAATAAGAACGTGCAAAAAATAACCCGAAGCCCTCCATTTGTAGGAGGAATTCGGGTTATTCTAGTTATTGACAGGATGAATGCAGGAGTGTTAATGTAGTTGATTATATCCCTAGTAAACGCATAGGAATAATATTAATATGACTCGTCTTCATACGTCAGGAGGATTCTTCATGAACAGACCAGCGAAATGGCTACAACTCTCCACTTCAGCTGCCGTACTCTCAGCGGCGCTTGTTTTTCCAACTGCAGTCGGTGCTACAACGAAAACAACGGTGGAAGCACACGTAGAGTGGAGCAGCTTTTTACAGCAGCAATACGGTGTGACTTTTGAAAAGACGGTAACTCGCGAGCAATTTGAGAAAGCGTTGCTCAAGATCGTATCTACTACGACAAGTATAGCGGAAAAAGACTTGTCAGCCAAAACTTTCTTGCCTGCATCCAAAGATGCCTCCAAGCTGGTTGTATGGGAAGCAGTCAGTGCTGCCGCAAAAGCTGCTGAGTTAAAAGAGCTCGGTTATACATATAGCGAGGAAAAAGTAGCGGCTGCCTTGAAAAAAGCAGGAATTTCGTACAAAAAAGGCGGCACGCTTACTTTGCAGGCTGCACAAGAGCTGGCTGTCGCCATTGACACGGGGCTTGTGTCCGCCAATGCTTTGAAGTCAGCTTCTGTAGAAGGGGCAGTGTCCGCAGAGCTTGCGAGTCAATTGCTAGCCAAAGTAGCAGAGTTCCATGGCTCTGCCAAAAACTATTTGGGCACAACCGCCGATGAAGAGATTTTTGGCAAGCTCGCACAGGCGTGGAACGAATCGCAAATCATCAAAGCTGGTGAATTGCAAGAGCTTGTAGACAATGGCTTGAAGCAAAACCTGATTACTGGCTACAATCTGAAGGATGCCGCATTTGATCCGCATTTTGATCCACAGCGCACGATTACGTATGGGCATAGTGATATCGCTCACGCTATTCAATTAATCGGTTTGTTAAAAAGTGAAGGCGTCCATGCCAAGGTTCAATTTGAGCCAAAAACATCTGCCTTCATTTACTTGAAGGAATGGGGAGAGCCTGTTCAGACAGCCGATTATCAGGTGGTGCAGATTGAAAACGGCAACTACATTGCGTATGCCAAGGAGTACGATCTCAGCCTGGAATTCGACAGTTTAGAAGAGAAAGAGAAGTTCCAGCCACTTGTTTTGAAATATGCCAAACGAGATCAAGAGGACATGACCGGATTGCTCAAGGCCTCTTGGTGGCAGCCGCTTTATCATTCCCGTACGGAACTGGCGGATTATGCTGTCATTACGAACAACGTATTAAAAGATAGCCGTTATGTCGTGCAGTCTTTCTCCCTGAATGAAGAATCACCAAAAGTCGTGGAAGGCTTTCAAAAGCTGAATGACAAAGTAAAGGTAGAGACATACAAATTTTGGGTAGATCAACCGTTCTTCAATTATCTCAACGGCGAATCGAAGTAAATACCGTGCATCGAAAAGCGTCCTTCCCTTCAAAAATCGGGGAAAGGACGCTTTATTCTGTTACATTGATAATGGATGAAAAAACTTTTTAGCGGATTTTGTCTATTTCTGGTATAATTTAGGGATAATCGTTGATTTATGGAGACGGTTATATAGTCATGCTGATAGTTTGGGAGGGAATGAAGTGAAAAAGAAAGCGACAATGCTACTGTTGTCCTGCTGTTTGTACGCTTCGACAGCATTCGCAGCAAGCGCATCAACGACAATACCAACCACTCCGCAAAGCGTTACAGGAACATCCGTGCAGGCACCAGCAGATTTGTCAAAAGGGCTGCTCGTGAATACCTTCACTTCCCATCAGTGGAAACAAGGTTCGCTTTCGAAGCTACTGGGGAAATCCGTGAAAGAATTTGATGACTATGTGTATTATCCACAAGGAATCAGTATGAAGTGGGACGAAAACAAGCAAGCGTTTGCCGTTCTCGTGGAACCTTCTTATAAAGGCGAAGTTGTAAAAGGTATTACGACCTCCCAAAGAAAAGACGAGATTGTCCGAGTCTTGGGTAAACCACATTTTATGGATGAAAAGCTTGAGTTGATTGGCTATGCGGAACAGGGCTACCACTTGTTTTTCACGTTTGCTCAGGATAAAGTAAAAGCCATTTCCATTTATCGTCGTGATCAGATCGCCGATACGAAAGCACTAGTTGATATGGCTAAAAATTTGCAAGACTATGGTGAAAAATTAGGGGCACCCGCTGAATATGCTGATTTTTCTATCTTTGGTGCATGGGGTAAGCCGGATTTTTCGTACCACCTCAGAGGAATTGGTACATACGCGTGGGAATACCCATCCAGAGGCATCGCCTACGATGGCATGCCAGATGATGCAACGCTAACCATCTACAGTAATTTTCCGAGCAAAGACAAGCTCGCTGATTTAAAAAACGTAAAAAATGTCGTCTTTTCCAAAGAAGATGCTCTGTTCCTGATCGAGAAAATGAGGATCGAAACCGAAAAAGAAAAAATCGAATTGGCGAAAAAAGCTGGAATCCCATCACCAGACAAGAAAAAAATCGCGGTGATTGATTCAGACAATTTGTACAATAACGCGAATATTCGATTTTATCAGCCAGACTACACACCGCAAGCTCAACTGTTTCCAGGTTATTTTATCGATGAAGTAACATGGCTGGACAACAACTGGGTCTTGTATCAGACAATGATGGGTGTGGGAGTTTATCATGTTACTACCCATGAAAAGATAGAAATTGTAGGGATGGAGAAAAAGGCAAACGAGCCGTTTGATATGCTGGATGTCAATACAGTCAAGCCTGATCTGACGAAAAAAGCAATTGTGTTTGAAGTCAGCATGAAAGAGAAGAAACAAACTTACACGGTACGCTATCAAATCACGGGAGACAAAATCAAGTTCTCCTGGTAGAGAGTAGGGACTATCGTTCCTTTTTGGCGCTGATGGGCGAGCGGGTTGCTTCCTTCTCGGCCAAATAAGAGCGCATGCCTCGAACGAACAACTCACGAAGGACTTCCTGCTGCGTTTTGCTGCTGACGAGAGACCGAATGAGCTCCAGCTCAGCTACCAATTCTGAATCAAGGTGAAGGTTGACAGTCTTCCCTTTGGTTCGCGGGTGCAGTTCGTAGTATTCCGCTGATTTTTTTACGATTCCTTCGATGACAATAGCTTCGTCCAACCATTCCTGGTCGGGGATATACAAGCATGGTGCTTCTAAAATAATATGGGTCAGTTCTTCGCTAAAACGAATGGCGAGGGTCTGGCCCTTTTTTTTATGCAAGTCGCGGATTTGTCGTGATCTCTCTTGATTGGCAACTGTATTTTCCAGCGTGATTACGGCCAGTTCCATAGTGCCTCCTTACGGGATGAGCAGTTCTTCTTCAGGTACCGCCAACAATACTTCTCCCGTTTTTTCCAATTGGACTTGGTAGGTGAAGTGCTGATCGCTTCGCTCGACGGAGGTGATGATTCCCCAGCAGCATGTGCTGTCTCTTCTGAGCTGGACACGATCCAAAACCTCGTAGCTCGGGCGAAGATACCCTTTTTTATATAGATAAGTGAGTACGGATTCGCGAGGAAAAAGAAAGCGTTTGTTTCCTTGTTTACTGACCAAAAGGGGGAAGGTCTCCCGTTCGTCTATCCAATCCCCTAAATAGCCTTGATCTGCCCAGCGTTTGACGGTAGCCATACTGCCGACACGGCCAGCTTTTGTCTCCAGGATGTTTAATATTTCGCGTGAAGAGAGAAACGCTTTGCGCCTTTCGAGTTGCGTCAGGTAGTTTTTGCGCTCGGTTTCCAATTGGCTGAGAAGCGCATGTGCATCCGCGATTTTTTGTTTCACTACCCTGATTTCCAGGTCGTAATCCTTCATACGGGACGGCCCTTTCTTCCTTGTTTGTTTTTATCCTATTCGAACATGAAATCATTCATGTCAATCCAAGCAGATTGATTTCGTTTCCTTCCTAGGCAAATACGAAATGTAACAATCATAAAAAAGCGATTTTGCACATTGATTAATAGCAAGCATGTATAGATCTGGTGAGGAGGTTGTGGACAGATGAGCATTCCCAATGAGCTCGCGAAAAATTTCGTGGAAATCGTGCCTGCCCTAAAACCGAAGGAAGCCATCGATGAGGCGAATCGCTGCTTGTATTGCTACGACGCACCCTGTATTAAGGCTTGCCCCACGTCGATTGACATTCCTTCCTTCATCAAAAAAATTGCGACCGGGAATTTGTTCGGATCAGCCCGGACGATCATGGAATCGAATCCCGTCGGGGCGAGCTGTGCGCGCGTATGTCCAACCGAGGAGCTGTGTGAGGGTGCCTGTGTACTCCATTCAGCTTCCAAGCCGATCATGATCGGGCTTCTCCAGCGTCACGCGACAGACTGGGCAATCAAAAATCAAGCAACGCTTTTTTCAAAAGGCGAAGCAAATGGAAAACGGGTAGCCATCGTTGGAGCGGGCCCGGCGGGATTATCAGCAGCGCGTGAGCTTGCACGTCTCGGCTACGCAGTTACGGTATTTGAAGCCAAAGAAAAGGCAGGAGGATTAAACACGTACGGTATCGTCTCTTTCCGGTTGCCACAGGAAATTTCGCTATGGGAAGTAGAGCAAGTAGAGGCATTGGGGGTAGAGATACGTACCAATACGCGGATCGGCGTGGATGTAGCGCCAGAAGAGCTGTTGGAGCAGTATGATTCCGTCCTGCTGGCAGCGGGTATGGGCAATGTCCCTCAGTTGAATATCCCGGGAGAAGATTTGGAAGGCGTCCTCGATGCGATTGCACTCGTGGAGGAGACCAAGACCAAGCCACTATCAGACGAAATGCTCGGCAAAAAAGTCGTGATCATCGGTGCGGGGAATACGGCGATTGACGCTGCCACCTGTTCCAAACGGCTGGGTGCTGACAATGTCCAGATTTTGTACCGACGGACTGTTCAGGAGATGTCCTGTTATCAGTTTGAGTACGAATTCGCCAAGCAGGATGGCGTAGAATTCCGCTGGCTCGTTGCTCCAACGCGTGTACTGGAGGAAAACGGCCGAGTGAAGGGCTTGGAACTGGTGCGAATGGAGCTGGGTGAGCCGGATGAGAAAGGAAGAAAGCGTCCAGTAGAAATTCCAGGCAGTCATTTTGTCATCGAGGTAGATTATGTCGTCAAAGCGATCGGACAAAACAGACATCTGTCTTTGATTGAATCATTTGGGCTTCAACACCGCAATGGGATTGTCGAGGTCGAGGAAGGCACCTATCGAACCTCCCATGTCAAAGTTTACGCGGCGGGCGATGTGATTTTTGGTGGAGGCAAGACAGATGCGATGGTAGTCGATGCAGCCAACCACGGCAAGCGAGCCGCTCATGCCATCCACCAAACGCTCCGTGATCAAAAACAGCCAGTATAAAGGAGGAGACCTATCATGGCAGATCTCAGCATTAATCTGGCGGGAATCCAATCCCCGAATCCATTCTGGTTGGCCTCTGCACCGCCGACCAATTCAGGCTACCAAGTACAGCGTGCCTTTGAAGCGGGATGGGGTGGCGCGGTCTGGAAGACACTCGGAGAGCCGATCATCAACGTCACCTCCCGCTTTGCAGGTCTGAACTTCGGGGGACAGCGCGTCTTTGGATTCAACAACATTGAACTGATTACGGACAAACCGCTCGAGGTCAATTTGAAGGAAATGGATGAAACGAAGCGCCGTTTTCCGAAGCACACCTTGATTGCGTCGCTAATGGTTGAACATAAACAGGAAGCATGGCACGAGATTGTCAAAAAGGTGGAGGCTATCGGTGTAGACGGTCTGGAACTGAATTTCGGCTGTCCGCATGGCATGGCTGAACGCGGGATGGGCTCTGCGGTCGGTCAGCATCCAGATTTAATCCGGCAACAGGTCGAATGGGTAAAAGAAGTCGCCCAAACCCCTGTCATCGTCAAGCTCACCCCAAATATCACGGACATTCGCTTTACAGCGCGATCCGCGAGCCAGGGGGGAGCCGATGCCATCAGCATGATCAACACGATAAACAGTTTGATGGGGGTTGATCTCGACAAATGGCTGCCGATCCCACATGTAGATGGAAAAGGGGCGCACGGCGGCTATTGTGGACCTGCTGTCAAACCAATCGCCTTGAACATGGTCGCAGAATGTGCTCGTGATCCCAAGGTTGGTATCCCGATCTCCGGTATTGGTGGAATCTCTGATTGGCGCGATACCGTTGAATTTTTGCTGATGGGAGCAACGGGTGTTCAAGTATGTACAGCCGCCATGCATCATGGATTCCGGATCGTGGAAGACATGATTGATGGGCTTAACAATTACCTGGATCAGCGCGGAATTGCCTCTGTAATGGATATTGTCGGAAAAGCCGTGCATACGTACTCGGATTGGGGACATCTGAATCTGAATTACAAGGTCGTAGCGCGCATCCATGAAGAGACCTGTATCAATTGCAACAAGTGTCATATCGCTTGTGAGGACACCTCGCATCAATGCATTGACATTGTTCCTGATGCCGCGACGGGCAAAGAGCGCTTGGTCGTACGAGAAGAAGATTGTGTAGGTTGCAATTTGTGCTCCATCGTTTGCCCAGTCGAAGGAACGATTGAGATGGTCGAGATTCCGAGCGACAAAGCCCCTCTTAGCTGGAATCAGCGGCAGGCTGCTTTGGCTGCGGGTGGCAGCTGCGAGCTGTAAAGCAGTCATGTTTTCGGCCCGGGGTGCATAGCGTGTACAAGGGAAGGCATGTCTACTCGGTGACGGGGTTAAAGGGGAGATGATCATCGGATGAAAAAATGGATTCGAAATGGCACAGTTGTGACAGCGTCAGACACGTATCAGGCGGACATTTTGATCGAAGGGGAAAAGGTAGTCGCAATTGGCTCCAATCTGGATGGGAAAGATGCCGAAATCATCGATGCTACCGGATACTATGTTTTCCCAGGAGGGATTGATCCACATACCCATCTCGATATGCCTTTTGGCGGAACGGTTACTTCCGATAACTTTTATACAGGCACGAAGGCAGCAGCATTTGGCGGGACGACGAGCATCATCGATTTTTGCCTGACGAATAAAGGGGAGCCATTGCATTCATCCATTTCGACCTGGCACGAAAAAGCAAGGGGCAAAGCGGTCATTGACTACGGCTTCCACCTGATGGTTTCCGATGCGAATGATCAAGTTCTCGAAGAATTAGGAGCAGTCGTACGAAATGAAGGGATTACTTCGCTCAAAGTATTCATGGCCTACAAAAATGTGCTAATGGCCGATGATGAGACACTATTTAAAACGTTGGTTCGGGCGAAGGAACTAGGTGCTCTGGTACAGGTCCATGCAGAGAATGGAGACGTTCTGGATTATTTGATCAAGCAGGCGATTGCAAAAGGACAAACAGATCCCGTCTACCACGCCTACACCCGCCCACCTGAAGCAGAAGGAGAAGCGACGGGACGGGCTATCGCCTTGACTGCACTGGCAGATGCACAGTTGTATGTCGTGCATGTATCGTGTGCAGAGGCAGTGCGCCGGATCGCAGAGGCTCGCGAAAAAGGATGGAATGTGTACGGGGAGACGTGCCCACAATATTTGGTGCTCGATATTACGGATCTACAGAAGCCGGGCTTTGAAGGAGCGAAGTACGTTTGGTCCCCTCCGCTCCGGGAAAAGTGGAATCAGGACGTCCTGTGGAGCGCATTGAAAAATGGCATCTTGCAAACGGTTGGCTCTGATCATTGCTCCTTTAATTTCTCCGGTCAAAAAGAACTGGGGCTAGGGGATTTCACGAAAATCCCGAATGGCGGACCAATCATTGAGGACCGGATGCGCCTTCTCTTCTCGGAAGGGGTAGCAAAGGACAAGATCAGCCTCAATCAGTTCGTCGATATGACCTCTACTAAGGTAGCGAAATTGTTCGGAATGTTCCCGCAAAAAGGGACGATTGCAGTAGGCTCGGACGCCGATATCGTGCTGTTTGATCCAACGCTGAAGCGTACAATCTCCGTTGAAACTCACCATATGAATGTCGACTACAATCCATTTGAAGGCATGGTGGTGAATGGAGATATCATCTCGGTGCTATCACGCGGCTCATTCGTCATTCGCGATCAGCAATTCGTCGGGCAAGCCGGGGCTGGACGCTTTGTAAAACGATCGACCTTTGCAAGACCGTAATCAGTGAGAACGTAAAAAGGCAAGGAGGGCGATTATGGCAGATATCATTCGCATTGGCTTGATTCAGGCAAAAAATGATGTCCACGGAGATGAACCGGTTCATTTACACAAAGAAAAGGCCATTGAGAAGCATGAGAAAATGGTACGGGATGCGGCAGCCAAGGGAGCACAAATCATCTGTCTGCAAGAAATCTTTTATGGCCCGTATTTTTGTGCCGAGCAGCAACCGAAATGGTATGAATCAGCAGAAGAAGTACCGAATGGACCAACCGTGCAACTTTTTTCTTCCCTTGCCCGCGAGTTAGGAACTGTACTTATTTTACCTGTGTACGAGCGCGTGGGGATCGGTACGTATTACAACACTGCCGCTGTGATTGATGCGGATGGCACGTATTTGGGCAAATATCGCAAGCAGCATATTCCGCATGTCGGAGTGGGCAGCAGCGGGTGCGGATTCTGGGAGAAATATTACTTTAAGCCCGGCAATCTCGGGTATCCCGTTTTTGAAACCACTTTTGCCAAGGTCGGGGTCTATATATGCTATGACCGCCATTTTCCGGAAGGCGCACGATTGCTGGGCTTGAACGGAGCAGAGATTGTATTCAACCCGTCTGCGACGGTAGCGGGCTTATCTGAATACTTGTGGAAGCTCGAGCAGCCTGCTCATGCCGTAGCCAACGGTTATTATGTGGCAGCGATCAATCGGGTAGGGACAGAAGCACCGTGGAACATGGGAGAGTTTTACGGACAATCGTACTTGGTCGATCCGCGCGGACAGTTTGTCGCGATGGGGAGCCGGGATCAGGATGAGGTCATTATGGCTGAAATGGACCGTAACAAAATTCATGAGGTGCGGGATACGTGGCAATTTTACCGAGATCGCAGACCGGAGACCTACGAAGATATGGTAAAGCTATTACCTTAATACAAGAGTGAGGGAGGTGCCGGACATGCGCCTTCCTCCTTTTCACATCATTGGAAGGATTCCATCAGAGTCAAAAGGAGCGTTCAGGGATGAGGCAGATTGTATATAGAGGGGTCGAATATGGCGAGGGACTTCGCGTTGTGAAAGCGCAAAAGTATGAGAGGGCAGAACGGCGTCATTTTACAAACGGCGCTAGTGCAAAGGCAGTGTTTGGCTCTGGTGTTTACTTGGTAAGCAATCCGGAAATCGCGGCACAGTATGCGATTTGTCATGCAGAGACCAATGGGGAGAAGGCAGTTGTGTTAAGCCAGCAGCTACATTTGCAGAGTCTTATTTGTTTGGACGAGCGCTATGGGGAAAATGAACTGCGCATCGATGCATTGCGCGCTGCTTATTCAGAAGAGGAGCTCGAACAGAGACAGAACGGAATGGGCTATGAAGAGTGGCTGGAATGGACAGGGGATAAGGTGCGTGCGTATTTGATCGCCTGTGGATACCGGGGGATTCGGTATCGGATCAGCCCGGAGCTAACGTACTATATCTGCTATGAGCCTGACATTCAAATTGAAGAGATCGCGATTCTATCTGTGCTCGATATGTGAGAAAGCGACACTTGGTACGGCGTTCAATGAATGGATAGGCTGGTGAGCAAGTGGCTGTATCTGCCTTTCGAAGTACAGACGAGCGTTACGCAAGAAAGTGTACGTGTCATGGAAGAAATGTCCATCAGTCAATTTAAATGGTAGAGTAAGGGAGCAAACGAAAGACTGGCAAACCCAACGGGGCAGCCAGTCTTTTTTGGTAGCTTGCTTTTAGGAAGCAATCGTTTGTTTGTTGTTTGCAGTGATTTTCTCGTAATCGTTGGCACTCAAGATCGAAGCATCATGTTTCATCATCCATGTGTAAATCACGAGTGAAATCAGTAGTCCGACAGTCCAGGCATTGTCCCAAATAATCGTTAAGCCCGGAATGTATTTACTTATAAAAGGAATCGCAATCCCGATTAGCATCGCCCAGATGGCTCTGCCATTAAAGCCCGTTTTGTAGGTGTAGATCCCGTTTGTTTTGTACAATTCTGTTAAATGAATGCGCCGCTTACGCACGAGCCAATAATCTGCGATGGCTATTCCGTCGATCGGGCCTAACAAGGCTCCATACGTTCCGAGCCATAAAAAGATGTAGTTGCCGAAGTTATCCAAGATGTACCAAGGCTGCATCAATATCGATACGACCCCGGCGATGATGGCGCCGGCTTCATACGAGAGACGGCGAGGGGCCAGATTCTCCACTGCCCGGGCGGGAGCAACGATATTGGCCGCTACGTTGGTCGTCAATGTGGCAAGAATAATTCCAATCGTTCCGAGGAAAATGGCGAAAGGCGAGAATTTAGCCAACACGGCAGCAGGGTCCCACAACGCTTCTCCGTAAATAACGACGGTAGCAGAAGCGACAGCAACTCCGATGAACGAGAAGAAACCCATCGTGGTCGGTAAGGAAGAGGATTGTCCGATGATTTGGGCTTTTTGACTTTTGGCATACCGACAGAAATCCGGAATGTTGAGGGCCATTGTTGCCCAAAAAGCAATCGCTCCCGTCAATGCTGGGAAGAAAACCTTCAGGAATTCTGCATTGGAAGTGAATTTCGAAGGGGCTGAGAGCATTGGTCCCCATCCGCCTGCTTTCGTAAGCGCCCAGACGAGGAGAGCCAAACTCATGATGATCAGGATGGGAGCAGCCCATGCCTCCATTTTTTTGATCGTTTCGGGACCGCGATAAGCGACCCATACGTTTAACAACCAAAAGCCAAAGAAGGATATCCAGAGATGTCCGGGAACATTTGCCCAGCCTGTCATCGACATCAAGAGCGTATCGATGGCAGCACCTCCGAACCAACAGTTGATGCCGAACCAGCCAGCACCTATCAAACCGCGCGCGACAGCGGGGATGTGCGCTCCTTTGGAGCCGAACCAGAGGCGCGCAAAAACCGGATACGGAATGCCAAATTTTGTCCCGGCATGAGAGTTGAGAAGAATGGGAATAAGGACAATACAGTTACCGAGAATGATCGTCAAAATGGCCTGCCACCAGTTCATACCCAACGAAATTAACCCTGCCGCCATTGCATACGTCGGCAAACAAATCGACATACCGATCCACAAGCTGGCGAAGTTGTAGGAAGTCCAGCTGTGCTCTGCCGTCGTCGTTGGCCGAAGACCTTCATTATAAAGCGGACTGTTCTTAATTGCCTCTACGCCTTCTTTCGTCAGGGTAACAATTCCATTTGATTCCGTTTGCGTCTTCATTTCTTTCCCTCCTTTGCTTATCAAGATGTCTCGTATTCGGACAACCGCCCTAGTTTGTCTTGAATACAAGTTGTAACATTATATTGGGGGAAAGAAGGCCTAATACCTGATTTTTCGTCGTAAAAAGACAGCCTGCAACGACAAGCATCGCCATTGACAAAGGGAATGATTCTACCTTTTTACCTAATCGGGATGGTAAGATGAAGCAAGGGGGGAGCGAGCTGTGACGACAAGAAAAATCAAAATGTCTTTACAAACCAGAATGATCTTATTGATTACTATTGTTATTATTCTGATTGTTTCGTCAGTTGGGGCGGTGTTTTCTTCTATTGTTGCGTCTTCGATCGAAGAGCAGGTGGGCAAAAAAGCATTGAGTGTGGCGAAGATCGTTGCTAGCGATCCTGAGCTGCGTAGTGCTTTTTCAAGCGATTACCCTCCTTCGCTCATTCAACCCATCGCTGAAAACGTCCGTGTGCAAACCGGAGCAGAGTTTGTGGTCGTGGGAAACCATGAGGGAATTCGGTATGCGCACCCGATTCCGGAGCGGATCGGAAAGGAAATGGTGGGGGGAGATAACGAGCCCGGACTCTCGCATGGTCAATCTTACATATCGAAGGCTGTCGGCAGCATGGGACCATCATTGCGAGGGAAGGTGCCGATCAAAAATGAAAAAGGGGAAATCGTCGGCATCGTTTCCGTTGGGTTCCTGCTGGAAGATATCGAAGAGGCTATTGACCTCTACCAAGACCGCATATTGATCTTGACTCTTCTCGCCTTGTTGTGTGGTGTTGCTGGTGCCATTGCACTCAGTCGCTATTTAAAGCGCTTAATTTTGGGGTTGGAGCCGGAGGAGATCGCATCCTTGTACGTAGAGAGAAATGCTGTACTGGAGTCAGTCCGCGAAGGCATCGTGGCGATTGACCGGAATAAACGCATCACGATGATGAATAAGGCTGCCATTCGTATTTTGAATTTACCGGAAGAAGAGTTTCATCGCAAAGAAATAGTTGATGTGCTACCAGACAGTCGTATGCCAGAAGTACTGGAATCAGGCGAGCATCAATTAGATCGCGAGTCCATCATGAGCGGAAAAGAAATCATTGTGAATCGACTTCCGATCAAGTTCGGAGGTAAGGTCGTAGGAGTGGTCAGCAGCTTTCGTCCCAAATCGGAAATTGACCAGCTAGCCTCTGAATTGTCCCAAGCAAGGCGTTATGCGGATGTACTTCGCGCTCAAACCCATGAATTTCACAATTTGTTGTATACCATTTCCGGCTTGTTGCAGCTTGGCTCGATTCAGGAAGCGGTCGAGCTGATTACGAGTGAAACGTCCGCACAGCAAGAGATGATTTTATTTTTGGCGAAGCAAATTCCCGATCCGTTAATAGGGGCTCTGCTGTTAGGCATGCACAATCGAGCCAAGGAGCTGAAAATTCAATTCGTCATCCATCACGACAGTCACTTGAAGGAACTCCCCCCGACGATCAACCGACAGCAGATCGTGGTTTTATTGGGGACTCTAATCCAGAATGCGTTGGAAGCCGTCAATGAGCCTAGCGTTGAGCACAAACGAGTGGAGTGTTATTTGTCTGACACGGGTGATGAGATCATGTTCGAAATCGAGGACTCGGGACCGGGGGTTGTGGAAGAACTGCGAGAAAAAATATTCGAGCACGGTTTCTCAACGAAAAAAGGCGAAGATCGTGGAATTGGCCTGGCCAAGGCGCATGGAATTATTAACGAATTGGACGGCTATATTCTCGTTGGCAAAAGCGAGCTAGGAGGCGCACTTTTCACAGTATCCCTACGCAAAAGAATGGAGGTGGCATCTTGAGAAAGCTGGAGGTTCTCATCGTAGAGGACGATATGCGGATTATCGATATCAACAAGCGATTTGTCAGCAAGATTGAAGGTTTTGAAGTAATTGCTACAGCAACGAATGGGACGGATGCCAAAGAATTGCTGTCTTGTACCCGCCCTCAGCTGGTTTTATTGGATGTGTACTTGCCTGACATGCTGGGAACGGAGCTGGTCTGGTATATTCGGCAACATTACCGCGAAGTAGACGTGATCATGATCACCGCAGCCAAGGAAATGGAAATGGTACAGGAAGCGTTGCGCGGTGGAGTATATGATTACATCGTCAAGCCGCTGGTTTTCGAGCGTTTTCGTGAACGGTTGGAAAGCTATCGCGAGCATGTCATTCGGACGAGAGAAGCTGTCGAGGTAGACCAGGAAGTCATTGACCAAATGCTGACCAGAAGGCTGGTCGCCCCGAAAAATCGAGATGTGCTTGCACCAAAAGGGATTGACCTCTTGACTCTGGAAAAAGTAATCGAAGCGATCAGACAGACGGGAGACAAGGGGGTCTCGGCGGAGGAAATTGGCCGCGAGATTGGTACCAGTCGAACAACAGCGCGACGGTATTTAGAATACTTGGTTCTGGAAAAAAAGGCGCGTGCTGACTTGATTTATGGCACAGTGGGCAGACCGGAAAGAAAATATCGCTATCTTCCATAAATGATCCATGAACAATATGAACAAAAAGTGATTAATTTTCAAAATAGACCTTATGCACGAAAACTATTCCTCTGACTTCCGCGGTGGTACATTATGTGCAGGCGTGACAGCGCTTACAAATAAGCGGGTTAAGGGGGATATTTTGTTTGATGAAAAGAAAAAAAGTGCTAATCACAGTGTCCACTTTTCTTTCACTAGCATTGGCTGCTTGTGGTGGAGGTACTGGAAATACGGGAACAGCAAGTCCGGGAACGCAGCCAGCTCCATCGGCACAGCCTGCCGCAGAGGCATCCAAATACCCGGAAAAGCCGATCGTGTATGTGGCTCCATCCGGTGCAGGAGGGGGCTGGGATAAGACAGCTCGCTCGGTTGCAAAGGTGTTGGCGGAAAGCAAGCTGGTGACAGAAACCATTACGGTAGAAAACAAGCCGGGTGGCGGGGGAACCGTGTTTTTGGCTGAGTATGTTAGCAAAGACAAAGGCAATCCTTATAAATTATTCGTGAGCTCTCCTCCTATCTTGATTAACAATAACAAAAAAGAGGGGAACAGCCCATTCGGCTACAAAGATGTCACACCATTGGCGCAAATGACGAAAGATTTCGGCACCCTCGTTGTGAAAGCGGATTCACCACATAAGGACATCAAGAGCGTATTGGACGCGATCAAGGCTGACCCAAGCAAAATTACACTGGCAGGGGGCTCTGCTCCCGGATCGATGGATCATCTGATCGGCGTAATGCCAGCAGCTAAATACGGAATTGATCCAAAAAGCGTAAAATACGTCTCTTATGATGGTGGCGGAGAAGCAATGGCTGCTTTGTTGGGCGGCAATGCGGATATCATTGCAACAGATGCTTCCAGCGTGGGTGAGTATCTGAAAGCAGGTAAAATTCGCGTACTGGGCGTCACTTCCGATGAACGTCTCGGCGGCGATTTGAAAGATATTCCGACGTTAAAAGAGCAAGGCATTGATGCAACGTTCACGATTTGGCGCGGTGTCTTCGGTCCGGCTGATATGCCAGCAGACGCAAAAGCTTATTGGGATGCAAAGCTGAAGGAACTTTCCACGCATGAGGCATGGACAAAAGAATTGGCGGCAAACGGTTGGGAAAGCGAGTACAAGGACGCTGCTGCTTTCACAGCATTCCTGGACGAACAAGATAAGCAGGTCAAAGAACTGTTGACATCACTTGGTATGTCGAAGTAGGGAGAGGAGGGGCATCCCCTCCTTTTTCCACACCTTAGGAGGTATACATGAACCTGATGTTTGATCGGATCGGCAGCCTGTTTTTTGCACTAGTAGGAGCACTCTTTATTGCCGAAAGTCAAAATATTTCGTCTAGTGCATACGGAAGTCAGGTCGGGCCGAATATGTTTCCTTTTGGGCTTGGCGTCATCCTGATCTTGTTGAGCTTGCGATTGTTGTGGGAGACCTATAAAAAAGGAGTGGCTGCTTCCACATCTGAGTCACAGAGTCCACTGCGATACAAGCAGTTTTTATTCATTTTGGCAGCGACAGTCTTGTATGTTTTGTTGTTGGAGAAACTCGGTTATGTCATCTCGAGCTTCGCTTTCCTTCTGTACGCCTTCACCATGATGGGAAGTAAAAGCGTTTTGAAATCGGGAATCGTTTCCCTGCTGTTTTCAGTAGGAGTTTATGTCATCTATGTGCATTTGCTGAAAGGTACGCTTCCAGGACTACCTGCCTGGCTAGGCGTCTAGGGAGGGGATAGGTTAGCATGAGTGCATTGCAATTTTTGGCGGATGGTTTTCTCGTTGCCTTACAGTGGCATAATCTTGTCTTTGCCTTTATTGGCGTCCTGATCGGTACTGCGGTAGGGGTCCTTCCCGGCATCGGTCCAATGAGCGGAGTCGCGTTATTGATGCCCGTTACGGCTTCCTTGACCTCTGGCTTACCTCCTGAAAGTGCGGCGGCTAGCGCACTGATTTTGTTGGCAGGCGTTTATTATGGTGCGATGTACGGTGGTTCCACAACGTCCATTTTGTTAAATACGCCGGGTGAATCCTCCTCTGTTGTTACGACATTGGACGGCTATCAGATGGCGAAACAGGGACGTGCTGGCGCAGCGTTGTCGATTGCAGCGATCGGTTCTTTTGTCGCGGGTCTCGTGGCGCTGATTGCTCTTGTGTTTTTGGCTGATCCATTATCCGATCTCGCTTTGAAATTCGGCCCTGCTGAATATTTCTCCCTCATGCTTCTCGGCTTGTGTGCGGTCAGCGGACTGGGGGGGAAGTCGATGACCAAAGCCCTCATTATGACAGTCATGGGACTCTTGCTTGCGACAATTGGGATGGATACCGTTTCGGGAGTGGCGCGATTTACCTACGATATTCCCGATTTGTACCAAGGCTTGGAGTTCCTCACGATAGCAGTTGGTTTGTTTGCCCTTGGAGAAGTGTTCAAGACAATCCTGGAAGACGATCAATCGACCAAGGAAATTATTAAAGTGGGGCGAGTACTCCCTACGAAGCAAGACCTAAAAGAAAGTGCCGGACCGATTACACGCGGCTCGTTGCTCGGGTTTTTCATTGGTGTCTTGCCTGGTGCTGGTGCTACCCTCGCTTCCTTCTTCTCGTATATTTTTGAGAAAAAGCTCAGCAAAGATCCTAGCCGCTTTGGAAAAGGAGCGATCGCAGGTGTAGCAGCACCGGAGTCTGCAAACAATGCTGCTTCTGGCGGTGCGATGATTCCTCTGTTGACGTTGGGCATTCCAGGGTCCGGTACCACTGCAATTTTAATGGGGGCATTATTGATGTATAACGTACAGCCCGGACCGCTCTTATTCGCTGATCATCCGCAAATTGCTTGGGGATTAATTGCAAGTATGTTTATCGGGAATGTTATGCTGCTGGTTTTGAACATGCCATTAGTGAAAGTGTTTGCAAAAATCATTGAAACACCGTCCCATTTCCTGATTCCACTCATTATCGCGATTTCCGTTTTCGGTGTGTACGCTGTGCAAATTAGTACATTTGACTTGATTTTGCTCGTGATTTGTGGGGTAGCTGGCTATTTCCTGACGAAAAACGATTTTCCGCTAGCACCGCTCGTCCTCGGCCTTGTTTTGGGACCGATGATTGAAAATAACATGAGAAGAGCATTGACCACCTCGAATGGTGACTTTTCTATCTTCTTGACGAAGCCGCTTTCCGCTGCTTTTCTGGTTTGTGCGCTTCTTTGGTTGCTGATCCCTATCTTCTTGAAGCGCAGAGGGAAGCAAGTCATTATCAGTGAAGAAGCGTAACATCCTATTATTTGTCTTGACAGCATCCTCGCGAGCCCGTATCATTGGAAAAATTTCGGGGAACTGTTCTGTTTGATGGATGCAGCAGAACAGTAGAGGAGCGAACAGACATGTTAAACATTGAACCTGTTATCTTGGAAGGCAAGCTGGTCCGATTGGAGCCGCTCAGAATGGTCCATGTGGACGGAATCTGGGAAGCAGGCGCATACGAAGAGATTTGGCCGTATATGTCCGTTACCATTCGAACGAGAGAAGATGCTCAGGCTTTTATCCTGCAGGCTTTGAAAAATGAACAAGCCCAGACAGAACTCCCATTCGTCATCATTCGCCAAGCAGATGAGCAGATCATCGGGAGCACGAGATTCTTAGGGATAGCGAAAAAGGATCGCGGATTGGAAATCGGGTTTACCTGGCTGACCCCGTCCGTTTGGAAAACGGGCGTCAATACGGAATGTAAATGGCTTCTTCTGCGCCACTGCTTCGAACAACTGGGTTGTATACGCGTACAGCTCAAGACAGATTCTCGCAATTTGAATTCGCAACGTGCCATTGCCCGAATCGGTGGCGTTCGAGAAGGTGTCCTGCGCAATCATATGGTGATGCCAGATGGATACATTCGCGACTCGGTATACTTCAGCATTCTCGACTGTGAATGGCCAGAAGCCAAGCAAAAGCTGCAATTGTTGCTGTTTGGTGAATAAAGGCTTGGATTGATTGAAGGGCGATCAGAGCATGTGTACAATAGGGGTGAACCAAGAGGGGTTACTCTGACAAGACCCGGAAAAGAGGGTATACATGAGACTGCGTCTGTCACTACCGGGCTATTTGTTACTGCTCGGGGATCTGATCGCCTTTGTGCTCTTTGTTTATTACGGAAAAATCATTCATAACTACCCTGTCACTGTCATGGGAATTATCGAAACATTAGCCCCGTTCCTGGTGGGATGGATCGTCGCGATTCTGCTTTTCAAGAGCTACGGACAGCGAACGTATGAATCGGCGGGCCGACAATTATTATCGGTACTGATTACTTGGACAGTAGCCGCACCAATTGGCTTACTGATCCGCTCCTGGTGGACAGGTGTACCGATTACGCTTATTTTTGCAGGTGTGACTTATTTCATTACGCTGGCGTTTTTGCTCGGGTGGCGTGTACCGTTTGCCATCGGCTACGCGATCTACAAACGCAATAGACTACTTGCAACCAGCTAATAAAGTGACCCGAATTGGTTACGCTATCCTATGAACGACTTAGGAGGTGAATCAATTGGGAAAGAACAACAACAGCAAAGACCTCGGAAAAAACCGTGGGAAAACGCTGGATGAAAATGATCGCAACACAAATTTGCGACAATCGAACCATAATGATCGAAATGAAGGAACTGCAAAAGACCGCTGAGCAATCAGCGGTTTTCTACATTGATACAGGTCATGATGTGATATAATAGATTTTGTTTTTTTCTAGCGAGTGGAGGGAAACGTATGACGGAACCGATGCAGAATGTACAGCCGGTGACCTTGTCGTCACAGGCGTTTTTACTTTTGTGCAGACTATATGATGGCTGCTATGACGAATTGAAGCAAAATGAGCAGTTTCGCGAACTCGTGGAGTCCATCGGAGATATTTTGTTGGCGGGCGTGGAGACGTTGGAGAAACAGGAAACCAAGCCGAAAAATATTACCTTTCCACTTACCGTGCAACAAGCATTTTTCTTGCGTCGACTAGTCATTGAGCTGTTGGCTCAGTCGCCGACGGACAAAGAAGACCGAACGACGCAATGGCTGCAGGAATGTGTGGCAGCACTCGCCGGAGGCGGTGTCCAACCCGATGTCAAGCACTCATGAGCTGCATGTGATTACGAGCGGCCGGCATTCGCTTGAGGACGTATTGCGAATGGCAGAAGCTGCTTATGCGGGTGGTATGAACTTTTTACACATACGGGAAAAACAGCGTACGGCAAAGGAATGCATGGACTGGGTAAAGGCATTGGCGAGTGTCATCCCCCTTTCGTCCTTGATCGTGAATGATCGGGTGGATGTGGCTGCTGCGTCGGGTTGCGCCGGTGCTCACCTGGCATACCATAGTCTGTCTCCATTAGAAGCGAGAATGGTGCTGAAGACTGGTCAAAAAATAGGGCGTTCCGTCCATTCCGTGGAGGAAGCACAGCAAGCCATTGCCGCAAAAGTCGATTATTTGCTCTACGGGCATATTTTTGCGAGTGGTTCGAAGCCGGGTCTTGCACCAAGAGGAACAATAGAACTCGCGCAAATGACGGCACGATTTACTATACCGATCATCGGACTCGGTGGAGTCACACCGGATCGGACGGCGCAAGTTTTGGAAGCAGGGTGTGCGGGCATTGCTGTCTTATCGGGGATTACCGATGCAGCAGATGCCAAATCAGCAGCCAGCGCTTATCGAGCGGCATTGGATCGTTGGGAGGGAAAATAAAGTATGCGAGATATACAAAGACTTCGGGAAAAGATGGGTGTATACTTTGTCATTGGTACGCAGGACTGCGGGTATTCCAGCGAAAAGACCGTGCAAATTGTGGAAGCAGCATTGCGCGGAGGAGTGGGTACGCTTCAGTTGCGTGATAAAGGAAGCAAGCTGACTGCTGAGGAACAATACGAGCTGGGCAAACAGTTGCAACTGCTATGTCGTGACCATGATACCGTATTTTTTGTGAATGACGATGTAGATCTGGCGATTCGCTTGCAGGCAGATGGCGTCCATGTCGGGCAAGATGATATGGCGTTGACGGAAGTACGAGCCAAAGTTGGCTCCGAGATGTACATTGGTGTTTCGGCAGGTACGGTTGAAGAGGCGCTCGCAGCCCAGAACGGTGGCGTAGATTGTATCGGTGTAGGAGCGATGTTCGCTACACGTTCCAAGGCAGATGCTGGCGAGCCTATTGGACCAGTGGGGCTAGAGGAGATCCGTAAGGCAGTCGGTAATGACTTGCCTATCGTGGGGATTGGTGGCATTACACTGGAAAATGCTTCTGAAGTGCTTGCTGCGGGGGCCGATGGTGTCGCAATTATCAGTGCGATCAGCCATGCTGAATCACCTGAAGAAGCAGCCCAAGCGCTACAGCGGATTGTACGATCTCGTTAGCACGGACAAGGCGACGATTACATATGGTAGGGTAATAGAAACAAACCAGGATGATGCGATATTGGCGATCAAAGGAGGTGAAGCCGATGAAAAATCGGATTTACCGCATCGGATATGAATGGGTGAGCAAACGGGAATTGCTCGAGCGATTGTTCATGACCGACTGCATTCTTATCGAACACAAGCGAATGCATCCCCCACCGGAGGATCAAGATACGGAGTTGCCACCAGAAAAGGAAGTTCATGCTGTTTTGGTTCGCAGTCAGCGCCGCCCGGGCGAATGGGTGACGTTTAACGGGCTTTACGAAATACAGACGAGAGAGCCCATCCCTTGGATAGATTCACCGCTGGAGTACCATCAATTCGGAGTAGAATTGATTCCTGGTAATATCCGTAGGGAAAAGGCACCTCAAGGCAGGATACCCGCACGAACCAAGCTGCAAATCGCTGCTGTTCGACAAGATACGGTATTTGTCACTGTTCCTGGGCATCCGTCCAGGCGTTACGAAATGTCGTTGGCTCACGCACGTTTTGCAAAGGATAACCCGACAGAACTGGAAATGAAGCTGCAAGTATACGCTTTTCCCCCACGCAACGATATTTTTGTGGATTGGTTATTGAAAGAAGGGCGCAAAACAGGAATCATTACGCGCCCCAATCAGGAAAGGGTAGAAAAATCAGCTTTTCAGGTGTGGGAAGATCTACGACAAGAATACGGCATTAGTGTCAGTGCGGCATTGATTGCGATTAAACAGGCACTCATTGTTCTGGATCGTGCAGGTGTCGAGACTGACTTCCCATACCCGACCCAAGAGCGATCGGATATATCTTTGTTCAGCGAATCGGAGCGAGATGCCTTTTATTCCTACCAATCCGTTCGATGCGCGATGGCCGCTGTCGCTGCCCTGCTGACGGTAGACCCGAAAGATCCGTTGCAGGATACACTCTTGATGGATATCATGCTCGAGCAACAAATCAACCGCAGGCGCGAATAGCGTTTGCGGTTTTTAGGTTTTTCGCCAAAAGTAGTATAATGGGAGTTGGTAGATGAACCCAATGAAAAGGATGTGTGACCATCATGTATGTATCCATGAACAGACTGACTGTACCAGAAGACTATCAATCCCATTTGGAACGCGCATTTGGTAATGGGGGAGAACGAATGAAGGAGGTTCCTGGTTTTTTGGAGTTCCTTTTCCTGGCACCAACGGAAGGTGACGAATACATCGTTTTTACGAAATGGACAGATGAGGAATCGTTTAAAAATTGGACAGAAAGCGAAGCTTTCAAGCGCGCACATACAGTAACTAACCCGAATAGCCCGGTAAAATCGGATTTGCGCAATTACGCTGTCAAATCCCATTCATAAAGCGAAAGCATTTGTCTCTGCGGGGGCAAATGCTTTTTGGATGATTGAATAATAAACATCCTTTACCTTTTTATGCTCGATCGTGATATGATAGAAAATGTTGAGAAAACGTTTTCAGTCAAACGTGATCAGGAGGTGAAGGTGTCCGAAAAAGGCAATAGAAAACGCGCGATAATAGGATGCTAGCCGAGATTGTTTGTCTGTAAGGATAAGAAGAGAACCTGATTGGATGGTGTCATTCTCTGCACGAGGATATCATCAAGCCGCTTTACATCTTGTCTCATTTACGTCCATAATAGAGCCTATACATACTTGGAAAAATAGCCTCAATGAAGCACGGAGAAAAGGAGCCAGAGTGTTTTGAAAAATCGAATAAGTAAGTATCTTACTCATTTGGTCCCTGCGGCGGTGGCCAAGACGTTTTCCTTTCTTTCAGATCATCATTACTCTGCTTTGCTTCTAGAAGACCGCGAAAATACAGAGGCTTTGTTTGTACAGCAAATCACAAAATGGATTGAAGTAGTAAAAGTAATCGACACGTATGCATTCGAACGAGAATTGAGCGAAATTGCGTACAAATTTTCGTTACTCGGAATGAACCTTACGTATTTGCATCAATTTTTGCGCAAGTGTCGAGACGTTATTATTGAAGAAATGAATAACAACGCATGTTCTCTTGCCACGACGGAAATGGAGCGAGTAGAGCTTTTGCAAGGACAGATTCGTCTCTATCAATCGATGGACTACATTTTGCAGCAAATGGACGATGTCTTCAACAAAAATTCGCATCAATTTCCGGTTGAGAAAACACCAACTTCTCCTACAAGTTCCAGTTCGGCCAAAGGAGAAGATGTTACAATGCTCGCTGAACAGGAGCTTGTCCAATTGGTTCTGCAGTCCAGTGATATTGCTGTCTTGATGATCGACCGCCAGCTAAGAGTCATTGAAGCGAATTACGCTGTCTGTCATTTATTTGGCGTAGATCGGAATCAAATCATTGGTCAAAACATTGATCATGCCCTTCGCCCTCATATAAGCGAGCGTTTTGTCCAGTGGGTGATTGAACGCGGGCAGTCCGGCCATTATGTTGCGGAATACAGAGGCAAATGGACGACAGTTAGTACGAGCCCCATTTATTACGATGGAGAGATGTGGGGAGCGATCGCCGTTCTTCGGAATGTTACGGAAAGCAAAAAGTACGAAGAAGAATTGAGCAAGCGTGAAGCGCTGGCAGCAGTTGGGCAACTGGCTGCTGGGATGGCGCATGAGATTCGAAATCCACTGACAGCCATCAAAGGCTTCATTCAGTTGTTGCGTGAGCAAGGGGAAGCAAATCGCAGTGAATCTTATTTTTCTGTCATCTTAACGGAAATTGAACGCATTGATGGGCTATTGAACGATGTTCTTGTTTTGGCCCGGTACAGGGATGATAAAATCGTATCGGAACGTTTCTTAGTGATGGACGAGTTACATGGCGTCATTCGTTTACTGGAGCCAGAAGCGAATCGAAGAGGAATCAAGCTAGAGTTGGACATTGCACAAGGCGAGTGGCATGTGTTTGGTCATCGTTCGCGAATTAAGCAAGCCATCTTGAACATCTTGAAAAATGCGCTTGAAGCATTGATGACCCAAGGCAATCTCGTTCATGTGAAAGTGTACTCATCTCTCAATCAAGTCATCATTGTTGTGGAAGACAACGGACCTGGTCTATCAGATTCTTGCCTGCAAAATTTATTCGTTCCTTTTTATACGACCAAACAAGAGGGAACGGGGTTAGGTTTGTCTACGACACAACGCATCATCGCGGATCACGGTGGCGAACTCTATGCGGAAAACTCTCCAAAATTGAAAGGAGCCCGTTTTGAGATTCGTTTACCTCTTTCAATTTCCTAAAATCCAAAAAGGATTGTGACTGTAGACGGATCGAATATCCGTCTTTCTTTATGCTTGAATGAGCATAAAGTCCCATTCGCGAAAAAGTTGCAAGTCTTTGGAATCAATCTTTTTGTAAGTTGTTGTCAAAGGCTGTCGATCAGTGGAATAATTTACAAAACAGTTACAATTTGAACGGAGTTGAACAACGGTGATTCGGATGCTGAAAAAAAACGAAACGAGGTGGAGCTACTGGGAGGCTTGGTATGAGGAAACGGAGCACCTTTACACCGTTCATTACGGAAATGTAGGGGAAATTGGCGACTATTTTGCTGTAGTAGCGGAGCAGATCGAGGGAAGGCCCGACGAAGTTTTGCAGATCTGGGCAGAAGAGATGAAAGAACAAGGATATCAGGTCATGAAAGAGAACGATTTCCATCCGATGATCATTCGCTTTCCCCATTTGTCTGAGTCAGAGATAGAAATGCGCTATTTGATCGAACAGCTGTTGGACGAATGCTTGGGAAAGACCGGGAATGGACACAGCGACGGTGGAGAAGACAGTGAGAGGACATTGGCAGTGATTTGCCGGGTGATCGATACGAAGAAAGCGGCTGCTGCCGTATTCGAAGCGATGTCCAGCGCACAGCTGGTAGAAGGAATTTCCATTAGCATAAAGCAGGAGGATGGAAACTTGATTCCACTTAGTCCTCCTGCCTAAAACTGTCTGATTTATTTCACGATTTTGTGCCGCAGAGCTTTTGCCACTGCCTGTGTACGATCCTCGACACCCATTTTTTGCAAAATCCGATGCACGTGTGTTTTTACAGTGCCTTCTGAGATGAACAAGTTTTGCGCAATCTGATCATTTCGATAACCATCGGCGATCTGTTGAAGTACATCTAGCTCTCGATCCGTCAGTTCATCTAGCAAAACTGATTGGGGAGTGGTAGTCAAATCAGGTGTCTCACGTTGACCTTGCAGAGCTTCCGCAAGGGCTTTTGCAGCTGTCACGGTGTGGAAGAGGGCTTCTCCCTGGTGGGCTCTGCGAATCAGATCAAGCATTTCCTGAGAGTCGGCATCCTTTAGCATATAGCCGACGGCGCCAGCACGAATTCCTTCCACCACATAATTGTGATTGTCAAAGGTGGTAAGAATCAATACCTTCGTGCGAGGATGCTGCTGCATGATTTCTCTTGTGGCCTCAATACCAGACTTGTTGGGCATCTGAACATCCATCAAAACGACATCAGGTGCGAGGGCACCAATCAGTTCTACAGCTTCCACGCCATCGGAAGCCTCCCCAATTACTTCCATATCGGATTGCATTTGAATGACATAACCCAAACCTTGGCGTATCATGGTTTGGTCATCTACTAGGACCACGCGAATGGCTCCTTCTTTTTGTTTACCGGTCATGTTCGCATGCTCCTTTCAGGCTCAGTCTGGCGAATCGGAAAGCTGAAATCGAGTTGGAATCCGTGGGGCTCTCGAATGCGATACGCGAGAGTTCCGTTCAATAATTGAATTCGTTCAGAGATCCCAGTTAGGCCAAAGCCAGGTTTGATTTTTTGGTCGCTCGTGATGCTTCCATCGTCTCGAATGGACAACAAAAGGATGTCCTTCTTTTGTTCAATGATGACAAGAATTTCTTTTGCGTCAGAATGACGTAGGGAATTGGTGATCGCTTCTTGTAAAATTCGATAAAACGTTATCGTCATTTCCTGAGAGAGCGGGATGTCCAGATCGGAGCATATCAGCTCCATTTTTATTCCTGTATGCTTTTGAGCCTGTGATAAGAGAGCTCGCAGAGGCGTAAGTCCCAGGGAGGTTTTATCCAGAGCCAGTGTATGGACAGACGAGCGAATATCCTCCAGACTTTGCTTGGCAACACCGAGCATGTTGCGTACGGCTTCTTGTGCGTTGTCAGGTCCATCCTGCAACATATACTTCAAGGCATGCAGCTGGACAATGAGTGAAGTCAAACTATGACCCAATGCATCGTGAATATCACGGGCAATTCTCGTTCGTTCCTCCAGAACCGCTACTTGAAGGGAATGAAGCGCTGCTTCTTGAAGTTGTAAGTGCGCCTCTTGCAACTCTGTATGTGCTTTTTGCAGCTGCTCCAGATGCTGTTGGTTGGTTTCGTATGCTTCTGTTTGAATCCGATAGCCACGTGCGCCGATATAGCACCCCACATACGTAAGAATATAAGAGATGATGTGCGTGAATTTCAGGTTTTCTTCAAAATATAAAAAAAGCGTACTGCACGTACCAAAAAAAGTAGCATAGGCCAACGCACGGCGTCCATGAATGTGAAACCCGATAAAAACAGCGAGTGGGAGCATCAAGCCGAAGCCTTCTCCCCCTAAGATAAGGGACTTTAGTAAGGAAACGATTCCAAGCACGACTGTCACGAATTCGAATTGGAAAGGCTTCCATTTTTTCTTGGAAGTCCAAAATACCACAAGGTAACAAATAAATAGTACAATGGTAAGAGAAAATTGCAACGGAGTTTCCCGTTTAAATGAATCAGGAATCAAAGCTAATACAATTAAGATGGAAAACCACATGATCAGTAAACGTTTTTGTATGGCTTTCATCATTATCTTCAACAATGAGAAGTCCTTCTTTCTCTGCCGGATAATCACTTAACTTCATTCTAGCATGCGTTGTCGTCTATCTCCAGATAGATAAATACTTGTCAGAAATCTACCCCTGGGTAGACTTCACTACATATACATTTCAGTAGAATTATTTTTGGGAAATAAACGATTAGTTATGGGTGGAAGTGGTTAAGTAAGGATGGCAAGGGAGGTTCTCATGAAAGAACTGATTCAGTTGGCAAAACTCCTGCAAGAAGCCAGTGTTTTGTTTACCACGATTTCTGAGCAAGAGCTGGATACAAGCGATGTAACCTGGCAACAGGTCTTGATTCTTGAGCAGCTCGGAAACGGGCCAAAAACGATGGGGGACATAAGTAAGACTGTCGGTCTTTCATACAGCACAACTTCCGGTCTTATTAATCGGTTGGAGCAGGAAAACCTGGTACGCAGGTTCCGAGACCAATCAGATCGACGAGTTGTGTGGGTGTCACTGACAGAGCGTGTATACCAACAGCGAGATGTGAAATGGGGAAATTCACAAACCGTCTAAAAATGGTTTCATCCCTTGATATTTCGTTCAACGAAATGTTAACTCGAGGTTCACCTTATTCATTTCGTCATGCGAACTATTACTCACAAAAAATTAGCAGATATATAAAGAAGAGGTGAGTGGATTGAATCTTTCTGAACTATCGATTAAACGCCCGGTCACCATGATTATGTTGACTCTGGCCATGCTGATTTTTGGTTTCGTTTCACTGCCTCGCTTGTCGATTGATCTCATGCCGGATCTTAACTTCCCGGTTGCTGTCGTGGTTACATCCGTTGACGGCGGATCTCCAAGTGAGGTAGAAAAACTGGTAACGAAACCGATTGAGGACGCACTTGCAACGGTATCCGATTTAGATAGTATACAATCGGTATCGATGGAAGGCGCTTCTCAGGTTATCCTCATGTTTAACTGGGGGACAGACCTTGATCAGGCGACTCTCGACATGCGAGAGAAGGTAGATCAGGTTCGTGGCTCTTTGCCTGACTCAGCCAGAGCGCCACGCGTACTGCGCATTGACCCGAACAGTACACCGATCATTGAGTTTGCGGTGACGGGTGAGCAAGATATCAACAAATTGAAAAAGATGGCAGAGGATATGATCCAGTCACGCCTGGAGCGTATTGATGGGGTCGCATCTGCTTCCATCAGCGGCGGACAAAGCCGGATCATCGATGTTACAGTCGACCCAGCAAAATTAGCGGCGTATGGTCTGTCACTTGACCAAGTTCAGCAAGCTCTACAGACCAGCAACTTGTCAGGTTCCGGTGGAGCGATACGCGAGGGTGACGCCAAGCTCAACATCCGTGTGCAAGGTGAGTTTGCCGATATCGAACAAATCGCGCTGACACCAATCTCTGTCGGCGGAAACTCCATCAGGCTCAGCGATATTGCCGAAGTAAAAGACACGCATCAAGATGTAACGCAATTGAGTTACGTAAATGGAACACCTAGCTTGGGCATTAAAGTGACAAAAGCTTCTGGCGGAAACACCATTGAGGTAGCAGATGATGTAAAAGCTGAGCTGGAGAAAATCAAAAGCGAGCTGCCAGAAGGCGTAGAAATCATTACGACTCTGGATACATCCATCTACATTAAGGATTCCGTTTACACCACCGCTGAACATGCTCTGTTGGGTGGCGGTATCGGTATGATCTTGCTGTTCTTCTTCTTGGGCAGCTTGCGATCCATGGTAATTGCGGTCATCGTTCTTCCAGTATCGATCGTTGCTACGTTCTTGCTGATGTACATGACTGGACAGACGATCAACTTGATTTCTCTCTCCGGTTTGACATTGGGATTGGGATCGTTGATTGACTTTGCGGTTGTTATGCTCGAGAATGTTTTCCGCCATCGAGAACAGGGAAAAGGCATGATGGAAGCCGCCCTGGATGGCTCCAAAGAAGTAGGTACGGCAGTTATGGCTTCGGCTTTGGCGCAAATTTGCGTGTTCTTGCCGATTGCCCTCACAGAAGGTATTGCTTCTGAGTTGTTTGGACCACTTGCATTGACGGTTGTCTACTCACATATTGCGGCGCTTGTATTCTCTATTTTGCTCGTGCCGATGCTGAGTTCGAGAATTTTGAACAAAATTCCGTCGCATACGCATCATGAGAACTATCGTGGAATCAATCCGGTTACTTGGTTCAACATTGGATTTAGCAAAGTGGAAAAAGGCTACCAAAGATTGTTAAAATGGTCATTGGGCCATCGTAAAACGGTCATGATTTCTTCGGTCGTCATGATGGTGGGCTCTCTCGCATTGACTCCATTGATCGGGGCTGAGTTTATCCCGGCTATGGACCAAGGTCAAGTAAACATCTCTATCAAAATGCCAAATGGTACCGTTCTGGCTGAAACAGAAAAAGTAACCAGACAAGTAGAAGAAATTGTCAACACGGTACCGGAGAAGAAAATTGTTGCGACTTCGGTGGGTAGCAATGCATCACCGATAGCGAGCACATTGTCATCCAATCAAGGAACGATCAGCCTGATGCTGGTAGATCTCGACCAGCGCACACGTTCCTCCAATGAAGTTGTAATGGATCTCCAGGAAAAGCTGAAGCATATTGCTGGACCTGAAATTACGGTAAGCGCACCATCCGGTATGTCTACGGGTTCCCCAATCCAACTGAAGGTTAGTGGGGATGATCTGGACGTACTGAAAGACATTAGTGGTATCATTAAAGGTGAAATTGAGAAGGTACCTGGTACAAGTAATGTAACAACCAGCTTGGAAGAATCAAGACAAGAGCTGGAAGTGAAGATCAATGCAGAGAAAGCGAGCTTGTACGGCTTGACGACAGGACAAATTCTCTCCAGTGTTCGCACTTCCTTCCAAGGTCAAACGGTAACGTATTATCGCACAGGCGATGATGAGATTGACGTCAACCTCAAGCTGCCGAAAGAGTTTCAGGAAGATATCAACTTCTTGAACAATATGCGAATTTCCGCTCCAGGTGGGGCACAGATCGCGCTGACCTCGGTTGCGACTATCAGTAAGGTAGATGTGCCTGTATCGATTAACCGTGCCAATTCAAGCCGTGAAGTTCAAGTAACGAGTGATTTGGCAGGGCGTGACCTGAGCTCTGTCACACGGGAAGTGCAAGAGAAAATCTCGAAGCTGAATCTCCCGGATGGTTACAAAGTCGATTTTGGCGGGCAAAGTGAAGAAATGATGGAATCATTCAGTAGCCTTGCTCTCGCGATTGTACTGTCAGTCGTGTTGCTTTATATGGTAATGGCAGCGCAGTTTGAATCGTTCTACACCCCGTTTATCATCATGTTCTCCGTGCCACCGACCGTTACAGGCGTTCTGCTTGGACTATTGGCGACTGGCACAACGATCAGCGTTGGGGTTTTGATCGGGTACATTTTGTTGATCGGTCTGGTCGTGAACAACGCGATTGTATTGATCGACTACGTGAACCAACTGCGTGCAAAAGGTATGGAGCTGTTTGATGCGATCCTGCATGCTGGGCCGATTCGTCTTCGTCCGATTTTGATGACGACACTCACCACCATTCTGGCGATTGGACCGCTCGCATTCTCTGGCGGTGCCGGATCTGAGACGAATGCACCAATGGCCGTAACGGTTATTTTCGGTCTCGGATTCTCTACACTGATTACACTGGTTCTGGTTCCTGTCGTTGCTTCCTGGTTTGATGACTTAGGGAAAAAGAGACGCTTGAAGCGCCAGTTGAAACTCGAAAAGAAACTTGCTAAGAAACAAAAGAAAATCAATCCCGCTTTGGAATCGTAAGACGTTTGTGGGAAGAGGAGGGACATACATGAAACTAAGTAAAAAACCCGTCATTTTGGCATTGCTGGCTATCACGCTAGTGGCAGGGTGCTCCAGCCCGCAAGCGGAAACGCCGCCTACGGAAACAGTGGAAGCGGCAACCCCTGTACAGGTTGAAACGGTTGCAACGGGCACAGTGGTATCAGATTCTGGTCTCACGGCAAAGCTGGCGCCGAGTGAGGAAGTGCAAGTCTCCCCGAAAATGGGTGGGAAAATTTCTTCCCTGCCAGTGAAACTGGGCCAATACGTGACAAAAGGTCAAGTATTGTTCAAGCTCGATGAAAAAGATCTAGTGAACAGTGTCAAGCAAGCTGAAGCAGCCTACAACGTATCGAAAGCGAGCTTAAGCCAAGCAGGCAGCAGCTCTGATCAAGGCTTGGTCCAAGCGAAAAATAGCTTGAAGCAGGCAGAAACTGCCCTTCAGGATGCAAAAGTAAACCAGCAGCGGATGCAACAGCTCTTTTCACAAGGAGCGATTTCCGCACAGCAGATGGAACAGGCAAATTCCCAACTGACAACAGCACAGACTTCATATGATAACGCGCAGCAGGCAGTGCAATCTGCTGGACAAAAAACAAGTGTGCAAGTTTCCGAAGCCTCTGTGCAGCAAGCGCAAGTAAGCCTGCAAAATGCTCGTGAGCAATTAGCGAATGCGACTGTGACGTCTCCGATCAACGGATATATTTCCAGCGTAAATGGCGCAGTTGGTCAAATGGCAGGCCAGCAGCCGGTTGTGGTTGTCGTTAACACGAACCCACTTCTGGTAAAAGCAAATCTGTCAGAAGCAGATATCACAAAAGTAAAAGTAGGAACTACCGTAAAAGTAAACGTACAATCGACAGGAAAAACGATTGATGCTAAAGTAACGGCGATGAGTCCAGTAATGGATACGCAGTTGAAGGCATACCCAGTGGAGATTACGATTCCAAACCCATCCAATGAGCTGAAGTCCGATATGGTTGTGAATGTAACCTTCCCATCGGTTGGGGAAAGTGGAGCAAAATCGCTCGTTGTAACGCGTGGTGCAGTTTTTGATCGCGAAGGTAAGCAGTATGTATTCAAGCTGGAAGGTGACATTGCAAAACAAGTCGAGGTCACTACAGGCAAATCCTCCAGTGATCAGATCGAAATTTTGACAGGCTTGTCTGCCGGCGATAAGATCGTGGTAAAAGGGCAAACACTGCTTCAAGATGGCGGCAAAGTCACTATTCAGTGAGAAAAAGAGTAGCAAGGAAGGGGCGGAGTACATCCGCCTCTTTTTTGTGTACAATGGAAATATTCGTCTCACTATTCCAAAAGGGAGGTGTCTTCATTTGTACTTCCGCAAACCACAGTCTGGTGATTATCCTACGCAGTTTGAAACCTATGTCAAAGTCGTTCCTGAAGGTGATCTGAATGAGCTGCTTTGCTCTCAGGAGGAAGAAATACTTGCTTCGTTTCGGTCATGCGGGGAGGAACTGAGCATGTTCCGTTATCAGGAAGATAAATGGAGTGTAAAGGAAGTTCTCGGCCATATTATGGATACAGAGCGAATCATGAGCTATCGCTTGCTGTGTGCATCCCGAGGAGACAAGACATCGTTGCCTAGGCATCAGGACATTTACGTCAGTCTTACGAATTTTGACCGCCGACCGCTTGTCGATCTAATCGAGGAGTATCGGACAGTGCGTGCTGCTACCCGATCACTGGTAAGAGGACTTACGGAAGAAGAGTTGAATCGTTCGGGCGTGATTATTCAGGACAAGACAACTGCAGCTGCACTCGTCTATTTTATCCTTGGGCATGCTGCTCATCATCTACATGTCTTCCGAGAAAGGTACTTGTCACATTTGTCAAAATTCTAATCTATTTTCTAAGGTGGACCAGATTTATCCATCTAATTGTAACGTTTCGTACCGAGTTTTAAGACATAATGAATATTATGTAAAGTAAATTGTCACGGATTTAAGACAAAGTGTCTTTGCTACTTTTGAAGGGGGAAAAGATTCGATACAATGAGAGAATAGTGGATAAAATACCCACCGGAGGTACATATGACTGGCGATATTACTGTGTTTTTGGCTTTTGCAGCAGGTTTCCTCTCGTTTATTTCCCCTTGCTGCCTACCGCTTTATCCGTCCTTTTTGTCTTACATAACTGGGGTTACGGTAGATGAAGTGAAGAAAGGGAGAGCGGTTTTTCGCAAGCAAGCCTTCTTGCATACCTTTTTCTTCATTGTCGGGTTTTCGATCATTTTCATTGCGCTCGGGCTGTCTACATCTTGGATCGGAAGCTTGTTCACCGACCAACAGGACTTAATTCGTCAACTGGGCGGTATTTTGCTTGCTGTCATTGGTTTGGTTATGCTGGGCGTGTTTAAAATGGACTGGATGATGCGTTCTTTTAAAATCGATTTAAAATCGAGGCCGTTGGGGTATACTGGGTCCATACTGGTGGGGATGACGTATGCAGCTGGATGGACACCTTGTGTGGGACCCATTCTTTCTGGGATTATCGTCATGGGCGTTTCCAATCCTTCAAGCGCTTTGGCGTACACATTGGCGTATACGCTCGGATTTGCCATTCCATTTTTTGTCATGACGTTCTTCATCAGTAAGGTGAACGCGATTGTGAAGTATTCCGACCTGTTTATGAAAATCGGAGGAGCCATTATGATTTTGTTCGGTATTCTTCTGTATACAGATAAACTGACGGATATTACACGCGTGCTCATTCAAATGTACGGAGGCTTTACGGGATTCTAACTCAGTAGGGCAGAGGTGACAAAATGAAAAAGCTGTTGCTCGCGGTGCTCGTATTGTTAGGGGTCGGACTTGCTGTTTGGGAAAAGCCTCAAGAAACAGCCGCAATCGTAGCAGAGGTTCAAAAACCGGAAGTTGGCTTTGCGGCCCCTCATTTTACACTGACCGGATTGGACCAGCAGACGTACAAGGTAGAAGGAAAAAGGGCGAAACCATTAGTCTTGAACTTTTGGGCTTCCTGGTGTGGACCATGCAAGCTGGAGGCGCCTGATTTACAAAAAGTCTATGAAAAATACGGCGGACAGGTTGATCTGTATGGCGTGAACGTCACGAGCAATGACAGCCCAGAAGCAGCTATGGCGTTCGTCACCAACTACAAGCTGACATTTCCGATACCGATGGACGTAGCTGGAAGCGTGTCGAACCGTTATAAGGTGATGGCATTCCCAACTACTTACTTGATTGACGCGGATGGGATTGTACAAAAGAAGATCATCGGCATGGTTGATGCCCCTACACTGGAGCTGGAACTGCGCCAGTTGTTAAGTCCAAAGCCATAGTGAAGGCTCATAAGTCGCTTGGAGAGAGTTCTCCGGCGGCTTTTTCTATTTGTTGACAAGTATGACAAGGCCCATTTTGCAGGTGAACATCTTGATTTTGTATGCTTGCCTAAAGAGCGGGGGTGTTCTCCTTCATAGACTGGAGTGATCCAGGGCAAAGGGAGGAAAACGGATGGCCAAGGGCAAAAAAATAAAGAAGAAGAATACGCGAGAGCACCCCAATCAAGTACAGCTGAAAATCGTAACGTCCCATACATGTCAAGTATGCAAGCAGCAATGTGCACGAGGGTTGGCATATCTGGAACAGATGTCCCAGCCCGGCGCGATCGGCTTTGGTGTACCATGCATCCTTACTAAGCAAAAGCCATAGTTTGTCCTTTTCCATGTGCAGTTGTACGGTTCACGGGAGATAGTCCCTTCACTTTCATTCAAGAGGGACTATCTTTTTTGGAGTGAACTACGAGGAATAGCGGATTTGCATGTAGAAGTGAGAACTATACGGAAGAAATCGGAGGAGGAATTGCCTACGGATCGGGTGAGAGTAGCTTTAAAAAACCAATATCAATTGAATGTGGAGCGTATCGAGCGCATTGCATATGGCTTATGGGAAGAAAGCTTTTCCGTTTGGACAAGCAGTCAACGATATTATGTAAAACGATTTTATGCAAAATGGCGCTTGCAAACTCGCTACCAGGAGATGCTTACTGGTCTAGCACTTAGCCAAGAACTGCGAGAGAAAGGCTTTCCCACCCCGCGCTTGCTTCTACCCCTTCATCATGAATGGCTTGCCCATGATCAGGGAGAGACGTACCAAGTAAATGAATGGATCGACGGGCGCAGCTATCATCCAGGGGAATTGCCACTTCGTGAAGCAAAGGCTATGGGGGAGCTGTTAGCCCATTTTCATCGGCAATTTGATCCTCTTCCCCCCATTGAGGACGTTCCCATGCTCTCGCCTTCCGAAGCGCTTGCAAATTGCCGAGAATTATGGAGTCAGTATCAGGAAGAGCAGGGAGATTTTCCAGTATACGTACGAGAATTACTCGAGGAGCAAATTTCCTTGCTGAAGATGGTGAGCCATGAATACGTTACCTGTTTGCCAGTCCCCTCGCTCCGAGGTAGATGCTTTCATTCGTATTGGGTCGAACAGCTTATTTTTCATCCAAATGGCGAGGTAGCTGCCCTCGTAGACTGGACAGATGGTGCTGGAAGGGAAGGGTATTGGGCAAAAGATCTGGTTACAGGGCTTCACTTGTCAGCCCTACAGTACGATGGGATCCTTGCGTTCTGTGAAGGGTATCAGGCTCATCATCCGCTGCCAAAATCAGAGTGGCAAGCGGTGCTGGCGCAGCTCTGCTACGGACATTTGGCGTCAACGAATTTTTTAGATAGCTGGCTCGTCAAGCACAATCGTCGTATGGAGCATTGGGAACAGATTGCGATGACCTGGACCAGGCTCGTTCCAGAGCGATTCCGCCTTTGGCACAAGCTGGAACAAGAACTGCTGGATATGCTATTCCCGGATCATCCGCAGGTCACTGTTGTGGTTGGCAGGGATAACGGATGAGCCTCAAGGTACAAAGCTGGCAGGTTTAACAGCTGTGTATTATACTGGAGGAACTGATGAAAGCAACCGGAAGGAGTGGAAATACGTGCGTCCGTTACAAATATCACCTGATACGGCTGTCAAGCTGGCCGAAGCACTTCAGGTACCTTTAGAGCGCCTCATGCACATGCCGCAGCATATTTTGTTACAAAAAATGATGGAGTTGGCAAAGCAAGAGAAAGAAGCAAGTGAGGGAGAGTCTAAAAAGCAAGACTAGATTTATTACACACGAGGAGGAGAAAAGATGGGGGCAAACGTAGCTCATAAATTCCGTACGGGGCTCAAGCCACAAGCGTTTGTGGAAAGCATGACAAAAAATCAGGATACATACCAAAACTGGTCGGATGCATTTTCATGGGAGAATGAACAAGACCGAGCGTTTTTTGCCTCTCTCCAGCATCGTGATGACCTTAGATGCTTGATTTTGGCTGCGGACTGGTGTGGCGACGTCGTTCGCAACTTGCCAGTCGTATTGCATGCCCTGAAAGAAACAGACATGCCTGTGGAAATTATGGTGATGGAACAACACCTCGATCTCATGGACGAGTTTCTGACGATGGGCGGTCGGGCGATCCCTGTCGTTATTTTCGCGGACACGGGTGGACATGTTCTGGCCAAATGGGGACCGCGACCGAAGCATGTCCAGGCTGTCATGACGGCGTTTAAACAACAAAACCCGGATCGAAACGCCCCAGATTATGAAGACAAGATCAAAGTGGCGCGTTCCGAAATGCTCGAGCAGTATGGAGAAGGCAATGGCTACCAGCAAGTGATTGTCAAAGAACTGAGAGAGCTGCTTTCCTCGATCTAATTTATCATACGTATAACAGGGCGGAGTCACGGCTCCGTCTATTTTCATGCAGAAGGGCTGAATAACATGTATTACTACGGGAATGAAACCATTATGTCTTTGGAGCAGGTGCTTCGCTTAAAAGCATCGGAAGTTCGAATTCTGGAGTGGGTACGTACCTACGAGTTTTTAGAAAACAGTTATGGGATAGATGAAGCCGTTCCCTACTTCTTGGAGATAAAATGCGAAGAAGAGCAAGTAAAGATTCGCAAAAACCGCATTCTAGACTTCCCGGAATACTCCTGTGAGGAAGAAGCAACATTTCAAGAAGTAGACGAAGCACTGCGCGTCTTTCATGAGTGGGCGCAGGAAATCTTGGCGAAAAAAGAGAGTCAATCTAAATAAATATATTGACGTCAAACAAAGTTCATGATAGATTAATAAATGTCGCTTCTGGTTGAAGAGAGTAGACGCAGAAGATAGACAGCACATATTGTGGGGAGATAGTGAAGTGGCTAAACACGGCAGACTGTAAATCTGCTCCCTCCGGGTTCGGCGGTTCGAATCCGTCTCTCCCCACCATTGATTTTCTATCGATGTTGTGCTATTTTATTCATAGTTTCACATGCCGGTGTGGCGGAATGGCAGACGCGCGCGACTCAAAATCGTGAGGGAAACCGTGGGGGTTCAAGTCCCTTCACCGGCACCATAGCAAAAATGAATGCACACTAACCATGTTGTTTAGAGACACGTGGAAGGTGTGCTTTTTTAGTATACGGGAAAACAATTCAAACAGCGGCGAGTCTAAGGCTTGATTTTCAGGTCTTAGATCGCCGCTGTTTTGTTTTTTGGTAAAGAAAATAGCTTAGCTTAAAAGTTCAATTCTGCAATCGTCTCACCAAACAGAACCATGCCATTTTTTTGAAATCCGAGGGAAGCGTAAAGGTTTTCGGCTGCAACATTGGCTGGGGCATAACCAATGACAATTTTTTGACAACCTTCCTTTGCTTTCAGGATATCAATGACTTGCGAAATCGCAGCACGTCCGTAGCCTTGCCGCTGAAACTTAGCATCAATTAAGAGTCTGTAAATCCAGTAGTTGCCATCGTCGGGATCAAGTCCATACATGACAAATCCAACCATCGTTTCATCATGGTATATGGCCAAAGGGACAAATGTCGTTTGAAACTTTGATTCAGCGAGGGAGTAGAGGTTCGGGGCAACAAACTCACTCTGTTCGGGAGTAGGTTCCAGTTCAATACACTCTTCCCAGTTTTCCAGGGTTACTTCACGAAGTGTCACAGACATCTAATCACGTTCATCCTTCCGGGGCTTGTTTTTACCAATATATTACATTTTATCCTACGTGAAAAGACACCCAAAATCAATAGTGTGCACAAAATTTTTTCCATTCTATGCAGCGCTAGAGAAAGGGAGGAAGAGATGCAATTAACCTAATTTTCAGAAATAACATTTTATGGAAAATTCATTTGACACTAGAGAAGAGTCATCGATATAGTTGGGATGGAAGTATTTGTAATCAAATAGATTTTTTACCATGATCGAATTGTGATTCCATCTGCACAATTCCGAAAGGGGGGATATGCAATGCGCCAGGATAAGAAGCAATTGAAGGTGGAATATCCTTTAAGTCATCCACAAAAGCGTATCTGGTATACGGAAAAATTACATCCGCAGCTTCCCATCCATACGTTAGGGGGGATGGTGCGGGTTCAAGGAAAGGTGAAACTGGATGTTCTGGAAGCGGCCATTCACCTGTTCATTCAAAAGAACGATGCTTTGCGCCTCAACTATCAGGAGGAAGAAACAGTCCTTCAGTACGTTGGAGAGTACGAACCACAGCCATTGCAGGTGTTTGATTTCAGACAGGAACCGGATGCCCCTGATCGGTGCAGACAATTCCTGCAAGCTTTGTTTGCAAAACCATTTTCGATCGGACAGGAGCCTCTATTTTACTTTTGTCTGATTCAACTGAGTGACGAAGAAGCCGGATATTTTGTAAAGTTTCACCATTTGATTGCTGATGGTTGGTCCATCTCCATTATGACAGAACAAATTTCTCACTATTATGACACGTTGTTGGCAGGCGGTACCGTTCATGTAGGAGATGAACACGCTTATCAAGCTTTTGTCGAAAGGGAGCATGCCTATTCTCTGTCTGAGAGATTTGAAAAGGACAAGCGATACTGGCGGGACAAGTTTCAGAGCTTGCCGGTGATCACGACACTACAAAAGGCAACGGATACTACCGAAGGCAAGCGCAAAGTCTATGCATTCAACCGTGAAGATTCGACAAGAATACGCGAGTTTGCAAACCAGATGAAATGCTCGCTAAATTCCATGTTTGTGGCTCTCGTCAGTCTTTACCTTCAGCGTTGTACGAGGCAAGAAGAAATCGTGATCGGTACGCCGCTGTTAAACCGTTCAGGCAAAGTGGAGCGCAAAATATTCGGGATGTTTACCAGCACCATGCCATTTCGTCTGGCAGTTCCGATGGAAATGGATGCTTTCGATTATGTCAAATATGTCAACAGGGAATTGACTTCCTGTTTTTTTCATCAGAAATATCCGTACGATTTGCTGGCTCAAGAGTTGGAATTGAAGAAACATGGCTATGACAGCCTGTTTCAGATTTGTGTAAATTATTACAGCACGCAGCTGCCCTTCACCCTTGGCGGGTACCCCGTGACGAATGAGGAGTTTTACAACGGTCACCAGTTGTATTCGCTCCAAGTCATTATCAGGGAATGGGCTACAGATGAACGATTGACGCTGGAATTGGATTATAAGATCGCCGAGTACACGGAAAATGATGTTGATCGAATAGCGGATCATCTCGTAAGGCTGCTCAATCAGATGATCACGACTCCAGAAGTACCGCTGTCCAATCTGAACTTCCTTGCTGACGAAGAGTTGGCACTACAACTCAAAACGTGGAACGATACAGCGGCTTCTTATCCCAGCCAGAAGACAGTAGTCCAGTTGTTTGAAGAGCAAGTAAAACGCTCACCACAGGGAGTTGCATTGGAGTCAGAGGGGCGCATACTGACATTTTACGAACTGCAGGATCAAGTGAATCGACTCGCCCAGTCGTTGCGAATCCGAGGAGTTGGTCCTGGGGTAATTGTCGCACTGCTGGCAGATCATTCGCCAGAGATGATCATCGGGTTGCTGGGAGTGCTAAAAGCGGGCGGTGCTTACCTTCCGATTGACCCTCAACTCCCTTCTCAGCGTATCGAATATCTGCTGTCTGATTCTGGAGCGGACCTGTTGCTTCGTCACACCTCGCGAACAGAAGATATTTCGTGGTCCAAAGAAATTCTGGAGCTCGGTGATTCGTCCCTGTATTTAAATGATGGCGCGTTCCTGGAGTCGGTTAATCAGCCAGATGATTTGGCCTATGTCATTTATACATCGGGCTCTACCGGAAATCCGAAGGGAGTCATGGTTACTCATCGGGGGTTAGTCAACTATATTTCGTGGGCGAAAGACCGCTATCTCTCCTGTCCAGAAGAAGCGTTTGCTTTTTATTCCTCACTAGCATTTGATTTGACGGTTACGTCCATTTTTTGCCCGCTGGTAAAGGGAAACCGGATGGTTATCTATCCGCACTCCGATTCAGAGTTTGTGTTATCGCGCATCTTTAGCGACGGACGTTCCCATGTAGTAAAGCTCACGCCCGCCCATCTGTTTTTGCTGCAAGAAATCGATCTGCCTACTACTACGGTAAAGAGAGTGATAGTGGGCGGCGAGGACTTGAAGGTGAGTCTGGCTGAGGCGATTCATTCGAAATGGAACGGACAAATCGAAATTCTCAATGAGTATGGACCTACTGAGACTGTAGTCGGGTGCATGATCTATCAATTTGATCCAGAGACCGATGTCGAGGGTTCTGTGCCGATTGGACATCCGATCAATAACGTGCAGCTTTACATTTTAGATTCATATGGGAAACCAATCCCGATCGGATCGACAGGAGAGTTATTTATTTCGGGAGATAGTGTGGCACGCGGGTATCTTAACCGCGAGGAGTTGACTCAAGAGCGTTTCCTACCCGATCCGTTTCAGCCAGGTAAAGTAATGTACAAGACGGGCGATCTGGTTCGCTATCGGCCAAATGGAGTTATGGAGTATCTGGGGCGGGCTGACTATCAGGTGAAGATTCATGGTTACCGCATTGAATTGGGTGAAATTGAACAGCAGCTACTAGGGCATTCTTCTGTGCGTGAGGCTGTGGTGATCGATCGCATAGATACGTGGGGGCGTAAGTACCTTTGTGCTTATTTGATCACGGAAACATCTTTCCGGGAAAAAGAGCTCCGCGAAGAACTTGCAGGTCGATTGCCCGCATACATGATCCCTTCGCAAATCGTGCAGCTTGAACAGTTTCCGCTGACCTCAAATGGCAAGGTAGATCGAAAACAGCTTCCCGAACCTGTCATTGAACGAAAAAGTGGGGAGGATGAAACTAGTCCTCGTGACGAGTTTGACAAGCTATTGGTTGAAGTGTATGAGGATGTGCTTGGTCATTTACCGTTTGGGCTGCATGACCCGTTTTCCCAACTAGGGGGGGATTCGATCAAGGCGATTCAGGTTTCCTATCGATTGCATCAGCGAGGAATCAAGATTCCGGTAAGAGACATCTTGATTTACGACACGATTGCAGAACTAAAAGCGAGAAGTGACTGGAGCTGGGGAGTGGAACAGATCTCACAAGAGCCGTGTACGGGTGAGTTGCCGTCATCTCCCATCGTTTCGTGGTTTCTGTCACAACAGTTCCGCAATGCTGATCATTGGAACCAGTCGTTGCTCCTTGAAAGCAAAGAAAGAGTAACGCTAGAGGAGTTTGAAGCGAGTCTGTCTGCACTGGTTACCCATCACGATTGTCTACGACTCAATTACTCTGCAAAAGAAGGGAAGCTCTTTTACAATGAGCGCCACCTTACCAACCGGGTGTCAGTGTCTTGCGTCGACCTTTCTTCCTTACCGCAAGAAGAACAGGCGAGTAGAATGCTTGAGTTGATGAGAGATTGCGCTGTGAGCTTCAAGCTGGAAGAATCATTGCTGTTTACCGGTTGTCTCTTTGAATTAGGTCCCGATCGACCTCAACGATTGTTTTTGACGGCCCATCATCTTGTTGTGGACGGTGTCTCCTGGAGGATTCTGCTGGAGGATTTGATGAGCGCCTTGGCCAGTCTGAAACGTAATGAGCCGATTGTCTTACCGGATAAAACACATTCGATGCAAGCTTGGATAAAGGAAGTCTCCGCCTTTTACCAGTCGGATCAGGCAAGCAAAGAAAGAGCATATTGGGACATGTTTTCCATCCCGGAAGACAAACTTCCAACTGATTACGATTTTGGCGAAGACTTGGTAGAATACAGCGCTACTTCTACACGCACACTTTCAGCCGAGATCACGTCACGACTGTTGACAACGGCTAACCGAATGTTCAACACAGGTCCCCAAGACCTATTGGTTGCAGCACTTACCCGGACATTGTGTGATGTGTTTGAAAGAGCGCGTCTCTTACTGGTAATGGAGTCGCATGGGCGTGAGTCTTCTATTCATGCGATGAACGTAACCAGAACAGTAGGATGGTTTACCAGCATGTATCCTGTTTTGTTCGAAACGAATGCATCCAATCGGACCGATCACCTGAAAGAGGTAAAGGAGAAGTTGCGCCAGATACCGATGGGTGGTCTTGGGTTTGGCTGGCTAAAGCCTCAACTGCTCGCGGCCGAGGAAAAGTCCCATGTTCGTTTCAATTATCTGGGAACCGTTGATAATCAACGGAGTGATGATCTGGTTCTACTGGGAGGAAACTTGGCGGTTGATGCCGGAGTGGGTAATCATTTGACAGCACTGCTTGATGTGGCTGCTCTCATTCGACAAGGAGAACTTCAGGTTTCGGTTACGTACAGCTTGCGCAAGTATCGTGAGGAGACCATAGAGAAGTTACTTGCGTTGTTTTTCAGTGAATTGGAGCAGCTCATTGATCATTGCTGCCGTCAAGAGGTTCCTGAATTTACTCCATCGGATTTCGAAGATGTGGAATTGACACAAAAAGAACTGGATTTGCTGTTTGGTTAACAAGCGAATCACATGCTTGACCGAGTGTTTCGAGAAAGCAAAGAAGAAGAGTGTGTATGAATGACGGGAGGGATTACATTGAGTGTTAAGGTGTTGATGGGAAAAAAAGGATTTGAGGAGTTCGCAACAATTGTCGGCTTTACAGAAGCAGAGAAGGAAGAGCGCAGTGCATTACTGGAGCAGTCTTATATGCCATTCAAGGTGACTCGCTATTATGCCGAGTTGATTGCGAGTCAATCAGAGCCATATCGTACCCAGATGATCAATATCGTGCTTCCGCCACCGGGAGAGAAGCCCTATAAGGGCCGCTTTGATCCATATGGGAACAAGTCGTACCGTCAAGATGAAACAGCTTTCCTGCAACACAAGTACAAAAAGACATTGTTGCTTCACATCGACGACTTTTGTATTGCCAACTGCCAGTTCTGCTATAAAGTGAACGAAATCCGCCACGAGGATATTGGGTACACCAATATTATGGAAAAAGCAGAAAGGGCAGTGCAGTATTTGGAAGCTCATCCGTACATCGATAATGTTCTCTTTACCGGTGGAGATCCTGCTTCCTTCCGTAAAAGCTCTGACCTAATCAAGCTGATTAGCACTCTATTGAGTGTGAAGAGTATTCGACTCGTTCGCTTTGCCACCAAGGCACTGGCCTATGATCCCGCTCGTTTTCTCGACGGAGAGCTGCTAGCGTTTTTTGACCAAGTAAGACAGACGCCCGGCAAGCAGGTAAGTGTGATTTCCCAGTTCAACCATCCCGGTGAAATAAGCGACGTTTCGATTCAAGCAACACAAGCGCTGCTATCCGTCGGTGTACAGATTCGCGGACAGCCTGCCATCATTCGTGGCGTGAACGATTCTGTCGAGACTTTGATTGACTTGCAGCGCAAGTTTCTCGATAATCGCATCATTTCGTATTATTTGACAGTGTTTATGCCAGTCAGGGGAGTCGAGCAGTATGCGATTCCTCTGGACGAGGCGTTCCGGAATGTGGCCGAGTCCAAACGCAATCTGGGTGGTTTGGAGAAAAAAGGGGTACTTCTTACTTCGCACGACTTTGGAAAATTAGAGATTTGCGGCTTTTATCCGACAGCCGAGCGCCCTGAAAAAATTATTTTGAAATGGCATCAAGCGGTCGGACCAGACTATCTTCCAGAGCGGTTGAAGGAATTAATCCCAACCCGTTCAGAAGACCTGATGATTTTGGACTACAAGCAGGGAGAGATGTACTGCCTCGACCATGTATTCGAGCACAATGGCTTGCCGTACGTGAATGCAGATGGGGAGATCGTGGAAAACCTGCCGAGTGAAGCTGTTCGGTAAGGGAGTCAGGAGAGAAAAATTGTGATGAACAAGATCGACAAAAACAATATAGCTGATATTTTGCCGTTAAGTCCAACGCAGGAGGGCATGCTGTTTTATTACCGACTCCAAAAGGATTCCAATCTGTATTTTGAACAGCATCGGCTAACTCTTCGTGGGAAGTTTCAGCTGGAGTTGTTTACGCAGGCTGTTACGATGGCGTTTGAGGCCAATGAAATGCTTCGTACGGTTTTTCGCTGGGAGGGGCTTCAAGCCCCTGTCCAGCTGATTCTCAAGCAAAAGACAGTGGAGATTCCTTATTTCGATTGGAGCGAGTTACCATCTGGAACGCGTGAAAGAAAACTGTCTGCTTTGTTGTCACAGGACAAGCAAACACCTTTCACGCTTGAGTTGGGCAATACCATTCGCATTCAAGTTGTAAGGATGGAGTTGTATCGTTATGAAGTCATATGGTCATTTCATCACATTCTCATGGACGGATGGAGTTCCGGCATTCTCCTAAGAGAGATATTTACAGCATATGGACAATTGTGCTCGGGGCTGTCCCCTGCGATCAAGCAGAAGGCGAAATACAAAGAGTATCTGCGTTTTCTAAAAGAAGCATCGAAAGAACAATCGTTATCGTATTGGAAAGATTCCTTACAAGGAATTAGCTCTCCTACGCCGCTTCCCTATATGCGGGATCGCAACGAAGAGCAGCGGTATTCTTCTTATCATCTTCGACTCAGCCGAGCGCTTACGGAAAAATTGGAGGAAACATCCAAGCGTTACCGCGTGACAATCAGCACAGTGTTGCAAGCCGCATGGGGTATTTTGCTGCAAAAATACAGCGATACGCAGGATGCTCTTTTTGAAGTGGCGTACGCCGGACGTCCTGCCGATCTCACTGGAGTAGAGGAAATCGTCGGCCTCTTCATCAAGACGTATCCGCTCCGGGTCAAACGGACAGAAACGACAACAGTCAAAGATCTGCTGGGTGTCATGATGGAAGAACAGCACCAGATGGCCCCGCATTTGTACGTGCCATCGATTCAGTTGAAAAACTGCTCAGAGATGGATGCACAAACTCCTTTGGCGCACAGTTTGTTCGTTTTCCAAAACTATCCCATCGACAAGACACTGGCCGGATTGGAACTTGACTTCGAGTTGGAGAATATCACTTCACATGAAACAACCGATTATCCAATGGTGCTGGAAGTAACACCAGGTGATGAATGGACAGTCCATGTCAACTACCAGGCATGGAAGTTTCAAGCGAAGGAAATCGAACGCCTGGCGCTACACTATCTGAGCCTTCTCGAGCAGATTGCGACTGATCCGGATCAAGAAATTCGTGACCTTACCTTGCTCAGTGATCGTGAGCGGCACGAGATGATCGAGGAACAGATGAAAGTCGTGCCAGTTCCAAGCAACTACTGCGTGCACGAGTTGATTGATCAAGCGGCAGAAAAAACACCGGATGCAGTTGCGCTTGTACAAGGTAAGCAGACTGTGACCTACAAGGAGTTACAAGAGCAAGCGAATCGCCTGTCTTGGGCTCTGCAAAAGGAGGTGACAGATGCAGGCCAACCGATAGTTATCATGTGTGATCGTTCCCCTGAGATGATTACTGCACTGCTGGCTATCCTCAAAGCTGGGTGTTACTATGTCCCGCTTGATCCAGACTTGCCAAAAGCGCGAATTGAACAGATCGTAAGCCAGATTCAGCCTGTTCTGATTGTGACAGAGGGCAGCTATCTGGAACTCGTCGCTGACTTGCAAACAAGGGTGTTTCGTCTGGATGAACCAGCATGCTGGGCACAGGAATTAACTCAAACACCACAGCGAAAAGCGGTACCTTCGAGTACGGCGTATGCCATCTTTACTTCTGGTTCGACAGGTACGCCAAAAGGTGTGCGTGTAAAGCATGATCAATTAATCAACGCTCTTTGGTGGCACATTGAATTTGTCGGGTTCGGAGAGCAGACGAGAACGTTGCAGATCGCCACATTGACTTTTGACGCATCGGTTGTCGAGATTTTCTGCACACTGATCAGCGGCGGTACCCTTTGCTTGTTGCAGCGACATGAAAACAAGTCCCCGCAAAAGCTCGCGGCTGCCATCGAGAGCCAACAAGCAAACGTGATACTCGTCGTCCCTACGATGTATCACGCTTTGCTTGACCACGTGGCTGATGGCTCGCTCGATTCGATTCAAAAAGTGCTGTGTACAGGAGAGATGCTGTCTTCTTCGTTAGTAGAACGACATGCAGCCTTGCTGCCTCAAGCACAGATGTACAACTTGTATGGCCCAACGGAAAATAGTATCTCGGCATCTGGGTATTGTGTACCGCGACAAGGACCTTTTGAAAATCCGCTTCCGATTGGACATCCAAGTTACAACGTTCGTGTCTTTCTTCTGGACCAAGATTTTCATCTATTGCCCAAAGGGGTGATAGGAGAAATGTATGTAGGCGGGATGGGAGTAACGGAAGGTTACATCGCTGACGAGGAAAGAACCAGAGCGTCCTATATACTGACCCCGTATGGCAGGCTTTATCGTACAGGAGACTTGGCTTGTTGGACGGATAAAGGACATCTGCAATATTTTGGTCGCAAGGATTTCCAAATTAAGATTCGCGGCAACCGCGTTGAATTGGAAGAAATTGAAGCTGTCCTGCGCCGTCAGCCTGGTGTCAGGGAAGCAGCAGTAGTGGCCATTCAGGAGTCAAAACGCGATCCTTATCTGGTGGCATGCTTGGCCGCGATGCAACCGATTGAGGAACATGTTCTGCGAGAAGCAGTGCTGACTTATCTGCCTGATTACATGCTACCTGCCATTTTCGTCCATCTTGATGCCTTGCCTCGGACGCAGAGTGGAAAAGTAGACAAGACTGCCTTGCAACGTCTGGATTATACGCAGTATCGCACGGGAAAGGAAGAGGCCCCGGCAGATGAACTTGAGCAGCAATTGGCTCAAATATGGCGAGAACTTTTGGCAGTCGAAAAAATAAGCGTGCACGATCATTTTTTCTCGCTAGGAGGCCACTCGCTAAAGGCCGCTCAACTCGTGACCAGATTGCAAAAAGAGAGAAAAACAGACATCACGATCAGGGATGTATTCCAGACCCCGACCATTCGACAATTAGCTGACCGCATCAGGGGTAGACAGCCGATATCCTACGCGCCGATTGACCGGGCAAGTAAAGCCGAGAGATACAGGGCTTCGTCTTCACAGAAACGCATTTTCGTGATGCATGGAATAGAAGGGGAAAGCACCAGCTACAACATGTCGGGTGTAATCGCGGTGAACGGTCATCTGGATGTAAGTCGAGTGAAAAGTGTGTTTAAGGATATCATCCAAAGGCATGAGGCATTCCGAACTTCGTTTGCGGTACAGGATGGAGAAGTGTATCAGTACATCAGCGACAATCTGCCATTTGAGATCAAAACGATTCATAGCGACGGCAGGACATTGGACGAACTGATGGAAGACTTCCGGCAATCTTTTGATTTGACGAAAGCCCCTCTCCTTCAGGTTTGCCTAGTCGAGGTCACAGCTACTCAGCATTATCTGCTGTTCAACTCTCATCATATTATTTTGGATGGCATTTCACTGAATGTGTTAATGGAAGACTTCGCTAGATTGTATGTGGGTGAAGAGCTGCCTGCACTGCCCATTCAATACAAGGACTACGCCGAATGGCAGTGGCAGAAGCGGGGGAGCGAGCAGTGGAATCAGCAGGAAAAATACTGGGTGGACACTTTTAGTGACCGAGTCCCGCTCATGTCTTTTCCGCTGGATTATCCGCGTCCTTCTGTTAAGACATTCCAGGGAGATCACCATACGTTTTTTATTACTGATTCTACGTACGGTGATTTGCATGCATTTGCCAAACAGAACGAAGTGACTGTCCATGCTGTTTTGATGTCGGCTTATTACGTGTTACTGATGAAATACACGTCTCAGGAAGATTTCGTTGTCGGTTCTCTGGTAGCTGGACGAAACCATCCCGATTTGGAGCGAATCGTCGGCGTCTTTATCAACTTCCTGCCGATACGCAATCGTCCTCGTGCCGATCTTGTGTATACCGATTTTGTACAAGAGGTGCAGCGCAGTCTGCTACTGGCCTACGAACATCAGGAGTATCCGTTTGAAGAGATCGTTGCTCGTAGCGCCGCAGGCATCCAGCAAACGCAAAATCCATTATTTGATACGATGCTGATCTTCCATAACCAACGGGAGCAGGAAGTCCGGTTTACAGTGGGCGACGTGCAATTTGAAGAGGTTCCGCATGAATCGAAGACGTCGAAGCTTGACTTTAAGCTGGATATTACACCACTCACTGATCAATTCAGGTGCGTGCTTGAATACGATACCCAGTTGTTTAAAGCCCAGACAATGGAAGGCTTCGCTGACAACTATTTGCGTGTACTGGCAGCGCTTCTGAAGCATCCAAAACAGCGATTGGATGATGTTGACATCGTCCCACATCAAACAGAAAAAGAGGGCGTGATGAACCGCCTTCATCATGTCGGAGTTGCAGTTCCAGAACTGGGCCCGGCTCAAATCATGTATGGCACTCTCGGATTTGATGCAAGCGATTCACTGCATGATCCAGAACAAAACGTGTATCTATCCATGTGCATGAAACCGGGATGTGTGCCAATCGAGCTAATTGCGCCTGTCGATGAAACGTCACCTTGCGTTCGTTTGTTGGAAGAGAAGGGGACGGGTCCGTACCATCTATGCTTTTCCATTTCCAATATTGATCAATTTTTGAAAAAGTTAGTTGACTCTGGTTTCCAATACGATTTGGTCAGCCCACCAAAGCCAGCAGTACTTTTCAATCATAGACTCGTTGCCTTTCTCTTTCTGGAATCAGTAGGATTGATTGAACTTGTAGAGAGCGAGGACAGGAAGCATGACGAATGGCAAAGCAGCGACCAGCAATCTGCTGTCCGGTTGCTTACATCAGATGCTGAAAAGGCACTGTCGTTCTTTACATTCCTGGGCTACCGGGTTCACGAGAAATACCTGGATCGGCAATCGCAAGCCAGTATCATCACACTGGGCAAAGCGAGAGAGAGTAGCATCCAGTTAGTCGAGCCTCGAATCGAGCACTCACAAGAACAACGGGAGCTCATGAAAAGTGGTTGTGGCGTTTACCAAATCGAGGATCGGGTAGCGAACCTGACTGAACGGATCGACACCTTGATAGCGTGCGGCATCCCCGTTTCTTTTGCAGACCGGGCTGGACGTAATCTGCAACTGACAGATGCCCCCTACCTACTTTTGACTGACGGGAAATCAGCCGTAGAAAGACCTAAGCCGATTCTAGGCGAGTTTCATTCGGGAACAGCGCCCATCTATTCCTTCGTTCAGGAACGTTTGCTGAAGCAGGAACAAGAGAATGGGATTGTGGCTGTCAGATGTTTTGACATCGAGCTTCGGAGCAGAATCGAACTGTCGTATATGCAGCAAGCTTGGCAAGCTCTCGTGCGACGTTTTCCTCAGTTGTCGCCCCAAGGCTTATCAGAACCGATTCCGCTTGGGCTTTGTGATTTACAGGAGAAAAGCGAGGCAGAGGCGACGGGATGGTTGCGTGAACGATTGACTGCCGAGCAGAAGAGGTCTTTTGAGGACAAATCAGGATGTTTGGCTCGTTTTGAACTGATAAAGCTGGCTGCTGACCGCTATCGGTTGATTGGAAGTATACACAGTTCCTTAAGTGATTGGCGAGGTCTCGGACTCCTCCTGGAAGAATGGGAGGCTCTGTATCAGGCCATTGCAGAAGGGCATGAACCATCGCCGGAAGAACAGCCTCGCTACGAAGCATTCGCTGTTTGGCAGAAAAAAATGCTTTATTACGGGCATCTCGAGGCCCAACGTCACGAGTGGTTGACAGCAGCAAATCCACAATCTGCTCAACCATTTGGTACGGGTGGGGTAGCGAAGCGACAAGTCGAGCAGGATATCGACCCGACAGGTCACGCCGATTTGCTGCATGTAGCTGCTCATTTCAATCAGGAGTTGGGAGACATCTTGCTTGCCTCCTACCTGCTGTTGCTTCGACAGGTCACCCAATTACCTAGTTTGACGCTTGGGGTAGTGACGACGAATCGGACGCAAGATGTGCTGGAACAAACGATAGGCAATTTTGACAACATCGTACCGCTCACCATCGATATGCAGACGATCAGTTCGTTTTCACAATTATTGGATCAAACGAAGCAAGTACGTGCCCGGATGCAAACGCTCGCGTTGTATCCGTCAGAGCACTGGCAAGCGACGACGCACATGGAATGGCCGACACTTTTTGTCAACCAGACGATTCCGTTCAAAGCTCAGTCAGCTGTTTGGAAACGGGAAGTCAAACGTTCAGTTGAGCCAGAAATAGCCGGAAGTCCGTTGGTTCTTCAGGTAGCAGAAACTTCGGAAGGTATCCATGTCGTTTTTAGCTATGATCCATCTATGCTTCAGACGGCATATGTTGAATCGCTTTCGGATCGCTATGTGAAAATCCTAAAAATGTTAGCAGAAAAATCCAAAATAAAGTAAAAGGGGTAGGAGAATATGGAAATCAGATCCTCCATTAATTTTCACGACGAGCGCTTTTTGATGTTTGTACTGGACCAGATGGCAAATGAGCTTGAGAGAAACGGTGGAGAAGCGATCCGCATGACTCTTGGGAAGTCAGAAATGCCGCTGCATCCCGAAATTATCAATTCTATGCAACAGGCATTGAACAGCTTTGAAAAATATTCGCTTGTATATCCAGGGGGGCTGCCTGAGCTGAAAGAAAAGCTCGCGACCCACTATAAAACAAAATACGATGTGTCAATCAAACCGGAGAATTTCGTGATCAGTGTCGGAACCAGCACACTCTTCCGTAACCTGTTCTACCTCCTGCTTAAAGAGGGCGATGAAGTGTTGCTGCCACTTCCGTACTACTCGCTTTATCATTTCTGCGCGCTCTTAGTCGGTGCGAAAGTTCGTTACTACAAAATTGATCTGGATACGTTGAGACTGGATGTGGAGTCGTTCAAAGAGAACTTTACAGACAAGACAAAAGTGGTCGTGATCAACACGCCAGGCAACCCGTTGGGAAATATTCTTACAAAAGAGGAATTGTATACGATCGACAGCATCGTAGACGGTCGTGCAGCTATTATCAATGACGAAATTTATGCGAATACCTACTTCGATGACGAGTGCGAATCCGTGATGCAGCTGAAAAATACCAAGTCTACATTCATCACAACGGATGCGTTTTCCAAAGCGTATCGGATGTACAGCAGACGTGTCGGATATGCGATCGTACCGGATGAGCTGGTGCAGCCACTGACGGTCATTCAGCATCACACACTGCTCACAGCAGACCCAGTCGTACAGTTCGGAGCAATGGCTGCGCTTGATTACCAGCATGAGGTTGATCATTTGGTCCAACTGTACAAAGGTCGTCGAGACTACACGATAGACGCTTTCCAAAATGTACCGGATGTCCGTGCTCTGCCAGCGAGAGGCAGCTTCTACTTCACGATTGACTGCGAAGAATTTATGAAGAGAAAAGGCATCAGCACCTCGCTTGAGTTGGCTACGCAAATTTTCGAGGCTACACATGTGGCGACCGTACCGGGTTCTGACTTTGGCATCCCGAACACACTGCGCCTCTCATACTCTGCCGCCAAGTATAACGAGGGAATTAACCGTTTGCGGGAATTTTTCACCACCACCTAAAAAGGGGAAGAGTCGCAATGAATGGACGTATGCAGCTCGATCTGGATCTGAACGAGTTTAACCTGCTCACTGATGATGAAGCGAACTTGTTAACCCGAGTCAATCAGACAGACAAACCGTATCGCAACAAAGTGACAATCGCTGAACTGATCGCCCGGCAAGCGGAAAAAACGCCTGATAGAGTCGCTGTGGTAGAGGCGGATCGAGAAAGAACTTACGCAGAACTACACGCGGAAGCAAACCAGTTAGCCCGTATCTTGAAAGATGCGGGTGTAGTTCCTTCGCAACTCGTAGGAATTCTCGCAGACAGGAGTTCCCGTATGGTAGCGGCAGTTCTCGCAATCCTCCAAGCAGGTGGGGGATACGTCCCGGTTGATCCGCATTATCCCCGAGCTAGAATTCGGTATCTTTTGCAGGATAGTCGTTGCAAGGTGCTTGTAACAGAATCCATGTATCTGGATGAGATCATTCCGGATCTACCTGACAGCATCGAAACGATCATTTGTTTGGACGAGACTTCCTTCCATCACGATGGATACAAGGTCTATACAGCGCTCGATATTCGCCGCCAAAAGGATGAGGCGATAGCCCCGGCGGGTTCAGAGGATGATGTTGCTTATGTCATCTACACATCTGGTTCGACCGGTGCGCCAAAGGGCGTCATGATTACGCACAAACAGGTCTTGAATACATTGTTTTGGCTGGAGGAGACTTTTCCGCTTAGCGAGACAGACGTGGTTGCCCAAAAAACCTCGATTTCTTTTACGGACTCGGTGTGGGAATTGTTTTGGCCGCTGATGGTTGGATCAAAGCTGTCGATTTTGAAAGAGGAAGACGGGAAAGATCCGGGAGCGTTGTATGACTGGCTGCGAGAGCAGCGCATTACAGTCACCCAGTTCGTTCCAGCGATGATGAATGTGTTTCTGGCTCATGTGCATTCTCGCAATGAACCAGATCCGTTGCCCCATTTGAAGTGGGTATTTAATGGAGGAGAAGCACTGACAGCCAATTTGGTTCGCGAATGGAATCGTCTGTTCCGTATCGCGCGAATCGCCAATATATACGGGATGACGGAATCAGCGATATACGCTTCCGTCTATCTTTGCACAGAACAGCCCGCTGAAGAAACACTCAGAATCCCTATTGGTGTTCCCATTGCCAATACGCATATGTTCATCCTTGGTCAGACGGGGGAAATTTGTCCCCCAGATGTCAAGGGCGAGATTTGCATCGGAGGAATTGGCATCACCGACGGATATTTGGGCAAGCCTGAGTTGACCGAGAAAGCTTTTACGTATCATCCCATTACCGGCGAGCGACTTTACCGTACTGGAGATGTCGGATTGCTCAGTGAAACGGGCGTATTTGAATATCTGGGTCGGATGGACGATCAGGTTCAAGTGCGCGGCTATCGTGTGGAACTGAAAGAAGTTGAACGCGCCGTCCTTCAGCATCCTGCTGTGAATCAGGTAGCTGTATTGGCTATGACCGATCAGATGGGTTTGACCGAACTGGCTTGCTACTATGTGGTGCAAAAGGACGGTGTTCAGCCGGATGGGCTTCGTGCGCACCTGCTGGAGTGGCTACCCGGTTATATGATCCCGAGTTACTTTATGGAGCTGTCCGAGATGCCGCTAACCCCGCATGGAAAGATCGACCGAAAAGCTTTGCCTGCTGTAAAGCCTAGCGTCAGTAGTGATTACGTGCCTCCGGCAAATCCTATCGAACAAAAGCTGGTTGAGTTGTGGGCGGATGTCTTACAGATTCCATCGCCAGGTGTGCTTGATCACTTTGTTGGACAGGGAGGGCATTCGCTGAAGGCCATTCAGCTTTTATCCAGAATGGAAAGTGAGTTTCAAGTGAAGCTTTCGATGCGCGACCTGTTTGATGCTCCGACGATTCGAGGCTTGGCGAGTCGGATCACAGGCAGCCTCCAAGAGATGGAGCAAAAACCGATCGTCGTGCTCTCTGATCAGGAATATTACCCTGTCACGCGTGCGCAAGAGCGGCTTTACCTGTTGTGGCAGTTGGAAGAAGATGCTACCAGCTATCATACACCGGGAGTTATGCGGATGACCGGTTCCCTTGATTCAGGGCGTCTCCAAGACGTTGCAGATCAACTCGTCGCACGACATGAGGCGCTGCGCACCTCGTTTCATCTGATGGAAGGACAGGTGAAACAAAAAGTACACAGTGATCTGTCTGTACAGATTGAGACATGGAAAGCAGACGAGGAAGCTGTGGAAAAGACAATCGAACGCTTTTTCCGGCCTTTCGATTTAAAGCAAGCTCCTTTGCTTCGTATCGGCCTCATTGAGATTTCATCAGAGGAGCATCTGTTGATTTTCGACATGCACCATATCATTTCAGATGGCATATCCAAGTCCATCTTGCTTGAGGAGTTTTGTAACCTCTACCAAGGACAGGTTTTGCCGGAATTGTCGGTACAGGCCAAGGAATTCGCTTGGTGGCAAAGAGAACAAGCTGCTGAGAGCAGTTGGGCCGAGCATGAAGCCTACTGGTTGGATGCATTTTCCGGGCAGCTGCAACCGTTGGCAATCCCGACGGATTTTCCTCGCCCACAAAATATGACATTTGATGGAGACGAGTTGCTGACTGAGCTGTCTGAAGAATGGCTGGAAAAACTCGACACGTTCACCCGTCAGAGTTCTACGACGCTGTACATGCTTCTTTTGGCCGTCTATTCTGTTTTGTTATCCAAATACAGCAATCAGGAAGACATCGTCATCGGCTGCGACATGGATGGTAGACAGCGTGCGGAGTTTGCCCCTGTTGTAGGAATGTTTGTTAATACCTTGGCCTTGCGGAACTGGCCGAAGAAAGAATTGACCGTCCAAGAGTATATCGAACAGGTACGCCAAAACGTGCTAAACGGTTTTGAGCATGGAGACTATCCATTCGACCAACTCGTAAGCCAGATTCAATTGCCTCGCGATCCAGCAAGGAACCCGTTGTTTGACGCCATGCTGACCCTGCATCATGCAGCGGAGCAGCAAAAAGTCCGTCTCGATCAAATCGAGTTTGCTCCCTACGAATTCAGACGCAAAGCTGCCATGCTCGATCTGGCTTTGGAAGTAGTTAAGGCTGAAGATCACATACGCATGCACTGGCAATATAACACGAACTTGTATCACAGAAGAACAATCGAGAAGATGGCTCAAGACTTTGTCATTCTTCTGGAGCAAATGGTAGGCCACCCGAACCGAACTATCGGACAACTTCAGATCGGTCATGGAGTAGTACAAGTAGCACAGGGACAAGTGGACGACGATGACTTTGCTTTTTAAGAAATACATGACGGACAGAAAAGAGGGATTGGCTTGTCAACGATAACGGCACAAAACATCTTGCTGGCCAGTGGGCAGTTTGATCGCGAAAAAGACTATTGGATGGAGAACCTCTCGAGAGAGTTTCATTCACTCGACCTTCCAACAGACTCTCGGGCCTCGTTTCAGCGTCAGTCTGAGCTTCGTGAGCTGACCATCGTGTTTCCGGACGAGCTGAGCAAGGCGCTGATTCATTTGAGCAATGGCTCGGATCAGCGTTTGTTCATGGCTTTGCTGAGTGGATTTTGCATCTTGTTGTCCAAATATACGGGACATCAGGACTTATGCGTTGGAACGGCTATCTTTCGTCAATCAGAGCCGGGTGAGTTTTTGAACAAGGTACTGCCCTTGCGTCATCAGGTGCTCCCGGAATGGAGCATCAAGGAGTTGCTGCAAGAAGTTCGGCAGACCTTAAAGGCCGCTGTGGAACATCAGAACTACCCAATCTTGCGGTTGATTGAGGAACTGCAAGTTCCGCAGCAGGGGAACAGCACACCGTTTTTTGAGGCGACTTGCTTGTTAGACGTCCTTCATGATCAGAACAGCTTGGAACAGGTATCGAGCGAGTTGCAGCTCCTCTTTTCTAAAAAGGAAAACTCGCTCGAATTACTCGTGCGTTACGTGGGGCAAAGATACCAACTCCCCATGATGGAACGGATGATGGAGCATTTGGTCCGTATCTATCAGGTTATCGTAACGCAACCGGATCAGAAGATCGCAGAGATAGCGTGCTTATCTGAGGAAGAGATTCGGGAGTTAGTTCTTTCATTCAACGACAACCGGGTTGATTTTCCGCGCGATCAGAGCTTTGATCGCCTCTTTGAGGAGCAGGTAAAAAAGACTCCTCATCGCAAAGCGGTGACAGACGGAAAAGCAACCTTAACCTATCAGGAATTAAACGAGCGCTCCAATCGACTCGCGCGCTATTTTATCCAGCAAGGATTGCGACCTGGCACGAAAATCGGTATCTATATGAAGCGTAACGCGGATACGCTTGTTGCGATTCTTGCAGTGTTCAAGGCGGGAGGAGCCTACGTACCGATTGATCCAGACTATCCGCAGCATCGGATCTTGTACATCGTGCAGAAGAGCGAGATTGCAGGGTTAATCACTCAGCCTGACTTGCTAGATGGATTGGAGTCGATTCAAGCATCCTCACCTGAACTGAAGTATCTCTATGTCTTTGGTCAATCCGATCAATCGGTTGAGTCGCTTTCGGGAGAGGACATCGATCGGGAGAGTGCGGGAACAGACTTGGCGTACATCATCTTCACATCGGGCACGACTGGACAACCGAAAGGCGTAATGGTGCACCACCGTGGAATGATTAACCACATTTTCGCTAAAATCAACGACCTATCCCTCTGCGAGGACGATCTTGTCGCACAAACGGCTTCCCTTTGCTTCGATATTTCTGTTTGGCAATATCTATCTATTTTGCTGGTGGGTGGCTCTGTGTTGGTGGTCGATACCGAGACGGTTATGGATACGCAGGCCCTTCATAACGTACTCCGTTCCAATCGCGTCACCATCGCGGAAGTGGTGCCATCTCTGCTATCTGTGCTGCTTGATCTCGCTCAAGAATGGCCCGACTCCGATCGCAGCTTCCCTGATCTGCGATGGATGGCAGTAACAGGAGAGGAGTTGCCTGCCCCTCTGGTACGGCGCTGGTTTGGCTGCTATTCGGAAATTCCATTGGTGAATATGTACGGGCCAACGGAAGCATCCGATGATATTACGCACCACATTATCCGGGAAATGCCTAGCGATCAGCAGATAGTGGTTCCCATCGGCATACCGATTCAGAACACTCATATTTACATACTCGATCAAAATCAGTGTATCTGCCCACGAGGCGTAAAAGGAGAAATATGTGTGGCCGGCCCGGGCGTTGGTTACGGCTACTACAAAGATGAGGAACGGACGCAAAAAGTTTTTGTAGCAAATCCGTATGCCAGCTGGGTAGAAGACCCTGATTATCAAGCCCTCTATCGAACGGGTGATGTAGGCCGGATCACGGAGGCCGGATATATTGAGTACTTCGGAAGAATGGATAATCAAGTCAAGATTCGGGGTTACCGAATCGAATTAAGTGAGATTGAACAGGTAATGCGCAGACATCCTGCGGTCAAGGATGCGGTTGTCTTGGCGCTTTCAGAGGAAACGGGTGCAAAGTACTTATGTGCCTATGTCGTTCCCCTGGAGGGATTTTCTGCACGAGATATGCGTGATTATCTGTTTACTGTGCTTCCGGAATACATGGTGCCGATGCACTATGTAAAACAAAACGTATTGCCACTTACCCCGAACGGAAAAGTGGACAGAGGGGCTTTACCGAAGCCTGGCATACAGGATCGGGTCGACACATCTATTTTTGTGTCAGCTACAACCGAAACGGAAAAAGCTCTCACCCACATCTGGGCTCAAGTGCTGCAGCTCGATCCAAAAACAATCAGCGCTCGGGACAATTTCTTCGCTCTAGGGGGGCACTCGTTAAAAATCAACGCGGTGGCTGCGCAGGTTGCACAGCAATTTGGCGTACAGCTTCCACTGCGAACCATGTTTAATCACCCAACGATTCAAGAGCTTGGCAAGGTGATTGATGGGGCAGACAAGACGATAATGAAAAGACGATTCCCAGTCGAAGCCAGATCGTACTATCCGGTTACGCCTGCCCAGCGCAAGTTCTTTATTCTTCAGCAGTTGAATCCGACTGACACAAGCCTTCATATTACGGCTGCCCGTTTCGTCGAGGGTGATTTGAGTCGTGAGAAAGTAGAACATGTTTTTCAAGGATTGATTGACCGCCATGAATCTCTTCGTACCTCGTTTGATTATATAGATGGGCAAGTAGTTCAATTTGTACATGATTCGCCGGCCTTCCGTTTGGAAGTGAGCGAAGCAAGTGCAGAGCAGTTGGATGCCAGCCTGGCAACATTCGTACGGCCATTCGACTTGCGTCAAGCGCCCTTGTTGCGTGCAGGACTAATCAGGATTGCACCGGAAAAGCATCTCTTGTTGTTCGACATGCACCATATCGTTTCAGACGGTGTATCCATGGATATTCTCGTGGAAGACTTTGTTCGTCTCTATGCAGGCGTGACACTTCCTGCATTGGAAGTTCAGCAAAAAGAGTTTGCTGTTTGGCAGGAATCTGCACTTGAGTCAGGGGAGCTTCAAGCTGGCTATTGGGCAGACCTGTTTTCCAGCCCGGCACCACTTCTATCGATTCCGACTGATTACGAAAGGCCAGAATCTCTTACGTTTCCTGGTGCGACGATTGAGTTCGAGATATCGGCAGAGGAGACGCAGCGGTTGCAGGAGCTGGCAACGCAGGAACAGGCGACACTTTACATGGTGCTGTTGTCGGTTTACAACATGTTGCTTGCAAAATACAGCGGCCAAGAGGATGTCGTTGTCGGAACTCCAGTAGCTGGCCGCAAATTTGCAGAGTTCGATGAAGTGATTGGGATGTTTATCAACACCATTCCCCTACGCAATTATCCAAAAGGCGCGAAAACCTATCGCGAGTTTCTTGCGGAGGTCCGTGAGCATACGCTAGCCTCTTTTGAACAGGCGGATTACCCGATTGATCTGTTTGTTCAGACTCTTGGCATTGAACCAAATACAGGTCGTCAGCCCCTTTTTGATACGATCTTCGTCCTGCAAAACATGGACAATCCGGAAGGGGAACTGGAGCTTGAGGACATGATCGTCAAAAACTATCCACTGCAAAACAACACGGCAAAACTTGACCTTCATCTGTCGGCTTACCCTGTTTTTGACAGACTTACATGTAAGCTGGATTACCGCAGTGACCTGTTCCGAAGAGAAACGATGGAGCAGTTTGTGAGTGACTTCAAAAGCTTGTTGCAGCAGGTGATGGAAGATCCCCAGCGCCTCCTGCAAGACTTTGAATTGACCCGTGAGGTAGCCCTTATTCAAGCACAGGGCGTCGATTGGGATTTTGAATTTTAGAGCAAGCGGTGAGTAAGAGGGGGAGGGCATATGGAGACTACTATTTCGCAAAACATTCTGCTAACCAGTCGGAAATTTAGCCGGGAGGAGCAGTACTGGCAAGAGAAGTTACAGGGGGAGTGGACGCTCTCCCTCCTTCCAACCGAAGGGACGGAGAAGGAAGGCGATGGGGAGAAGGAGACAAAAGAAATATCTTTTGTCTTTCCAGATGATTTGAACGCTGCCGTTGCGGCTCATTGCGATCATCATCCGATGAAGCTCTACCTGTTCCTTCTGTCGACGTTTCAAATCATGCTGAATCGGTATAAGCAGACAGACGACATGATCATTCTCACGCCCGTCTTTCAGAATCCGCTTCCCCCTAATGCTTGGAATCGGGTGCTGCCGCTGCGTGTACGGATGCATCAAGAAGCTACTTTTGCAGAAGTGGCGAAAGAGGGTAAGCAGCTGGTCAAAGAGGCAATGGAGCATCAGAACTATCCGTTTTCGCAAATGATGCAATGGCTTGATCTATCCGACACCGATCTGATGACACTGCTGGATACAGCTTTCGTACTAGAAAACATGCAAGATATTGCTGCTTTAGAAGGTCTGACCCTGCAAGTGGTATTTGCATGCAAGCAAACAGAAGATGGAATTACCGGACGCGTACGGTATGCGGGAGAGCAGTTCCAAGAGGCTGTCGTCGAACGAATGATCAGTCATTATTTACAAATTCTTCGTGAAGTGGTCGTCGATCCCAAACGGCTAGTTCACACAATCGATATGTTGACGGAAGCAGAGCGGACTGATTTGTTGTATACCCGCAATCAAACGGACGTTCCTCATTCTGCTCCAAAGCCGATCCATCAACTGATCGAGGAACAAGCAGCGCGTACTCCTCATCTAACAGCGGCTGTGTTTGGCAACAAAACCCTTACCTACGCTCAACTTAATGGGAAAGCCAATTGCCTTGCGCGTATGTTGAAGGCCAGCGGTATTGGAAGAGGAAGCTATGTTCCCGTCTTGATGAATCGTAGCTTGAATTTGGTCATTTCCCTTCTAGCTGTGATGAAAACGGGTGCGGCATTTGTTCCGCTAGACGTGCAAAGTCCGAACGAACGGAAAAAGCAGCTACTGGATGAATTGGATTGTCCGGTGACGCTGATCGGACCAGAAATACGTCAGGAACCGTCATTCGTGCAATGGACACGTGCTGTAATCGTCGATGCGGATGATATCAAGGAAGAAGGTGACTTGCAGGTCCAGGTAGATGTGGACGACCCGATCTATGTGATTTATACATCTGGTTCCACCGGCAAACCAAAAGGAGCTGTTGTTCCTCATATCGGTATTTTCAATCGGTTTCGCTGGATGGATGAACATTACGGTTGTACAGAACAAGACGCCATATTCCAGACGACTCCCCATCACTACGACAGTTCGGTCTGGCAACTTTTCTGGCCGCTCTTGCATGGTGGCCGTACGGTATTGCCGATTCCTGAATTCGAGATGACGCTCGATCAAGTGTTGCACGCTATTTCAACCTATCAGATTACGATTACGGACTTTGTGCCGTCGGTCTTTAATCTGCTGGTAGATCAAATGGAAACACGGATGGACATACACGATTCACTTTCTTCGATTCGCCACCTGATCTTGGGGGGAGAGGAAATTACGGCTCACACCGTGCATCTGTTTCTTCAGCGGTTTCCCCACGTTCGTATCACGAATCTGTATGGTCCGACGGAGACGTCTATCGGTGTCATCTACTTTGAGATCGACCATACCCATCAGGGACCGATACCGATCGGAAAGCCGATAGCCAATACGAAAATTCTGTTGCTGGATTCAAATCGAAAACTAGTTCCGGCTGGGCATCAAGGGGAGATTTATATAACTGGCTTGTGCTTGGGGCACGGTTACTTGCACGATCCTGAGAAAACTGCAGCCAGCTTTGTTGACAACCCTTATCCGGAAATTGGTTATCAAAAGCTTTACCGGACAGGCGACCTTGGGCGCTATCTGCCGAATGGCAATATCAAGTTCTGCGGTCGCATCGATCATCAAGTAAAAGTACGCGGGCACCGAATTGAGCTGGGCGAGATTGATGAGGTTCTATTGTCCCACCCGCTAGTAAAAGAGTGTGCCGTGCTATTTCAAGAAGAGAAGGCTCGATTGTGCGCGTACTACGTATCGAATGCTCAGGAATTGACCGCAAGTAACTTGCGTGGTTATCTCAGCGAACGGCTTCCCGATCACATGATCCCTTCCTTTTTTGTCAGCATTGAAAAAATGCCTTTGACAGCAGGGGGCAAGATCAATCGCAAGCTACTGCCTGAAGTGGATGAACAACAGGCGTCCGATGCTGAATACGTAGCCCCGCGAAACGAGAAGGAAGAACAGCTGGTTACCATCTGGAAAGAAATCTTGGGAATCGAAAAAGTGGGGGTACACGACAGCTTTTTCCAGTTGGGAGGGAATTCCCTGCTGTTGCTTAAAATGCATGCGCAAATTGTAAAACAAGTGGACAGCGAGATTAGCGTCGCTCATTTGTTTTCCTACTATACGATTGCCATGTTTGTGGATTTTCTCGAACAAAGAAAACAGGATCAGTTTGCATCTATGGAAGATCAAAGCGATGATGACGAATCCCTTCTGGAATTGCTGAGGGAGGTCAAGGAGGGAGTTCTCTCCGTAGACAAGGGTGCCGAACTGATCGACAAAAGGAAGGGGAATTAGGATGAGTTTGCTAAAAAAATACATCTTGGAGCAAGTGGCAGCTCATCGACTGCAAGAGAAGGAAGCACTCCCTTTGCTGAAGGAACTGTCCTCTGCCAACGTAAATACACGCCAAGATATCGCGATCATCGGTATGGCTTGTCGTTTTCCCGGAGCCAGCAGCCTCGAAGAATACTGGAACAATTTGAAGCAGGGACACGATTCAATCGGTGATATTCCTACTGCAAGGCGTCCAGATGTCGAGAGGGTAGCGAGAGAATTTTTTAACGACACAGATTTTAAGTATGAGCGGATGGGTTATCTCGATCACGTGGATTTATTTGACCATGCGTTTTTCGAGATATCACCTGCAGAGGCTCGAACCATGGACCCTTATCAGCGGATGTTTCTCGAGTTGGCATGGGAAACATTTGAACATGCCGGGTATAGCGAGAAGATGATCAGCGGTTCTCCTACAGGCGTATTTCTGGGATATTGTGACAATGAATCACAATACCAGCGTGTGCTGAAAAACGTTGATTCGTCCTCGCTTGCTGGCAACGTTGCAGCAATTATCGCTTCACGAATTTCCTATTTGCTGAATCTGTCAGGTCCGAGCCAACTGATTAATACATCTTGCTCTTCCTCCTTGGTCGCTCTGCACCAAGCATGTCAGGCCATTGGAAACAACGATTGTCGAATGGCTCTCGTAGGCGGAGTTAACCTTTCCCTGTTTCCGATTCAACAAGATACAGACTTTGGCATCGTTTCTGTAGAACGCAAAACCAAGGCATTTGATGACTTTGCTGATGGAACAGTATGGGGAGAAGGTCTTGGCGCTGTTCTTTTGAAGTCATACGATCAAGCAGTCAAGGACAACGATTATATCCATGCGGTGATCAAAAGCACTGCGGTCAATTGTGATGGTCGTTCTACCAGTATTACAGCGCCCAATGCGATTTCTCAGTCTGCTTTGTTGCGAACAACGTGGGAGAGAGCGCGAATCAATCCAGAGAGCATCTCCTATATTGAGGCACATGGGACGGGGACAAGATTAGGCGACCCTGTTGAAATTGAGGGGATCATGCATGCCTTTCAGAAAGTTTCAAAACGTAAGCAATTTTGCGCAATAGGCTCGGTCAAAAGTAATATCGGGCACACGATTGCGGCATCAGGTGTGGCTGGGATCATTAAGACGGTTCTGATGATGAAGCATCGTCAGATTCCGCCAACGCTGCATGTAAAACGGCCGAATACCTTAATTCCTTTTATCGATTCGCCTGTTTATATAAATGATGTCCTTAAGGATTGGGATGTTGAGGCGGACCAACCTGTGAGGAGAGCTGGCGTAAGTGCATTCGGCCTGAGCGGGACAAACGCCCACGTCATCTTGGAAGAGCCTCCTGGGCGCGAGGAGACAGCCGTTTCAGAATCTGGCGACTACCTCATTACGTTATCTGCCAAAACAAGTGAGTCGCTCTGGGATATGCTCGAGAAATACCAAGCATTTTTATCAGGGCCTTCTGAGCATTCCCTACTTGATATGTGCGCTACTGCCAATGTTGGGCGCGGACACTATGGGTATCGCCTTGCCTTCATTGTCAACAGCAAAGAGGACTTTTTGCAGAAGGTCCATCGCCTGTGCACGGCAGAACGGACGGAGGACGGTGCTCCGTTTGTTGATGGGAACCAGGTGTTCTACGGGGTACTGAATTCACGTGGGGAAAGTTCATTGCCGATCAGCGTGCAAATAGACAGCTCAGACCCAGTAGAAATGGCAAAACAGTACGTACGAGGGGTGCCTATCAATTGGCTTGAATACTACCGTCCTGTCAAATGGAAAAAGGTACCTTTGCCAACCTATTCCTTTGCCAAAACCCGTCACTGGGTGCAATCGGATCAACCAACTAACGACACGGTTGAGCGGTCCGCTGCTGTAGCATCTGAGGCGGCTCATGAGAACGAGACAGCTGATGTTCATAAAATTGCTTCTACCTTCTTTACTTTTGGGGAAACGCTACTGAATCAGGTGAATGTCAAAAAGCAAACGGGTTTGGAAGAGGATGAGACTTTTTATTCCGGCTTGTCATCGCTTGAATGCTTCAAGCAACTAGGTGTGTTCCGCAAGCAGGATCAAACGTATACGCTGGGAAAATTGCGTGAAGCTGTAAGGTTTGATGGAAGAAATGAACACCTCTTCCAATTCATGCTTGAACTTGTCGTTAAGGCCTCTCTGGTTGAACACGTTGAAGGAACATACCGTCTATCTGCACAGGCAGAGGGTCTTGATACGGAAGCGTTTTATCAGGATTGTCTGGATCGCTATCCGAATGAGCGAGATACGTTCTCTCAATTGAAAGCTTGTTTTGCCCAATACGCAACCATCATGACGGGGCAGAACGTACTCGTGTCGAACGACGGTACTTCTGACTTATATAAGTCGTATGCGGATCGCATTACTCTTGGAAACCCTTCTGGACTGATGGCAGTGGAAACAATTGCCCAATACATCCATTCGTTTGACCGTCCTGTTCGCATTCTGGAGCTCGGAGGCGGTTCCAGCAGTCTGACTCGCTTATTGCTGCCAAAGATTGAGAAACAAGATGTCACCTATCTGTTTACGGATTGTGCGCAATCGTCTCTCGCAGAGGCAGAAAAAGAGTTCCAAGAAGTGTACCCGTTTGCGCAGTTCCGCCTGTTCAACATGGAGCAGTCCCCAGCCGAACAAGGCTTCGATTTACACGCATACGATGTGATCATCGCAAATAACGCGATTCACAGGGCCAGGGATGTGCGGGCATCCTTATCGATTTTGCATCAGTTGCTTGCAGAGCAAGGTGTGCTGTTTGCGATCGAGCTCGTGAAAAATCGTTCAACGGCAAATGTGATCGGGGGGCTTGCCGAAGACTGGTGGCAGTACGAAGACACCGATCTGCGACAGCAAGCCAGACTGATGGATGCCTCACGTTGGGAAAAGGCGCTTCGGGATACGAACTATCAATCGATTGCCATTTATCCGTCGTCAACAGAGCTGCTTGATTTGTCTGATTCGGCGTTATTGGTCGGACACTCAGCGTATACGCCACAAGAGTATCGAGAGTGGCTCTACCAGATCAATTGGCAAACGAAAGAGCTGACAACCAACCATCAGACCCAGCGTCCAGGGATCTGGTTAGTGTTTCAAGATAAAGGAAGTGTAGGAGAAACGCTGGCTGACGCGATGTCATCGGAAGGACATGAAGTGTTCAGACTTCGCAGCGGTGAGGCTTTTGCCTCCGTTTCTTCCCACGAGTTTATCCTAGATCCCAGCCAGCCAGAAGATCTGCGGCGTGTGTTCGAGAGACTTGGAGACAAAATGGAAAAGCTGACTGGGATTATCCATTTATGGAGCTTGACCTCAGGTGCCCAGCAGCCGAATGGCCTCGGACAGCTTGAAGCTCTTGAGTCAGCGCAACATCTGGGAGTTTACAGTCTGTTTCATTTGACACAAGCGTTGCTTGAGCTGGATCTGAAGCAGGTGCTTGATTTACGGATTGTCTCGAACTACGCACAAGCAGTAGATGACAACGGTCCTGTTTATCCAGAAAAAGCGCCCTTGTTCGGTCTGGCCAAGGTTATCTCGCAGGAAAATCCAAAACTGCAGTGCTTTAGCCTGGATCTCGCAACAGAGGGGCGTTCAACATCGCAGTTAGCAGGCCAGCTTCTAGCGGAAATTCGCTGCAATCGGGATGACACATTGGTTGCCTATAGAGGAAATCGCATCGTACCAGAAATGAATCGCTGCGATATCGATAAAATTCCGAAAAGGCCCGTAGAGATACGTGAAAATGGTGTGTACTTGATCGCCGGAGGGACAGGAAAACTGGGTCTGGCATTTAGTAAGCATCTAGCCGCTCAAAAAAATGTGACGCTTGTGCTGATTAATCGTTCTCCACTTCCACCTAACCACGAGTGGCAAGAACGTTTACAGCATCCAGACTGCAGTGCTTCTGAGGCTCGAAAGCTAAGAGCGCTGATTGAGCTAGAGGAAATGGGAGCGCAGGTAGTCTGCTATGCAGCCGACGTGTCCGACCGTCAGCAGATGGAGGATATTTCGGAGCAAGTCCGAGCACGCTATGGACCGATTAACGGCATTATCCAATCCGCGGCGCATATCACCTTCGAGACGATTCAGACGAAGACGTTTTCCGATTTTCAAAATGGCTTGAAAGCGAAGATGGCGGGCACAGTCATACTCGATCAAATAGCTGAATCAGAGCATCTGGATTTCTTTGTGATCTTCTCATCACTTGCTTCGATTTGGGGTGGAGCGACCGGAAGTGACTATGTCTCGTCCAACTGCTTCCTGGATGCGTATAGTGCAGCTCGCAGTCGAACGGGAAAACCGACGATAGCTTTGAACTGGTACGCGTTTGAAGGCATAACAGGTCCTGGTTTTATCGGTTACATGCCAATAGATGGAGCGATACAAGCCTTTCATGCATCGCTGTCTTGCCAAACGGAGCACCTGATCATTGGACAATTTGATTTGCAAGTGCTGAAGGAATGGGCACCGTCTCTGAAAGTAAAGCTCGGAGACACGATCTTTGCAAGCGTGAAAACTCACAAAGAACGCGAAGCACCACCCGCAGTGACCATGCAAAACCGTGTTGCTTTGTCTGGCAGGGAGGAAGGCGATCCCTACACTTCGTTGGAACAAGCCTTAGGTCAGATTTGGTCCGAAGTGCTGGGTTACACCGAATTAAGCATCGACGACGACTTTTTCAGGCTGGGTGGCGATTCTCTTTTGGCAATTGGTATCGTTTCCCGTGTCACCAAGCAGTTGCAAAAAGAGATTACGATCACTGATCTGTTTCAGACACCGACAATCCGTCAATTGGCTGTGTTGATGGCTCCGAATGAAGAAACAACTGTGTCCGCGATTCCTGTAGCAGAGCATCGTGAAGCTTACCCCGCCACCTCGTCTCAGCAGAGAATTTATGTGCTGGAACAAATGCAGGAAGGGGCAGTTGCCTACAACATCCCAACAGTCATGATGCTTGAAGGAGAACTGGACAGAGAGGCTTTCGAACGTGCATTTGTCTCGCTGGTGCAGCGTCATGAGTCATTGCGCACCTCATTTTCCATCGTGGATGGAGTTTTGATGCAAACCGTTCAGCCGAGCGTAGAGTTTACGCTGGCGTATAGTGAAGTCGATGAGAACGAGGCCAAGAGAACGGTCGAACAATTCATTCAACCATTCGATTTGTCAAAAGCGCCGCTTGTTCGCGGTATGCTCATTCGCGTTGATGTCAACAAACACTTGTTGCTGTTTGACATGCATCACATTATTTCCGACGGTGTGTCCATCAACATTTTGATCCGCGAGTTCTTCCAGTTGTATCAGGGACTAGAGTTGCCCGAGCTGCGGATTCAATATAAAGACTACAGTGTGTGGCAAGCAGAGCAGCTGGGCAATGGGGTATTGGCCGCTCAGGAGAAATTCTGGCTAAAAGAGCTGGATGGAGAAGTCCCTGTGCTTAATCTGCCTACGGACCACCCTCGACCGTCCGTTCAGAGCTTCGAGGGAGATGTCCTGACCTTTGAGATTCCTCAAGAGATGACAGAGAAGATATTGGCACTGGCAAAAAACAATGGTTCAACCTTGTACATGACGCTACTGGGAGCACTCACCATTATGCTGTCGAAATACGCTGGCGAAGAAGACATTATCATTGGATCGCCAGTGGCTGGCCGTCATCATGCAGACCTGGAAAACATCGTGGGTGTCTTTCTGAACACACTGGCGATGAGAAACTTCCCGCGAAGCGATCGAACCGTGGCCGATTTCCTTCAGGAAGTAAAAGAACGGGCACTGGCGGCGCTCTCTCATGCCGACTATCCGTTCGAAATGCTGGTGGATCGACTGACGCTGCCAAAAGATACGGCGCGCAACCCGCTGTTTGATGTGATGTTCATTTTGCAAAATACCGGCGACGCGAAGGGAAGCATGAGTGCAAATGGGCTGACACTCTCTCCTTATCCATTTGAACAGCGTTCTGCCCAGTTTGATCTGACCTTTGACATCATTGAGCGAGAACAGCGCCTGATTGTCGATATCGAATACAGCAACAAGCTGTTCAGCAAAGAGACGATCACGGCGATGTCCACACACTTCCAGAAGATTCTGGAGCAGATGGTGGAAGATCCTGAACGGTTGATCGGCAAGATGTCCATGCTGGCAGCAGAAGAACGCTTGCTGCTGGTTGAGCAATGGAATGACACGAGTTTGGAATACTCTCGTGAAAAAACAGTCGTCCAGCTCTTTGAAGAAGTAGCGGCAACACAGCCGAACGCGTTAGCTGTAACATGCGGAGAAGAGAAAGTCACCTATTCGGACTTAAATCAGCGAGCAAACCAAGTAGCTCGTTTGATCAAGCAACACGGCGTCACTGCTGATACTTGCGTGGGCCTTCTGACGAATCGTTCTGTGGATATGATGGTTGGACTCTTGGCGATCTTGAAGGCAGGGGCTGCGTTTGTTCCGATTGATCCGCACTACCCAGAAGAGCGTATCTCCTATGTTTTGGAAAACAGCATGACTCGCCTCGTCTTAACCCATGATTCTCTGGCAGAGAAGCAGTGGGGAAGTGTTGTCCGACTGGACGTAAACGATTCCCGGATGGAGACGGAAGACGACTCAAATCTTCCGCCACAGGCTACAACTGGCGATCTCGCTTATGTCATTTACACATCGGGTTCTACTGGCAAGCCTAAAGGCGTTATGGTTGAGCACGGCAATTTGATGAGCTTCTGTTCGGGAATCGGGAAACACATCGACTTTACCAGCGCAGACAAAATGCTGGCTGTGACGACGATTTCGTTTGATATTTTTCTGCTTGAAACGATTGTACCGCTGACGAAAGGGATGACAGTGGTCATTGCAACCGAACAGCAGCAAGCTGATCCGCAGGTGCTTAAGGAGTTGATTTTGCAGGAAGAAATCACTTTCCTTCAACTGACTCCATCCCGTCTACAGCTCATGCTGGAAGAGAAGAGCAACTTGCACGCACTTGACTGCCTGAAAGCAATCCTGATTGGGGGAGAAGCCCTTTCAGCGTCTTTGTTCCAACGGCTTCGTACACAGACCAAGGCGAGACTTTACAATCTGTACGGTCCGACTGAAACAACCATTTGGTCTACGGTTCAGGACTTGACTGACGCAGAGGAAGTAACGATTGGCGAACCTTTGCCCAATACACAAGTCTACATCCTCGATGAGCATCTGCAAGTGCAGCCGATGAAGATCACTGGCGATCTTTACATTGCAGGGGATGCAGTAACGAGAGGCTACTTCGGTCAGCCGACGCTGACGGCTGAGCGCTATATCCCTCATCCATTTAAACCTGGTCAACGCATGTACAAAACAGGTGATCTCGCAAGATGGCTGCCGGATGGGCGTATTGAATATGTGGGACGATCCGACTTTCAGTGCAAAGTACGCGGTTATCGGATCGAATTGGGGGAAATTGAAAGTGCCCTTTGTCAGCATCCGGATATTACGGAAGCGGTGGTCAGTGTGCGAGATACCGCCAGCAATCCTTACCTGTCTGCGTACTATATGGCAAAGCAAACGTTGGACAGTGATGAATTGCGAGCCATGCTGAGCAAAAGCTTACCCGATTACATGATTCCGCATTTCTATACGCATATGAGTATATGGCCGCTGACGCCAAACGGAAAACTGGATCGCAAATCATTGCCAGAGCCTGATGCGCTGCAAGACAAGCACACCGAATATCAAGCCCCGGCTACCAGACTGGAAGAACAGGTGGCTGACATTTGGCGGGGAGTGCTTAAACGTGAAATGGTGGGTATGCAGGATAACTTTTTCCAAATAGGCGGTACTTCGCTTTTACTGGTGCAAGTTCATGCCAAGCTTGAACAGCTTTACCCAGGACGGGTTCGAATTGCCGATTTGTTCGCTCATCCTACGCTGTTTGGCCTAACCAACTTTTTGAAGAACACCGCTTTAGATGTAACAGATGAACAAGAGGAAACCGATACGACCACTTATTGGTTGAAGGAGCTAGATCGTGTCTCGCTGATAGAGTTGCCACCTCAGTATTGGACTAATGGAGAAGCGAGTGTGGACACAAACTGGGTCCAATTCTCACTTACTGGTGATCTGTTTGAAAATGTGCAGCAAGTAAGTCAAATGGAGGCAGTTGAGGTTAGAGACGTTCTGCTTTCGATGTATCTATACCTCATGGCCGAATTGACAGGACAGCAGGATCTTTATATGGAAGTGGCTGTCGCCAAGGAACTGCAGATGAAGGCTTATCCATTCCGGGTGAACATGTCGGAGGTCAACACCTTCTTCGATCTATTCAAACAGGTGCAGCAGAAACGACATTTCATCGAGAAAATGACGGGGGAGGCCTCGTTGTGGCTCCAAAAATTGCGAACGGATCGCAACGGCGGAACCATTATTCCATTCTTCGGCAGTGTCCATGAGTTTACCGATGCATCGTTCACACACCATGAACATGAGCTTACCTTCTGGATCAAGGAAGGAAAAGACGTGATTGATATCGTGTGTGCATTCGACCCGGATTGCCTGCGGGCAGAAAAAGTCACGGAGATGACGCAGGATTACCAGCAATTGCTCAGGATGCTAGTGAATGAATACATGACGTAGAGAAGGGTGATCAAAAATGGACAAAATCGCACTTTTATTCCCGGGACAAGGTTCGCAATATGTTGGAATGGGCCAAGCATTATGTGAGGCCCATCCCATTGCGGCTCGCACCTTTGAAGAAGCAAGTGATGCGCTTGGATTTAACCTGCAAACCCTTTGTTTTGCAGGGGATGTACAAGAACTGACCAAAACAGAGCACGCACAGCCAGCAATCCTGACGGCAAGTGTCGCAGCCTTCCGCGTTTATTCACAGGAAATGAACATCGAACCGAAGTGGGTGGCTGGTCACAGTCTGGGCGAGTTTACGGCCCTGACTTGTGCCGGTGCCATCCAGTTTGCAGATGCCGTCCGCCTTGTCTATCGCCGAGGTCAGTTCATGCAGGCGGCCACGCCGCAGGGTGTCGGAGCCATGTCAGCAATCTTCGGGTTGAATGCTCAACTTGTCGAGGAGATTTGTCGGGAACATTCTCGTGACGATGCAATCGTTGTGGTCGCCAACCATAACTCCGCTGATCAGATCGTCATCTCCGGTCATGCACATGCGGTGCGGCAAGTAGAAGAAGCGTGCAAGCAGCATGGCTCGACTTCGGTTGTCAGCCTTAAGGTGAGTGCGCCTTTCCATTCGCCACTCATGGTGCAAGCCGCCGAACAATTACATGAAGAACTGAAGCGATACACGTACTGCGATCCCAAATGGCCTGTGATTTCCAATGTGACTGCACAACCTTATGTCCATGCTAATCAACTGGTCGATTTACTCACAGCCCAGACAACCAGCCCAGTTCGCTGGCAATCGGCGATGGATTACTTGGTAAAACAGGGAGCGAATACGGTAATTGAGCTCGGTCCGAAAAATGTACTGACAAATTTGGCCAAAGGATATCCCGTTCGTGCCTTTGCTTTTGACAAGCAGGGGGAGATCAATCGTTATCAGCAAGAGCTTCAGGATGCCAAAAAGCGTAATCAAGCAGCGATTGCCCAACTGGTCGATTCTTGCATTGCGATTGCCGTTTGCACCAAAAACCGCGGTCTCGATGAAGAAGTGTACCAGCAAGGAGTAATCGCTCCCTATCAAGCGCTACAACAACTGAGGCAACAGCTGGAACAAGAAGAAAAAGAGGGGGGCTATGGGGATGTACAGGAAGCTTTTTCTCTGCTTCGTCTGATCTTGCAAACAAAAAAAGCTCCTGACGCGGAACAAGCCATGCGCTTTGAACAGCTGACCAGCAAACCGGACTTGCAACAGCGATTTCCTGAGATCGGCAACGAATGGCAAGCAAGCTAAGCCGAATCAGGGAGCAGAGGACCCAAGGAGGAAGAACGCAGTGAGCAAGCCATTAGGACTGAACCGAGTCAAACTGAATAAACAGCAGACGGATGCTCATTCAACAGACAGCAAACCCAATCAACACGATATTGCGGTGATTGGTGCTGCTTGCCGATTCGGAAGCGCAGAAAACCCGGCAGACTTTTGGCGTCTGTTGCAAGCTGGTCAAGATTGTGTGAGAGAGCTTCCCAAAGAGCGCCAGAACGATTTGATTCCATTGTTACTCGCCAAAGGGTTGACGATGGAGCAAATTCAATTTCGAGAAGCAGCCTACCTGAATGAAATTGATAAATTCGATCCGCAATTCTTCGGTCTTTCTCCTAAGGAAGCCAGCCAGATGGACCCGAACCAGCGCTTATTTCTGCTGACATGCTGGGAGGCGATTGAGGACGCCGGATATGGTGGAACGATGCTCGCAGGCAGTCGTACGGGAGTATATCTGGGGTTTAGCAGTGATTTTGGTGAAGAGTATAGACGAATGATTCGCGAACTGGAACCAGATGCGCTGTCCACCTCAATCATTGGCAATATGAAATCGGTGATCGCTTCTCGCATCTCCTACCTGTTGGATCTCAAAGGTCCAAGCATGCTTGTGGATACGTCCTGCTCCTCGTCTCTGATGGCTGTTCATCTGGCATGCCAAGCGATTCGTCGAGGAGAATGTGAGATGGCGCTGGCCGGTGGTGTCAAGCTCATCTTGCTGTCCTTACAAGATGGAAGCAATGATTTGGGAATATTATCGCAATCTGGGCGTACTCGACCGTTTGACAATGATTCAGACGGTACGGGTGTCGGTGAAGGCGTTGGCGCTGTTTTGCTGAAACCGTTGACAAAGGCTCTTGCAGACGGGGATTCGATTTATGCCGTAATCAAGGGAAGTGCCGCCAATCAAGACGGCCATTCTTTCGGGCTAACGGCGCCAAATTCAATGGCACAAGCCGAAGTGATTCAGCAGGCATGGAAAGATGCGCAGATTGATCCCGAAACGCTTTCCTATATTGAGGTACACAGCATAGGAACCAAGCTTGGTGATCCTATGGAGATGGACGGGCTTGAGAGAGCGTTTCGCCCATACACAAACCGTCGCCAATTTTGCGGGATAGGCTCCGTAAAGACGAACATCGGTCACACCGATCACGTAGCGGGTATGGCTGGTCTTTTCAAGGTGATCCTGTCTCTTAAACAAAAGCAGATACCTCCGCATTTGCACTTTCAGCGCGCGAATCGGATGATTCCTTTTGAACAATCTCCCATTTACATCCATGACACATTGACAGAGTGGGAACCAGAGAAAAGCGTGCGACGGGCTGGAATCAGTTCGTTTGGGATGAGTGGAACCAATGTTCACCTCGTCGTAGAGGAAGCACCATTCGTACAGCCTCCCAAGCAAGACGAAGGATTTCAGGCTATCGCTTTATCCGCTAAAAGCAAGGAGAGCTTGCTCAACCTGTTGCTCCGTTTTCAGAAGTGGACCAGCAAGCCTATGGAGGAACTGCCGACATTGGAAAGTCTTAGCTTTACGGCAAATACGGGCCGTAGTCACTACGGCTACCGTTTGCTGCTTATTTGCAGGGACATGGATGATTTTGCCGCAAAAATCTCCAAGTTGTGCGCGAGCGACTGGACAACACTTTCCGAACCAGATATTTTCTTTGGTTGGCACAAGGTTATCTCACAGGAAAAAGCCGATAGAGAGCCCGGGATACTGACTGAGGCAGAACAACAAGCGAGGAATAAGGCGGCTAATGCACTTTTGCAAAAGCTTTTATTGGCACAAAGCAAAGAGCTGTCTGATCTGAAAGAGCTCGGCGAATTGTATGTGAGCGGGGCAGATGTACGCTGGACTGTCATGTATACGTTTAAAAAGCCGCGCCGTGTACACCTCCCTGTCTATCCGTTTGAGCGGAAGCGTTGTTGGCTGGACATCTCTTCTCTTCATTCTCCTGACAAGGATGCCGGGAGAGAAAAAGGCAATGTTGCACCGCAAAAATCTAGAGAAGCGAAGCTGCCAAACGTGGTGATACGTGGGAGAAAACATGATACCTACAGCATATTAGAGCAAGAGCTGGCTCACATTTGGGGATATGTTCTGGGGCTTGAAGAAGTAGATATCCATGACAATTTTTACGATCTGGGCGGGGACTCGATCATCGCGATTAAAATGATCAGCGAAATCTCAAAGCGGATGAACCGAGAAGTAGAAGTACAAGACCTGCTTACCCATTTGACGATTTCCGATTTTGCTGCCTATCTTGATGCGGCTGGGCATGAAGTTGAACAGGTTGCGAAAGACGAGGCAGCTGCTACTGCAGTCCAAGCTGTTCAACAACGAAGCACAAATTCATTGCATGGTACGCAAATCAAACGCAGCTCGTATGCCGATGTCAGTCATTTGTCCTGGCGTCAATGGAATTGTTATGATCGCGGTCTCGCTTTATTAATGGAGGAGCAGGATGCCCATCTGATACCGTATTTCAAGCTTTTTCTTGGGTTGAAGCGCGGCTATCAGCTAGATGCTGAGGGGTACCCCTATTCGTATCGGGAGCATGCGGAGGTTATGGGATATTTGTCAGATGAGGAGATGCTATACAAATTTGGCTATCGGGTCAAGCTCGTGCCGGTCGCTCGTCTGGATGAATTGCATGAGTCGATCATTCACCAGTTGGATCAAGGCAAGCCAGTAATGGTTGCGTTTGACGAGTATTACACCTTTTACACGCCGCAATACCAGAAGGAGCATACCGATCATCTCACCGTCATCACTGGTTATGACCATGACAAGCAGGTTTATACGATCATCAATCACAATCATTTGACTCGCGGGCAAGCTCAACGAATCCAGTACGATAAATTTTCCACAACGTACCAAACGCTTGAGGAGATTTATGCAAATGTAGAGCCGCATTCCCGGCTGATCATGGTGCTCGATCGGGTTACAGATGACGAAGCAATCTTGCGTGCCAGCGCGGAACAGGAGTTGCTGCGTTTACTAAAAGCGGTCGAGAGTAAACAGCAAGTTGGCCGTGAGCTTGCGCTGTTGCTGTCGCTTACGGAGCAGCCAGACACCTATTTTCATGAAGAAAACCTAAACGAGCTCTACGTTCAATTAGGCGGGAAAGAACTGTGGATAGAAACATTATTGGACTGGTACATTCCACAGGCGGATCAGTCTATACGCGAACTGGCAGAGGAGATTTTGCAGACATCCAACAACGTGGTGAATCGCTATGCCCTTAGCTTATACAAAGAAAAAATGTTGAAGCGATCCGATATAGAAGCTTCTGCCGATAAGTTGAGGTCACTCACTGGTCAATTTCTGCAACGAGTATTTGCCTTGCGAGAACGTGATGCGGATATCCGATAGTCGCATGTGTATACCATTACGATAGACAGGAAGGAGAGTGCTCATGTCACTCACCGAGATTCAACCGAGCAAGCATCCGAACCTGGATTGCATCGGCGCTTCTATCTACACGGTTCTGAAATACCTGAACTTTTCCGCCTTGGAAACAGCTTGGAAGCAGTGCGGTGCCATCTATCTGAAAACGCACGATGCTCCTTATGGAGATGTAAACGGTCAATACATGAGAACAGTCGCTGAGCTTACGTGGATTCACAATATCCGCGTGGAAGGGCAGGCCGAACCGGAAGACGACCTGTTTTTGGCAAATATTCAAGAGCAATTGGAACGGGGGGTGCCGACAATCGTCCTCTGCAATATGGCAGAACTTCCGTACAACCCTTATTATCAGGACCTGCCTGAAATGCATAGCATCATTGTCACAGGAAGAGAAGGCAACCAGCTTCTGATCGTCGATGATTACTACCGCTACAAAGGTCTGTTGCCCATTGAGCAATTTTTATTGGCGAGCAACTCTTCCTATCGCGATGCAGGTACAGGCGAATGGTATCCACTCCACAATCGTTCATTTGAATTGGTACTTTCAGATTCCCAGCATCCGACGCCCGATCAGTTGCTAGAAGCTGTCAGGAGTAATCTCAGCGTACTAGAGGGGCGTTGCGATACAAGTCAAATCAAGCGGGAGTTGGATGTACCTGACGATGTCAACGTCGAGATAGGGCTGAAATCCCTTGATCCTTTTCTCAAAGACGTAGAGGCTTTTCTTGTTAGTGGAGTGGAGATTACAGACGATCATCTCGATATCCTTAACCACAGTTTGATCAGCATGGCGCAAACACGAGCGATGTATGCCAACGTCCTGAAGGCGATCAGTGAGAAGTACGAAAACTTTGCAGATCTTGCCGAGTTGTATCGCAATATCGGACATCAATGGAAAATTACGACCAATATGATTCTTAAGGCTTTTGACAGTAATCGGAGTGACATGGTTCATCGCGTTCTGCAAAAAGTCATGACCATAAAAGCCCAGGAATTTGAGGCGGTCGCCAAAACAAGAGAAATACTGGAACGGGTTGGCGTTGTTGTGTAAGCATCTACCACTTGGAGGGACTCCTATGGAAAGGGAAAACGAAGTATACGAGACGCTCCTACAGTTGTTTTCTGAGTACGTGAACGAAAGCGGAGAACTTACGGAGTACATTGATTCATTGACCTTTATCAAGTCGGTCGTAAAGGTTGAAAAAGAGTTTGGCATTGAATTCGATGATGACATGCTCCATTTGGAAAACTTTCAAGATATGAAAACGTTGGCCGGTTACATCCAGCAAAAAATGGATGCAAAATCTGCCTGATCCAAGGGCCAAAATATATTCGGTCGATCGGAAAAAGACGGGAAAAATCGGGAGTGAGGGCTCAATATGCTAACGAAAATGATGGCCATAAGTCACATGATTGGCAATACGCCTTTAATCAAACTGGAGCATGAGCACATCAATCTGTCGTGCAAGCTGGAATACAACAACCTCATGGGAAGTGTAAAAGTGAGGCCGGCCTTTTACATTTTACAGGAGGCGATCAAAAGAGGAGAGATCACGCAGGAAACTACCGTAATCGAGTCTTCTTCGGGAAATTTTGCTATCGCTTTGGCGACTTTGTGCAAGCGAATCGGAATTAAATTTATTCCAGTCATTGATCCAAACATCAATCCCGTCTATGAGAATTTACTCAGGGTAATTTCCCATGAGGTCGTAAAAGTAACGGATCGAGACGAGACAGGAGGATTTCTCCTAACGCGTATTCAAACGGTCAATCGCCTGCTGAACGAGACGAATAACTCGTTTTGGACCAACCAATACGGAAATCCGGACAGCGCTCGATCCCATTACTTCGGACTGGGAGCCGAGATCGCAGACAGCTTCGAGACATTGGACTATGCGTTTATCGGCGTTAGCTCTGGCGGCACGATTACTGGAATTTCGCAGCGATTGAAAGAACGATTTCCAGACATAAAAATCATTGCAGTCGATACGGTAGGATCGGTGATTTTTGGACAAGAACCACAAAAACGATACATCCCGGGAATTGGATCGAGCATGCGGCCTGACATACTCAAGCACGCGATTATTGATGAAGTCGTTCATGTTTCGGAGGAGGACACAGTCAAGGCTTGCTATCAGCTGTATGCTGAGCATGGCATTTTTGCTGGAGGATCTTCCGGGACTTCCTACTGGGCGGTTGAAAACTATTTCAAAGATCAAAAGCATGTAGTCAAGCCAAACGTTGTCTTTTTATGCCCAGACGGTGGTATGCCATATGTCAATACCGTATACAACCAGGAATGGGTTCAGTGGTTGCACCAGCAAAAGCATTCTTTCGTTGGCAATTAAGAAGTCTTCAATCAAATCTACTACGATAAGCAGGGTGGGATGCACGTTGTTATATCTAAACACGAGTGATATTGAAAAGGTCGGCAAGAATTGGAAGGAAACCATTGATGTCATTGAACATGCTGTGCATTCCTTAAAAAAGGAAGATTATGCACAGCCGATTAAACCTTACTTGCGGTATCATGACATGTCAAACCGCATTATTGCCATGCCAGCATTTGTAGGCGGAGATACCTACATGGCGGGAATCAAGTGGATTGCCAGTTTCCCGAAAAACCTTCAAGAGGGTATCCAACGCGCGCATTCGATTACCATCCTGAACGAAGCCAGAACGGGTAAGCCTGTGGCAACGATTAATACGGCCCTGGTCAGCGGTATTCGAACTGCTTCTGTTTCCGGTCTTCTTCTCAAGCATTACGAACAAGTACGTCCCCTGCAAAATGTAACGGTCGGAATTATCGGATTTGGTCCGATTGGCAGACTTCATCTGCAAATGGTAACGGCCATGTTAGGAGAGAAGATCGCCAAGGTGGTTCTCTATGACATTGCGGGTATCCAGCAGGAGCATATTCCGGTGGAGATAAAAGAGAAAACGGTTATCGCGCAAACGTGGGAAGAAGCATATTGCGAGGCAGATGTGTTCATTACGTGCACGGTATCACCGCATGGTTTTATTGACAAGCAACCAAAACGTCAGTCCTTGTTGTTAAATGTATCGTTACGCGATTTTACACCAAAAATTCTCGACTATACCCGCTCTATTATCGTAGACGACTGGACTGAAGTTTGCCGTGAGAATACGGACATCGAGATCATGCATCTGGAGAGAGGATTGCAAAAAGAAGATACCAAATCCATCACAGATATCGTCTGCCTTGACCAGATGAAAGAATTTCCACAAGATGAGCCCATCATGTTTAATCCGATGGGGATGGCGATTTTTGATATCGCCATTGCCGCCTACTATTACAAACAAGCACTCTCGCAGGGGATCGGAACTCACTTGCAAGACTAACTGGAGGTTACCATTTTGTACGATGTGCTGGCAAATCTAAAACTGGTAGAGTCATCTCGAATTTGTTTGCACGAGTCACATGAAAACAAGCGACTTCACAAGACTAGACAGATCATTGAGGAGGAAGGGATTTTGCGCCATCCTCCACTGGCGATTCTCATGCAAAACGGCCAGTATTTGATCATTGATGGCGCACATCGGACCTTTGCTCTTCAAGCGCTTGGGTGCAAACATATCCCCATACAGGTAGTCGAGCATGAGAATTTTCACTTGGATATGTGGGATCATATTGTGCCAGTCGCTGCATGGTTGCAATCAGTGGAGCAGGATTCTGTGTTTCGGTGGGAAACAGAGCGTTTACGAGAAACGCCTGTGGCAGAAATGAAGATAGGGAACAAGGAACGCTTCTATCTGTATCCAAAGGAGAAGCGGCAGGATGATGAGTGGAGAATGACGCTATGGCGTCAATTAGTGGACAGTTATAACTATAGCCACCCGGTGCATCGTCTGCCGACAGGGATGCTCGAATGGCCGGAAACAGGAGCCGCCTTGATACGGTTCCCACCAATCAGTCTGGCGGAATTGGAGCATATCGTATCGGAAGGGCATGTTTTGCCTGCGGGTGTTACTCGTTTTGAAATCGACGGGCGCCTATTAAACTTGTGTATCCCGATTAGCCTATTGAAGCAGGAACAAATCGAGCAAGAACAGTGGGAGCGATTGGTTAAAAAATGGAGAGAAACCTTGCGCCTCTACTCGAAACCCGTGTATATGTGCGATGCGTAATAAGAAACCGTGGCGAGTTTGATTCGCCACGGTTTCTATCCAATCCCAATTACATCACGTACTGGTTGCGGTCTTTCCCACAGACGCAGTGCCTAAAAAGGAGTGGATCATTCTGCAAAAGATCATAGATGAGTCGAGACGAAAACTAGCATTCTTGCTGATGTGTCTGGTTCTCGTACTTTCCGGCAGTATGTCCGTGTACGCCGAAACGATCGATCGACAGGATACGGAAATCGCAACGGCAATCGAACAGCTGGTCAATAAAACCATGGAGTCGGAAAAAATCCCGGGTGCAGCCGTTGTGGTCGTCAAAGAGGGGAAAACGATTTACAAGCAATCGTTTGGATTTTCAAACGTCCAGAAGCAGGAGCGGATAACTGCTGACACATTGTTTGAAATCGGATCGAACTCCAAAGCCTTTACGGCGCTAGCAATACACCAGCTTGTCGAGCAAAAACAACTTTCGCTGGATGACCCGGTTCAGAGCTTTATACCGTGGTTTACCGTTACATATAAAGGACAACCGGAAACGATCCTGATCAAGCATTTGCTGTACCATACCAGTGGGATTCCGTTTGAAAGCATTGGCTCCATACCTATCACTTCCAGCGAGAATGCAATCGAAGAAACAGTTCGAGCGATCAATCATACTGAACTGGTTCGTAAGCCGGGGACCGAGCATGAATACGCCACCATTAACTACGATATCCTCGGCTTTTTGGTCGAGAAAGTTACCGGTCAGTCCTATGAGCAGTATGTGCAGCAACAAGTCATTGCCAAATTGGGACTAACCCATACCTTTTTGAAGGCACAGGCACCCGAGTGGGATATGGCAAAAGGGCACAAAATCAGCTTCTTTTCTCCAAAAGTGTATGATGCGCCTGATTATCGTGGAAACACGCCAGCTGGTTATGTCGTATCCAACCTGAACGATATGGAACGATGGCTGAAGATTCAGCTAGAGGTGGAGTCCTCTGCGTTTCGTACGGAGTTGGTGCGTACCGCACATCTTCCTGATCGATCGGTACCTCCAGCTGCAGACGGTTCCTCGTATGCGTCAGGCTGGATGATTTATCAAGATGGTGGGGGGCAAATTTCGCACGGCGGCAACAACCCTGGATTCTCGTCGTACATGGTGTTTCGCCCAGAGGAAAAGCTGGGAGCCATCGTTTTGACCAATACAAACTCGTTGAACGCATTCGTTATCGCGGAAGGGGCCGTCAATCTCCTACAAGGAAAAGAAGTGCCAGTAGTCGTGTCTGACACCAATCTGCAGGCAGATCGTTTGGCGAGTATTAGTCTTGTGATCCTTGGTATCCTTTTGTTGGTACTTAGTGGGGCAATCGTGCAGATTATGGTGCAAGTCTTTCGAGGCGAACGAAAACTCGCTTCGAATGCGGGGCGCATCTGTTTAACATCTTTCGTTGCTTTTGTTGTCATGGGAAGTGTGTTGACAGCCGCCTTGTACTATTTACCGGATGTTTTTTTTATGGGGCTACCCTGGCAGTTCATCGAGGTCTGGCTTCCGATCACCATTTTTTACGCCATGTACGCATTGGTGGTAAGTCTAGGGCTGTTTAATCTCTATATCACGCTAATTCGCTTGTTCCCGAAATCAAAAGAAACATCCATGACGTCTATTGTCATACAGGGGCTTATCAGCGGATTTGGAAATGCGCTGATTATTTTTATGATCAATCTGGCGCTCACTTCTACAAACAAGTTTCATGCATCGATTTTCCTGTATTTTCTCCTGGGTATCTTGTTGTATATCGTCGGGGAGAAAATGATGCGTAGTCGACTGATTGTGATCACAAATGAAATCGTATACGAAAAAAGAATGGAACTGATCCGCAAAATTTTTCGGACCCCTTATCAAAAGTACGAGACACTTGATAACGGTCAAATATATGCGGGATTAAATAACGATACGGAAACGATCAGTACGTTCGCCAATAGTGTCGTTGTGGCACTGACGAGTGCGGTTACACTCGTGTTTTGCTTCATTTATCTGGGCTCGCTGGATCTTTACGGATTTTTGTTTTGTCTGGCTGTCATTTTTGTGGCTGTAGGCTTGTATACGCTGGCAGGTCGCTTTGCAAACAAAGTATGGGAGGAAACCAGAGACATCCAAAATGTGTTTTTCTCCTATATTACCGATATGATCGGGGGCTTCAAGGAGCTGTATCTGACGCAGGCACAACGAAAAGAATTCGAACAAGACATGGAGAGAAGCTGTTCAGACTATCGACATAAGAAATCAGCGGGCCAATTTAAATTTGTGAATGTGTATTTGATCGGGGAATTGCTTTTCGTCGTGGTAATCGGCACGGTTGCCTTTTTATTCCCGATTCTCTTCCCTTCGCTTCAAAAAGAGATGCTGATTAGTTATGTGTTTGTCTTTCTGTATATGACAGGGCCTGTTCACGGTATTTTGAATGCAGTACCGGAGCTGATTCGTATCAAGATCAGCTGGCAGCGCCTGAATGCATTGCTCGATTCCTTATCAGTGGAAACGAGAAAAGAAGAGGAAAGCTTGACTGAGCGGAATGCGCAAGACTTTGAGACGTTTTCAACGGAACAGGTGCGGTTCCGATACAAAAACAAGGAGGGCGAAGAGTTTTCCGTAGGGCCGCTGGACTTCTCCTGCCGAAGGGGGGAAATCGTCTTCATTGTCGGTGGTAACGGCAGTGGGAAGTCAACGTTTGCCAAGCTGATTACCGGATTGTACGAGCAGGATGAGGGCGAGTTTTTCATGAACGGCCAAAAAGTGAATGCTGATCAACGCTGCGAATTCTTCTCCGCGATCTTCAGTGATTTCTACTTGTTTGAGAAGATGTACGGAATCGATTACCTAGAGAAGCAAGAGGAAGTGAGCAAATATTTAGAGGTGCTTCGCATCGCTGACAAAGTGGAAGTGGATGAAACGGGAACATTTAGCACGACGAAGCTGTCTACGGGTCAGCGTAAGCGTCTTGCCTTAATGCTCAGTCTGGTAAGAAACCGGCCCATTTTTCTCTTTGACGAGTGGGCAGCAGACCAAGATCCAGAGTATCGTCAATTCTTTTACGAATCCTTGCTGCCAGAAATGAAAAGACAGGGCAAATGTGTCATCGCGATCACACACGACGATCGCTACTTCCATCTTGCTGATCAGGTAGTGAAAATGGAGAGTGGGCGAATTATTTCGCAGCAAACACTTGCGCATGCCTGATGTCAAACCAAGCAGAGAAGACCGAACGGGGATGGTGCCCGGCGGTCTTTTCTTGCATGATTGGCACGGCTCCATTCGATTGGATGCACTAGACAAATAATTCAGACAGTTATATAATTGGAAGCAGTTGGAATGAAATGCGGTAACATTTTGCGGGTGTAGTTCAATGGCAGAACTCCGGCTTCCCAAGCCTGCGGCGTGGGTTCGATTCCCATCACCCGCTCCATACGAAATGGTCGAAAATCCTTTGATATCAAGGGCTTTTCTTGTTTGTGCAACAATGGTTGCAGAAAAACAAGATTGGAAGTGAAATGGGCAAAATATTCCTACCGAAAATAGAAGAATCACGGGTGTACAGGGAAGTTACACCAAACAAAGAGTCCTTCCATGGCAATTTGGGAAGGACTTTTACTTGTACATTTTTCGAATCTTATCGTTTAATTTTTTGGTCACATACTTCTTTGGATTTCTTATCCATCCCGAGTTCCATTGCCGCAGGATTCTCATTCTTGTGAGTTGAATAAACCTAGTAGCTCTCATGATAATCTGCTTTAACAACCTCGGCTTCCTGTACCCGTACCTCCATTTCAACATGAATCGCCGTCCTTTTCTTTAAGGTATCATTAGCTGAGATTTTTCAGAACAAGTATTTTCCAACGTATTGAAACGACTGTTCTTACATGACACAATGAAAAAAATGACATTCAGGTGTGGGAGGATAGACATGAGAACCATATCACTCGGCACGAGCAAGTTAGAAGTACCGGTCATCGCAATCGGTTGCATGAGGATAGGGTCACTAGACAAGCTGCAAGCGGAGCGCTTCGTACAAACGGCGCTTGAAGAAGGGGCGAACTTCTTCGACCATGCAGATATTTATGGAAAAGGCAGATGTGAGGAAGTATTTGCAGAAGCGATTCAGATGAGCCCTAGCGTTCGCGAACGTATCCTTTTGCAATCGAAATGTGGCATCCGGCCCGGCATGTTCGACTTTTCCAAAGAGCATATTTTGAATGCAGTGGATGGGATTCTAAAACGCCTAAAAACTGAATATTTGGATGTATTGCTGTTGCATCGTCCAGACACTCTTGTCGAGCCAGAAGAAGTAGCGGAAGCGTTTGATCTTTTGGAAAGCACGGGTAAAGTGCGCCACTTTGGCGTCTCCAATCAAAATCCGATGCAGATCCAGCTGTTACACAAATATTTGAAGCAACCCATCGTCGCTAACCAGTTGCAACTCAGCATTATGAACGCGACGATGATCTCGCAAGGCTTCAACGTCAATATGGAGAACAACTCGGCTGTGAACCGAGATGGCAGTGTGCTCGACTACTGCAGGCTGCATGATATTACGATTCAGCCTTGGTCGCCGTTCCAGCATGGATTTTTCGAGGGGTCTTTCCTTGGGAACGAGAAATTTCCTGAGTTGAACAAGAAAATCGATGAAATTGCAGCTAGATATGAAGTATCCAACACGACAATCGCCATCGCTTGGCTATTACGGCACCCCGCGAACATGCAACCTGTCATTGGCACAACGAATATCGACCGAATGAAAGATTGCGTGAAAGCAGCACCTATTCGCTTGACGCGTGAAGAGTGGTATGGCATCTATCGTGCTGCCGGAAATGTGTTGCCATAGCTGATTTCATTTACGAAAACACCTGATCGATCTTGGCTCTGTCATAGTCTACTATCCAATGCGAATAGCTGTCATATATCCCTCTGATTGTTTCAGGAGAAGTGGCTAATAAATCACAGCCTCGATCGTCATAGATGTGAAAGATGGTATGTTTGCTCGTATTGATAAAATAGACCCGATGAAAAATTCGTGGCTTCAATCCCATATCTTGACGACAGATTGCTTTTACCATCGGAACAAATGCAAAATCGGATGTCTTACACTTCAAGGCGAATCGATGCGTTCGATAGGCTTCATTTTCATCGTCTTCTGGAAAAACATAAGGGATGGTGTGTTGTTGCAGCTTATACAAAAGTGATTTGTTCTTCACATACTTGGAAAAGGTGTTCAATTTACGCTTGAAAGCCCCACCGTCTCCAAAATCGTTTACATCCACTACGATATAGATGTCATCGTTAGGTGCATGTAAAGCTTTACATAAAGTAATCGCTCGCGTATAAACCCCCTGTAAATAGGGGCCATTTTCATAAACGTTATGGTAATGGTAGTCCACACCCAGCTCAAAACGGATTCCAGTATCCCAACTATAAAACAAAGGTGGTCTAAGTATTAACGTTGGAAATGCATGATATAAATACTCGTGTAACGTCATCAAAGCACCTCGCTCTACTAGAACCATGGATTTTTCCTATTCCTGTAAAAATTCTTTTTGTTTCCACTCTTTGTATAGAGTAAGGTCGCTGCTCACTTGTCGAAGCACCAAACCAATGATTGTCGCGTCATCTAGTAAACCAGCAACAGGAATAAAATCTGTGATGGCGTCTACGGGTGAAACAAAGTACAAAATCCCGCCAATAATCATCAAGATGGATTTAACAGGGATTGTTCGATATTTTCCACTCGTCCAATCTCCGAAAATACTAAAGAGTAGCTGTAAATTCTCCCAAACATCTCCGATCGCTTTTTTATCTGCTTTCTTCATTGCTTTTTTGAGGAGATTAGATGCTTTTTCTTTATCGTTCAGATATTCAGAGGCTTTTGATTCATAATTTTTAAGAAACCTCTTTTCATGTTTAGCCATAGGACCTCCTATGTTTCGCCGAAGCCAAAAAGGGTGAGGAAACGCTTATTTTGGCTTCGGTGTTATTAAAGCGTAAACCCCTTGTACATCCCTAAAGAACGAGGGGCCGTATAGGCACTTTACCATCTAAATTTGCGCTACAGCGAGAGCTTATCATGTATTTTGCTCGTAGAAAAGTAGCGTTTAGGATGTACGATTGCATGCCAGTAATTACACCAAGATGATTTTCCCTTTACGATGACGACTCTCCGCAGATTTCACTGCTTCTATTACATCATGCAAAGCAAATTTCTCTCCAGGCTCTGCTAAAAGGAGCTTCCCATTCTGAACGAGCTCGATGACTTTCTCAAACGTTTCGTGCCAGGTAGATACGGAAACTCGTTGATTCCAGTGGCGCAATAAAAACAGTTGAGGGAGAACGCCAAGCTCTTTCGAGATGATCGACCAATCCACTTGAACTCCCGATAAAAGTCCTAACGACAAGAAAATCCCGCCAGTACGTGTAGACTTCGCCAGCTCTAAACCATCTGGGCCGCCAATGGAATCAATAGACGCATGAGCACCTTGTCCGTTCGTTACACTCATGACGGCATCATATATAGACATACATGAACTGTCGATGACCTGCCATGCCCCAAGATGCATCAACTCCTCGGTATATCTTGCGTTTCGGACGATGGCGATCACTCTAAAACCGAAAAGAGCGGATAGCTGTATAAACAAGCGGCCAATGGCTGAGTTGGCTGCATTGACTAACAAAACCTGATGAGAAGACAGTTGAAGTGTCTCATTGCAGATGACCCACGCAGTGATGGGGTTGATGTACAACCGACTGGCGATATCATCTTGGATCGAATCGGGAACCGAAATGGCTAGCTCAGCTGTCGTTTTTACGTATTCTTGCCAAGTACCCTCTCCGCGCAAAGGCAGAACACGTTTACCGATAAGAGATCGGGGAGCAAAAGGACCTGTATCAATAACGGTACCAACCCCCTCATACCCAGGAATGGCGGGAAGGTTGATGCGATGCTTGTAGGCACCACGAATCGGGATAAGATCAGAAGGATTAATCGGACGTGCGCTCATTTTCACCAATATTTCATCTTGCTTCAGAGGTTCAATCAGCCGCTGTTCAACCTTCAATACTTCATGGGGTTCGCCAAATTGATCGTAACGTACAACTTGTGCATTCATGGTTGTGCACTCCTAACTTTGTCAGCCATAACCGAACGAAGGATAGTTCTTCGTCTTTGCGTATGGGATCGGAATGTCATTATTTTAGGTATAAAAAATAATTGCCGTCAATCAAAACGAGAACTTGGCAGGGCAGCTACAATAAAAAACAGATACGCGATCTAGACCGCAGACATAAGATAATGGTTCGGGTTATGGATGACTTGTCGCCATGATATTCTTCAAAATTATACCAATATTTCAATGTGGAAACAATTTGACATAATAAGCGATCAATAAGTGAAAAAAAGAGCGCATCTGCGCTCTTTCGGATCAAGATTTTGCCCGTGGTGCACTTTCAAAGCCTACTTTTTTATGCGTGCCATCACAGAACGGCTTCTTCTCGGATTGACCGCATCGACAGAGTGAAAAAGATGAACCGACTTCAAACTTGTCACCTGCTCCATCCAGCAAGTCAACTGCACCGGTAACACGAATTGATCCATTGTCGTTAATCTTGATGGTTACTTTTTCTTGATCCACATGTCATCCCTCCTTTTTTACTATCTTTACCTACTATGATTTCGAGCAGAAGGGTATGTGGTAAATAATTGCTTATTCGTGTTAAAATCAGGACAAAGTACGGTTGTTTTTAGCAGGGAAAGGGTTTTGTCTCATGACGATTTCAATGGATGACTTAGAGCAATCCTGCTGGGAATGCGAAGGCAAGGGGATTCTTGGAATGAAAACAAGCAAGAGGAATCATGCCCCAAATGCCAAGGTAAGGGAGCGATTCTTACCGCACAAGGTCAGACCCTCTTACACTTTATAAAAAAGCATTTGTAAACGAACGAGCTTGTAGAAAAAGCGGGAGGCCGTCATATCCTCACCTGGTTACGGGTAGGAGCTGACGGCCTTTTTAGTGAGCGGAAGGATTAAATCGACGTAGCCTTATTCGGCTGTTTTTTGCTATCACTCTGGTGAGCGATCAGCAAGAAAACAAGGAGTAAGACAAGCGGAATCGCTACAGTAGTCGTGTCCCCGTGTAAAAGAAGAGTAATTGAAGCACCAAGCATAATCACTGCGAGCGCATAGGCGGCGTAACGCACATACTTTTTCATCAGTAAGCCCAGTCCGCCGAGTAGTTCGCCTAAACCGATTACAACTTGGAACCAAAAGGGAAACCCGAATGCTTGGAAAGCAAGTGTTGTCTCTGGATGTCCAATCAGCTTGTAAATACCAGATGAAACGAACATCAAGCACAACCCTGCGATCATTACCCATTTTGCGAAAATACGCAGACCTATCATACTGAAATCCTCCAATCGTTTCGTTGATGGATTCAGTATAAACTGCCCACTATGACATCTTTTGTCATATTTCAATTCCTGAACGTTCTGCAAAGGATTGACCTGTCTACGTCTCTTAATAAGCCCCGGCAGAGTAAGTCAAGTCATAGTTGTGCGTATTTATTTCGATCATCAGTACGCTTTTTTCTATATCAGGGACGGATATCCAATGTGTGAAAATGAACGTGGGTAGGTTTAGTTGTTCAAGGTAATTACTCCATTATTCATAAATAAAATGACACAATTGAAAAACGCGCCATCCAATCCACAATGGAAATCGATGGCGAGTCCTCGAATAACAGGTACGACCTGCTCACATCACTTGTATTTTTCAGCATACTCGGCGTAGTTTACTACTTCAATGACACTCGACCAATGGAGAACGGTCCCGACAAACTTATTAATGTCTAATCCTTGCATGCCGTATGATTCGGCGGTATTGGTTGTTCCAGTCGCGTCCTTAATGAGCGTCACTTTATATCCGCGATCATAGGCAGCGATCGCCGTAAACATACAACAAAATTCCGTCTCAAAACCAATGATAAAAAGATGATCGACCCCTAACTTTTCTAATGTCTGTGTGAGTTCAGTTTGGAAGAAGGAACTAGGGGTCTGTTTTTCGATCGAGTAGTCGGAATAGTCTTTTAATGGAGGGTGTATGTGAGAACCGATAGAGCTTCTATTCAGTGGACTTTCTTCTGCATCATCGATATGTCTCATAAAAATGACAGGGCGATTGTTCTCTTTAAAATCTTTGATCACCTGCTCCATCAAAAAAAGTTCCTCTTTGTAATCCCCACAACTCACAATTCCGTTTTGCACATCAATCACTAAGAGTGCGTTCATTGATTCACCTTCCTTCTACCATGTAAAGAGATAATTCGGAAGGAAAGAGTGTACTTCCTGCAAGGTACATACCATGAGATAATGAAGGGAAGGAAATAATAGGAAAGGTTGAGTGAGATGAGAGTTTCATTTTCTTATGCATTCATACTACTTGCATTTATTCTCGTGACAGGATGTGGTTCAACGAATTCAAGTACTTCTTCCGTGTTTTCCAATTTAGCTACTCAAGGCTCTTCTTCCACGAGTGAAGGTACAGAGGCAGTTGCGGAATCAGAAAATAATCATATCGCTACATACCTTTCGATGGCTGTACTCGCCTTACATGAAGCGAATGGCTTTGAAGCTGGAGAAGAATTTCCACCGGAATCCAAAGCGTTTTTGGCAAAGCATGCTCATCTGTTTCCGGCAACCGGTGATAAAGTGAAGGAAGCCCAGCAATTAGTCGATCAAAATGTGCAACCGAAACATATCAATAAAAATATTTCTAAGTATCATGCCACGATGATTCAAGATAAAGGAACGGTGCTGAGCATCGAAGAGGAAGAAATACCGGAGGTCGGAACCATTTCTGTTTTGCATGTCGTCAATGACGAGGAGGATAGCTACCAAGTTGTTTACCTAGGTGCATTAGACATCTACGAAGATGATACGGTTGAATTTGTGGGGGTTCCAACCTTGCTCTCAGGCTTCGATAATGTAAGTGGTGGATACACGAATTCGATCATCATGGCAGGGAGCTATGTAGGAAAAAGTGCGAATTAAGCTAGCGTAAAATGGATTCTCGTATAGCGAGATGGCCTCGAATGATACAGTTCGAGGCTTTTTGTATGCAGTTTGGCCTTCTGTTTTTGATATGATAGGAAGGTGATAGTTTGTACGAATACTTGATCAGTAAAGATTTATGGAGGTTGCCATGCGCTATCAAGTCATCTTATTCGATGTAGATGATACACTTCTCGACTTCAAAACGACAGAAGAAAATGCTCTGCAAAAGACGTTTTCCCAGTTCGGACACGCTACGGGATCGTCTGATTATGGAGCGACTTACAAAGAGATCAGCAAAGGATTGTGGGAGGATTTAGAAAAGGGGCGGATCACTCTAGCAGAGCTGGGCGTAGAGAGATTTCGAAGACTTTTCAAAGCTGTTCAGCTAGACGTTGATGCAGAGGCGTTCGGCAGCGCCTATCTCGAATCCTTGGGCAAAGAAGTGCATTTGGTACCGGGAGCAGTTGAATTGTGCAACAGCTTGGAGGGTTGCCGCTTAGTAATCATTACGAATGGGTTCGCCTCTGTGCAAACGGCAAGAATTGCCGCTTCACCGCTTTGCAACTCTTTTGAGCACCTGATTATTTCCGAAGAGGTCGGCTACAAAAAGCCGGATCGGGAAATTTTTGATTACGCGTTTTCCAAACTTCAATGGACAGAGAAGGCGAACGTATTGATGGTGGGAGATTCCCTGACCTCTGATATACAAGGGGGAGCCCATTACGGGATCGATACGTGCTGGTTCAATCCTCTGGGCAAGGAAAATCAGACGAGCATTCAGCCAACGTACGAAATCAGAGAACTGAGCGAGCTTCAAGAAATTGTGCGGAAGGGTAACGTGAATTTGTAGGATCTTTCCTGTATGATGAGAAGGTATTGATCTACAGGTAAATCTAGAATCTAGTGATTGGAGCCCTATAGATATGTATCAGAATTTAGAAGAGTGCATCCTTGACTTGGAAAGGCACGGACATTTGGTTCGTATTCGTGAAGAAGTAGATCCTTATCTGGAAATGGCCGCGATTCATTTGAAGGTGTACGAAGCTGGGGGACCAGCATTGCTGTTTGAAAATGTTAAAGGATCAAAATTTCGTGCGGTGTCCAATCTTTTTGGCACAATCGAGCGCAGCAAGTTTATTTTCAGAAGCACCTGGCAAGCCGCTGAAAATATCATTGCCATGCGCAATGATCCGATGAAAGCGCTAAAGCAGCCATTTAAAAATATCGAGAACGGCTTTGCTGCTCTGAAAGCATTGCCTGCAAAAAAATCCACTAGCATGCCAGTAACTGCACAGGAAATCAACATAACCGATCTTCCACTCATCCAAAGCTGGCCGATGGATGGCGGAGCTTTTGTCACGCTGCCCCAAATCTATTCGGAAGATCCGGACAAGCCTGGAATCATGAATTCCAATTTGGGTATGTATCGTGTGCAGTTGACTGGAAATGAGTATGAAGTAAACAAAGAAATTGGCTTACACTATCAAATCCATCGTGGAATCGGTGTCCACCAAGCCAAAGCGACCAAAATGGGGATGCCGCTGAAAGTAAGCTGTTTCGTTGGCGGGCCTCCTGCGCATACGTTATCGGCTGTCATGCCGTTGCCAGAAGGCTTGAGCGAAATTACTTTTGCAGGCTTGCTTTCTGGGCGTCGTTTTCACTACAGCTATATCGATGGTTACTGCATAAGCAATGATGCGGATTTTGTGATCACAGGAGATATTTATCCTGGAGATACGAAGCCAGAAGGACCATTTGGCGACCATTTGGGCTATTACAGTCTGATTCATCCATTCCCTGTGATGAAGGTTAAGAAAGTGTATGCCAAGCCAAATGCCATCTGGCCATTCACGGTTGTGGGCCGTCCGCCACAAGAAGATACGTCATTCGGTCAGCTGATTCACGAGTTAACGGGGGATGCGATCAAGCAAGAAATCCCGGGTGTAAAAGAAGTCCATGCTGTAGATGCTGCCGGTGTGCATCCGCTGCTGTTTGCCATCGGAAGCGAGCGATATACGCCTTATCAGCAAGTCAAACAGCCGACGGAGATGCTCACCATTGCCAACCGCATTTTAGGGACTGGCCAATTGAGCTTGGCCAAGTATTTATTCATTACCGCAGAAGAAAATCGACCATTGACGACGCATGATGAAGTTGATTTTATGACCTATATTTTGGAGAGAATCGACCTGCATCGCGATGTTCATTTTTATACAAACACGACCATTGATACGCTGGATTATTCGGGAACGGGATTAAACAGCGGCAGTAAGGTTGTCCTCGCAGCTTACGGCGATCAAAAACGAGAGCTGTGCAAAGAGGTACCGGATGAACTGAAGGGTTTACGAGAGTTTGAGAATGCCCGTTTGATTATGCCAGGTGTGGTGTCGATCCAAGGCCCTGCATTTACCGATTACGCAAACGCCCAGCAGCAATTACAGAATCTGTGTGACGCGATTCAAGCGAGAGGGCCGATCCCGTCTTGCCCGATGATCATCCTTTGTGATGACAGTACATTCATGAGTACATCACTACAAAACTTCCTGTGGGCAACCTTCACGCGCAGCAATCCATCCCACGACATTTACGGCGTGAACAGCTACTATGAGAATAAGCATTGGGGTTGCGATAATCTGATTATTGATGCCCGTACCAAGCCCCATCAAGCACCGCCATTGGTACCAGATCCAACTGTCGAGAAAAATATCGAACGACTGTTTGTCAAAGGTGCGAGTTTGGGTGGAATCCTGTAAGCACCTCCTACAAGTAGAGGTCCGTAACCTTTCGTTGCGGACCTTTTTTATGTAAGGGTACTATTGGGGTCATCTTTTTCATTGCTGTCGATTCAAACTGATAATTGCAAAAATTGCACGATCGATGGGGAAAGGAATCGTTCTTTACCATCAAGAAAGCGTTTTCTATAATGAATCTCAAGCAAGGACACAGCTTTTTATGGAAAGGAGAAAGGAATGGTCTTTTTAACCACACGTTCCCATGCATTACTGAAGGTGATACTCGACAGCTACTATCCGTTGAAAATTAAGGATGTCGCGCGCGATTTCCAGGTAAGCGAACGGACCGTCAAGTACGATCTGGAGAACGTCAGACAATGGCTGAAGGAACGAAATGTCATCCTCCATTCTCAACCGAATAAAGGGCTGTGGATCACGGAAGAACAAGAGCATCGAAATGCTTTGAAGGAAAATTTGCAAAGTGATGACAGCAAGACACTCATTCTGCCACAAAAGGATCGGGTCAAGCATTTTTTGTTCATTCTTCTGCTGTCAGAAGGGTATCAGCGGATGAACGATTTGGCCGACCATATGGGAGTCAGTCGCAATACCGTCGTTGCCGATGTCAAGGACGCGGAAAAGCTGCTCGATGGCTGGCGTCTCGAGCTTGTCACGAAGCAAAGGTATGGGGTACGAGTGGACGGGAGTGAGCGGCACAAGCGGTATGCTCTCGAAAACTTGATTCACGATCTGTTGGATGGAATCGACATGTATCGAATGGTACAGGGGGTGTTTTTAGAATACGGACAAGAAGCGAGAACAGGCCCCTTACTGGAGAAATGGCTGATCAGCCGGACAGAGTTAGGAGAGATCATTCACAGCATCAAAGCATGGATGAATGCTGCTGCGGAGACGCTGGCAGACCGAGCTCTGATTAGTTTACTGATTCGCTTCTGCATTGTCGTCCATCGTGTACAGCGGGGCCAATTGGTCACTGCGGATGATGCCGAGATGGGAGAAGCAAGGCATTGGAGCGGGTACGAGCTGTTTTCACAAGAAGTTCGAGCGTTATGTCAGCGATTGAACGTCGATATTCCCGAACACGAAATTGCGTATGCGTGCCTTCCGCTGCTAGGGACTGAACAGGTGCCAAGAGAGGCGCGTGCAGGTAGGATTGTTTTGGATGTTTTCCAGGCAACCAAGGAACTGACGGAAGCGGTTAGTAATCGGATGCTGGCACCGTTGTACGAGGATCAGGAGCTGGTCAGACTGCTTTTTGCTCACTTGGATGACAGTTTGAACCGTTATCGTCAGGGAGTTCTTTTTGCGAATCCACTGACGGAGGAGATTCGCCGTTCATACGCACGCATGTTTGATGCAGTCAAACGCTCTTGCGAAGATGTGTTTTGGCATCGTGGGGTCTATTGGCTCGATGCAGACATTGCTTACTTTGTACTCCATTTCCAAGCGGGTTATGATCGCTGGCTGGAGCAGAAAAAGGCAGATGCGCTCGTCGTTTGCGGAACAGGCAGAGGGACTTCACGGTTTTTGAAAACGTATCTGGAAAGCGAATTGCGTTCCCTGCGGGTCGTAGGCCTGTGTTCCAGCACAGAGGTAGAGAAGTATTTGGCGAGTCGTCGAGTGGATGTCATTATCAGTGTACTTCCGATCAAGGCAGAAGTGCCCGTTGTGGTTGTCAGTCCCCTTCCTACACGACAAGATATCAACCAGATTCAGAACTGTCTGGAAGCCTTGCAAGTGGAGGGAGGAAATCGACAGCAGGCTGTGAATGCTCGCAAGGAAGCTTGGTTTCCCACACTGACTACTGGTCTCAATCCGTCAGATTTGCCGGTGGTGGAGAGACTGTCCCAGGATGTCATCTGCAAAGGGTATGAGATCAGTCAAAAAATCGTGACTGCTTTTCGGGAGTACGTAACGGAACAAACGGCAAGCGGACTGACGCTGCACCTGCTGTTGATGGTGAATCGACTGGCTTTTGGCTCACCCTATCAGGAGGAGTGGGAATCGTCGGCAGAGGCAGAATCAAAAGAATGGAAGGCATGGCGTGAAAAGCTGAACCAATTGATGGCTGAGGCAAACCTCCAAGTTCCACCTAGTGAAGTGACAGCCATTATGCGCTATTTTTCAGGAAAGGGGACGGTAGAGAGTGATAGTGGATCTACTTATACGCAACGGACGGGTCATTGATCCTTCCCAGAACCTGAACGGGCACTATGATCTTGCCATTCGGGAAGGGCGGATCCTTGGGGTGTATGAGAAAGGGAAGACAACCGATGATCAAGGGATGAATCTGGAAAGCAAGGAGACGATCGATGCAGAGGGATCTATCGTGACACCCGGTTTGATCGATCTGCACGCTCACGTTTTTCCGACAAAAACGAATTTGGGCGTAGCTGCGGATCGGGTCGGGGTCGAGCAAGGAGTGACAACTGTAGTAGATGCTGGCAGTGTCGGGCTATGGTCGTTTGATGCTTTTCTTGAAGAAGCCGTGTACCCTTCTGCTACTCGTGTTCTTGCATTTCTGAATATTTCGGGGGACGGCTTGTGCAATGGCGGCGGGGAGCTCGCAGACATGGCGCGGTTAACCCCGAGAGAAGCGGCAGCTCTCATAAGAGAACAGCCGATATTACGAGGGATAAAAGCCCGCATGAGCGGATCTGTCGTCAAGCAAAACGGCATAAAACCCTTGCTCATAGCCAAGGAAGCGGCGAGGGAAGCGGGCGTACCCATGATGGTTCACATTGGAAACGCTCCGCCCAAACTCACGGAAATATTACCTCTGCTAGACCGAGGAGACGTGGTGACACATGCGTTTCACGGAAAAAAAGGAGGGATGTTCGACGAACGAGGCGAGTTGATCCCAGAGGCGCAAGACGCATTGGAGAGGGGAGTCTTACTCGATATCGGGCACGGCGAAGCGAGCTTTAGTTTTCAAACACTGCGTCATGCGCAGGCTCAAGGGATTAGGCCACATGTCATTAGCACAGATGTTCACCAGCGCAATATTGATGGTCCTGTGCACAGCTTGACGCACACGCTCACGAAGTTTCTCGCCATGGGCTACTCGCTCGATGATGTGATTGCGGCAAGTACGCTTGCGCCCGCACGAATTCTCGGGTTGGAAAACGAGATTGGGACGTTGAGAGTAGGGGCATGCGCAGATGTATCCATACTGCAGATCAAAAAAGAGCTGACCATTTTGACGGACAGTGAACAAGAAACGTTGGAGACAAAGGAAAGAGTAGTGGCTTATCAAGCGATTACTTCGGGAAAGGTACTGACATGCAAATGATTGATGACATTCTCAAGGAACTGGCAGAGACAAAATCGGATTATTTATCTGAAATTTCTGAAACTAAACAGATTCTCCGAAAAATTGAGGAGGAGTTTCTCCTCATGGAGATTCATATACCGCGAGATCGCTGGCTGGCCATCGGAGCTCATGTACTGGCATTTGTACGACGGATGACAAACGGGGAAAGGCTGCCCGTGATTGAAGCGGAGTTATTCGCTGAGATTCATCCCGATATGGTTACGCTCTCGCACAAAGTCCTCTCGGAAGAAAATAGTGCGTGGAAGGCAGATGATACAGAAGCGTTTCTATTAGCGGTTCATTTTGAAGCGATCCGTGCCATGCAGATGGGGCCATCGTAAAACATCGCTGTGAATATAAGGAGGGTATGTATATGTCTAAGGTAAAAATCGTGATTGGTGATCGTCTCGGAAAAGGACAGAACATCGCCAAAGGAATCGAAGCTGCTGGCGGGACCGCGATCGTCATTCCAGGTGTTGGCGCTGATATGAAGGTCGGAGATGTCATGGTCAGTGAGAGCGCAGATCTAGGGCTGTCCTTTTGCGGAAGTGGTGGGGCTGGGGCACTGACTGCCAAGACCAAGTATGGTTTTCCGGTCGAGTACGGCTTGCGCTCAGTAGATGCGGGTATTACTGCCTTGCGTAGCGGCAAAAAAGTGATTGGCTTTGGCTTCATGGATACAGAAGAGCTAGGCAGGCGCATAGTGGAAGAATACGTCAAGCTGGGAGGGAAGTAATCCATGTATACGGAGACGACGCAGACCTTGCGATTATCCGGGAGTGGCGATACGAAAGAGGGAGCCTTCAACAAGATTTTTTCCCAAATCAAGCATGTAGTGGCGAGACAGACGAATGATTTGGTCGTGCGAATCGAGCCTGTAGGAGTTTCCATTGTGTCTGCGACAGAAACAGTGAAGCATGAGCGATTTTTTGGATTGTTCTTCCCGCGCAAACGAACGCGGTATGACATCACGGTAGATATTCAAGTAAGGCTGGGAATGATGCAGGTAGAAAACATAACGTTTCAGCAGCAAACCGAGCAGACTGCGGGTATAGGGCAGTTGGTTCGTCAGCGATAGAAGCAGACAGGGGGTAGATTCATGGTTACTTTGATGATTGTGTTGAAGTCGATCGTCATCGGGGCATTGGTCGGCTTCGGTGTTGGTGCAGGGGCGGCGAGGATGTTCCATGCACCCAATGTCCAAGGGATGGGGGCATTCCGGACTTTTGGAGAGCTGAACGCATGTGCAGGCGATCCCATTTCCCACTTTTCATTTGGACTTGGCTTTTTGTTTAACTCATGGGCGTCTGTTGTCGGTGCGGGTGCGTTGACGCAAGATGTGGATCATCGCGTCATCCCGAACTGGTCGGCGGCCGTGCTGCTCTGGCGAAACAAGAATGTCGCAGAGACATTGCACAATCCGAAGCAAATGGCTATTGCTGGAGCAGCGGTTGGTGTGGTTGTGGTCACCCTGCTGAACTCAACCGCGACGGCAATTCCTGAGTCGATGCAGCTGGTGGCGACGAAGGTACTGGTGCCGGCTGCGAACTGGTTGATCAATCCGATCATGCCGATTGTGTTCTGGATGGCTGCGATGGATGCAGGCAAGCGGACAGGGATATGGGGAACGGTCTTGGGCGGTTTGTCGCACTTGGTCATGGGGAATGCGGTACCTGGAATCGTCTTGGGTATTTTGATCGGTAAAGGCCTGGATGACAGTGGTTGGAACAAAATTACGAAATCCATGTTTATTGCAGTCATTCTCTTGTTTGTATTCAGTGGCTTCTTCCGTGGTTTTGATGTCGCGCTCTTGAAGAGTATGTACGTGGAAATTCCACAGTGGTTGATTGAGCTTCACGAAACATTCGGATCGGTGGTGAAAAAGTAATGGGTGAATTGCAGGCAAAAGGGTTTTGGTATTCAGAATGGGCATTTCCCCTTTTTGTGGCGTGCTTGTCTTCAGGAATTTTTGCGGGTACCCATCTTTACTATGTGTATCATGTCGGTGCCTTTAACGATATCGCCATCGTTGCGATGCTGGAGGCGGGGATCAAGGGTGGCGGATACGGTGCGGCTGCTGCGTTTGGTGCGAGCTTTCTGTTCGCCCGCGTTTTGGAGGGGCCGCTGGTTGGGATTCTCGATATTGGCGGCTCGTTGCAAACAGGTATCGGGATTGGCGTTCCCGCATTGATGTTGGGAGCAGGCTTTACAGCTCCGTTGACTTCTTTTCCATTGGCGCTGGCAACAGGTGCATTCTTGGGCCTCGTCATTGGTACCGTCATTATTTTGATTCGGAAGTACACGATCAACGCATCGAACTCTACCTTTGGTGCGGATGTCATGATGGGAGCTGGAAACGCAGCAGGTCGTTACTTAGGTCCTTTGATTGTCATTTCTGCGATTATGGCTTCGATTCCAGTTGGACTCGGCGCAACAGCAGGTGCAGCGATTTTCTACTATTACAATAAACCGATTGCGGGTGGTGCGATTATCGGCGCCATGATCCTCGGCGCCATTTTCCCGATCCCGACACAATGAGGCTAGAGAGAAGAGTTTTCATAGGAAGGAAGGGCAAACCATGGGAATCTATCAGCAGCTAGGGTTGAAGCAAGTCATTAACGCAAGCGGTAAGATGACGGCACTGGGTGCAAGTGCCGTCCATCCTTCTATCGCACAGGCCATGGGAGAAGCCGCCATGGATTATGTAGAAATCAGTGAGCTGATGATTGTGGCAGGTCGTCATATCGCAGAGGCGACCGGTGCAGAAGACGGTTGTCCTACTTCAGGAGCAGCTGCTGGTATTGCCATTAGTGTAGCGGCAGTCATAGCTGGTTGCCATCTGAGTTTGATCGAGCGGCTTCCTTACTCCGAAGGGTTGAATAACAAGATTATCATCCAAAAAGGACACGCGGTGCACTTTGGCGCTTCCGTTCAACAGATGATTGCGCTGGGTGGTGGGAAAGTCGTAGAGGTCGGTCATGCGAATCACGTAGAAGAAGACCATTTGCGAGAAGCGATTGATGATCAGACAGCAGCGCTGCTGTATGTCAAATCACACCATGCGATTCAAAAAGGGATGCAGTCGCTAGACAAGATGATTCAAATTGGTCGTGAGTTTGGACTCCCGGTAATTGTTGATGCAGCCGCGGAGGAGGATCTACGGCGCTATGTAGCGTTGGGTGCCGATCTGGTCATCTACAGTGGCGGAAAAGCAATCGGTGGACCAACGTCTGGTTTTATCACAGGCCGTGCCGATCTGGTGACCGCATGTCGCGCGCAATATAAAGGCGTCGGTCGTGCCATGAAGGTAGGAAAGGAAGCGATTGCAGGCTTGCTTGCAGCGCTTGGACAGTACGACCCGGAAAAGCAAAATGTTCCCGAGCAGAAGAGGCGAGTGGAGTGGCTGGCAGGAGAACTGAACAGCTTGCCCGGTGTGAGAGCAGTGATCACACAGGATGAGGCAGGCCGGGCGATCTTTCGTGTGCAAGTTCAGCTTGACGAACGAGTGACGGGGATGACGGCTCGGGAGCTTACACGCCAACTGGAGCAAGGAAATCCAGCTATTTTTACCCGCAACCATTATGTGAATACGGGAGTAATTGCCTTTGATCCACGACCGTTTCACGAAGGGCAAGAACATATCATTGCAGCGCGAATGAAGGAACTGCTGCAAAAAACGGGAGAAGGAGAATAACAAAAGTGGGGACACCGAAAATTCGTTTAAACGTTTTGGCAAGGGATGTAGAAAACGCAAAACAAATATGTTCCGTCGCTGATGGCCGCGCTCTGATCGGGATCTTGGTCAAAGGATTTGCATCCGTAGAAGCAGCAATAACCGCAGTTGAACAATATCAGCAAGCAGGTGTACCAGTGTCTGTAGGGCTGGGTGCAGGTGATCCTACGCAATGGAAAAAAGTCGCAGAAGTCGCGGTGCAGACACAACCGGATCACGTTAATCAGGTATTTCCGGCAGCAGGCTATACACTCGGGGGGCTACAGGCAGTCGGCAACACACATACCATCGTGAATGCATTGATTGCCCCCGGCGGACAATCAGGAAAAGTTCATGTCACCACGGGACCAATGAGCAACAAAGTGTCAGAACTACTCTCTTGCGATGCAGCCGCCGCGATGCTGGCAGAGATTGGCGTACACTCGGTCAAATTTTATCCAGTAGACGGGCTGGAAAGGCTAAACGAAATCAAAGCGATGGCAGAAGCAGCCGTACGTTACGGGATTCCCGTTTTTGAGCCGACTGGCGGGATCGATGCAGCTTCGATTCGTCCGATTGTGGAGGTATGCCTCGCAGCAGGTGCAAAGCAGGTTATTCCGCACATTTATACTTCCATCGTCGACAAGGAAACGGGATTGACTCGCGTGGATCAGGTAGAAGAACTGCTGACTGCTATAGAAGGCCTGTAGGTATATCACAAGAAAGGGATAGGAGTGAATCAAATGAGAGAGAGACAGGTCATCGTCCAGCTGGCACAGGGATTACACGCGCGTCCGGCTACTTTGTTTGTGAAAGTGGCAGCCTCTTTTTCCAGTGAAATCGGATTGAACAAGGATGAGAAGAAGGTGAATGCCAAGAGTATTATCGGCGTCATGTCCCTTGCTGTTTCAAAAGGACAGTCGGTCGTATTGACTGCGGATGGTGCAGACGCCGAACAGGCGTTGGATGCGTTGGAGAACGTTTTGATAAGTGTGGAGTAAAGGGATGCGTGAATGCGTGTAAAAGAAAAAGGGATGTCTCAAGTAAACAGTCTTGAGGCATCCCTTTGAAATGAGACGTTTCGCTCTTTAGCCTTTTTTCTGCCATTTCAATTCATAGTCCGTTGGGTTGAATCCCTTCATGATTAGCCATACAGCCAAAACCAATTGTTGAAAGGCTATTAGAATGTTCAACATCATGTAGGTTGCATCCAAACCGATGAAGCGAATCATAAATAACAAGCTTGCCAATATGGACAATGTAGACCCAATAAGACCCCAGCCTGCCAACCAACGTGGAACTAATCTTGTTTGGTAAAATATGTGATTGAACAAGAGCATCGCCAAAACAAATGCCAGTGTCGTTGCCACATGGTTTACCAAATCACGTCCTTCCCGCAACAAGCCACCCAGGGTCTGAAAATAAGATACATGCAAAGTTCCAGCTTTTGCAAATTCGTGGCTTACTGACAAAAGCAACAAAAGAATGATTACACCAATCATAATGAACACACCCGCAATGATGCCAAATGCAACAGATCCAAGAGCTAAACCTTTATGATGCTTACTTAAAATCGGGTACATTAATATAGGAATACCAACATATGAAACAATCATTAACAACTGGAAAAACGCTCCTAGTAGTACCTGGTTTTCATTTGTAGAAGCCCTGACAAGGTAGTCTGCTCCATCTATAACGGGAACAACACTTAATATACCTGTAACCAACCCGACTATTAATAACACCCCAGTCATTACTGCTGACCCTCTACCTGCATTTGTACTCTTCCTCAGCATAATTAGCCTCCTTCTCATACACTACCTATGGCGGATGAAGTGATGCTGCCTTCCTCGGGATTTTTATCGCGTATGAAGTGTAGAGGGTTGCTGAACGAACGGGAACGATCGTTCAATGAGGCAGAGGCAGTCTATAACAATGATTATTCAGTTGAGATCCATGATTTGCTTCATTCTGACGTTGCGTCTAAAACTAATTTTCGGATAATCCTATCAATTATTAATAATCTATTGGTTCTTCTGCTTATTTACCACAAACATACCCTGTCCAACTAGGCAGTGTCCCTATCACTATTTATGCTTTGTCAGTATGATTCATTACTGTGTAATGTTGTAGAAGCTTTTGGGATAGTATGATGATACGATTCACGATCCTCTCTGGCTCTAATACTTTAGCTTCAGTACCTAACCGGAAAAAGTACTGGGAGACGAATTCGATTTCCTTGTGATCAATAACGGTGTCTATATAACCGAAATCCTCATTCTGCAAGACGATATGTGGTTCCAGCCAAGGCTGGCTTCGGCACTGACGAAGTCCTTCTCTGGATAGCTCAACGTAAAGCCGTATGGGTGTAACTGGTTCTAGTTCGGTATGGCTACGCAGCCAATCGTGAAGTGTGACCCTGGGAACAAATGTCCGCTCAACCTTGTTGAGTGTTACAATTCGGTCCGTACGAAACAGTTTCACCTCGTTGGTGTCCATAACGAAGGCAGGCATATACCAAAAGCCATCATAGGCGTAGACGCCAATTGGAGCTGCTTCCCTCAAAGAAGTACCGTCTTTTGAGATATATTTGATTTGAACGACTCGTTGCTCGGTGGCCGCTTCCACGATTTCTTTCAGATTTTTAGACGGGATGCTTCTCTTTTTGTTCCAAAATGAAAAAACCTCGTCGAGGCGATCGATCTTCTTTCTCGTATCGATGGGGAGGCTTGTATAAAGTTTCTTCGATACCGAGTCGATGTCAATCTCAAAGGGCAGCGATGTGTAATATTTCAGCGATTGAAATGCGAAGAAGATGGAAAATGCTTCGTTCTCGTTTAGTAGAATGGGAGGTAATATCCGATTGTCCAATACGCGATAACCACCGCTGCGGCCAGGTTCTGTATAGAGCGGAACGCCCATCTCACTTAATTCAGTCAGATACCGATGAGCCGTCCGTACGGAAACATTGAATTCATGAGCCACATCTTGAGCCGTAAAACGGCGACTGGCATTCACATACATAATAAGGTCGAACAGGAGCTTGGCTTTGGACATCACTGATGCACTCCTTCTCTATTAACCATGACAACTATTGACATGTTAATATGATAGATTCATGGATGCAAGATAACATGTGTTGATTTGAGGAGGTAAGCATGAATAAGATTCCAGATAAGATGAAGGCTGTAGTGCTGAATAGATTTGGGGGTCCGGAAGAATTACGGCTGCAGGAGGTCGATATGCCTAAAATTGGTCCGGACGACGTGTTGATTCGATTAGCATATGCCGGTGTGGGAGAATGGGACGCATTCGAACGGCAAGGCGGATACGCGGAAATGCTGAGTTTGAAACCGCAATTCCCTTACATTCTCGGTTCTGAAGGATCCGGCACGGTTGTTGCACGGGGGGAGAAAGTTTCAAATGTTAACTTGGGAGATCTGGTCTATGCACCTGGGTTTCTGAATCCGAAAGGCGGCTTCTATGCAGAGTACACAGCTGTTGAATCCCAATATGTGTCCCGTATTCCAGAGGGATTAACCAGGCAGGAAGCAGCGGTCATATCCGGAGTCGGTATTACCGCTTTACGCGGACTGGAAGATGTACTGAATCTTCAACAAGCAGAATCTGTCATGATTTTCGGCGCAAGCGGAGGGGTAGGTCATATGGCGGTCCAGCTCGCGAAAAGCCTGGGAGCCCGTGTATTTGCGATTGCGTCAGGTGAAGACGGTGTTGCCATGGTAAAGAAGCTTGGCTGCGATGCGGTTGTAAATGGTAAAGGGGGGGATATCCTTTCGATGGCAATGAAATTTGCCCCAGATGGATTCGACGCGGCTCTGTTCACCGCAGCAGGAGAGGCCGCAAATCATGCAATTGGTTGTATTCGTGCTGGAGGACGCGTCGCATACCCTCATGGGATACGCCCTGAATTACGGACATCCTCAGGAATCAGAATAGAAGGATATAACGGCGAACCAGATCCTGAAATCATTGGCAGGCTTCAGCGTTACATCACCCGCAATCGACTATCCGTTCATATCAGCCATATCTTTGCTCTAGAAGATGCCTCTAAAGCTCATGCTACGATCAACAGCCATTACTTGGGGAAAATCTGTCTGCAACTAAATACCTAATGGAGATGCAGCGTGATGAATGCTCTCGGGTAATGATAGCTGATTAATGTTAACGAAGGCAGCCGTCCACCCATCAGCCAATACAAAGGCCCTCCAGTCGCATTACTGCGATTGGAAGGCCCTTAAAGCGCGCATTTTGTTGCCTACCTATGTGATCAGGCAAGATGAACGCGCAAATCTCTCAGCTCCATTTCTTTAAAAATGCTTCCAAGTAAAATCAATACTCAAATACCCAATCTGTTTCTCCTTAAAGGTCAGCGTTTCCTTCGTTGCCAATTCCGGTTTGCGAAAACAGACAAGGTCTTTGTGATATCCAAAAGCACGACAAACTTCCGGTCGAACGCTATGGATACCACACTGATCTTTTTGCATGTCGTAGAAGATACAAGTTCCGAACATTCTCGGTTGATTTTTCAGATCTTCACGGAGCTTTTTTGGAAGCGCTTTCAATTTCTTGTGTATCATTTTAAATTCCTTCTCTGTTATAGGAACAGGACCACAGCACAATCCTTTACAGCCTTGGCAAGGCAACGTTTCCATCGAATCTACAACCTCTCGTCATGTGATGTTTGCTAGAAAGAACAAAAAAGATGACCCTCGCTGATTCAGGAGATCATCTTAAGAACTACCGCATTCAATTGTGTTGTTTATTTAAAAATTCGGTAAGAAGTGAATAGTGTACTTTTATTATAACACATGTAGGAAGATTTTGACGAATGCTTTCGAAAGAATGGTGTGTTGATCGTTGGAAAACGGCTTGTGGTATAATCTACCTGCCATTTACGTTCTTAGACGATTCACCACAATGAGAATGGAAAGAGAGGGAGTCCATATGCAGCTCTCCCAATTGACAAAAAAGTACGAGAAGCTGGGCAGCATGTTGACGGATGTCCCCTCTGAGATCCGTGACCGCTTTATCGTCAGGAAATTTCCCAGGCATACTGTCATTTGCAAAAAAGATGAAGCCATCCGTCATGTATATATCATCTGCGCAGGGACGATGAGGATCGTAAACGAGTTTGACAATGGCAATGTCTATGCATTTACCGATACAGAACCGTATACATGGATTGGAGATACGGAATTATTGGCGGGGGTTCACCGCTATGATTGTACAGTCGAATCGATTACAAACTGCACGACACTCCAAATGAGTCGTGAGGACTTTCTCACTTGTTTTGAGGGCAGTCACGTCTTTGCGAAGGAACTCGCCCGAACGATTGCCAACAAGGTCCATCACCGGTCTTCCAAGATCGGGGAAAACATTTTTTATCCGGTTCTCTATAATATGGCGTCTCTTCTAATCCAGCTTGCCCAGGAGTATGCGGTCGATAACAAGGCAGCGATTATACCCTTGAAGCGTCAACATATGGCGGAACGTTTGGGCATTAGCATCAGATCGGTCAACAGGGCAATCAAACGGTTGAAAGAAAATCATTATTTGTCCATCGCGAAGGGGAAAATTGTGATCGAACCGGAGCAGCTTCTGAGGCTGATGCAAGCGGTAGATCAATTTAAATAAATATGACCATCATGAGCGATTCTTTCTTTTAAAAAGGGACACGTGTCCTTTTTTCGTTTTTTCAGCAGGGATATGATCGAAATACGTCAGACACCATCCTGAATGAATGGGAGAGAAAATAGTGAGCAATTCAAAACTTTGTTTTATCGGAGCCGGCTTTCATGCGACAACCAATATCATTCCATCGGCCGTGGAAGCGGGGGCGGTCATCCAGGCAATTGCTACTCGCAGTATGGAACGGTCGACAGCTGCCCTCCAGCGATTCGGAAGCGGGGGGACTGCGTATAACGACTATAAAAGCATGCTCAAACAGGAACAGTGCGATGGAGTGGTAATCGTAGCCCAGCCACAAGATCAATTTTCTTTGGCGCTGGATTGCATTCGTGCAGGCAAAAATGTGTACGTGGACAAGCCGCTGGGATGGAATGCAAAAGAAGCGGCTCAGATCGCCGATGCAGCCGATCAAGCCGGAGTTGTGCTGATGGTGGGATTTATGAAACGTTATGCGCCTTGCTACATGAAAGTAAAAGAATGGATTTCGGAGGGGACACTGGGAGAGGTGCGCTCTTTTCAATTGACATTCGCTGTTGACAGCACGCCATTTTGTACGAACGAGGAAGAGTTCATGAAGCTTGTCGCCATTCACATGGTTGATTTGATGCGGTACTTGTTCGGTGAAGTATCGCAAGTCTCCGGGTTTAGCAATAACGATAACCGAAGGATTGCGAACAGTCTCACCTTGCAATTTGAAAATGGGGTTGTCGGGAGTGTTTATTTTGCGGGAATGAGCGCATGGTCAAAGGAAAGCGAAAGTTTGCTCGTTACATTTGACCACGGATATATGCGGGCAAATGATATCGAAACGGTCACGATTCATCAATCGGTGCCAACGGATGCTGCATCATGGAAATCATTGACGGAGCAAGTTACTGTTTTCAGCCCTTCCATCTCCACCATGTCAGGAGGGGTGAAAGATCTGTATTTGCGGGGCTTTGTAGGGGAAATGGCGCATTTTATGAAGTGCTGTACAGAGGGTGTGACTCCGCAGTCGAGCGGACGCGACAATGTAGCTACCATGTTGCTCTGTGACCGAATCTTGCATGTAGGATGTCCTTTTCGAATTCAAAAATAATCGCTGCATAAAAAGAGGAGAAGCGCTCACGGTAAGCGCTTCTAACCTCATAGGCATGTGTGTTTGACCAGAATGAGTTCTTCCACTTCTTCGCCGCGTGCTTCCGAAAATGCCTGATCGACACCGAAAGGCTGAAAACCGTTTTTTTCTAACACACGAATGGATGCGATGTTGTCATGGGCGACACGCGCATATACAGGACGTGTTCGGAGTTCCTCTAAAAAGAGAGAAAGTGCATTTGTCGCGATACCTTTGCCCCAAAAGCTTTTGTCAATCCAGTATCCAATCGTAGGCAAGCCAAACAGCTCAAAGCACGAAACATTACCGACAATTTGCCCATTCATGACAATGGTTCTTTTCACAATCGAATCATTGTTCAAAATTCTTGTCCAATGAGCGGTGAATCCATCTCTATCTTCAGGGTTCTTGACAGTAAAGGCCGCCATCCTATGAGCGGATTTGTCCAATTGCTGAGTGAAAAATACAGGGAGATCTGCCTCTGTTACTTCTCGTAAATCAAGGAACTGATCACGCAATGGCTCCAAGGAAAAGCACCTCCAAAAAAGTTAGCTATTCTCTCTTCACCAACACTTTGATAATCAACGACAGTACCGTGAGAACCAAAATGACATTAGCGATGAGCATAAAGCTAGGTAAACAAAGCGTAAACAAGATGTACACACTCCTACTCGTTACAACCTTTGAAAGTGAAAAAGACTAGTTCTCCCCGGTGACAAGCATGATCGCAAAGCCATCATAGCCCTTGCTGCCAACTGTCTGTACAACGGTTCCACTGACACGTTGCTCTTCCGCTACCATGTCGGTGAATTGACGTACACCGACAATATTGGGATCTGTGCTTGTTTCGTCCACGACTTGACCACTTCGTACAACATTATCCGTGATAATTACAGTACCTTTGCGCGAGAGCTTCAATGCCCATTGAAAATAGTCGGGGTTTCCTTTTTTATCTGCATCGATAAAAATAAAATCAAAAGGACCCTGATTTTCTTTGTAAAGTTGGATGAGAGAATCAAGGGCAAGTCCGACCTTCACTTCCACGATCTGATCCAGTCCTGCGCGGGTAATGTTCGATTGTGCAACTTCTGCATGCTTCGGATCATATTCGAGAGTAATGAGACGACCGCCAGCAGGGAGTGCGCGGGCTAGCCAGATGGTACTGTATCCACCGAGAGTGCCAATTTCCAAAATCGAACGAGCGCCTTGGATCCGTGCTAACAGATGAAGAAGCTTACCTTGATTGGGTGCTACATCGATAGCTGGCAGACCTGCAGCTGCGTTCACTTGAAGAACTGTGTCTAGAACGGAATCGGCTTCCAGTAATTTATCCGTAAAATAGTGATCGACCGCTGTCCATTGCTCTCTACTCATGATCTCAACTCCTCAATATTTTACAGGGATATCATAACACGATTAGCAACTTCTGGCTGGATTTTTTGTTGCGAATCACACATTTCAGCAGAGGGTTTCTATGATGGATCATGCTTTATAGGTAAGATTTTCACCTATTACCATTATTTTCGCATAGCGTAAACGATGAGTTTTCATGATAATAGAAAAGTAATCCAAGCTAGCTAGTATAATCCAATCTTGGGGATTCTATTCCACGCGTTCGACTAAATGATGCAGTCAAAGTCGGCGCCATTTTTTTATTCCATCTATAGGTAAATGTACCTATTATTGTTCGTTGTCAACAGAAGTGAAGTCCTATATGCTTACATTATTCACGTATGACATATGCGTACTACCCCGTACGCCCCAACCACTTTCTGTTGGTTGGGATTTTTTTTGCTCGCATTCACTATCCAGTTATCTCCTATCGCGTTTCGATGCGATTTTTTATATCCTTGTACATAGGACTCGTAATGTTCTTGGGGTCCGCGGTGACTCAAATTATGCAGAGGAGTCACCGCTTTTTTCTTTACATACTTCCTCCGTTCCAGGTCAAGCTAGTAACAGGTGATTTTGGTCAGGAGGTGTTTTGTGTGCGGGGAACTTTCGTGGTGCTGACGTTGGCTTTTGCTTTGACCGTAACAGGGTGTACGAAGCAATCTGGTACAGAAACGAAGCAAAAAACGGAAGCGGAGCCGTTGTGCATGCCTGTTCCCGTCAGACATTATCAATGGGAAGAGCGAGCGAGAGCAATTACAGCTAGCGTGAAGGGCATAGACAAAATAGTGGCTGTGCAAATCGATAAAGAGCTCGATGTGGCTATTCAAGTGACGAATTTTAATCGGTTCAATCTGGAATCGATTCAAAAAGAAGTCGGAAAGAAATTAAAAGAGGCCTTCCCAGATGCCAATATTCATGTGACTGCTGACAAGCGATTGATAAAAGATTTGCAAAGACTAAGTGACGAGCCGTGGCCAACTGATGTAAAAGCCGCATGCCAGAAGAAGAAATCCTTAAAAGAAATTGAAAAGAAAATGAAGGGCTAACCTACTTCCAAAACCTCACACACTACATGCGTAGAGTGAGGTTCTTCCTATTTATATTTTGACGGAATGATTAAAATGAAAATTCTGTGATTTACTAACGAAGAAGAACTCCCTGACTGGGAGTCTATATTGGCTAGTGGTGATCATGATCGTAATGATGCGCGCGCTCTCGATCTCGATGGAGGTCGATACCGCGTAATTCACCCTTGGCTTTTTCCACAAGTACTTGATAATCTCTTACCACTTCTGTCAAGGTAGTAACTGATTCCTTGTAGTCGGGATCATTACAGATTCCATCTATCGCTCGATGGAGGTGATACATCTTATCTTCGGTTTTTCGGATAAATTCTACCCAATCCATTCCGTTCATAAAATACCTCCTTTCCGTCATAGGCTTTACTCCCGTGCGCGAAAGTATGCAAGATGAAATTGCGAATAAATGATGCGTATGCAATCTAATAATGAACTTTGGTCTTGTAACGATAATCTGTTCATGATAACATACCTCACATCAATAGCATCAAAGGACGAGACTTGAGGTGTATTAGATGAACGGGTTAGCCAAACTGAATCGATCGCTTGAGAAAATCATGCCCATACTAACGCCGAGTAGTGTTGCCATTGGGGTAATAGCCGGGACAAATTTGCAGCCATTTGCTTTTTTGTCTCCTTGGGTGTTTGCCTTCATGACATTTGCCGGCAGTCTGGGCTCAGGATTTAAAGAATTTGCAAAGGTACTGACCAGACCGCTCCCTTTAATCGTCAACTTGTTGATTCTTCATGCACTTATGCCGCTTATTGCTTGGTCAATGGCTCGGTTGTTTTATCCAGATGATATCCATGTCATCACGGGCTTTTTGTTGGCTGCTTTAATTCCCACAGGGATCACGAGCTTTTTGTGGTCATCAATATATTTCGGGAACATCGCACTGACGCTATCCATTATTTTGTTAGATACGATGCTCTCCCCATTAGTTGTTCCGATGGGGATGTCCTTGTTTTTAGGGGCAACAGTCGAGATGGATTTAGCTGAACTGATGAAGGGTTTGTTTTATATGATCGTGTTGCCATCGCTTGTCGGTATGCTGCTCAATCATTTATCAAATGGGAACGTCAAAAAAACGCTGGCACCCAAATTAGCGCCATTTTCTAAGATGGGAATGGGTGTTGTCGTCGCGATCAACAGCTCGATGGTCTCGTCTTACTTTCATATGATGGACGCTAAACTGGTAGGAATGGCGGTCCTTGTACTGGTAGTAGCCATTTTGGGTTATTTGATGGGGTGGGGGATCGCAAGGCTGTTCGGATGGGAGCGTGATGTGATCGTCACGTTAACCTTCAACAGTGGAATGCGAAACATTAGTGCGGGTGCAGTTATGGCAATCACGTACTTTCCTGCGCCTGTTGCTCTTCCCGTTGTTCTCGGTATGCTTTTTCAGCAAATACTGGCTTCTACCTTCGGAAAGTTTTTGGAGCTGGTTGAGAAAAGACCGCAGCATCAACCACAGGAATTGTCTAACTAAAGCAAGAGCCGTTTTCCTAAATCAATTGGAAAACGGCTTTTTTCTTACAGATTCTTTCCAAAGAACGAAGGATTTTTATCAAGAAGTGATTGAAAGTCCTATTCCACATCAAATCTTGGCTGAACAAATGGGGAGACTTTTACAGAGGAAACTTTCATAAGGCTATCATGGGTTCAAATGAAGAAATTGAAAAAAGGGTTGCGAACTTATGTTCGTAATCACTATAATGTAATTACAATTTCCCACATAGGATGAGTATCTGGATAATCAAATGTTCGTAAATAGGCGGGTGGAAAAGTGTGAATAACGGCAACCTTGATGTAACGGACAAAGAAAGAGAGGCATTTATGTACATGCTGCGAGATTCGGCAAGAGAGAATTATCCCTTGAATGTGAGCTGGTGTGTGTCCTTTGAGGGGGAGCGGGGGAATACGTGCAGCATGTGGGGTGTGGTCAAATGGGTAGACCCGAAGGCGAGACGTGTTCAATTAGCAAACCAAAAGGGCAGTCAATGGATCGATATGGAGAAGATTACCAATGTACATGCATAGGTGTGCGTATAGAACCCTTACGTGAAAATGGACTCATCGCTAGGGTTCTTTCCTTTCCGCACAAAGACGAGAGTATATATGTAACAAAACCTAACATAAAACACAGAAAATTCGAAAGTTTGTTTGACATTTGTTTTTTACATGTTAGAATATATTACATAGCATGCATTCTCTCCACTTCCTATTTTGACCCAGTCATTGGGTCCTTTTTTTTGCCTATGTTCATTTCTTCGGATAAGGCTTGCCATCCTCTTGAAATAACTTGCTTACCATTCCGTAGAGACGACCTGACATGTCAGGAAAAACAAAGGAGTATTCATTCGCTCCTTGATTCAGCAAGACGATCGGTGCTTCCACGATGTAGGGGATTTTCATTAGATCGAGCATCTTCTTATATTCCTCTACCTTGGAATGATCGACCGTATAATAAAATGATTTGGAAAAATTCATGCGAGCACGCTCCTTTTCCTTATTGTAGCATATCTACAGTCAGTCGTATAAATAGACATAATAAATGTTATGTAAACAAAATGATTTCCTCTCTCTAGTTATGAAGAGAGAAGATAGAAGATTCACAAAGACTTCTACCTATGTTAGAATGAAAGGCCAAAATTTTACCAATAGGAGAAAAATGATGATAATCAGCCAACAACTACTTTCTGTGAATGGGTTATCCTACACGATTCGCTCTGCAATGAAAACAGATGCACAACAGTTGTCGGACCTGCGACTGCAAATCGATGGGGAGACTGAAAATTTGGACAGAGAAAGAGGAGAGGCTTTCATCGATGTGCAAGGATTCGAACAGATCATCAATACGGATGCAGAAAGTCCAAGAAACTTGTTTTTAGTTGCTGTTGTACAGGATCGGATTGTCGGGTTTTCCAGATGTGCAGGTGTTTACTTAAACAGATTTGCCCACAAAGTAGAGTTTGGTGTATGCGTCCTACAAGAGTTCTGGGGTTACGGCATTGGGAAAAATCTTTTGCAAGAATCGGTTGCCTGGGCAGACGCCAACCACATTACCAAAATGACGTTGAATGTAATGGAAACGAATGAGAAGGCAATTGAGCTGTACAAACGGTTTGGCTTTGAAATCGAAGGGGTACTCAAAAACGACAAGGTTCTTTCCGATGGCAATTACTACAACACCGTTATTATGGGAAGATTCAAAAATGACCGGAGAGCGACATGATGAAAAAACTCCGCTAGCGTTAGCGGAGTTTTGTTGTCTGACCATTTGTTAAACAGTTGTTTAACTGCTGAAGAAGCTACGGCTGGAGTGCTTTCTTTTATAATGGGAGCTGCCGTAATGGGAATGTCCGTACCGATTGCTAGAGCTGTATTTTCTGCGATGCTTGTAATCGCTGCTGCTGTATTTCCGGTACTTGTGCGAAGATGAGTGATTACCGAGTAAATTTTTCAAAAGCTTCTTGAGCATATCAATCACTCCTAGTTAGGTTGGAAGTCTATTCCGTATAAGTATATACGAATATGTTGGAGAATCGTTTCATTATTTTTCTGCGTTTTCGTGAAAGGCTGAACCGATCAGATCAATCCGGTTCGTCCATACTCCCCCTGTAAAGCTTTCAGGCACTCGTTTTAAATCAGTCGGAACATCAAAGCCTTGCGACACATCTCCACTGCCTGCGACTAGGATCACGCGGGTGTCATTTGCTTCCATTCTTGCCATGAAACGATTCGGCCAACCCCAGAGCCATGGGGCAATTTGATCAGGAATATGCAATTGGGTTTGCGCACAGGCTTCTGGTACATATCCAGACCAACCTGCTGCGATGTACGGAATCAGGCAGCTTTTCATTGTCGCCACAGACATCACGCGCAGCTGGGGCAGTTGTTGTTTCAATGTCTCGATTGGCTTGTCACCACCATAAACAGAGAGCTGTGCCAGTCGTTCGGCAGGCAATGCTGCCAAAACATCCGCCAACGCTTTCCCCTCGAGTGGGTCATTGCTTTTGATATGGATAAGCAGCGAGCGATCGGGGAATGTTTGTAGCACATCATCGAGAGAGGGCATCATGCCGATCCCTTTTCCGCGGAAGGGAAAAGTTTTTCCTTCATCCGCTGTGTAGTTGTAGCCAATGTCGAGCTGTTGTAATTCGGCCAAGGTATAATCTCTCGTGACACCGGTACCGTTTGTCCGACAGTCGAGCGTCCAGTCATGAAACACGGCGAACCGATTGTCTTTGGTCCATTGTACATCGAGCTCGACAACGTCCGCGCCTGCATCAAAAGCCGCCTGCATGGAAGGAATCGTATTTTCCAGGTACGGATGCTCCGGTGGATAAATCCGTTCCGCCGTACAAGTTTCATTGGTGATGTTCTCCATATGAAAGGTTTGTGCCATCCCGCGATGAGCAAGTAAAAAAGGCTCGCCTTCTGGCTCTTTTGCAAGATAAGAGCTGTTGTTAACAAACAGGAAAGCGATGAAAAGAAGGGGAATCCAGATACGTTTTCGCTGGAACCATTTCTTTCGTGGTTGATCTCGTTGTTTTGTCATGATGGGATACCGCCCCTTCCTTAAAATCCTCTGTCCATTGTAGCAAAACGCAAGGGAGGAAGGTACATCCTTTGGGAGTAGGGCTTGGGGCTTGGCATCATTCGAAAAGACTGGCACAATAGACGGAAGATAAGATGTATCCCATGAAGAGCAAGGGGAGGTTCCATGAAAATAGCTTTACACCAAATCGCTTATCAGATCGGCATGCACCCAACCGAGATGGCGAAGCTTGTCTACGATGGTGAAATAACGGGAGAGGTACCTGACCGCAATCCGCAAGCGAAGGATGCTTGGGTGGATCTGCACTCTCTGCGTAACTTCATTCAATGGCGACATGATCAGGGGCGAATGGATCAGATGTTCTATGATAAAGCTATGCGTCACCTGAACAAAGCAATGCCAAAAAAATAATCGAATCTGGAGGAGAAACATGCAAGACTCTATCATTTACTGCATGGTACCAAAAGCATACTGGGAAAAGTGGATGGACAAGGATCACTACTTGCCGCGCGATTACGAGCAGGAAGGCTTTATTCACGCGACAAAAGGGGACGAGCTGCTTGAAAAGGTAGCAAACCGCGTCTACGCACAGTTTGACGAGGAGTTGTATGTACTCGTTATCGATGAAAAGAAAACGACTTCGGAAGTCAAATACGAGCCTGCGAAGGATGGATTGCTGTATCCGCACATCTACGGACCTCTGAATCAAGATGCGATTGTGGATAGGAAGCAAATGAATCGGATAGACGGCCAGTGGCGTCTGGGAACGTCCATCCGCTAATCTTCTACCAGCTAAACCATTTGAGTAGCGCAAGCACTTCTTGACGCTTGGCCTCAGGTAGCTTGTCGAGTCTGCGCAAGAGAAGATCGATACGCATGCGCTGTTCCACTTCGGATTCAGGTATCTTTTGCCCTTTCACCCATTGTCGTTTCAGGCGGACAGGATCGGTATCAGAGATGATCCGAAGCAGCTTTCTTTCCAACAAATCTAAGGAAGCCATAGGTGAAACCCTCTTTTTCGTTTAATCCGTTTCTTCTATTATAACACGGGTACATAAAGAAACCATGATTGGCGCACAATGGTAAAGGTGTTGAATATAACCCTTTGTAGGAGGCGTATCGATTATGGCGAAGCCGGATGACCGTTCTGACAACGCAGAAAAGCTTCAACAGATGATTTCCAATACCGAAGAGAGCATTCGTGAGTCCGAAGATTATCTGGCGGCTCATGCTGGAGAGATTTCTGCTGAGGAAAGAGCAAACCTTGAAGCAAAAAATCAGCGTCGTGAAGAAAGCATCGAGGGATTTCGCGCGGAAATCAAGGATGAATCTACGCAGGCTTAACCTTGCTACCAAACGTCTGGCGCCAACTACGCGTCAGGCGTTTTTTCATTCTAACCGGCAAAAGTGCAACAAAACATGATTTGTTTTGCGAAACATGGTAATCTGTAAGGGTACAAATTGAATAAGAGGAGAAAGACTTATGAAGCGACCAGAAGATACACGCGTCGTTGTCGGCATGTCCGGCGGAGTCGACTCCTCCGTGACGGCTTACCTGCTTAAGCAACAGGGATATGACGTCATCGGCATCTTCATGAAAAACTGGGATGATACCGATGAATTCGGCCACTGCACGGCGGAAGAAGACTTCCAGGATGTCCGGCGCGTCTGTGAACAGATCGGCATTCCATATTACACGGTAAACTTTGAAAAAGAATACATGGACAAGGTATTCCAGTATTTTTTGGATGAATATAAACGGGGACGTACACCGAATCCGGATGTCATGTGCAACCGTGAAATCAAGTTCGGTGAGCTTCTCGCCAAGGTCATGGATCTGGGGGCGGATTATATTGCTACCGGCCATTACGCGCAGGTCAAGTACATCGACGGCGAGTACAAGCTGATTCGTGGCGCAGACAACAACAAGGACCAGACTTACTTCTTGAATGTATTGGGCCAAGAACAGCTTTCCAAAACGATGTTCCCGATTGGTCATCTCCCGAAACCTCAAGTAAGGGAGATCGCAGAGAAAGCAGGACTGTATACAGCGAAAAAGAAGGACAGTACAGGAATCTGCTTTATTGGAGAGCGCAACTTCCGCGAGTTCCTGCAAAACTATTTGCCTGCCAAACCAGGAAATATCGAGACCGTAGATGGAGCAGTCATCGGTACGCACGACGGACTGATGTACTACACCCTGGGTCAACGACAAGGCTTAGGGATAGGCGGAGGTCATGGAACGAGCGGACAGCCTTGGTTTGTTGTAGACAAAGATCTGGAGCGCAACGTCCTGATCGTCGGTGAAGGCTCTGATCATATCCGTCTGTACTCGAAGAGTCTCTTGGCGACCAACGTTAGCTGGGTGAGTGATAAGAAGCCATCCGAAACGTTTACTTGTACAGCCAAATTCCGTTATCGCCAGCCAGATCAGGGAGTAACCGTTCACCTGCTGGAAGAAGGCACCGTAGAAGTTGTATTTGATCAGCCGCAAAAAGCAGTGACACCTGGTCAGGCTGTCGTCTTCTACGATGGGGAAGTATGCTTGGGTGGCGGTACGATTGACAAGGTACGCTTAGTCGATAAAGAGAACTAAGATAGACGGGGGAAGCACTCGGTGGATGCTACGAAAAAATCAAAAGTGATTATCGTTTCGTTTTTGGCGGGAGCGGTTCTCTTGGCGATCATTTCTTATTTCGGGATGGCCTCCATGGGGAAAGAGCATATGGCAACGATCCAAAACGTCATCAAGGAGAACGGCGGGGTTGTTACCTCGGGTGGAGTGACAGCGGTTCCGCTGGAGGAAAGTCCTTTTACCAACAGCGGAAAAGGCAATACCATCTACCGAATCTACTATACGAAAGATGGGCAAACGTTGACGGCTTGGTATCGTGCTGATAACGAATCCTCCATCAAGAAAGAGCCGGAAGCATGGATTCTGCCGTAAAAACAAGGATAAACCTGACTGGGAGAGTGAAGGCATCACATGACCCAACATGCTGGACTGCGTGAGCTGGCTGAACTGATTCGAAGACTCGAGCCAGAGTTAGCTGGTGCACAATTAAGTATTCTTGCTCATGAAAATAAAGAGCAAATCGCAACGCTGCTAGTGGAAGGACTCGGGACAAAGGTTTCTGTCCAACACAGCTCCGGCGAATATGCGAATCATTTGGCGGTTTTGCGGGTAGGAGCGAACAAGTACACCTTTGCGCAAGATTGGAGAGAAGTGTACATCAGCGAAATCAATTATTGCGCGTGTCGCATACCTCCAGGGGCCCATGGATTGTTGGTTCACCATATCGATTATCCAGGCGTGATTTATGATGTCTCACGAAAACTGGCCGAGTATCAAATCAATGTTTCCAAGTTAAATGTATCGCGCGAACAAAAAGGGAAGAATGCCCTGCTTATCTCTGTGACTGATGAAGAGATTACACCGACGATTGTATCTGCCATAGAAGAGCTGCCCCAAATCACCAAAGTGTTGTCTCTACAGTAAGTGAATCATGATAAACAAAAACTGCCCGTTTTTAGCGGGCAGTTTTTTTCGTGGCGAATTTGAGTCCTTGGCTAATGAAGACTGGCAAAACGGACGAATGATTTTCGTCAGCAAATTCTTTAAAGGAAGCCTTGATTTGACCTTTGCCCATAGAGGACAATCGTTCGACCATCGCCAGAGATTTTTCTTTGACCAAGAATCGCCCATCGTTTTCCAACTCCCCGATGGTGAGGAGCACATGGACGTCGAGGTCATCGGTCAGCTGGGTCTGCAATTGACTCTCCTTCGCAAGCAGCACGCTCTCATTCCAGTGGATCGAGGGACTGCCAGCTATATACCGCTGAAAAGCGTGTGGTCTCGACAAAAGTACATGCAAGACAAACAAGCCACCTAGCGAATGTCCAAAAATCGCTTGCTGCGTCCGATCGATGGGGAAGTCGTTTTCGATGCTAGGCTTGAGCTCCTCCTCCAAAAAGGTGAGGAACTGCTCCGCTCCCCCCATCTGAGGCCACTCCGCTCCTCTTGGGTTGCCAGGAAGCTCCGAGGCGGGAACTTCATACGTGTAATCAAAGAAACGGGAAGGATGGTACGGACCGTCCGTTGGATACCCAATCCCGACGACGATTGCAGGATACACGCCAGTTCGTTCAGGGCCGCGTGATTGTATTCGTATCGCTTCGGTCAAGGTTGCAAAAACAGAGTTGCCATCTAGCAAATATATGACGGGAAAGCCTGATTCCGGAGGAGGATCGGCAGGTATACTTACGAAAATGTGATAGTGACGTTCTTGATAAGTCATCATTTTACTGTAAGAACGAGGAATGACGACAGGTTGATAGTCGGTGCTTTTCATGAGGGCGACTCTCCAATCTCTCCAAGGCTAACCAACACGCACAAAATCTATTATAGGAACGAGAACCAGAGATTGGCAATAGCCGAAAAAGGAGAATAGTTAGTTTTCGAGAAGAGCGCATACCGAGCTTGACTCCTACGATATATTGAGGTAAAGTAAGTTTTACCAACTACATATTGATGCGGTGAGGTGTTTACCACCAGATTTGGTAGACTTAATAGGGAAGTCGGTGAGAATCCGACGCGGTCCCGCCACTGTAATGAGAGAGTTCCATTTGCGAAAGAATGCCACTGATCAAGAAGGATCGGGAAGGTGTAAATGGAGCGATGATCCAAAAGCCAGGAGACCTGCCTAACCGCTTGCACTGTTTAACCTACGGGAGATAGGGAAGTGTTCGAGCGCTCAATTCGCATCGGCGAATTGTTAGATGGAAGTCATCACGCGCATTCGGCATGTAAACGTCGGATGCGCTTTTACTTTGGCTAAATTTCATACATACAGAGTAAAAATAGCAGGATAGGATGAGGGACATGTTAATCGCTTATGATTCAAAAACAGGAAACGTCCGAAGATTCGTCAACAAAATTAATTTGCCACATGTGGAAATTGATCAAGATATGGTGCTGGACGAGCCATTCATTTTGATAACATACACGACGGGATTCGGACAAGTGCCGGAGAAGGTGGCGACGTTCCTGAAGCGAAATCATGTCAATCTGCGCGGAGTATCCGCCAGCGGCAACCGCAACTGGGGAACCAGCTTTGCCAAAAGCGCGGATACGATCGCGAGCCAATATGGCGTTCCGGTAATTTCTAAATTTGAACTGTCCGGTACCGGCCGGGACGTGGAACAATTTACGAGTGGGGTGGCAACAATTGCGGCATATTGAATTGAACAACGAACTGATGCAGCGTGGCAACGACGGATTTTACCAACTGGAAAAGGATCGGGAAGCGGTTGCGGTCTTCATGGAAGAAGTGCAGTCCAATACGATGACTTTTGGCAGTGTCAAAGAACGCATGGACTATTTGATCGAGAATGACTTCTATGAAAACGTCTATGAAACATACACGGTTGAGCAGGTCGATGAAGTTTTCCGTTTGGCCTATGACGCTGATTTTCAATTTGCTTCGTACATGGCTATCTCCAAATTTTATAAAGATTACGCCCTGAAAACGAACGATAAATCGATGTACTTGGAGCAGTATCCAGACCGAGTGGCCGTTGTGGCACTGTCCCTTGGACAAGGTGACTTTGAACTCGCCAAGCGTTTAACAGTATCGATGATGGATCAACGCTTGCAGCCAGCGACACCAACCTTCCTGAACGCGGGAAAAAGCCGCCGTGGAGAAATGGTCTCCTGCTTCTTGCTCGAAATGGATGATTCACTGAACTCCATCAACTTTATTTTGGGAACTTGTATGCAGCTATCCAAAATTGGCGGCGGTGTAGCCGTGAACCTGTCCAAGCTTCGCGGACGAGGAGAGCCGATCAAAGGCGTCGAGGGCGCAGCAAAAGGTGTCATGCCCGTTCTCAAGCTGCTGGAAGATGCGTTTTCCTACGCGGATCAAATGGGGCAACGCAAAGGCTCAGGTGCAGCGTACTACAACATCTTCGGCTGGGATATCAACGAGTTTCTCGATTGCAAAAAGATCAATGCGGATGAAAAAGCACGCATCAAAACGTTGTCCATCGGCTTGATCGTACCAAACGTATTCTACAAGCTGGCTGAGGAAAACAAGCCATTGACTGTGTTTGCTCCGTACTCTGTGTACAAAGAATACGGCGTGCATCTGGATGATATGGACCTCGATGACATGTACGAGGAGCTCTTGGCAAACGATCGCATCAAGAAAAAGACCGTGATGAGCGCACGCGAGATGCTGACCAAAATCGCGATGATTCAAATGGAATCGGGTTATCCGTACATCATGAACAAAACAAATGCGAACAACAACCATGCGCTGAAAGACCTTGGTTCGGTGAAAATGTCTAACCTGTGCACGGAAATCTTCCAGCTGCAGGAGACTTCGACGATCACCAATTACGGAGAAATGGATATCATCCGTCGCGATATTAGCTGCAATCTGGCATCGCTCAATATCGTCAACGTGATGGAACGAAAAATGATCCGTGAATCCGTCCACGAAGGCATCGAAGCCATTACAGCCGTGAGTGACATGACGCGTGTAGAAAACGCTCCAGGCGTTCAAAAGGCAAACCGTGAGCTGCACTCAGTAGGTCTCGGTGCGATGAACCTGAACGGTTATCTGGCAAAGAACAGAATTGCTTACGAGAGTGAAGAAGCCAAGGATTTCGCTCGTACGTTTTTCATGATGATGAACTTCTACTCCTTGGAGAAAAGCATGGAAATTGCCAAGAAAACTGGCGCCACCTTCTTGGGCTTTGAACAATCGGAATATGCAAAAGGCACTTATTTTAACAAGTATTTGACGAACGATTACAGCCCGCGGACGGAAAAAGCAAAGCTTCTCTTCGAAGGGATGCACATTCCAACGCCAGAGGATTGGGCGGAACTACAGCAAAAGGTGCAAAAGCATGGCGTTTACCATGCGTACCGTTTGGCGATTGCGCCGACACAGAGCATTTCCTACATTCAGAATGCGACTTCCAGCGTGATGCCAATCGTCGAGCATATCGAAACGAGAACGTATGCCAACTCTACGACGTATTACCCGATGCCGTACTTGTCGCAGGAAAACTATTTTTACTACAAATCGGCGTATGTCATTGATCAATTCAAAGTGATTGATCTGATTGCCGAAATTCAAGAGCACATCGACCAAGGAATTTCGACTGTGCTGCACGTGAACAGCAATATTTCCACCAGAGAACTGGCTCGCTATTACATTTACGCAGCGAAAAAAGGTCTGAAATCACTCTACTATACGCGTACGAAGCATTTGACTGTAGAAGAGTGCATTAGCTGCGCAATTTAGGGAACGAGATTCATTAAAGGAAAAGCATCAAGCAAAAAGAGAAGAGGAACGCCATATGAAAGCAGTCAATTGGAACAGGCCGGACGACGATTTTACGATGACGTTTTGGAATCAAAACATCATGCAGTTCTGGACGGATGATGAGATTCCGCTGTCAGATGACAAGATGTCCTGGATGGAGCTCAGTGCGACTGAACGGGATACGTATAAAAAAGTATTGGGCGGTCTCACCTTGCTGGATACGGTTCAGGGTGGAGTAGGGATGCCGAAGATCATGGAGCATGTCGATGGACTGCAAAGAAAAGCGGTTCTCGCCTTCATGGGCATGATGGAGCAAATCCATGCCAAATCGTACAGCAGTATTTTTACAACGCTGGCATCGACAGAAGAGATTGACGGTATTTTTTCGTGGGTAGAAAACAATCCGCATCTGCAAAAGAAAGCGGCCCTCATCTCTAAGCGCTATCAGGAAATTGAGAAACCGAAAGACTTGTACATGGCGATGGTAGCGTCCGTCTTCCTGGAAAGCTATCTGTTTTACAGCGGCTTCTTCTATCCGCTCTATTTGGCGGGTCAAGGCAAGATGACAAGCAGCGGGGAAATTATCGACCTGATTGTTCGTGACGAGAGCATCCACGGACTCTATGTCGGCGTTCTCGCCCAAGAAGTATATCAAGGTCTGAGTGTGGTCGAGCAGACCGCAGCAAAAGAGGAGCTGTATGCCCTTCTGCGTGAGCTGCAAGAAAATGAAGAGGCCTATACGACTTCGTTGTATACGGAAATCGGATTGGCTGACGAGGTTCATGCCTACGTGCGCTACAACGCGAACAAGGCATTGATGAATCTGGGGCTGGACCCGCTATTCCCAGAGGAAGAAGTGAACCCGATCGTGCTGAATGGCATTCGGACGCAGACGAAGCAGCATGACTTCTTCTCGAAAAAAGGAAATGGCTATGTCCGCACACTGAACGTAGAACCGTTGACGGACGATGATTTTATATTTTAATATGACAAAAAATGGATTCTGTGTTACTGTATGAACAGTATGTTGCCCTGCTAATTTATTGGGGCACTTCACAGAACCATGACAATTTCATAGGAGTGGGAACAGGTTCTTTGGTCGTCAGGATCGACCAAGGATGAAAAGGGAAGTCGGTGAGATTCCGACACGGTCCCGCCACTGTATGAGGGGAGTCGGCACATTGAATAGCCACTGATCCAAACGGATTGGGAAGGCATGTGCAGATGATGATCCCAAAGTCAGGAGACCTGCCTGTTTCGACGACACTGCTTAACCTACGGGAGATAGGGAGGTGTTAGGATGCTGTGATCTCAGTGCTTATTTGGCATTTCTAACGTTCTTTTTGATCGTTGGAGATGCCTTTTTTATTGGGCGGATTCGAGTCAAGATCGATTAAAGAATGGAGAGGAAGCTCATGAAAAGCAGCAATTTGGGATATCCACGGATCGGGAAGAACCGCGAGTGGAAAAAGGTATTGGAAGCATTTTGGGCAGGCACCATCGATGAGGCAAGCCTGGTACAGCAAATGGAGCAAATCCGTCACCAAAACCTGTTGTGTCAGCAGGAAAAAGGGGTCGATCTGATCCCTGTGGGTGACTTTACGTACTACGATCACATGCTGGATATGGCTGTGATGTTTGGAATGGTCCCCAAGCGTTATGAATACGAGGGAGGCCCGGTTTCATTCGCTACATACTTCGCCATGGCTCGCGGTTCGAAGGAAGCTGTCGCCAGCGAAATGACGAAATGGTTTAACACGAACTACCATTATATCGTCCCGGAGTTCGGTGAACGACAACCATCCATAACGGAGAACAAGCCTCTCCAGGCATATTTGGAGGCCAAAGAAAAGCTCGGTATCATCGGAAAGCCTGTCATTGTAGGCCCGTATACGTTTGTCAAATTGTCCAAAGGATATGAGAAAAACGAATTTGAGACTGTCGTGGATCAACTCGTTCCGCTTTACATAGAAGTTCTCCGGGAGTTGGAGCTGCATGGCGTGGAATGGGTGCAAATCGATGAGCCAGCATTTGTACGGGATGTCTCGTCGCATGATCGCGCCATCATCAAACGGATTTATACGCAAATCGATCAAGCACTACCGCATCTACAGTGCATGCTGCAAACCTATTTTGAAGCGGTGGATTGGTATGAGGAGCTGGTTTCATTACCGATAAAAGGAATTGGTCTTGATTTTGTACACGGGGCCAAGCGCAATCTAGCGAATCTGACAAGACATGGGTTTCCGGCAGAAAAGATTCTCGCGGCGGGAATCATCGACGGTCGAAACATATGGCGTGCGTCCATTGAGGAGAAATGGGAGCTGGTCAAAGAAATTTCCGAAATAGTTCCACTCGAAAAGCTGTGGCTGCAGCCGTCCAGTAGTTTGTTGCATGTACCGGTAACGGTTGAAGCAGAGAGCGACTTGCCAGAGGAAGTCATGCCAGCATTGGCGTTTTCCGACGAAAAACTGGGGGAAGTACAGCTCTTAGTCCAAGGATTCCAATATGGTAAGTATGTCATTTCGAGAGAGATCTCCCAAAATGAAGCGGATTTGCTCAAGCTGGCACTATCTCCAGCGAGGAATCGTCGAGAAGTGAAGAATGCTTTGCGTCAAATAGCTGCTGCAAAACCTGAAAGAAGCGTCCCTTATCTCGAACGTCGAGAGATTCAACAAGATATGTGGAAGCTGCCACTGCTGCCAACTACTACAATCGGAAGCTTCCCGCAGACGGCGGAGGTTCGCCAAGCCCGACAGCAGTTTAAAAAAGGGAACTGGACAGTGGAGCAATACGATGCTTTCATTCAGGCGCAAATCAAGGAGTGGATCGAGATACAAGAAGAGCTCGGTTTGGATGTCCTCGTCCATGGCGAGTTTGAGCGAACAGATATGGTTGAGTATTTTGGCGAAAAGCTCGATGGCTTTTTGTTCACGAAAAACGGCTGGGTGCAGTCGTATGGCTCGCGCTGCGTGAAGCCACCTATTATTTACGGAGATGTGGAGTTTGTGGCACCGATGACGGTCAAAGAAAGTGTGTATGCAAAGTCATTGACCGACAAACCAATGAAAGGCATGTTAACAGGTCCAGCGACCATCTTACATTGGTCATTTGCTCGAGTCGATGTCACCCGACAAGAAGTGTGCGAACAAATCGCCTTGGCATTGCGAAAAGAAGTAGAAGCCTTGGAAGAAGCGGGGATTCTCATGATTCAAGTCGATGAACCAGCACTGCGCGAAGGACTTCCGCTCAAAAAGGAAGAACAGGCAGCTTATCTCGAATGGGCTGTCAGAGCGTTTCGTCTAGCGACCTCAACCGTTGCGCCGAGCACCCAAATTCACACACATATGTGCTATTGCGAATTCCATGATTTTATGGATGTCATCAGCGAACTCGATGCCGATGTGGTTTCGATTGAAACTTCCCGCAGCCACGGAGAGCTCGTGTCTGTGTTCGAAACAGGTACATATGACAAAGGCATCGGGCTCGGTGTATACGATATCCATAGCCCCCGGATTCCAGCTGTCTCAGAAATGGAAGAGATGGTAGCACGAGGTGTACAAGTACTTCCACCAGATCAATTTTGGATTAATCCGGATTGCGGGCTGAAGACAAGAGGGAGAGAAGAAACCATTCAGTCATTACGAAACATGGTTGCGGCAACGAAGGCGATTCGGAGTCGTTTGACAGCCCAGTAGGAAGGTGCACGCGATGGAGGAGCCGCACAAATGATGACAGAAGCACTTTCATAAGTGATACGATTAGCAACTTGAGTAGGGGACTTCGTTTAGGGAGTCCTTTTTTCATTGAGTTTGGTTTAAGACTCCTTGAGTCCACCTTGGGAGAGTACGATTGTTATTGTAGAGGAGCCAGATCCTCAACGATGTGAAGGATTACATTTTAATTACTTGACCGAGCTCATAAAAAACGGCTGATAGCAAGAGAAGTTTTTAGTAGTAAAAGGTTGTGGATGAATTATTTTCGTAAAATTAAAAATTATATTGACGTTCCAAGTGCTATGATTTAACTTATTTCTTATATGGTTTCCAACAAAAGGAGATTTAGGTATATTATCTCTTCTTTTTCGGTCAATAGAAGGGGCGAAGATATTGCAAAGTCTGGTGTTACCGCTTACTCATCCACAGAAACGAATTTGGTACATTGAAAAAATCTATCCCAATCTGCCTATGTACAACATCGGAGGGATTGTACATCTTAAAGGCCCTGTTGAGTTGGCGCTGTTGGAAGAGGCAATCCATCTGTTTCTTGAGAAACATGAAGGCGTGCATGTTCGGATCAGCGAGCATGAGGGTATACCTGCTCAGATTGTCGTTCCCTATCGCCGTGAAACTGTACCGTTGCTTGATTTCAGCCAAGAGGATGATCCACAAGCTGCGGCGGCCAAGTGGGCGGAGACGGAATTCAGACGAGCTTTCCAGCTTGTTGGGCAGCCGCTGTACTGTTTTGCTCTGCTTAAAATGACTGAACAGCATAACGCTTATTTTGTGAAGTTTCACCATTTGGTGGCGGATGGATGGAGTATTCAGATCATGACTGATCAGATCTGCAGTCAATACCTCCAACTGCTCGCTCAAGAAGAGATCGATCAGACCCCGGAACCTAGTTATATCGAAACGATCAAAGGGGAGCGCGAGTATTTGGAAAGTGCGCGCTGCACCAAAAACCGTCGTTATTGGCTGGACAAGTTCCGCTTGCTGCCGGAGGGATTTCTGCACAAGAGTTCGGATGACCTGTCGGGAAGGCGAAAACGGTATTTGCTGGACGGACCGTTGTCTATGCGTATCAGAGAGTATGTCGAACAAACGAAGTGTTCGCTTAACACATATTTCACCGGGTTGGTTTTGCTCGATCTCTATAAGACGACTCAACAGCAGGATTTAATCATCGGTAGCCCGGTATTGAACCGTTCCGGAGCTAAGGAAAAACGAATGGTAGGAATGTTCACCAGCACAGTTCCTTTTCGTACAACTGTCAACGGTGAAGCCGCAGCTTCCGAATTCCTCAAGCGGTTGAACCGTGAATTTCGCGACGCGTATTTTCATCAGCGCTATCCGTACGATCTACTGGTCTCGGAGTTGGAGCTGAACAAGCAGGGAGTCGATCAACTGTTTCAAGTCTGCGTAAACTATTACAACACAAAACTAGTGAGCGGTTGGGATGGCGTCACGGTAGAGAATGAGGAGTTCTATAGCGGGTATCAAGTCTATTCGTTGCAAGTCGTTATTAAGGATTGGCAGGATTCGGGACGAATTGAACTGCAGTTTGATTTTAAAAGGGACGATTATGATGAAGACGCGATCGAACGGATGCAACGTCGGATGGTATTGCTGTCAGAACAGATTTTACTGTCCGGCGGTCAGGTCACAATCGATGGGCTGACAATCCTTGAAGAGGCGGAACGAGAGGAGTTGCTTGTGAGGCGCAATCGCACCGTTACGGACTATCCATCCGTTCCTGTGCATCAACTGTTCGTTCAGCAGGCGAAAGCTGCCCCGCATAGAATAGCTGCAATCCTCGGGCGGAAGACACTCACGTACGGTGAATTGCATGAGGGTTCAAATCGATTGGCACATCTACTGAAGGAGCGTGGCATAGGGCCGGGATCGATTGTAGCCGTACATCTTCGGCATTCGTTTGAGCTACTGATCTCACTGTTTGCAGTGTTAAAATCGGGCGCTGCTTACCTACCGATGGATCCGGCGTATCCGTCAGACCGGATCTCCTTTCTATTAAAAGACAGTCGGGCGGCTCTGTTGTTGGCGGACGAGTCCTTTTCGGCCGGCGCTGAGGTTGTCACCGATATAATACGCGTGAATGAGCTGGCGAATGACGCAGGCTCGCCGGAAGATCTGGAGACGAGTATGAATGCGGAAGCCCCCGCCTATGTGATCTACACATCAGGTTCGACCGGACTGCCCAAAGGGGTTGTCGTCACGGAGAGGGGGCTGGTCAACTACGTGTGGTGGGCGATGAAAAGCTATCTTCGCGGGCCGGACGATGTTTCGGCTCTTTACACGTCACTCGCCTTCGATCTGACAGTCACCTCAATTTATCCGGTTTTGATCTGTGGCGGCGCCATCGCTATTTATCCAGCCAAGGAAGACGAGTTCGTCTTGGATTTGCTCTTGCGTGAAGGAGTAGCGACGGTTGTCAAGACGACACCTGCCCACTTGGCGCTAATTCGTGAGAAACGTTATCCAGATGCGGCGGTACACACATTGATTGTTGGGGGAGAAGACCTAAAAGCTTCGTTGGCTGCTGATGTCTTGTCGATTTTCGATGGAAGAGTGTCGATCTTCAACGAATACGGTCCGACCGAGACAGTGGTCGGGTGCATGTTTCATCGATATGACCAAGCGGATGGCCGGAAAGGCTCAGTGCCAATTGGGCGCCCGATTTTCAACACACGCCTGTATCTGCTGGACCCAAGAGGCGAACCTGTGCCGATTGGGCAAAAAGGTGAGTTGTGCATTGCCGGAGACGGCGTAGCGCTCGGTTACTTGAACCGCCCTGAGTTGACTGTTGAGCGATTTGTGCAAGACCCATGGGGCACGGGGCGTATGTTTAAGACGGGTGACGTGGCGAGATGGCGTGCGGATGAAGTAATGGAGTATCTCGGACGGATGGACTCCCAGGTCAAAGTGAAGGGGCATCGCATCGAACTGGGGGAAGTTGAAAATCAACTGCTCGCTGTGGAGGGTGTTGTCGAAGCAGTGGTCGTCGATGTCCAAGACGCTTCTGGGCAGACGGCACTTGCCGGGTTTGTGGTCACGAACGGCGGGCTCACAGCGTTCGAGATTCGCAAGACCTTGCTGGGACGCTTGCCCAGCTATTTGGTGCCAGCCTATCTGGTGTTGATGGATAGTTTGCCACTGACATCAAACGGGAAGGTGGACCGGAAGGCGTTACCCGATCCACTGACAGAAAGTAGTACGATGTTAACCAACTCACTTCAGTCGTTGGAGATTTTACGAAATATTTTGCAAAGTATTTTACAGGTGGACCAGGTAGCGGCGAGCGATAATTTTTATCACCTTGGCGGTGACTCGATCAAGGCAATCCAAGTGGTGTCCAAGCTGTCTGAGGTGGGTCTGCACTTGAAGGTCAGAGACATCCTGTCCTACCCGGTGATCGGTGAACTGGCTGCCGTGATCGAGGAGCAAAGCTTACGAGTTGCCGCTGCGCAAGTCCCGGTTGAAGGGCAAGTGCGGCTAACGCCGATTGTTGCCTGGTTTTGGGCACAAGAGCTTACGAATCCGAACTTTTTCCATCAAACAGTGTTTTTGAAGCTGCGTCATTTGGTCTCGCCGTCGCTTCTGCAAACCGCTGTGACCTGTGTGATGCGCCATCATGATACCCTTCGACTTCGCTATGACGAGGCCGTAGGTACGCTCTGGTATGATCCTGCATGGCTAACGAAGGAGTTTGATTTGGCGGAGATTACCGTCTCTGATGAAGACGATCTGCAGCGTCAGGCCCAACTGTTCAAAGAGAGCCTGCGCCTGACTCGAGGACCGCTGTTTGGTGCTGCGTTGTTCCATATGCAGGAAGTGGACTACCTATTGCTAACGGCTCATCACCTGCTGGTTGACGCGGTGTCTTGGCATGTGTTGCTGGAGGATCTCAACCTAGCCCTGACCGCTCTGTCACGGGAAGAAGAGGTGAAGTTCCCTGCCAAGACGATGTCGTATCAGGCGTGGGCTGACGCGTTGCACGATATGGAGTTGGACGAGGAGTTACCGTACTGGCAACAGGTTCTAGAGGAGGAGACGGAGACTTTGCCTTATGAGTTCGACTACGGGGCTGACCTTCTCCGAGAGTGTAAGGCTGTAACGGTAAATCTGTCGAAGGAGGAGACGGGTTTTCTGATCACTGACGCCAACCGTGCGTACAACACACAGCCGATCGACTTGCTATTGACCGCCTTGGGACTTGCGTTACGGGAGATGAGCGGTACCACGGGAGCTGTAACAGTGGAGAGTGAGGGCCACGGGCGTGAACCGTTCATTGAGGAACAAGACATATCGCGAACAGTCGGCTGGTTCACAGCCTTGTACCCGATTCGTCTAACTTTTGCGGGCGAGCTAGAGTTGGGAGAGGCAATCAAGCAAATCAAAGAGCAAGTGTTTGCTGTCCCCAATAAAGGTATCGGCTACGGAGTCCTGTCAGCCCTTCGGGGCAAACTCCGAGAAGTCGGACGCAAGCGGGTGCGATTCAACTACTTGGGCGTGATCGACAATCAGGCCCCGAGCGAATGGATCGAGCGTAGCTCTTTGGACACCGGTCCTGAACAGTCGGGGGAGAACGTATTGACAGCCCGGCTTGACATCGTTGCGTATGTACAGGATCAGCGCCTGAGCGCAGTGTTTACATACAGCACGCGCAAATTCTCCCCAGACACAATGGAACGGTTTGCGAGCCTGTGGCGTTTGCAGGTACAACGATTAATCGCCCATTGCATGGGTAAGGAGGACAGGGAGTTTACGCCGTCAGACTTCGAAACTGCTGGGCTTAGCCAAGAGGCACTCGACCTGTTATTTGAATAAGAAAAGGAGCTTTTATATGAATCTGCTGCGATTGTGTCTCCTGCTCTTGACTATCCTAATCGCGAGCAGCCCACTACTTCCTACTGCAATGGCAGTAACGAATGCTCCGGATAAGATCGAAACATTCATCTATGAACAAATGGACGCAAGCAAAATCCCTGGCCTAGCTGTGGTAATTGTAAATGGAGATCGGGTCGTATATGAGCGCGGTTTTGGGTACAGCGATCTGGAGAAACAGCGCCCTGTCACCCGCGAGACGGTGTTTGAGCTCGGTTCGAACACGAAGGCGTACACCGCACTGGCTGTGTTGCAATTGGAACAACAGGGCCGGTTGAAGTTAAAGGATCCGGTTAGCAAGTACCTGCCTTGGTTTACGGTAACGCTTGGTGGACAGCCTGTTGAAATAACGCTGGAACAGCTGTTGTACCATAAGTCTGGACTTCCGCCGGAGACCGTCGGGCTCATTCCGCGCTCGTCTTCAGACGATGCTCTGGAGCAGTGGGTACGGAAACTGAGCGGTATAGAACTCAAGCCTGCCAAAGGAACCCGGCTTGGCGAGCGATTCGAGTATGCAACAGCCAATTACGATATTCTTGGTTTGGTGATTCAGACGGTGAGTGGAATACCCTATGAGGAGTACATGCAGCGAAATGTCCTGCAGCCGCTTGGACTCGATCATACTTATGCCAATTATGAGGATGCCGTTCGTAACGGGCTCTCTGCTGGATATAAGATGGGTTTTACATATCCACTTGCCTATGAGGCGCCCCGATATAGGGGAAATGTACCTGCAGGTTATATAAGCGCGTCCATGCAGGATGTGGCGGAATGGATGAAAATCCAGCTCGGCACGAAAAAGATCAACGGGTTCGGTGAGGAGTTAATCCGCCGCTCGCATGCCCCCGACACGACTGTGCCACCGTCTAGCAACGGATCATCGTATGCGGCAGGCTGGTCGGTCTTCCAGCGTGGGAGTGGCGAATTGTCACATGGAGGCGAGAATCCGGCCTTTTCTTCATTCATGGTGCTTCGTCCCGGTGACAAGATCGGAATAGCCGTTCTCGCTAACATGAATTCTGATTATACCGAATATATCGCCCGAAGCCTACTTGATCTGATTCAGGATCGTGAGCTGGTCAAACCCCAAAAAGATCAACTCGACCAAGTAGACAAAATTGCAACACTCGTTCTCGCTGTGATGGTACCGACGGCACTCGCTCTGCTAGTTTTTCAAATCCGAGCAGTTCGGGAGATTGGGAGCGGCGTGCGCAAGTTTGCAGGCTTTCGAGGCAAGGAAGTTAGGGGAGCACTTTTATCCGGTGTTTTCCTCGGGTTGTTTCTCCTTGGTTTTTATTGGTTGCCAAATATCTTGTTCGAGCGATTGCCATGGGGCGAAGTGAGCGTCTGGGGCCCTCAATCGCTGCTTCCGGCTGTCTTGGCGATGATCGCAGTAGGCGTGCAGTTCTTTTTGTATCACTTGTTGATCCTGTTTTTCCCAAAAAGTATGGAAAAACTCTATCCGGCGTTGATCCTTCTCGGGATTGTCAGTGGTTTTGGTAACGCGTTTATCATCTTCGTGATCAACCAAACTTTCGGCAATCAGGACAATTTGACGAATGGGTTGCTGTTTTACTTCGTGCTTGGGATCATCATGTACGTATGCGGGCAGCGGTACATTCGCACAAAACTCGTGACGATGACCAATAATCTCGTGTATGAAAAACGAACGGACATGATTCAAAAAATTTTGCGAACACCATTTTATAAGATGGAAGCCATCGCGGACGGGCGTATGCACGCTGTGCTCAATAACGATACCGAAGTCGTCTCTCGATCTATGAATGTGCTGGTCGGCGGCCTCACTTCTCTGGTTACACTGATTTGTTGCTTTCTCTATCTAGGGTTGCTGAACGGATATGCGCTTTTTATCTCCATGGCCGTAATCGCGCTCGCCGCCGGATTGTATTTTTATATGGGCAACAAGGCGGAGAAGCTGTGGGAGGAGACACGCGACATCCAAACGACCTTTTTCCGTCTTATGAACGACCTGATTAAGGGGTTTAAGGAGTTGCGCCTTAACCATCACCGTAACCTGAGCTTTCGCGATCAGATGGAAAAGAGTTGTGACGCTTATAGATGGAAACGGACGGAAGGAGACGTTCGATTTGCCAGTGTCACGGTGATCGGGGAATTGTTGTTCACGGTCGTGATCGGGTTTGTGGCTTTTTTGTTTCCATTGATCTTCCCCCATATTCAGGCGGGAACCCTGCAAGTGTTTGTGTTTGTCTTTCTCTATATGACAGGTCCAGTCAATGGAATCCTGATGTCCTATCCAACATTCGTGCAGATTCGCATTTCCTGGAAACGGATTCAGGAACTGAGCGAGGAGATAGCCAATCTGAATGCACCGAATGATGAAGACTTGTATATTCCGAACGGCCAGGAGCCAGTAGAACTGGTCATGCGGGGGGTATCGTACAAGTATGCGGCGACCGACGGTTCTGCGTTCGGCGTCGGACCGATTGACTTGACCTTCCGCTCCGGAAGCATCACATTCCTTACGGGAGGCAATGGCAGTGGCAAAACGACGTTAGCCAAGCTGCTCACGGGCCTGTACGTCCCACAGGAAGGCTTCGTGCTCGTCAACGGTGAGAGCTTATCTTCGGAGCAACTAAGTCAGTATTTCTCAGCGATATTTAGCGATTATTACCTGTTTGATCGCCTATACGGGATCGACGTTAAGGGACAAGAGGCCAAGATTGAGGAACTGCTCAGCCAATTGGAATTGTCGGAAAAAGTCGCTGTAGTGGACGGTCGTTTTACGACGACATCCTTGTCAACTGGTCAGAAAAAGCGTCTGGCTCTGTTGCTTTCCTATCTGGAAGATCGTCCGATTTGCCTGTTTGATGAATGGGCAGCCGATCAAGATCCAGAGTACCGCCGGCATTTCTATGATGAGATTCTGCCCAGGCTCAAAGAACAGGGCAAGTGTGTAATCGCCATCACGCACGACGACCGCTACTTTCACATGGCTGACCAGCATATCAAGCTGGAAATGGGCAGGGTGGTCGAGTATGCGGGGCAGAACCCTCTGGTGTCCCTGTAACAAATACGAGACGGAAGCGAGGTATCATTCATGGAACAGACGAAAGAACAGCTCAAACAGTTTTTACATCGATTTTTCCGCAAACCCGATTTGCAGGATGACGATGATATATTCGCCCTTGGTTTTGTGAATTCGCTGTTCGCTATGCAACTGGTGATGTTCATCGAGACGGAGTTAGGAATTGAACTAGAGAATCAAGATATTCATTTGGACAATTTCCGCAGTATCAACGCAATCCTGAACTTGATCAGAACCAAGCAAGCGGTATAGAGGAGACGGATACACGTGAATCTTGAATTTTCACAAGGGCAAGAGGCGTTTTACGCCTCTTGCCGAGCTTTTGTGGATGAGCATATCACACCAAATGCGAACGAATGGGATGTGCGCGAAGAGACCCCCAACGAGATTATCCGAAAATTGGCCGAGCAGGGCTATCTTGGTGCGGCCGTTCCGAAGGAGTGGGGTGGACTTGGTCTTGATGCGATGTCGCTTGGACTTTTGCATGAGGAGATCGGACGAGGCTGTTCCTCCATCCGTTCCTTGCTAACTGTGCACGGAATGGTGTGTGTAGCCATCACTCGCTTCGGGACGAAGGAGCAGAAGGAAACGTGGCTGCCTAGATTGGCGAGTGGTGAGTTGGTCGGCGCGTTCGGCCTCACCGAGCCATTTGCCGGAAGCGATGCGAAGAGCATCCGGACGACTGCGGAGTTACGAGGAGATCAGTATGTTCTTAATGGTAACAAGAAGTGGATCACCTATGGACAGCTGGCCGATTTGTTTCTGATCTTCGCGCAGCATGAAGGCAAACCGACCGCTTTTCTCGTCGAGCGCCATACGCCCGGATTTGCAACTTATCCGGTTAGCGGTATGTTGGGGACCCGCGCTTCGATGATAGCGGAGCTGACGATGATCGACTGCGCGATCCCTCAGGCCAATCTGCTGGGGCTACCCGGTTTTGGTATCACCTATGTGGCAACAACGTGTCTGGACTATGGCCGTTTTACCATCGCATGGGGGTGCGTTGGAATCGGACAAGCCTGTATCGAGGAGTCGGTACGTTATACGGCCAGCCGTGAGCAGTTCGGGGTACCTCTCCGCAAGCACCAACTGATCCAGAAGATGATCACTGAAATGGTCACGCAGGTGAAAGCAGCTCGTCTGCTGTGCGAGCGGGCTACCCGGTTAAAGGGGCAAGGAGATCCGCGGTCGCTGGCAGAGATGTGGACAGCCAAGTATTTTGCCTCGACGATGTTACCCAAGTTGACCAGCGATGCGGTGCAGATGCACGGAGCCATCGGTTGCAGCCAAGCGTCGACAGCGCAGCGTCATTATCGCGATTGTAAAGTGATGGAGATAATCGAGGGTTCGACACAAATGCACGAGATGATTATCGCCGATCACGCATACCAGGAGTTCTTGTAATCCGGACGGTATTCTGAAAGATCAAACCCGTAACTTTTCCAAAGGGGTGCCTCTCAATGTATAAACTTGCGTTTCTGTTTCCAGGTCAAGGATCTCAGTATATCGGGATGGGAAAGGCTTTGTGGGAAGAGTTCAATGCGGCCAAGCTGACCTTCGCTGAAGCAAATGACGCCCTTGGCTATGACATAACGAAGATCTGCTTTGAAGGCGGAGTGCGAGAATTGAATCGCCATGAACATATGCTGCCAGCCATCCTGACGGTCAGTGTTGCTGCCTTTCGCGTGTATTTGGAAGAGATCGGAATCGAGCCAGCATTTCTGGCAGGGCACAGCCTTGGCGAATACTCGGCGTTGACCTGCGCGGGGGCATTGCCGTTTGCTGATGCGATTCGGTTGGTTCGCAAGCGCAGTCTGCTGGCCGCATCGGTGCGGAGCGGCGCGATGTCTGTGCTCAACGGCGTCATGAAAGAGCAGGTCTCCGAGGCATGCCGGCTTTTTTCGACAGAGAAGGAGGCTATCGCACTCGCCTGTGACAATGGCCGTGACCAGTTCGTTATCTCAGGGCACGCGGCGGGCGTGCAGAGAGTAGAGGATTATTTTCTGGAGCAGAGTATGCAAGTCACGCCGTTGTTGACGACTCCGCCCTTCCACAGTCCGCTGATGGCACATGCTGCTACGGAATTGGAGGCGGAATTGAACAAATTGTCGTTTAGGCCGTTACAATACGCAGTGATCGCGAATGTCACCGGTCGCCCATACGAAGGGGCCGAACGTATCGTCCCCTATCTCACGCGTCAGTTGACCGACACGGTGCAGTGGACAAAGACCATCGACTTTTTGCAAGAGCAGGGAGTGGAGTTAGTCGTGGAGATGGGGCCGCAAGCAGTGCTCACCAATCTTGTCACGGCTAATACAACGATAGAAGCCATGTCGTATGGACAGAGGGAAGACCGTCTCCAACTACGCGAACGGCTTGCAGCACCGGCGTTTGACCCGCACGTGCCAACTGTAGTGACTCGTTGCTTGGCGATGGCTGTAGCGACACGCAATCGTAACAAGGATGCAGACGCTTACCGACAAGGCGTCATCGTGACGTACGATCAACTGGAACGGTTGCAAGGCGAGTTGGAAGCTGCCCGCAGGTTTCCCTCAGAGGTTGAGATGCGCCAAGCGCTAGAGTGGCTCTCTCAAATCATGCGTACCAAAGGGGTTCCTGAGGAGGAAGAAAAGCGGCGCATCGAAAAGGTGCTTTCCGATACAGGGATGACTGAACGGTTGTCTGACATCTTCTCAAAGGAGGAGACTGCATGTTGACCTTCCAAGGTCTGTCTCTGAAAGATGTGCCTATCGAGGATCGAGAAATCGTCGAGGAGATCGAAGAGCCGGCAGTCAGCGATGTAGCGGTGATCGGCGTTGCGATCGATTTTCCGCAAGCCAAGACGCTGGAGGCGTTCTGGGATCATCTGCGCACAGGCCGCGACCTGATTGGTGGGATGCCTACCGGGAGACGGCGTGACATCGAAAACTATCTCCTGCATAAGGGAAACGACCCAGCAGAGGTGGAGTTTTCCCCTGCTGCTTATCTGGACGAGATCGACCGCTTTGACCACAGGTTTTTCAAACTCTCCCCCTTGGAGGCCAGCCTGATGGACCCGGTCCAGCGTCTGTTTACGCAATGTGCGTGGCGAGCATTGGAAGATGCAGGATATGTGGGGAAACGCTCGGCAGGATCGGTGACCGGCGTCTATTTGGGGCTAAATCCTAACGCCATTGAAAACTATTTCCAATATATCCGGGATGTGCAGCCGGATGCGTTGAAGACAGCACTGCCCGGCAATTTAACTTCGATGGCTGCGAGCCGTATCTCCTATGCGCTCGATTTGAGCGGGCCCAGCCTGATCGTAAATACGGCTTGCTCCTCCTCCTTGGTTGCATTGCATCTGGCTTGCCAAGCCTTGAAGACGGGGGATTGCGACATGGCGTTGGCCGGCGGCGTGAATATCCGCTTGTTGTCACTCGAACATGAGGACAAGATCGGCAAGTCGCAGGACGGCCGGGCGAGGACTTTTGATGATCAGGCAACTGGCACGGCTGACGGAGAAGGCGCAGCGGCAGTGTTGCTTAAGCCTTTGCGTCAAGCGCTCGCTGACGGTGATCACGTCTATGCCGTGATTAAGGGGAGCGCCGTCAATCAGGATGGGACGACCAACGGTATCACGGTGCCGAACGCACGGGCTCAGGCCAATGTGCTGGAACGTGCGTGGCAGTCAGCGGGCATCCATCCGGAATCGATCCGCTATATCGAGGCCCACGGCACGGGAACAGAGCTGGGGGACCCGATCGAGATCGAAGGAGTGACGATGGCGTTTCGTCGGTATACAGACCAAAGTCAATTTTGTGGAATTGGCTCGATCAAGCCCAACCTCGGCCATCTCGACGCGGCATCCGGAATCGCCGGGTTCATCAAGGCGGTGCTCGCATTGAATCGCCGTGAGCTGCCGCCGTCGATTCACTTTCAGCGACCCAACCGCAAAATCCCTTTTACTCACTCCCCTGTCTATGTGCAGGATGAGTTGGAGCCGTGGGAGACGGACGGAACGCCTCGTCGTTGCGGAGTGAGCTCGTTTGGGCTGTCTGGAACGAATTGTCACGTGGTACTGGAAGAAGCACCGCAACTTGAGCTGACTTATCGTGAAGTCCCGCGCTTGTTTACCGCCTCAGCGAACAGTCGCACGGCGCTGGCCGCCCTGTTGCGCTCGTATGAACGCGATCTCACCATAAAGACGAAGGCGAGCCTTGGAGCAGTCTGCTATACGGTACAAACGGGACGTGGTCACTTTCCCTTTCGGGTAGCAATCGTGACAGACAGTGTGAGCGATCTAAGGTCTAAAATCGCGCGGTTGTTGGAGAATGGATTGGTCCCGTCTCAAAAAGGAGTCTTCTGCCAAGTTCACAGGGTTGTTCCCGACCATAAGAGGGAACACGAAGCAGGGGACGTGACTCAGAAAGATTTGCTAGTACTGCGTGAGCAAGCGAATCAGTTGGTGCAAAGAGATGCGGATTGGAGTGCGCTGACGTCACTGGGGAACCTCTATGCCTGCGGAGCGGAGATTGACTGGGAGGCGTTGTATACCATCGAGGACAAACGGCGGATCCCTTTGCCCCAATATGCGTTCGATCGGACGCGCTGTTGGTTGGAGATTTACCCCGTAGCCGGAAGCAGAATGTTTTCAACGATCCAGTGGGTAGAAGCGGCCCCTCATGCCTATTCGGAAAGGCATTGGGGCAAAACACTTATCGTCACCGGAAGCGGGAGCAACCCATTAGCGCACGAGCTTTTGAACGTATGCACGGAGGCGGGGCTGGCTTACGAAACAGCGGTGGCGCTGGAGCAAGCAGCTGATTTTCCAGACGGCACGTTCGCGCGGGTTCTCGATATGTCAGCATTGGCCTCAGAACCAGGGGAGTTCGATCCGGTGGAGAGCCTGTTCAGATACGTCCGATTGTTCGCCAGCCAGAAATGGGGGGACAAACTGGAACTTGTGCTCGCCGCGCCGACCGTCCATGAAGTAGATGGGAAGGAAACGGATCTGCATCCCATCTATTCAGCCGTGTTCGCTCTGGGCAAAACCATTGCCGTAGAGCACCCGCAACTGCTCGTGCGCGCTCTGGATTTGGACAAATCAATATGCGTGAACGATTTGCTTCGAGAGCTAAATGATACCGAACCGCCCTATCTGGCAGCGTATCGGAACAGTCGGCGCTATGTCCAACAGATCGTCGAAGCGACATCGGAGATCATAGGACATCAGGAAGTGAAAATCCGCCCATTCGGGACGTATTTGATCACCGGCGGCACTGGTGGGATGGGATTGGAGATCGCCAAGCATCTCGCAACGAAACAGCCGGTGCGCTTGGCACTGGTCAGCCGTGATCCCGGCCGGACGGAATCACAGCGGGCAGCGATTCGCGAGATCCAAGCTGCCGGTTCAAACGTGCTACTCTATGCTGCCGACTGCGGGGACGAAACCGCTATGCTCAGGGTGATCGAAGATCTGCGTAGCCGATGGGGTGGGTTGAACGGCATCGTTCATGCGGCTGGGGTACCCAGTGCTGGAATGCTCTATGCCAAAGAGGAGGAAACGTTCAAGCGCGTGCTGCGACCGAAGATTCAAGGCACTCAGGTTTTGGAGAAATTGACGGAGGAAGAGCCGTTGGACTTTTTTGTCCTGTTCTCAGCGATGACTTCACTAACAGGAGGATTCGGACAAGGTGAATATGCGGCTGCAAACGCTTATCTGGACGCGTTTGCCCCGGCCCGCACCAAGCGCGGAGCGCGGACGCTAACGATCAACTGGGCAGTGTGGCGCGAGACCGGTATGGGAGTGGAGCACGGGGTGGTCGATCAAGAGCACATGTTTCATCCGCTTTGGACTCAGGAAGCGCTGGACGCGTTCGATATCGCTTTGAACAGTCGCTTGACCCAAGTTCTGATCGGTGCATTCAATTTCCGTGAGTTAAGAAAGATCAAACCGCTTATGGATCAGCCCCGCTTTCCGATAATTCTCAGTCCCCCATTGCTGGCTCAGGTCGAGCAGTTGGTGGAAACTGCTATAAATGCCAGCGAAACCAGGGAGAAAATTAGCGCGGTTGATGAGGAGCCAGTTGTGTTGACTGGGCGGGACTCGGGTGAATACAACGAGCATGAATGGCAACTGGCAAACATTTGGAAACAGACGCTGGGCGTGCGGGAGGTCGGGCTCTACGACTCGTTTTATGAGCTTGGAGGGGATTCGATCTTCGCCGCGAAGATGGTCAACGCAATTCAGGTATCCTTCGGACTGTCTTTGTCGATGGTCGAGTTCCTTGGACATCTGACCATCGCGGATCTGGCGCGTTTTCTTAAAGAGAAAGCCGCTAGTGGTTGGGGCACCGCGCATCACCGCATCGAGCCCATATTGCAGGCGGATGCTTATCCGCTTTCGTCAGCACAGCACCGCCTGTTTATTCTGAATCAAATGCAGCCGGAGCAGACGGCGTACAACGTGACCGTAGCATTACGGATAAAAGGCACATTGAACCGCGAGCGATTTACGGAGGCATTTCAGACGATCATGGATCGCCATGAGACTCTGCGCACACGATTTTTGGTAGTTGACGGCGTGCCGATGCAACAGGTGCTGACCGGGATCGAGGTGCCAATCAATCATCTGCAAGTGTCGGAGACGGAGGTAAACCAAGTTCTGGAGGAGAGCGTTCGTTCGTTCGATTTGAAAACTGCTCCACTTTGGAGGGTGACGCTGTTGCAGGTTAGCAATGAAACGCATGTGATGTTGCTCGACATGCACCACATCATCGCTGACGGTTTCTCCATAGGCATCTTGACCGAAGAATTTTTCGCGCTTTACGGGGGGCATGAATTGCCTGCCTTGTCCATTCAATATAAGGACTTTGCGAACTGGCAAAATGAGCAGTTGTCAGGCGAAGCCCTCGCATCGCACCAGACGTTTTGGCAGGAGCAGTTCTCACCGGAACCGCCACTGCTCCTTCTCCCTGCGGATTATCCTCGGCCGGCGGTGCAGAGCCTGGACGGCGACACGCACTTGTTTTTTGTAGGGGGAGACGTGCTGGCTTCTCTTAAGGAATGGTCGACACAAACGAACACGTCGATGTTCATGTTGCTGTTGGCTGCTTTCAACGTGCTGTTGGCCAAGTACGCTAATCAAGAGGATATCGTGATCGGTTCGCCGTCAGCCGGACGGACGCATGTGCAGACCGAGCCGTTGATCGGGATGTTTGCCAACACGCTCGTTTATCGCAACCGACCCATGGGTGAACTCCCCTTTGCGGAATTCCTCCAGGAAGTGAAGGAGAATGCTCTTCGCGTATACGAGCATCAGGAATATCCGTTTGAGAAGCTGGTTGCCGATCTGGCTCTCGGCAAGGATTTGAGTCGCAATCCGCTTTTTGACGCGATGTTTGTCATGCACAATGAAAACAAAGTAGCACTGTCCGAATTGCCGTTGTATATCGAGTCGCAACCGATGGGGCATAGAGTGGCAAAAGTGGACCTGACGCTGGAGGCGACGCTGGAGATGGAGCGGTTAGTCCTCGTGATCGAATACGCGACGGCCTTGTTTCATCCCAAGACGATCGAGCGGATGTCGGAAGACTTTGGGCATCTTCTGAAACAGATCGCAGAGGACCCCCTAAGACCGATCCGACAGTTGGAAATGGCAAGTGGTGCGGTGTCCCTGCAAAATGTGTTAACCGAGGAGATCGACTTTAGTTTTTAGGGAGAGTGCAGAATGTCGGATACAATTACATACAATCTCGCAGTGGCCAATGGCAAACTGGACGCTGAATACGAGTATTGGAAACTGCAATTGCAAGGCGATCTTGTACTCAGTGCATTTCCTGCCGACCTTCCACGGGGAGATGCGCCGGAAAAAGCCTCACACGAATGTGTTTTTCCTGTCGCGCCGGATCTCGCAACCCGGCTGTTGCAGATGAGCAGGGGCTCTACCTATTCCCTGTATGTGCTCATCTTGGCTGCTGTGAACGTCCTGCTGGCCAAGTATTCTCGCAGCCAAGAGGTCGTAGTCGGCATGCCCGTGTTTCGGCAAGAGAGTAAGGACGGCCGTCATCTCAATCACTTGCTGTTGTTGCGCACTTCTCTTGAAGAGTGCGGCACGTTTCGGGATCTGGTGTTGAGTACGAAAGATACGGTAACCGAAGCCAACCGCTATCAGAACTTCCCGATCCGGCAAGCACTGCAACTAGCCGGGCTAAGGACGGAGGATGAGCAAGTACTGGTGCGAACACTGGTGTTGCACGATCAAATCCACGACACTAACATTGTTCAGCCAGGTGAGACTCATGCGCAGTTTATCGTGCAAGGGAAAGATGAGGAATTGCAACTGATGGTACGCTTCGATGCCAGCCTGTACACAGCGGATGCCGTAGAGCGGTGGATGGTGCATCTGGAGCGTTTGTTGCGAATTGCGTTGTTCCAGCCTGATAGGCGGTTGGCAGATTTGCAGTTGATTGACGAAGAGGAGACGAATCTGATCCTGAATCAGTTCAACTCGACAGCGGGGGCGTATGACCAGGAGGAAACGGTGCACGGGCTGTTTGAAAAAATGGCCAGGGCCTATCCGGATGCTCCAGCGGCCATTTTTGACACGCAGACGCTTTGCTACGGAGAGCTTAACGAGAAAGCAGGGCAATTAGCCCGTGTCTTGCGTACCAAAGGGGTGGGGCCGGATCAACCGGTCGGCATCATGACGGACCGCTCGCCAGAGATGATCATCGGGATTTTGGCGATCTTGAAGGCGGGAGGGGCTTACCTTCCAATCGATCCCGGATATCCCAAGGAGCGGATCGCCTATCTGTTGCAAGACAGTCAAGCCAGACTCTTGCTAGTCAAGGGCGCTTTAGTGGATCTGCCTTTTGCGGGTGAGACACTGGATTTGGAAGATGAATGCTGGTACCAGGGCGAGAGTATCCTGGGCGTGACATCGGGCCCCCGTCATTTGGCGTATGTGATCTACACTTCCGGCTCAACCGGTCAGCCCAAGGGCGTCATGATCGAGCATCATGCCGTGATCAACCGCCTGCAATGGATGCAAAAACGTTATCCCCTGACAGAGCAGGATGTGATCTTGCAGAAAACCCCGTTCAGTTTTGACGTTTCGGTCTGGGAGCTGTTCTGGTGGGGGATGACGGGGGCTTCGGCAGCATTTTTAGGGCCAGGAGAGGAGAAAAATCCGCAGGCGATCGTCGAGGCCGTAGAGCGTTGGGGCGTGACGGTGATGCACTTTGTGCCGTCAATGTTGCATCTGTTTCTGGAAGCGGTGGAGAGCACTGAGAGCGAAAAGCAGCTTAGCAGTCTTCGCCGCGTGTTCACCAGCGGGGAAGCGCTGCAGGTGCCGCAAGCGCACCGATGCAAGCGGTTGCTTTCACAGACGGAACTGGTCAACCTGTACGGACCAACGGAAGCGACGGTGGACGTGTCGTTTCACGACT